>NZ_JBZCNC010000001.1:0-966575 GCF_058269115.1 Arthrobacter sp. TJ-266
GGCTGGGTCCATGAGCCGGCGCTGGGTGAGACTGACAACTCGTTGCTCGCGCTGATCAGTGTGAGCACCACGATGGCCGTCGGAATGACGGTCCGAACTGGACCCACCCATGGATGCCAGGTCCCTCGCGGTCCGGTCCTGGTCGCTGGTCAGGTGTTCGGTTGCGTGTCGGCGTGCTTCGACCGCGACGACGTCGGCGCTGACCGCCCCCACCGTGAGGGCGGCGCGGATGCCGGCCTGGATGTCATTGGGGTGCATGAACCGGTGCAGGAGCAAGACATCGATGAGTTCTCGGGTCCCATCGGCATCACCGTTGACCCGCCGGGACGCCGCCCAGAACGCTTCATGGGCGTTGGTGAATGAACCAGCCTCCCGTGCCCTGGCTAAAGCAGTGGAACCGGGGAACGCTCCAGCCCGAATACCACCGACGTCACCGCAGCAGTGAGGTTGTCGTACCGAATATGTCTGGTCGGGACACCACCCAAGGCGGTGAACGCGTCGATGTGTCCCTCGAGGAACGCTTCCTGCGCCTGCGTCGGATACACCCGGTGGACGGCTTTCCCGGAGTGGGAGAGCCGGTAGACGAACATGTGGCACTTCGTCTTCACCCCGTCGAGGACGACCCAGACCTCACCGAAGTCGACCTCGGCTTCCGCGCCTGGTGCGTGTTCCTGCGGGACGAACACCTCCACCCTGCGGCCGGCCTCAACATCGATCTCCGCACGACGTACCCGGACCTAGTCCCGAACCGTGGAATACGACAACTCCTCAGCCCCGTGTTCCTCGATCAGTCGGGCAAGAATCCTCCGAGCGGTATGGCGTTGCTTCCGGGGTGCTGTGATGTCCTCGACGAGCATCGTGTCGATCGCAGGCTTGAAGCCATCCAAGCGGGGCGCGCTCCGTACCGGAATCTTCCGGGCCGGTGGGACTGGACTCGCGAGGGCCTGACGGACCGTGTCTCTGCCGACCTGATACCGCTTGGCCAATTCCCGGATCGAAGCACCCTCAACTCGGGCATCTCTACGAATGCTGGCAAACAACTCCATACGCAACCTCATCCGAACCTCCACGAGCCCGTCCCATCACATGAGAACAAGAGTGGAGGTGGTCCTGAATCAAACCGTCACAGGGAACCGGCGAGTCGCAGGTGGTCCTGACTCAGGCCGTCCTAGTGGTCCTGAATGAGGCTGTCACAGTCACGCCTGCTTCCACTGGGAGAAGCAGGCGTCTATATTCGAAGTATCAGTCCCCTTACTACTTGCATCCAGCGTTGAATGCAAGACGGAAACGGTGAATCTCATGACAATGATCGATCACACCAGAAGCCTGCAGACCAGCAGGTCCTCCACCACCGACGAGCTCGCGGGAGAGGCACCCACCTGTCCCCGCTGCCACACCGACGACTACCTCATCTACGAGGAATTCGTGCCGGCGCGGCAGGCCGATCACACCTCCAGACTGCTGCCGGCCAGCGTCAGCTACGCCTGCTCGGAGTGCGGCACGTTCAATGCCCACGCCGTACCGGCATCGTGGCGCCCGCCGCAGTGGTTCTGGTACAACTGACGCGCTCGGCGTAGCGGGACACCTTTCGCTGCGCCGCCGCTGGTCCGTGACAGGTGCGCGCGAGCGGCCTGCGCGGCCCGAAAGTGCCCACGGCAGCCCCGCGACGGGCGTCCGGCGCCGATGTCCCCCGGTCAGGCGTCCGGCGCGGGTGTTCCACGGTCAGGCGTCGGGCGTGGTTGAGGATTGCGCCGCTGTGGACGACGCCGCTGTGGCCGACGCCGGCACAGCCGGTCCGCCCGCTGCCCGGCCCTCGTGGGTTCCACTCGCGGCGCGCCCCGACCACGCGGCTTCCTCGTCGGCGGTCGCTCGCTCCTCCGAGGCGCGTGAGGCCCGCCTGAGCGCCGCAACGCGGTAGGCGATGCCGCCGTCGACCGGTCGGTACTCAAGGATGTGGAGCAGCGAGGCGAGGCAGAGTGCGAGCCCCGTCATCTCGAGCGTCTCCTCGATCAGGGTGAGCACGAAGAACGACGGCGCCGCGCCGCCGTTGACGAGTGCCATGCCGGAGAGCGATTCCGCACCGACGGACCCGCCGACGAACACGGCGCCGGAAACGATCAGGCCGAGCATCACCGAGCGGGGCAGGGAGAGCACCAGCCGCAGCAGCACGGCGCACGGGACGGCGGCGATGAGCACACCCGGGATGACCCACGTGAAGCCGAGCTGCACGGGGAGGTAGGGCGCCAGCTGGTTGCCGATCACGTCCAGCCGCTCGTGCAGCTCGAGGGTCTCGTCGAGCGAGAGGAACACCGCCACGAAGGAGAAGAAGCCCCAGGAGAACCGGAAGCGCGTGGCCCGGCGGGCGCAGTAGCCGGTGAGCACGCCGATCAGGATCCACAGGCCGGCGCTGAACCAGGTGGGTACGTTGATCTCGCGGCCCACGTCGAAGAAGTAGAACCAGAAGTGGATGTCGGCGTAGGTCTCCGGCTTGGACCGGGCGATCGCCCGCCACAGCAGGTAGCTCGTCAGGGCGAGCACGGCCACGGGGATCAACAGCACGAGGAAGGTCCGGATCAGACGCAGGCGTCGCCAGGCGTCGTCCGCCACGGACGTGCCATCCCCTTCGACCTGCATCATCCAGCCTCTCCGGCAGCCTCAACGGGCCGACCTCGGGAGCCTAGTCGCCGTTCATGAGACAGGGATGAGAGCAGCGGGCCGGCGGGGTTGACCTTGCCGCTGCGTCAACTCCTACCGTTGACCACACAGAGCACGTCGGATCATCCGGACCGAGGGAGGCGGCATGGAACACCCGATCTCCGCCGTGGCCCGCCTCAGCGGGATCACGAGCCGCACGTTGCGCCACTACGACGACGTGGGGCTGCTCACGCCGTCGCGCGTGGGTCCCAACGGGTACCGCTACTACGACGGCGCCGGGCTGGTGCGCCTTCAGCGCATCCTCCTGCTCCGCGAACTGGGGCTCCCGCTGCCGGCGATCAGGGAGCTGCTCGCCGACACGGCGGCTGGGACGCCGGCGGCGATGCTCCGGAAACACCTCGATCACCTGCGCGGTGAGCAGCTTCGGCTCGACCGGCAGATGACAGCTGTCCTCGCCACCGTGCGGGCACTCGACGAAGGAGAAGAACCCATGCCCGAGACCATGTTCGACGGATTCGACCACACGCGACACCGCGAGGAGGCGGAGCAGCGGTGGGGTCAGGACGCGTACGCACAGGGCGACGCGTGGTGGCGCGGCCTCGGCGAGGACGGCAGGGCCGGGTTCTCCCGTGAGAGCCGCGACCTCGGAGCGGCATGGACGGACGCCGCTGCCCGTGGTGTCAGCCCCGAGAGCGAGGAGGCGGCCGGCCTCGCGGCGCGGCACGTCGCGTGGCTGTCGGGCGTCCCGGGTGTACCGCGCGACGACGACGGCGCACTCTCCGCGGAGTACGTCTGCGGACTGGGCGACATGTACGTCGCCGATCCCCGGTTCGCCGCGAACTACGGCGGGCAGGGCGGCGCGGAACTCGTGAGGGAGGCGCTCAACGCGCTCGTGGCCACACGTCCCTGATCCGGCGTCGGGCAGATCACCAGGTAGGCGTCGGTGATGCTCCCTATGCTGGGAAGCGGTGCGCGAACAAGCGCACTGCAGCGCGACGCGGAGGAACACGGATGACGCACGGCGGAGCCCATCGGCGGAGCCTGCCTGCGCGCGCCGCCGACGTCGTGGAGCAGGCCTCGGACCTCCGGGCTCTCGCCGTGGCCGCGCGCCTCGGGTTCGGAGCGCTCGCCGTCGTCCACATCCTCATCGGCATCATCGCCCTGCGCATCGCCTTCGGCGGTGACGGGGAGGCGGAGCCCACCGGCGCACTCGAGGAGGTCGCGGGAGGCCTACTGGGGACGCCGACGCTCTGGGTCTGCGCCGTCGGCTGCGCCGGCCTCGCCCTCTGGCAGCTCAGCGAGGCCACCCTGCGGGCACGGCATCTGCCCACGCGCGAGCGCCTCGGCAAACACATCTCCTCCGGCGCCCTCGTGATCATCTACGGCTCCATGGCCGGGACCTTCGCGCGCTTCGCGCTCGGCGAGGATCCGGACTCGTCCGAGTCGACGGTGGACTTCACGCGGTCACTCCTCGAGACCGGCGCCGGGGTACTCCTGGTGTTCGTGACCGCCGGGGTGATCCTCGGGATCGGCGTGCACTTCGTCATCAAGGGCGCCCGGCGGAACTTCAGGCCCGAACTGCGCAGGTTCGAGGACACGGCCCACGGGCAGGTCATCGAGGTGCTCGGCGTGGTGGGTCACGTGGCGAAGGGTGTTGCGCTGCTGCTGGTCGGAGGCCTCTTCGTCATCGCGGGGCTGGACAGGAATCCCCAGGAGTCCACCGGGCTGGACGGCAGTCTCAAGGCGCTGCAGGCCCACCCCCTGGGCGCATACGTTCTCACGGCGATCGCCGTCGGCCTGATCTGCTACGGGATCTTCGCGGTCATCCGAGCCGTCTTCGGGCGCATGTGAGCGGGAACGGCAGGAACCGGACGCAGGGCAGGGCGGCAGCGGTCACGCCCGAGCCGAAGCACTGCAGGTCCTGCGGGCGCGTCATCGAGTGGCGGAAGAAGTGGGAACGGTCCTGGGACTCCGTGGCCTACTGCAGCGACGCCTGCCGGGCGCGGAAGGTCTCGGCCACGGACACGGCGCTGGAGGAGTGGCTCCTGGAGCGCCTCGCGGCGGGTGCCCGGAACGCGGTGGTCGATCCCGCCGCTGCCGCAACGGCTCTCCCGGTGGGCGGTGCATCGCCCGGAAGCGGCGCCGACCATCGGAGGGGTGACGGATCATCCGCGGGGGTCGCCCCTCCGGCGAACGACTCGGCCGAGCTGCGGGAGGCGGCCCGGCGCGCAGCACGGCGACTCGTGAACCGAGGCCTGGCCGAGATGGTGCAGCACGGGGCCGTGGTGGACCCGTCCACGGCGAAGGGCCCCGTGGGCCTACGCAGACCGCGCTGACGAGAGCGGCAGGGAACGTTTCGCCCCGGCATCCGACGACGGCTCGTACCGCACGGTCGTCGCAGCCTGCCGGGCCGCGACGCGGAGCGCAGCGAGACCACCCTCGGCGGGTAGGCGCCCGGCGGTGCGGGCCTGCACCAGGACGTTGCCGAGCGCTGTCGCCTCGACGGGCCCGGCCACCACGGGGAGCCCGGTGCGGTCGGCCGTGAGCTGGCAGAGCAACGCGTTCTGCGACCCGCCCCCCACCACGTGCACGACGTCGATGAGCCGACCCGAGAGCCTCGCGGCGTCGTCGAGCGTGCGGGCGTAGGCCTCGGCGAGGCTGTCGACGATGCAGCGCACGACCACGGCCCGGGCCTGCACCGCAGCGGTGCCGGCGCCGCCCGTGATCCCGCCGTCGTTGCCCCCGCCGCTGGTGATCCCCCCGCTGGTGCCGGCGCCGCCCGTGATTCCGGCAGCCCGGCGGATGCGACCCGGCATGCCCCCGGGTGCCAGGAAGTCCGTGCTGTCGGCGTCGATGGTGGGGCCTCCGGCCGGAAGGCGCGCAGCCCGCTCCAGCAGGTCCGCGAGCACGGGTTCGGGGCCCTCGGCGGCCCACTCGCGGAGGCACTCCTGCAGCAGCCACAACCCGCCCGTGTTGCGCAGGTAGCGGACGGTGCCGTCCACGCCCCGCTCGTTCGTGAAGTTCGCGGCGCAGCTCGCGGAGGTGAGGATCGGCGCGTCGAGTTCCACGCCCACGAGGGACCACGTGCCGGAGGAGATGTACGCGAAGTGCGCCGACTCAGCAGGTACCGCGGCAACGGCGGACGCCGTGTCATGGGACCCGACCGCGACGACCGGCGTCCCCGCGGGGAGACCCGTGGCCGCGACGACCGCCGGCAGCAGGCGGCCGATGACCTGACCGGGCTCCACCAGTGGCGGGAAGAGACCGGGTTCCAGACCGAGGGCGGCGAAGAGGTCCTCCGCCCAGGCACCGGAACGGGCGTCGAGCAGGCCCGTGGTGGAGGCGTTCGTCGTCTCGGTGCGGCGCTCGCCGGTGAGCCGGTACGCGAGCAGGTCCGGGATCAGCAGTGCCTGCACGCCTGCCAGGAACGGCTCGGCAGCCAGCTGGTACACCGTGTTGAAGGGGAGGAACTGCAGGCCCGTCCGGGCGTAGAGGTGCTCGGGCGGTACGGCGGTGTGCACGGTGTCCACCGTTCTGCCGGTGCGGGCGTCGCGGTAGCTGAACGGCAGGTGGCGGAGCGTCCCGGCGTCGTCCACCAGCCCGTAGTCCACCGCCCAGGTGTCGATGCCGATGCTGACCACCGTGTCACCGTTGCGGTGCGCCACCTCGGCGGCCGCCCGCAGACCGACGATCACCTCCGCCACCAGGGCGTCGAGGTCCCACCGCAGGCCGCCATCGAGGTACCGCGCGCCGTTGGGGAACCGGTGGACGGTCTCCAGCTGCGGCCCCGCGACGGTCAGGCGGCCGAGGATGACCCGCCCGGAGGACGCACCGATGTCCACGGCGGCGAAGCTCTGGTGGAAACCGCCCGCATCGGCGGCACCGTGCCCCTGCAGGTCCGGCTGTGTCCGTGCTCGCCCACCCGGGGTCTCGTCCGCGTCCATGCGTCGTCCGCCCTGTCCGTCAGCGCAGGAAGGCCGCGGCGACGCCCGCGTCCACCGGGATGTGCAGGCCCGTGGTGTGCGAGAGCTCCGCGGAGGTCAGCACCGCGACGGCGTTGGCGACGTTCTCGGGCAGCACCTCGCGCTTGAGGAGGGTGCGCTGCGCGTAGTACTCACCGAGCTTCTCCTCCTCGACGCCGTACACGGCTGCGCGCTTGGCGCCCCAGCCGCCGGCAAAGATGCCGGAGCCGCGCACCACGCCGTCGGGGTTGATCCCGTTGACCCGCACGCCGTACCCGCCGAGTTCCGCGGCGAGGAGGCGCACCTGATGAGCCTGATCGGCCTTCGTGGCGCTGTACGCGATGTTGTTCGGGCCCGCGAACACCGAGTTCTTCGAGGAGATGTAGACGATGTCCCCGCCCATGTCCTGCTCGATCAGCACCTTCGCGGCGGCCTGCGACACGAGGAAGGAACCCTTCGCCATGACGTCGTGCTGCAGGTCCCAGTCCTTCTCGGTGGTCTCGAGGAGCGGCTTGGAGATGGACAGCCCGGCATTGTTGACCACGAGGTCCAGCCCGCCGAAGGCCAGGACGGCGGCCTTCACGGCCTGGAGCACCTGGGCCGCATCGGTGACGTCCGCCTGCACGCCGATCGCGACGTCGGGGCCGCCCAGTTCCGCGGCGACGGCGGATGCGCTGTCGATGTTCAGGTCGGCGATGACCACGCAGGCGCCTTCGGCGGCGAGGCGGGTGGCGATCGCCTTGCCGATGCCGGACGCCGCGCCCGTCACCAGTGCGATCCGCCCCGCGTGGGACTTCGGCTTCGGCATCCGCGCGAGCTTGGCCTCCTCGAGCGACCAGTACTCGATGCGGAACTTCTCGCTCTCCTCGATGGGGGCGTAGGCGGAGATCGCCTCGGCGCCGCGCATGACGTTGATCGCGTTGAGGTAGAACTCCCCGGCCACGCGGGCTGTCTGCTTGTTCGCCCCGAAGGAGAACATCCCGACGCCGGGCACCAGCACGATCGCGGGGTCCGCACCGCGCATCGCAGGGGAGTCCGGTGTCGCGTGGCGCCGGTAGTACGCGGCGTAGTCCTCGCGGTAGGCGGAGTGCAGCTCGCGCAGGCGCAGCAGGCAGCTCTCGACGTCGGCGTCCGACGGGAGGTCGAGGACCAGCGGCTTCACCTTGGTCCGGAGGAAGTGGTCCGGGCAGCTCGTGCCGAGGGCGCCGAGCCGGGGGTGGGCCTCGCTGCCCAGGAACTCGAGCACCCGGGGGTCGTCCGTGAAGTGGCCCACCTGGGCCTTGTCCGTGGAGGCGAGGCCGCGGATGGTCGGTGCGAGGGCCGCGGCCTTCGCACGACGCTCGTCCGCGGACAGCGCGCCGTACCCCTCGAGCGCGGCGCCGAAGGGCTCCGGGCGGCCGTGCTCGGCGATGTAGTGCTCGGCGGTGTCGATGATCCACCGCGAGTTCGCCTCGGCGTCCTCCGAGGTCTCACCCCAGGCCGTGATGCCGTGGCCGCCGAGGATCGTCCCGATGGCGTCGGGATGCGCGGCCTTGATCGCCGCGATGTCGAGTCCGAGCTGGAAACCGGGCCGCCGCCAGGGCACCCACACGACCCTCGGTCCGAAGATCGTGGCGGTCAGCGCCTCGCCGTCGGCCGCCGTCGCCACGGCGATGCCGGAGTCGGGATGCAGGTGGTCCACGTGTGCCGCGTCCACGAGCCCGTGCATGGCGGTGTCGATGGAGGGTGCCGCCCCGCCCTTGCCGTGCAGCGTGTAGTCGAAGGCCGCGACCATCTCGTCCTCGTGCTCCACACCCGGGTAGACGCCCTGCAGGGCGCGCATCCGGTCGAGGCGTAGCACCGCGAGACCGGATTCCGTGAGCGTGCCGAGGTCACCGCCGGATCCCTTGACCCACAGCAGTTCGACGTCCTCGCCCGTGACGGGATCCGTACCGACGCCCTTCGCCGACGTATTGCCGCCGGCGTAGTTGGTGGTCCGTTTGTCGGCGCCGAGCCGGTTGGAACGCGCGATGAGCGCGCTGACGGTGGGATTCGTCGTCGTGCCGGGACCTGCCGTCGTCGTTCCTGAGCTCATGCTCATGCTCCCCATCCGGCCTGCCGGCCACCCTGTCGCTCGGTGTTGATGCGTTGCTGGTACCCGCTCGCCGCGTAGGCGGCCATCGGATCCGCGGGAAGCCCCTTCGCCGCGCGCCAGGCGGCGAGGCCGGGGCGCACGTCCGTGTAGAAGGCGTCCATGAGGATCGCGTTGGCGCCGAGCACGTCCCCGGCCTCCTGCGCCGTGGCCAGCGCCGTCCGGTCGATGAGCAGCGCCCGCGCCGTCATCTCCTGCACGTTCAGCACCGAGCGGATCTGCCCGGGGATCTTCTCCTCGAGGTTGTGGCACTGGTCCAGCATCAGCGCTATTCCGCTCGACGGGTCCAGGCCGCCCCCACGCACCACCTCGGCCATGATGCGGAAGAGCTGGAAGGGGTCCGCGGCGCCCACGATCAGGTCGTCGTCCGCGTAGAAGCGGGAGTTGAAGTCGAAGGAGCCCAGTTTGCCGAGGCGGATGAGCTGCGCCACGATGAATTCGATGTTGGTGCCCGGCGCATGGTGACCGGTGTCCAGGCACACCAGCGCCTTCTCGCCGAGCTGCACGCAGTGGGCGTAGGACGTTCCCCAGTCCGGGACGTCCGTGTGGTAGAACGCCGGTTCGAAGAACTTGTACTCGAGGACCAGCCGCTGGCCCTCGCCGAGGCGGTCGTAGACCTTCCGGAGGGACTCCTGCAGCCAGTCCTGCCGGGAGCGCATGTCAGCCTGGCCCGGGTAGTTCGAACCATCGGCCAGCCAGATCTTCAGGTCGCGGGATCCGGTCACGTCCATGACGTCGATGCACTCGTACATGTGGTCGATGGCCTTGTTCCGCACCGCGGCGTCGCTGTGCGTCAGGCTCCCGAACTTGTAGTCGTCGTCCTGGAAGGTGTTGCTGTTGATGGTTCCGAGCCTCGTGCCGTGGTCCGCGGCGAAGGAGGCCAGGGCGCGGTAGTCGTCCACCCTGTCCCACGGGATGTGGAGTGCGACGCTCGGTGCGAGCCCCGTGAGGCGGTGGACCTCCGCGGCGTCGGCGATCTTCTCCTGGACGGTGCGGGGGGTGCCGGGGGTCGCGAACACCTTGAAGCGTGTCCCGGAGTTGCCGTACGCCCACGAGGGCACCTCGATGGCCAGCTGGTCCAGCCCTGCCGCGATGTCGTCGATGACACTCATGTACTCTCTCCAGCGCTAGAACGATGGGTCACCACGCGGGTGCTCCATCACACCCGGCGGCGAGGGACGTCCCGATGCCCGGACGGACGGGGCGTAGGGACACGAACTCGTCATGTCGTTGAATCGTTTCATTGACACGTTTCAAAGTAGCGTTGGCCTTCTGGAGTGTCAACAGCCCCGCCACGGCGGGCCGGACGGCGGGCAACGCATGGAGAATCGACCAGTCAGCATCAAGGACGTCGCCGACCGCGCCGGCGTCGCGATCGGCACCGTCTCCAACGTGCTGAACCACCCGGACCGCGTGTCCGAGGCGACACGCGCCAAAGTCCAGGGCGCGATCGACGACCTGCATTTCGTCCGCAACGACGCCGCGCGCCAGCTCCGCGCAGGCCAGAGCCGCACCATCGGACTGATCGTGCTCGACGTCGGCAATCCCTTCTTCTCCTCGCTCGCGAGGGCGGCGGAGGACTGCGCTGCCGAGAACGGCAGCACCGTGATCCTCGGTGACAGCGGCCAGAGCGCGGAGCGCGAGAGCCGGTACATCGACGTCTTCGAGCAGCAACGCGTCCAGGGCATGCTCATCTCGCCGGTCGGTGACGTGGGCGCTCGCGTCGAGGCACTGCGACGCCGGGGCATGCCGGTGGTCCTCGTGGACCGGACGGATCCGCAGCGGCGCTGCAGCTCGGTGTCCGTGGACGACGTCGCCGGCGGCTACATGGCCGTGCGTCACCTGCTCGAGGCGGGCCGGAGGCGGATCGTGTTCGTGGGCGTCGAGGCAGACTACCGCCAGGTCGCAGAGCGTCTCGCGGGTGCCAGGCAGGCCGTCGAGGAGCAGGAGGGTGCGGTGCTCGAGGTCATCGAGGCCGACGCCATGACCGTCCTCGCCGGGCGCCGGGTGGGTGCGGTGATCTCCGAGCGCCGGAAGGGTCACCTCCCGGACGGCATCTTCTGTGCCAACGACCTCCTCGCGATCGGCGTGATGCAGGCCGTGCTGCTGATCCGCGGCCTCAGCATCCCCGAGGACCTCGCGCTGATCGGGTACGACGACATCGACTTCTCGGCCTCGGCGGTGGTCCCCCTCACCAGCGTCCGGAAGCCCACCGAACTCATGGGCCGGACGTCCGTGGAGCTCCTGCTCGAGGAGATCGAGGCGCCCGGGGCCCGACGCCGCCAGGTGATCTTCGATCCGGAACTGGTGGTGCGCGGTAGTACTGCCGCCCCGGTCCGTACGGTCGGCTGAAGCCCGCGCGCCTTCCGGCCCCGTCCATCACAGCTCCGTCTCGGAGTGTTGACGGTGATGTGGCTCACGCCTACTATTCGAGGTGAACCGTCACTCTGAAACGATTCATTTTCTCGAGGAGTTGCAATGACGCACAGTACCGGTCCCGGTCGTGACACCGTGGACCCTTCGGCCCCGGCCCGCGAGCCGGTGCTCAGCCTGCGCGGCGCCCTCAAGACCTTCGGACCCGTCATCGCCCTGGCGGACGGAACCATCGATCTCCTGCCCGGTGAGATCCACGCCCTCGTGGGCGAGAACGGCGCCGGGAAGTCGACGCTCGTGAAGATCCTCGCCGGGGTGCACCAGCCGGATTCCGGCGAGTTCATCGTGGCCGGGGAACCGGCGGGCTTCCGGAACGTCGCGGACAGCAAGGCGGCCGGCATCTCGGTCATCTACCAGGAGCCCACGCTCTTCCCGGACCTCACCGTCGCCGAGAACATCTTCATCGGCCGCCAGCCCACGGGCCGCTTCGGCCTCATCAGCCGTGCCGAGATGCGCCGCCGCGCCAAGGAGCTCTTCGACCGGCTCGGCGTCCCGATCGACCCCGACCGCGTGGCGGAGGGTCTCTCCATCGCCGACCAGCAGATCATCGAGATCGCGAAGGCCATCTCCCTCGACGCGCGCGTCCTCGTGATGGACGAGCCCACGGCGGCGCTCAGCGGGGTCGAGGTGGAGCGCCTCTTCACCGTGGCCCGCGCACTACGCGACGCCGGCAGCGGCATCCTCTTCATCTCGCACCGCTTCGACGAGGTCTTCGGCCTCTGCGACCGCATCACGGTGATGCGGGACGGCACCTACATCGCCACGCACGAGACGGGGGCGACGTCGGTCGAGGCGATCGTCCGGGAGATGGTGGGTAGGGACATCGAGGCCCTGTTCCCGAAGACCGAGACGGAGGCGGGCGACGTCGTCCTCCGCGTCACCGGCCTCACGCGCCCCGGGGTGTTCCACGACATCGACCTGGAGGTGCGGGCCGGCGAGATCGTGGCGCT
Source organism: Arthrobacter sp. TJ-266 (assembly GCF_058269115.1). Lineage (NCBI taxonomy): Bacteria > Bacillati > Actinomycetota > Actinomycetes > Micrococcales > Micrococcaceae > Arthrobacter > Arthrobacter sp. TJ-266. Next base: position 12,132 of record NZ_JBZCNC010000001.1, read on the forward strand.
CTCCGGCCTCGTGGGTGCGGGCCGCACGGAGGTGGCGCGGGCCGTCTTCGGCATCGATCGCTACGAGTCGGGCAGTGTCGAGATGTTCGGGAAGCCGCTGCGCGGCAGGGACCCGCGGGCCGCGATCGACGCCGGGATCGGCTTCGTACCCGAGGACCGTCGCAAGCAGGGCCTCGTCATGGAGCTCTCGGTGGAGCGCAACGCGGCCCTCACGCTCCGGCACTCCCTGGCGAGATTCGGCCTCATCAGCGCCAAGGCCGAGCGCGAGGCCGCGGAGACGTGGGGCAAGCGGCTGCAGGTCAAGGCCGGCTCACCAGAGCACGCCGTCTCGACCCTCTCCGGCGGCAACCAGCAGAAGGTGGTGCTGGCGAAGTGGCTGGCCACGGACCCGAAGCTCCTCATCATCGACGAACCCACCCGCGGGATCGACGTCGGCACCAAGGCCGAGGTGCACCGGCTCATCTCCGAGCTCGCGGGCCGCGGGATCGCGATCCTCATGATCTCCTCCGAGCTCCCCGAGGTGCTCGGCATGGCCGACCGCGTCCTCGTCATGCGGGAAGGCCGCATCACGGGCCGCCTCGACCGGTCGGAGGCCACCGCCGAGACCGTCATGCACGCCGCCACCGCCTCCCTGGAGCACACCCGATGAGCCTCGACAGCACCACCGCCACGCCTCCGGTTCCGGCGCCGGCCCACGCCCGGCCCTCGCCCCTGGCCTCGTTCCTGAAACTGCGCGAGCTCCCCGTGATCCTCGCGCTCGTGGTCCTCGTCGCCGTCACGGCGGCCCTGAACCCCCTGTTCCTCAGCGAGCAGGGCGTCAAGGACCTCCTGCTGAACGCGACCATCCTCATGATCCTCGCCGTCGGGCAGACGCTCGTGATCATCACGCGGAACATCGACCTCTCGGTCGGCTCGATCCTGGGGCTGGTGGCGTTCGGGACGGGCAGCATCTTCGTGGCCGCCCCCGGGCTCCCCATCATCGCCGTCTTCGCGATCGGCATGCTGTTCGGTGCCGTGCTCGGAGCGCTCAACGGCCTCCTGATCACCATCGCGAAGGTGCCGGCCCTCGTGATCACGCTCGGCACGCTGTACATCTTCCGAGGCATCAACAACGCCTGGGCCGGCGGCACCCAGTACTTCGCCGGTGACCGCCCGGAGGCCTTCGGCAACCTGTCCGTGGACACCGTGCTCGGGTTCCCCGTGATCACGCTCATCGCCGTGCTGGTGGTGGCCGTCGTCGCCGTCTACATGATGGGCACCCGGTCCGGGCGCGATCTCTACGCGATCGGGTCCGAGCCCGATGCCGCACGGCTGTTCGGCATCCCGGTGACGCGCCGGGTGCTCCTCGCGTTCGTGGTCAACGGGCTGCTGGCCGGGCTCGCGGGCGTCCTGTACGCCAGCCGCTTCAACTCCGTGGGCGCGACGACGGGCGCCGGTCTCGAGCTCGACGTCGTCGCCGCCGCCGTGGTGGGTGGCGTCGCGATCTTCGGTGGCAGCGGCACGGTGGTGGGGGCCGCGATCGGAGCGCTCCTGCTCACCACCATCACCAGCGCCCTGACCGCACTGCGGGTGGACAAGTTCTGGCAGCAGGCGATCGTGGGCATCCTGATCCTCGCCGCCGTCGTGATCGATCGCGTGGCGAGCGTCCGCTCCGCCCGGAAGCTCCGGATCGCCGAGGCCCGCAATGTCTGAGCGCCTCGATTCCCAGCCGGTCCGGCCCGACCCCCGCACCGGGGACACCCCGCTCACGGCATCACCCACGAAAGGCAGGCGGATGGCGGCGGCAGGCAGCACCTCCGAGGACAAGAAGACGCGCCGCCCGGTGAAGGCGGACACCACGAAGGTGCTGGCCGTCCCCAAGGGGCGCACCGGTGCGGCGCGGCTCCTGCTGGGCCGCGACGCCGTCATGATCTACGTGCTCCTGGTGGTGGTGATGTACGCGTGCCTGTCGATCCCGCGGTTCGCCTCCCCGGTGACGGTCGGGTTCCTCCTGCTCGACGTCATCCCCACCCTGCTGATCGCCCTGCCGATGACCCTCGTGATCATCTCCGGGGAGATCGACCTCTCCGTGGCGAGCATCGCGGGCCTGACGAGTGCCCTGATGGGCGTGCTCTGGCAGGGTGGCATGCCGATCGCCCTGGTGCTCGTGATCTGCGTCCTCGCCGGTCTCCTGGCCGGCGCGTTCAACGGGGTGCTGATCGCCTATCTCGGCTTGCCCTCCCTCGCGGTGACCATCGGCACGCTCGCCCTGTTCAGGGGGCTCGCGCTCGTGGTGATCGGTGACAACGCGGTGGCCAACTTCCCGCCCGCGCTGACCGCCTTCTTCACCTCGAAGCTCGGCGGCACGGGGATCCCGACCGTCATGATCGGGGTGGTGGCGCTCATCATCGCGTTCGCCGTCGTGCTGCACTTCACGCCGTTCGGCCGGGGGCTCTTCGCCCTCGGGTACAGCAAGGAGGCGGCCACGTTCGTCGGCATCGACGTCGCCCGCTCGAAGTTCCTCCTCTACCTGGCCACCGGGACGGTGTCGGCACTGGCGGGCATCTACTGGACGCTCCGGTACTCCAGCGCCCGGAGCGACAACGCGAGCGGGCTCGAACTCGCCGTCATCGCCGCGGTGCTGCTCGGCGGGGTCTCGATCTTCGGCGGCAAGGGCTCCATCCCCGGGGTCCTCGCGGGTGTGCTGCTCATCGGCACCATCAACTACGCCCTCAAACTGGACCGCGTCTCCGAGGTGGTCCTCATCATCGTGACCGGCTCGCTGCTCATCGTCTCGGTGGTGGCGCCGACCATCGGCACCGCCATCAAGGGGGCCCGCCATTCCCGGCGGGTCCGTTCCGCTCCACTTCCCTAGGACTCCCAGGGTTGCTCCCGGCGACTGGTCCCCAGCGCTCATCGAAAGGAAGAAACAATGAGGTTTATTCACTCCGGCTCCACCCGCCGGCGGGTGGCTCTCGCGGCCCTCGCAACGAGCGCAGCGCTGGTCCTCAGCGCCTGCGGCGGCGACGCAGGCACCGAAGGCGGCGGCACAGAGGGCGGCAGCGGCACGGACGGCGAGCAGACCATCACGTTCATCCCCAAGCAGCTCAACAACCCCTACACGGATGTGGTCCTCGGCGGCGGGGAGGCCGGCGCGACGGAGGCCGGCTTCGCCTCCTCCGAGGTGGTGGGTCCCCTCGACGCCAGTGCCTCCAGCCAGGTGTCCTTCATCAACGCCGAGACCCAGCGCGGCACCAACGTGATCGTGATCGCCGCGAACGATCCCGACGCCGTCGGGCCCGCCCTCGAGGAGGCCCGCACCGCGGGCGCCAAGATCGTGGCGTTCGACTCGGACACGAGCCCCGACTACCGCGACCTCTTCGTCAGCCAGGTCAACGCGAAGGACGTGGCGCTGATCCAGCTGGAGCTCATCTCGGAGCAGATCGGCGGCGAGGGGGAGATCGCGATCCTCTCGGCCACGGCCAACGCCACCAACCAGAACGAATGGATCACGTTCATGGAGGAGGAGCTCGCGGCCAACCCGGACTACGCGAACATCGAACTCGTGGCGAAGGTCTACGGCGACGACGACGACACGAAGTCCTTCCAGGAGGCCCAGGGCCTGCTGCAGGCCTATCCGGACCTCAAGGGGATCATCTCGCCGACGACGGTTGGCATCGCGGCGACCGCTCGCTACCTCTCCACCTCGGAGTACAAGGGCCAGGTGGCGCTGACCGGTCTGGGCCTGCCCAACGAGATGCGCCCGTTCGTGGAGGACGGCACGGTCACCGAGTTCGCCCTCTGGGATCCGGCACAGCTCGGGTACGTGGCCGCCTTCGCGGGCAAGGCCCTCGCGGACGGCAGCATCACGGGTGCTCCGGGCGACACCTTCGAGGCCGGAGAACTCGGCGAGCGCGAGGTCGGCGAGGGCGGGATCGTCCTGGTCGGTCCGCCCACGCAGTTCAACGCGGAGAACATCGACGACTACGACTTCTAGCCGTCCCGACCCGGGCGGGGCGCTCATGGTGAGCGCCCCGCCCGCACCACGTCCCTTCCACCCCTTCCCCCCCCCGGAGTGCAGATGACCGTTCAGCCTGACGCCGCAGCGCAGCCGCGCGTCCTCACCGACCTGATCGAGCCGGTCCGCCGCAGGCCCACGCGCCTCGGTCTGGTCTCGGGAGGGCTCGGCGCGTACTGGCCGCAGTTCCCCGACCTCCTCCCGCAGCTGCAGGAGTCGGCGCGCTACGTCACGGCCCGGTTCAACGAGCTCGACGCCGAGGTCACCGACGTCGGCTTCGTCTCGGACGCGCGGGAGGCCGCCCTCGCGGCAGAGCAGCTGCGGAAGGCCGACTGCGACCTGATCGTCATCTTCCTCACCACCTACCTGACGTCCTCGATGGTCCTGCCGATCGCGCAGCGCGCGCAGACGCCGGTCCTCGTGATCGACCTCCAGCCCACCGAGGCCATGGACCACGCGAACTTCGACACCGGGAAGTGGCTGGCCTACTGCGGCCAGTGCCCGGTGCCGGAGGTGGCGAACGTGTTCAAGCGCGCGGGCATCCCCTTCCGGTCCGTCTCCGGCCACCTGAAGCAGGAATCGGCGTGGCAGCGCATCAACCAGTGGGTGCACGCTGCCGGTGTGCGCGGCAGGCTGCGGCACGCACGCCACGGCGTGATGGGCCACGTGTACCCGGGCATGCTCGACGTCTCCACCGATCTCACCACCGTCTCGACGACGTTCGGCTCGCACGTGGAGGTGCTCGAGTTCGACGACCTCCGCGAGTTCGTCGCGGAGGTCACCGAGGAGCAGGTGCGCGAGCGCGTGGCACTGGCCCGGAACCTGTTCACCGTGGACGGCTCCGTGATCGACGAGGACTTCGTGTGGGGCGCGAAGGTCTCCGTGGGGCTCGACCGCCTCGTGACGGAGTTCGACCTCGACTCGCTCGCCTACTACCACCGCGGGCTCGCGGGGGAGCAGCACGAGCGGCTCGGTGCCGGCATGATCCTCGGCGCCTCGATCCTGACGGCTCGCGGCGTCCCCATGGCCGGCGAGTACGAGCTGCGCACCTCCATCGCCATGCTCGCCGCTCAGGCCATGGGCGCAGGCGGCTCCTTCACGGAGATCCAGGCACTCAACTTCTTCGACAACGTGGTGGAGATGGGCCACGACGGTCCGGCACACCTCGCGGTGAGCGCCGCCGACCCCTTACTGCGCGGCCTCGGCGTCTACCACGGCAAGCGCGGCTGGGGCGTCTCGGTGGAGTTCGACGTCCGCCACGGGCCCGTCACCACCTTCGGGATCGGCCAGGACCCCGACGGTTCCTATGTCTTCATCACCTCGGAGGGCACGGTGGTGCCGGGTCCGCTCCTCGCGATCGGCAACACGACCTCACGCGTGGACTTCGGCGGCGATCCGGGCGTGTGGGTGGACGAGTGGAGCCAGACCGGCATCGGCCACCACTGGGCCCTCTGCGTGGGCCATCGCGCAGCCGACGTGAAGGCGGCGGCCTCCCTCCTCGGCGTGGAGCACCGGCACGTCTCCCTCACCTGATCCTCAGCAGACCCCCGGAACACTCCCGGTGGTAGCCCCGCACGAACAGCCACGACGACGTGGCGGAACGGAGTCCCATGTCCCAGTCGATCACCACCAGGAGCAGGGCGCGCCGGGCGACGGCGTGGCTCGCCACGGCCGTTCTCGGCGCCGGGGCGCTCGCGGTGTCCGCGCCGCCGTCGTCCGCCGAGGTCACCGCGGCTGAGGGCGTCTCCTTCACCGACGACTTCCAGCGGCCCGACGGCGCGGTGGGCAACGGCTGGACCGCGCGCGGCACCTGGGGGATCAGCAACGGAACGCTCGTCAACACCGGGGGTCCGCAGAACAACACGCTCACGCAGAGTGGCGTGGACCTCGGCTCCACCTATGAGCTCGACGCCGACGTCACCCTGAAACCGCTCTCCGGCGACGGCCGTGAGTGGGTGGGTCTGACCGGGAACGTGCAGCAGAACGCCGACGGCACGCAGAACTACTACCTGCTGCGCGTCTCGGCGTCGTCGACCAACGGTACCCAGGCCGCACGCTGGCAGGTGCTGCGTCTGCAGAACTCGACGTCGATCGTCGGTGGGACCACCGTTGCCGGCGGCACCATGCCGGACGTCCGGCCGGGCTCACGCGTGCAGCTCGGGCTGGATCGCCTGCCGGGCAACCAGCTGGGCGTCTCGGTCACCAACGCCGCCGGCGCCGTCGTCGTCGACCAGGACGTGCCCCTGCCGCAGGATGCCACGCGCGTGGGCGGCAAGGCCGGCCTGTACTCCAACACCGGCAACCTGGTGGGGCACTCCTTCTCCGTCTCGACGTCCTCGCCCCCCGTCTTCCCACCCGGCCCGCTGCAGTGCGCGGTCCCCGGCGAGGCGTACCCCTTCCCGGAGCAGAGCCAGCAGGTGCTCGATTCGAGCGAGCTCGGGATCTCCTGGGCGGGAATGGTGGTGGTGCAGGACCTCCTGACGCGCGGTGACCGGCAGTACGTCGGGTTCTACGACGCCGACCGGACCATGGTGATCGCATCACGCACGCTCGGCGAGGAGATCGGCGACGAATCGGAGTGGCAGTACCAGGCGCTACCGACGAGGATCGCCTGGGACAGCCACAACTACATCTCGCTCGGTCTGGACCGCGACGGGACGCTGCACGTCAGCGGCAACATGCACAACGTGCCGCTCATCTACTTCAGGACCGCTCCCGGCGGCGACATCTCCACGCTCACCCGCGTGACAACCATGATCAGCGCCGGCACGGAGAACTCCGTCACCTACCCCGAGTTCGTGAACCGGAAGGACGGCTCGCTCGTCTTCAGCTACCGCAACGGTGGCAGCGGCAGCGGGGTCACCTACTTCAACGTCTACGACGAAGCCACGGGTGCCTGGGAGCGGCTGATCGACCAGCCGCTGTTCAACGGCAACGGCTCCGCGGGCAATCCGACGGGCACGTGGAACTCCTACTTCCAGGGCCCCACCCTCGGGCCGGACGGGTTGTTCCACCTGCTCTGGGTATGGCGCGACACCCCGGACGCTGCGACCAACAGCATGCTCACGTACGCCAAGAGCGAGGACCTCGTCTCCTGGACGGACGCCGCCGGCAACCCGCTCGCCACCCCGTTCACGTACGGCGCGGGCGACGTCGTCGATCCCGTTCCGGACTACGCGGGCCTGCTCAACGGCAACGCGAAGATCGGGTTCGACGCCGAGGACAACGTGCTCATCACCTACCACAAGTACGACGACGACGGCGCGTCGCAGGTGTACGCGGCCCGCCCGTCCGCTGCCTCGGGCGGCGAGGACTGGGACATCAGCCAGATCAGCGACTGGGACGGGCGGTGGCAGTTCGGTGGGAACGGCACGCTGATCTTCGAGGTGGTCATGCAGGGTTCCAGCGTGCTGCCCAACGGTGACGTGCGTGTGGACTTCGGCTGCTTCGGGGCGAAGACCAGCATCGTCATCGACGATCAGCTGAAGCCGATCACGCAGGTGCCCACGCCCACGCTGCCTAGCGAGGTGTCGACGGTCCGCTCCGCCTACCCGGGGATGCAGGTCAACGTGATGAAGGATCGAGGTGACATCGGTGGCACGGCCACGGAGCGCGGGAGGTACGTGCTCCGCTGGGAGAGCCTCGGCGAGAACCGGGACCTCCCGCGCAGCGAGTGGCCCACGGAGGGCAGCACCCTCGAGGTGGTACTCCTCGGGGAACCGCGGCCCGATCCGCCGACGGACACGGAGACCGCGCCGCCCGCGGGCGGCGACCTGACGCACGAGCGGCTCGCGGTGCGCGGACCTGCGGACGACGACTACGCGCTCACCGTCACCGTGGCCGACGGTCCCCGAGCGGCGTCGATCGCGCTGTACGAGGACGGGGTGCTCGTCGAGGAGCAGGCGCAGGACCTCACCACCGTGGGGGCACAGCAGGCGCGCTTCCTGGTCGTCGACAAGCCGAACGGCACCTACCGGTACACCGCCGTCCTCACGAACTCGCAGGGTTCCGTGACCGCCACCGAGTTCGTCCTGAAGGTCAAGCACAGCGGTAAGCAGGCCGGGAAGTCCGGATACACCGGCACGATGGGTGTGGGTAGCTGATGGAACGCGCGTGCTTCCAGCTGCAGGTGCGGCCCGAACGCATTCCCGAGTACCGCGCCCGCCATGCGGCGATCTGGCCGGACATGGCGCGGGCGCTCAAGGACACCGGGTGGCACAACTACTCGCTGTTCCTCCGGCCCGACGGCCTGCTGATCGGCTACGTGGAGTGCGAGGACTTCGCCGCCTCGCAGGCGGCCATGGCCGCCACGGAGGTCAACGCCCGGTGGCAGGCGGACATGGCACCGTTCTTCGTCGCACTCGAGGGCCGGCCGGACGAAGGCTTCGTGCGCCTGGATGAGGTGTTCCACCTGGAGGACCAGCTCTAGCGGTCCAGCCGGCGCGTTCCACGCGCGACAACGGAAGCTACTCACCTTGCCGGTCGCGGGATGACGACCACGGTGATGTCAGTAGTGATACCTGGCCTGGAGGAGGATCACCGTGTGATCGTCCGCGGTGTACACGAGACGATTGACCTCGTCGATACGTCGTGACCATGTTCCGGCGAGTACGTGTTTGAGAGGCTCGGGTTTGCCGATCCCCTCGAAGGGGTCTCCCCTTCGGATGTCTTCGATCAGCGTGTTGATCCTCCGGAGCGTCTTGCGGTCCTGGCTCTGCCAGTAGAGGTAGTCCTCCCATGCCTCATCGACCCAGAGGAGTCGGCGCGAGGTCACGGCTCGGTCAGGTCGTGATCAGAGGTCGCATCGGTTCGGGCAGATGTGAGTGCGGCAAGCAGGCGCCGAGCGTTCTCCGGGGAGCGGAGCAGGTAGCTCGTCTCGACCAGTGCATCGTATTCGTCCTTCGACATGAGCACGGCTGCTCCTCGCCGGGACATGATCTCCACTTCGGTGTGGTCCAGATTCACCTGCTCAATGAGGCCGAACAGGTCGCGCCGTGCCTCGGATGCCGTGATTGCCATGATGTTCCTCCTAGTTGTACTGGATACGGTACCAGTCGTGGGCGGCGCTGCATCCCCCGATCTCGGACGTCAGCGCTTGGATCGACGCCGCGAGAAGGAGCGGTCGACGGCGTCGAGCGCTGTCGTCGATCCGACGTTGCCCCCGCGTTCCTACTCCGCGAGCAGCGCCGCCACGTACTCCTTCAGCGGCGTCGTCGGGCGCCCGATGATCCGGCTGAGCGTGCCGTCGCTGTCCGAGAGGCACCCGGCCGCGATGTTGGCGTCGAGCGCGGCGACGAAGCCGGCGGTGTCGGCGTCGAGCCCTGCCTCGGTGAGGGCGGTCACGTGCTCCTCCGTGCTCAGCTGCGTGACCGTCACGTCACGGCCGGCCACCGCTGCGACGGTGGACGCCAGCTCCTCGACGTCCCAGGGGGCGTCACCGCCGAGCTCGAGGATCTCGCCGGCGTACTCGTCGGAGAGCAGGACGACCGCGGCGGCCTCCGCGTAGTCGACGCGGGAAGCACTCGCCACTTTGCCCGCGCCGGAGCTGGCGACGATCCGGCCCTCCGAGGCCGCGCGGCGGATGGTGTCGGCGTAGTTCTCCGTGTACCAGTTGTTGCGCAGCACAGTGTAGGTCAGCCCCGAACCCTGCAGCAGCCCTTCGGTGGCGGCGTGCTCGGGGGCGAGCACGAGGTCCGTCGACGTCGCGCGGGGTGCGCTGGTGTATAGGAGTTCGGCGCCGACCTTGCGTGTCGCGTCGATCACGGCCTTGTGCTGCACCGAGCGCTGACCCACCTCGTTGCCCGAGATCAGCAGCACCTTGTCCGCGCCGGCAACGGCGTCGTCGATGGTGGACGGGTCCGCGTAGTCCACCCGCGCGGTGCGGACGCCGCGTGCGGCCAGGTCGGCGAGTGCCTGCTCGTTGCGGCCGCCGGCCGTGATGGTGGACGGGTCCACCCCGCGTGCCAGCAGCTGCTCGATGACGAGACGGCCGAGCTGTCCGGTCGCTCCGGTGATGACGATGTTCATGGGTCCTCCTGGTGGTGCATCGGATACTGCGTCTCGATGGTGCCTGCAGGCGACAACCGCGTGCACCTGCGAACCCTTCCCGCGAATGGCACCCGACACCGCTGATGACCCCGGTCCGCGCGGATCAGGGGTTCGCGGTGCGGGCTTCGAGCTCGGCGATGCGATCGATCCTCGAGCGCAGCAGGCGCTGCAGGCCCACGGGGTAGAGATGCAGCGGTATCGCGAGGCCCAGCAGCCAGGCGGCGCTGGTCCACAGCCCCGCGGTGACGGCGAGCACGGCGACGACCATCACGACGGCGATGCAGGCCAGGTGCGCCACCTCGGAGCGGCGCGTGTCGTGGTCGAGAGCGGCGAGGCCCGCGCGGGAGCCGTCGAACGCCCGCTCCGCTTCGATCAGGCGGTTCCAGCCGATCACGGACAGGATGCGGTCGAAGATCCGCACCCCGAGCACCTTGTACACCCGGGGCTCGCAGGCGCGCACGCGGAACCACGACGCCGTCAGGCCACTGCGCGGGACCCCGACGACGGCGGACCACGTCATCAGCACGACATTCGAGACGAGCGAGATGACCGCGCCGCGCTCGCCGGTGACCCTCCAGGCCACCACGAGGCAGGCGGCAGTCACGGCCGTGGACACGACGGCGACCACGACGGCGACGACGGCGGTGCGGCGCGGGGTGGAGCCGGGCGGGGGCAGTGCACTGGATGAGTTGTCGGCGGACACGGAACGAGCCTAACCTCGCCGCTACCTGCTCTTGCTGAGTACCGGAACCTAGTCCTACTATGTAGCGACTACACGGTACTGAGTATCACTCACTAGCTGGGGGGCGCATGAGCAAGCAGATGACCGAGATGCTCAAGGGCACGCTCGAGGGCATGGTCCTGGCCACGTTGTCGGGCAGGGCCGCCTACGGCTACGAGATCACCGGGTGGCTGAGGGAGAAGGGCTTCACGGACATCGCGGAGGGCACCGTCTACGCGTTGCTCATCCGCATCGAGCAACGCGGCCTGGTGGACGTCCGAAAAGCTCCCTCCGAGAAGGGGCCGCCGCGCAAGGTCTACTCGCTCAACGAGCTGGGACAGCAGTACCTCACCGAGTTCTGGAGAACCTGGGACTTCCTCTCCGATCATCTGAACACCCTCAGGAAAGAAGGCGCATGACCATGTGGATCGAGAAGATCGTCGGCGATCTCGCCGCCAAGAAGCAGTACCGCGAGTACAAGGAACGCGTGCGCACCCTGCCCGATGGCTATCGCGAGGCAGCGGGGGCGCTCGAGCGCTATGTCCTGAACCTCGGCCCGAGCTCCGACAGCGACAGCCTCATCGCCATGCTGACGGACCTCGCCGACCTGCTGGAGCAGAGCGTGGCGGCGGGCACCCCCCTTCGCGACGTCGTCGGGGCGGACCCCGCGGACTTCGCCGAATCCTTCATGCAGAACTACGACGGCGGGAGCTGGGTCCGCAGCGAGCGCGATCGCCTGGCGAAGGCGATCGACCGGGCCGAGGAGCAGGGCCGGCCATGAGCGCGCCGTCCGTGGTCGCCCTGGGGACGTACCGATGCAGGACCGGCCGCGCCTGAGGCGCGGTCCCGGGTGCCTGCAGGACTTGTCCGTCGAGCGGTGTTCCTGTAGCTGTGGAGCTTCGGGTCGACGAGAGGATCAGGCATGGCGCGGGAGTTGGTCTGGACGGGTTTCATGTCACTGGACGGTGTTGCCGATTCACCGGGTGACGTCAGTGAGGGGCATCGCAACGGTGGGTGGGTGCTCCGCACCGAGATGCTCCCCGAGGCGTTCTCGCTGAAGGAGGACGAGCTGCAGGAGACCACGGCGCTCATGTTCGGGCGTCGCAGCTACGAGGCGTTCGCCCCGATCTGGCGGGACTCCGAGGACCACGCGGCGTACCGGGATCTTCCCAAGTACGTGGTCTCGACGACGCTCGACGAGGGATCGCTGATCGACGGCTGGGGTGCCACGGAGCTCCTCCGTTCCACGGAGGACGTCGCGGCGCTGAAGCAGAGCGACGGCGGAGCCATCTTCATCCACGGGAGCGCGGAACTGGCGCGCACGCTGTCCGAGGCCGATCTGATCGACCGGTACAACCTGCTGGTCTTCCCGGTGCTCCTGGGTTCGGGGAAGCGGCTCTTCAGCGTGGAGGACAACGACAGCCGGCCCCTACGCCTCCTCGAGTCGGAGACGTACTCCAACGGGGTCATGAAGGTGATCTACGACCTCGTACGGTGACGGCATGGTGACGGCGTCTCGCGTGCGGTGGATCGGCACGCGGTCGTAGATGAGGCCCGGTCGGCGTTGTCACGCCGGCCGGGCCTCAGCCGTTCTCGAGCCCTACGTGTCGTCCTGACCAGGTAGGGCGTCCTTCGCCTTGTCCTTGGCCTGATCCACCTGTTCCGGGTGGTCCTGAGCCGCGTCCTTGGCCTTGTCAGCCATTCCACCGAGATCTGCCATGGATAGCACTCCTTCGATCGGACTGTTGATCCGCGCTGCGATGCTTCCACCGTCGCGGTCTGACGTCCCCATCGTGCGGCATCCCGGCAGTCGGTGGCCAGCGCTCGACGGGGGTTGACAGGCGCCGTGATGGAGGCGGGAGTGAGAGGCGATGAGGAGCGAGCTGCGGAGGAGTCTTCCGCTTCCTTCCTCCCCGCCGTACACTACTCATTGTCACACTGACAAAATATGAGGAGCGGGACATGGATGCAGTGGTCACCTGGATGTCATCACCGGCAGCACAGCTGTTGGGGGCACCCGTCAGCTGGATCGAGGTCATCGGCTTCGTCACCGGTGCAGCGTGTGTCTACGGCGTGGCCCGGCAGAGGATCTGGAACTGGCCGGTGGGGATCGTCAACAACATCGCGTTCATGATCCTGTTCTTCGGCGCGGGGCTCTACGCCGAGACCGTCCTCCAGGCGGTCTTCGCCTCCGTGGCCGTGTACGGGTGGTTCAACTGGGTCCGGGGAGCCAGGGGTACGCAGAGGAGCGGCGACCTGCCCATCAGGGACGCCACGCGTCGCGAGGCGCTGACCGGCGTCGCCGTCGTCGCCCTCGCCACGGTGGGGATCGCCATGATCCTCACGCGCGCCACCGACTCGCAGGTCCCCTGGCCGGACGCCTTCATCCTCGCGGCCTCCCTGCTCGCCACCTACGGTCAGGCGAAGAAGATCTTCCAGCACTGGTACGTCTGGATCGTCGTCGACCTCGTCTCCATCCCGCTGTATTTCTCACGCGGCCTGAACCTCACCGCGCTGTTGTACATCGGCTTCACCGCACTGTGCGTCTACGGGCTCATCGACTGGACCCGGAGCCGCAGGGCCGGGACGGAGACCGCCACCGCGGCCACGCCCGTACCCGCCTGACTGGTGCCCTCATGCCCCGGCGGGGATGATTGACCGGGTGATCCCACAGCGCACCCGCTCTTCCGTCCCCGCTGGGGACGCTCGTGTCCCGCCGGAGCGCGCCCGATGAGCGGTGGCGGGGTGGAGTCTTCCGAGGGCGGGACGACGACCTACCCCTCCGTGGCGCTGACCGTGGATCTCGTCGTCTTCGCCGTCGAGGGCAGCACACTGCACGCCGCCCTGGTGCGACGCGCCGGCCAGCCCTTCGAGGGGGCCCTGGCCCTTCCGGGAGGGTTCGTCGAGCCGCATGAGGACGCGCTGCAGGCCGCGTGGCGGGAGCTCGAGGAGGAGACGGGCCTGGATCTCGGGGCGCACCGTGCCCACGTGGAGCAGCTCGCCACCTTCAGCTCGCCCGCCCGCGATCCGCGCCGCCGCGTGGTGTCGGTGGCGCACCTCGCGCTCCTCGCCACCGACGGCCGGGAACTGCCCGCACTCCGGCCCGGCAGTGACGCCACCGCGGCGCGCTGGCGGCCCGTCCACGACGTTCTCGCCGGGGAGCACCTGGCGTTCGACCACCGGGAGATCCTCGCCGCCGCGCTCGAGCGGCTGGCCGGCAAGATCGAGTACACGCTGGCCGCGGCCAGGCTCGTCCCCGAGGAGTTCGCCCTGTACCAGTTGCGCCACGTCTACGAGGCGGTGTGGAACACCGAGAAGCTGGACCCCGGGAACTTCACCCGGAAGATGAGCACTGCCCTGGCGGACACCGGGAAGAAGGTGGCGCGTTCCAAGGGTGCTCCCGCCGCCGTCTTCAGGGTCGCCAGCGAGTACCTCAGCCCTCCGATGGTCAGGCCTGCGCCCGACCATCGCGCTCCCTGAGACGTCAGGCCGTCCAGCCGGCGTCGATGTTCACCGTGGATCCGGTCATGTAGGCGGCGGCGTCGCTGGCGATCCACGCGACGAGCCCGCCGACGTCGGAGGGCTTGCCGAACCTCTTGAGCGCGGTCAGCCCGGCCGATCGTCAGGAGCTCGACGGCGGCGCGTCGGTGTGGGCCGTGTCCTCGTAGGCCGGGCGGAGGCCCCGCGCACGCATGAGTGCGGCGGACCTGATGGCGTCGTCGACGAAGCGTTCCGTCAGATCGGTGTAACGCCGGATGTCCGAGGGTGACCAATCGTCGAGCACTTCGGAGATCATGCGATCCCCCAGTGCGTAGACGCCGCGGGCGGCCTCCGTTCCTGCGTCGGTCAGGCGAATCAGATTCGCGCGGCGATCGGACGGGTCGGCCGTCCGTTCCACCAGTCCGGCTTCTTCGAGTCGACCCACGATCTTGCTGATGTACGACGCCCCCACGCCGAGTTCGTCCGCGAGCGCGGTCGGCCGCATCGATCCCCAGGCGAGGAGGAGCCGGAGGGTCTGGTGCGAGGGCTGATCCAGCGACTCACCGCTCTTCGCGAGTATCTGGCCCTGCAGCGCAGGCGAGTTCCACAGCAGGATCAGTGCGCTGAGGTTCGCAAGGAGCTTCGACCGGTAGGGAAAGTTCCCGGGGGTAAGAGATTGCGGCTGCTCCACGTCGGGATCCTCGTTCGTCGTCGCCATTCGAGCACTCTATCGGCACCCGTCTGCGCATGCGGATCCAAAGTATTGTCCTACAGGACAGTACTTGATACGGTTGAAGCTCCTTCGACGAGAAAGAGACACCATGCCTGACATCACCCTCCCGACAGCTGTCCGCCGGTTCGTGGCAGCCACGAATGCCCACGACGCCGAGGCGCTCTTCGACGTCTTCGCGCCCGGCGCGACCGTCGTCGACGACGGCACCACCTACGACACCGAGGCAGCGGTGCGTGAGTGGATCACGGTCCACCAGATCGAGCCGATGATCGTCATCACGCCGACCTCCTATGCCGTGGATCGCCTCGTGGCCTCGGTCGACGGCGAGTTCCCCGGAGGCCCGCTCACCTTCTCCTTCACCTTCACCCAGCAGGACGACGCCGTCATCGGTCTGTCGATCGGGCAGGCATCATGACCGCGGGAGGAGGAGCCAACGCAACTCTCCGGTCCCAGCAACGTGAGTCACCCGCGCGGGCGGTGCCCACCACGCGCGATCGACTGGACGGACGCCGTGCGCTCGTCACAGGAGGGACGAAGGGGGCCGGCAGGGCGGTGGTCGCGCGGCTCCGTGAACTCGGTGCGGATGTCTTCGTGACGGCGAGGTCGATCCCCGATGGTGAGGACGTCGTGGACCGGTTCATCAGGGCCGACACCTCGACCGTCATCGGAGCGCAGGACGTTGCCGCACGGCTGGCGGAGGCGGGCGGCGTGGACGTCCTCGTGCACGTCGTGGGTGGTTCGTCGACACCAGCGGGCGGCTTCGCGGTCATCGACGACGAGCAGTGGCTGGCGGAACTCCAGCTCAACCTCCTGGGGGCTGTGCGGCTCGACCGGGCGCTGCTCCCGGCCATGATCCGCGCCGGTTCAGGTGCGGTGGTCCACTTCACCTCGATCCAGAACCGGATGCCCCAGTTCGAGGCATCTCTTGCCTATGCCGCATCGAAAGCCGCGCTCCGTACCTACAGCAAGGGACTCGCGAAGGAGGTCGCGCCTCACGGGATCAGGGTCAACGCGATCAGCCCCGGTGGCATCGAGACGGAAGGCTACGAGCGGCTGGTTGACCGGATCGCCCTGGGCAGCGATCTCGGCCGGGAGGAAGCACGGCAGAGGATCTTCGACTCCCTCGGCGGGGTTCCGCTCGGCCGCTTCGCCAGGCCGGAGGAGGTGGCCGATCTCGCGGCCTTCCTGGTGTCCGATCGGGCATCGTCGATCGTCGGCGCCGAGTACGTCATCGACGGCGGAACGGTGCCCACCATCTGACGTGGCCTAGTAACTCGCCGGGTCGCCGTCGGTCGCTGGACCGGCCGCCGAACCGGCCTCGGACGCGGGCACGTACGCGGCGGCCAACGCCTCCGAGCCCCGCGCGAGGAGCGCGACGTCGGCTCCCACGAGGACGAACCGGGCACCGACGTCCAGGTAGTGCCGCGCCGTGGCCGGGGTGAAGGCGTTGGCCCCGGCCGGTGTCCCGGCACGGGTGGCAGCTGCGAGGCAGTGCTCGACGGCGGCGCGCACGTCGGGGTGTTCCTGCTGGCCGAGAAGGCCCATGGACGCTGCGAGGTCCGAGGGGCCGAGGAAGATCGCGTCCACGCCGTCCACCGCGAGGATGTCATCGACGGCGTCGACGGCGGCGGCGGACTCGATCTGCACCGTCACGCTGATGGTCGACGACGCCGTGGCGAGGTAGTCCGGCACCCTGTTCCAGCGGGCGGCCCGGGCGAGGGCCGAGCCGACGCCGCGCACCCCGAGGGGCGGGTAGCGGGTGGCGGCGACGGCGGCCACGGCATCCGCGGCGGAATTCACCATCGGGATCAGGAGGTTCTGCACCCCGAGGTCCAGGTACTGCTTGATGAGCACGGTGTCATTGACCGGCGGCCGGACGAGCACCTGCACCGGATACCCGTGGACGGCCTGGAGCTGGGCGAGCACGGACTCGAGGCCGTTGGGGCTGTGCTCCGCGTCGATCAGCAGCCAGTCCAACCCGGACCCGGCGCAGAGCTCGGCGACCAGCGGGCTGCCGGAGCACACCCACATCCCCGCGAGCGGACGTCCCGCCGTGGCGAGTGCGGCGGCGAACGTCGGCTCTAGTGGAAGCGGCACGTGACGGCTCCCAGCGGTCCGTAGTCCGCGTGGACGGTATCGCCGCGGTCCACCCAGAGTGGCCGGGTGAAGGAACCCGTCAGGATGATGTCCCCGGCCTTCAGCCCGTCGTCGTGCGCGGCGATCTTGTTCGCGAGCCAGTGCACGCCGGCGGCGGGGTGGTCGAGGACACCGGCCGCGACGCCGGTCTCCTCCACCACCTGGTTCTTGTACAGGATGGCGGCGACCCACCGGAGGTCGACGGCGTCGGGCCTCACCGGCCTGCCGCCCACCACCATGGCGCCCATCGCCGCGTTGTCGGAGATGGTGTCCACGATGGTGCGGCCCTCCATCTCGATCCGCGAATCCAGGATCTCCAGGGCGGGCACCACGTAATCGGTGGCGTTGAGGACGTCGAAGAGGGTGCAACCCGGACCGGTGAGGTCGTCCTTGAGCACGAACGCCAGCTCGACCTCGACCCTCGGTCTCGTGTAGCGCTCCCACTCCACCGAGCAGCCCGTCTGGAACACCATGTCGTCGAAGATGGACCCGTAGTCCGGCTCGGTGATCCCCGTGGCCACCTGCATGGCGCGGCTGGTGAGCCCGATCTTCCGCCCCACGAGCGTGCGGCCGGCGTCCACGTTCCGCTGGCGCCAGAGGCGCTGCACGGCGTAGGAATCCTCCACCGTCATGCCCGGGTGGCGGGCGGTGAGCAGCGGGACCGGCGTCCGCGTGCGGGCGGCGTGGAGGAGCTCGTCGGCGATCTCGCTGATCACGTGCGGCTCGAGCATGGGGATCCTTTCCGGAAGGGGGCGGCGGTACGGTGCGTGTCGGAGCTGTTCCTGGAGTCGTCTAGAGCTGGTTGCCGAGCTTGAAGCCCTCGGCCGGCGCGCCGCCGTCGTCCCTGCGCGTGTAGGAGAACCCGTCCGCACCCACCGTGACCGCCTGCTCGCTGCGGTCCTCGCGCTCCGCCACCGGCTGCGGGTTGCCGTCGAGGTCGAGGACCAGGGAGGCCTCCGAGTACCAGGACGGCACGACGGCGTCGCCCCACCAGTCGCGGCGCTGGTTGTCGTGCACGTCCCAGGTGATGGTCGGGTTGTCGGGGTCGCCCGTGTAGTAGTCCTGGCAGTAGATCTCGATGCGGTGGTCGTCAGGGTCCAGGATGTAGAGGTAGAAGGCGTTCGAGACACCGTGGCGCCCGGGTCCGCGCTCGATGCGGTCGCTGATCCGCAGGGCGCCCATCTTGTCGCAGATCTGGATGATGTTGTGCTTCTCGTGGGTCGCGAAGGCCACGTGATGCATGCGGGGACCGTTGCCGCCGGTGAGGGCGGTGTCGTGCACGGTCTGCTTGCGGTGCATCCACACGGCGTAGGTGACGCCGTCGGAGTCCTGGATGTCCTCGGAGACGCGGAAGCCGAGGTCCTCGAGGTACGCCTGGCCGCGCGGTACGTCCGGGGTCACCTGGTTGAAGTGGTCGAGGCGCACCAGCTCGCCCGCCGAGTAGAGGTCGTAGCGCTGCGTGAGGCGTTCCACGTGATCGACGGCGTGGAAGAACTCGTAGGGGAAGCCCAGGGGGTCCTCCACGCGCACGGAATCGCCCACGCCCTTCGTGAAGCCGCTCGGACGGCGTTCGGTGCGGCAGCCGAGCTCCCGGTAGTAGGCCTCGGCGGCGTCCACGTCCTCGGGCGTCCGCACGCGGTAGGCGAAGGCGGCGACGGCCGCCACGGGTCCCTTCCGCAGCACGAGGTTGTGGTGGATGAACTCCTCGAGGGAGCGCAGGTAGATGGCGTCGTCGTCCTCCTCGGTGACGTGCAGGCCGAGGACGTCCACGTAGAACTGCCGCGAGCGTGCGAGGTCGGTGACGACGATCTCCATGTACGCGCAGCGGACGATGTCGGGCGCGGGGACGGACGGCGTGGGGATGCGGGATGCGGGCGCGTGGGTCACCGGTCAGCCCTCGTTCCGGGCGGAGGCGTCGATGCTGCCGAACTTCGGCGTGTGCACCGTGCCGAGCGTGATGTGCACGGCCTGCTGGTCCGTGTAGAAGTCGATGGAGCG
This sequence comes from Arthrobacter sp. TJ-266, assembly GCF_058269115.1. Lineage (NCBI taxonomy): Bacteria > Bacillati > Actinomycetota > Actinomycetes > Micrococcales > Micrococcaceae > Arthrobacter > Arthrobacter sp. TJ-266. The sequence continues at coordinate 31,245 of NZ_JBZCNC010000001.1, forward strand.
GTAGCCGCCCTCGTGGCCGAGGCCGGAGGCCTTGACCCCACCGAAGGGGGTGCGGAGGTCCCGGACGTTGTGGCTGTTGAGCCAGACCATGCCCGCCTCGACGTCCTGCGAGAACGTGTGGGCCCGGGTGAGGTCCTTCGTCCAGACGTAGGCGGCGAGGCCGTACCGGGTGTTGTTCGCGAGCTGGAGGGCCTCGGCGTCGGTGTCGAAGGGGGTGATGGCGACGACGGGCCCGAAGATCTCCTCCTGGAAGATCCGCGCGTTCGGGAGGACGTCCGCGAAGACCGTGGGGGCGATGTAGTTGCCCTCGGGAAGGTGGTCCGGGCGTCCGCCACCGGCGAGCAGCCGGCCCTCGGTCTTGCCGATCTCCACGTAGGAGGCCACCTTGTCGAAGTGAACGGGGTGGACGAGCGCGCCGACCTCGGTGGCCGCGTCCTGGGGGTCGCCCACGACGATGGCCTTCGCGCGGGCCGCGTACTTCTCACAGAAGTCGTCGTACACGGGACGCTCGACCAGGATCCGGGACCCGGCGGTGCAGCGCTCGCCGTTGAGCGAGAACACCCCGAAGAGCGCGGAGTCGATCGCGGCGTCGAGGTCGGCGTCGGCGAAGACGATGCAGGGTGACTTGCCACCGAGCTCCATGGAGAGCCCCTTGAGGTGCTCGGCGGCGTTCCGGAAGATCGTCCGGCCCGTGGTGGTCTCGCCCGTGAAGGAGATCAGCGGCACGTCGGGGTGCTTCACGAGGGCGTCGCCGGCCTCCTCACCGAGGCCGTTCACGAGGTTGAACACGCCGTCCGGCAGGCCCGCGTCCGTGAAGATCTGCGCCCAGAGGGAGGCGGAGAGCGGCGTGAACTCGGCGGGTTTCAGCACCACGGTGTTGCCGGTGGCCAGGGCGGGCGCGAGTTTCCAGGACTCCAGCATGAAGGGCGTGTTCCAGGGGGTGATGAGCCCGGCCACGCCGATGGGCTTGCGGTTCACGTAGTTGATCTGCGCGCCGGGCACCTTCATGGCGTCGTCGAACTGGGCCACGATGAGGTCCGCGAAGAACCGGAAGTTCTCCGCGGCGCGCAGGGCCTGCCCCTTCGCCTGCGTGATGGGCAGACCGGTGTCGAACGTCTCGAGCTCGGCGAGGCGCGCCTCCTGTGCCTCGACGGCGTCGGCGATGCGGTTGAGCACGCGGGCGCGTTCGCGCGGCTTCATGCGGGGCCAGGGGCCGTTGGTGAAGGCGTCACGGGCCGCGGCCACGGCGGCGTCGACGTCCTCCTTCTGGCCCGCTGCGGCCGTGGCGTAGTTCCGGTTCGAGACCGGGTCGAGCACATCGAAGGTGGCTCCACCGATCGAGTCGACGAAACGGCCACCGATGTAGTGCTGGAGGTGGGACGGCAGGCCGTCGGGGACGAAGTGCTGCGAGGCTGCGCTGGTGGTCGTCATGGTGGTCCTAACGGGGCTCGTGGGCGGGATCGCCGCCGTCGTGATGGGTGGGTTGGGGCGCACCGGCGTGCGCCAGGTAGGCATCGAGGGTGGCGCTGCGGTGCGCGCGGGCCGCCCGTTCGACGTCGTCCGCGCCCGCCCCCGATTCGATGAGGGCGAGCAGCCGCTCGTGTTCCTCCACGGAGTCGGGCGCGCGGTGCGGCACGAAGCGGAAGGTCGACGCGCGCAGCAGCGCGAGGCGGTTCCAGCCGCGCTGCACGAGGTCGAGGATGTGCGGGTTCGGGCAGCGCTCGAAGAGGATCGCGTGGAACTCCCGGTTGAGCTCGGTGAACAGCAGCGGGTCGAAGTCCGCGAGGCTCGCGCGCATCCGCTCGTTGACGGCGCGGGCCCGTGCGATGTCCCCGGGACCCATGAAGGGCGCCGAGAGCGACGTCGCGGCCCCCTCGACGAGGCTGAGCGTCTGCATCGTGTACAGGTACTCCGTGGGGTCGATGCCGGCGACGGTGGCGCCCACGTTCCGCTCGAACGTCACGAGCCCCTCGGCCTCGAGGCGGCGGATGGCCTCGCGGACCGGGACCACGCTGACGCCGAGCTCGTCGGCGATCTTCGAGAGCACCAGCCGGTGCCCGGGAGGATAGGCGCCGTCGATGATCGCGCGCTTCACCGCCGTGTACGCCTGCTGCGACTTGCTGCCCGAGGGCGCGGTGCCCTCTGAGACGTCGGCGAGGTCAGTCATCGGACCGCCAGGCCTCGTACCGGAGCCGCCACTGCGCGTTCAGCGGGTACAGGCCGTCGACGCCGTGCCCGGCCGTCACCATCTCGGCGATGAACGTCTCCTCCCGTTCCTGCGCCAGGGCGTCGTCGGCGACCTCCTCGGCGAGAGCGGGCGGGACCACGAGGATGCCGTCGGCGTCCGCCACGATGATGTCGCCGGGCTGCACGGTGGTGCCGCCGCAGGCGATGGTGACGTCGGTGTCCCAGGGGATGTGGCGCCGGCCGAGCACGGCGGGGTGGGGGTTGGCGTAGTAGGTGGGCATGTCGAGGGCGGTCACCGCGGCGATGTCCCGCACACCGCCGTCGGTGATGACGGCGGCGGCGCCGCGTACCTGTGCGCGGAGGGCGAGGATGTCGCCGATCGTGCCGGTGCCCTTCTCGCCGCGCGCCTCCATGACGAGGATCTCGCCGTCGTTCACCGTGTCGATGGCGCGCTTCTGCGCGTTGAAGCCGCCGCCGTGCGCCGCGAACAGGTCCTCGCGGTTCGGCACGTACCGGAGCGTGCGCGCGAGCCCGACGACGCGGCGGCCCGGCTGCGTGGACGTCAGGCCGTCGATGCTGACGTTGTTCAGGCCGCGCTTGCGCAGCTGCGAGGAGAGCGTCGCCGTCGCGACGCTCTCGAGCTTCCCCCGGAGCTCGGGGGACAGCGCGGGGGACGACGGCGGGAGACCGGCCGCCTCGCGCGACCCGTAGGCCTCCTCCCGCTGCAGGTCGTCGGCCACGGGCCGCGCACCGAACACGGCCAGTGGCTCCGTACCGTCGGTGACGGTGGTGGTCAGCCGTCCGGTCGAGAGAGCGCCCGCGGTGACCTCGACCTCGAGAACGTCACCAGGGACGGCCACGGAGGCACCCGCGGGTGTGCCGGTGAGGATGATGTCGCCGGGTTCGAGCGTGATGAGCTGCGAGAGGTCGGCGACCAGGCGGTCGAAGGGGAAGAGCAGCCCGGCCGTGGTGTCGTCCTGCACGAGGGTGCCGTTGTGCCAGCTGCGCAGGCGCAGCGCGGCGGGGTCCACGGCGTCGGCGGGCAGGAGGGCCGGACCCACCGGCGTGAAGCCGTCGCCGCCCTTGGACCGCAGGTTGGAGCCCTTGTCGGCGTAGCGGAGGTCGTAGACGCCGAGATCGTTGCTCGCGGTGACCCCGCGCACGTGACCCCAGGCGTCCTCGACGGAGACCCTCCGCGCCGTGCTGCCGATGACGATCGCGACCTCGCCCTCGAAGCCCAGCAGCTCGCAGCCGGCGGGGCGTTCGACGTGGGACCCGGAGAGAGCGAGGGAGGACGTCGGCTTCAGGAAGTACGAGGGCTGCTCGGGGGTGCGGCCCCTCTGGGCGGCACGGCTCGGGTAGTTGAGGTGTACCGCGATGACCTTGCGGGCGGCAGTGAGCATGCCGTCGTCAACCTGATCCACCGTTGCTCCTCATCGAGTACGAAATCGTATACGAACAGTAGGCAGGGGCGTTCGGACCCGTCAAGCCGCCCGGTCCCCGCCGCAGTGGCGTCGCTCAGGCTCGTGGCGATGACGTCGTACAGCCGTGCGTCGGGAATGGCACCAATGCGGTCACCGCACGATCTACCACGACGTTTCGGGTTGCTTCACAGGTAGCTGCAGGAAGGTCAGACTGGCAGGCAACAACAGGATGGGAGTGGCCATGAACACGGACGGCTTGGGCGGTATGCGCAGCGAGGTCCTCGAGGACCTCCCGATCAGCGCGGGCATGACGGTGGACCCCTTCCCGACCACCGAGCTCCGCATCGCGGTGGCGACGGCGATCGACAACGGTGAGCCCCTGGCCGTGGTCGCGGCGGCCGCGGACGTCCCGTCGCTGGCGGTCCTGGACGCGCTCGACGCCGTGCGGACACTCTGACCGCTCGCCACCTCGCGGACCGGATGGCCGCGTGCAGGTCGGGCGAATTGAGTACCGTCGTCGCGAGGAGCTAGCATCGCCCTGCACGAGAGAAGTGCGGTGCCCGCTCGCCGGAGCGCCGACGCCTGCGGGACCACGATGAAGTGAGGCACGCCCATTCAGTTCCACCACCACGGTTACACCTCGGGCGATCCCCGGGTCCAACCGGCGGCCGGCGTCGGTGTGGACCGGTCCGCGGACCTGCCGGACGAGGTGGACGTCCTGATCATCGGTACGGGCCCGGCCGGCATGATCACCGCCGCGCAGCTCTCGCAGTTCCCCGGCATCACCACACGCATCGTCGAGCGGCGGTCAGGGCGCCTCCCCATCGGGCAGGCCGACGGCATCCAGGCACGCAGCGTCGAGACGTTCCAGGCGTTCGGCTTCGCGCAGCGCATCACGGACGAGGCCTACCGGATCGTCGAGATGGCGTTCTGGAAGCCCGACCCCGCCGATCCCTCGCGCATCATCCGCACGGCCAGGCCCGCCGACGACCCCGCCGGGATCAGCGAGTTCCCGCACCTGATCGTGAACCAGGCCCGTGTACTGGACTACTTCGCCGAGTTCATGAGGAACGCACCCACCCGGATGGAACCGGATTACGGCCAAGAGTTCGTGGACCTCACCGTGGACGACTCCCAGGAGTACCCGGTGACGGTCACCCTCACGCCCACGGGGGGCGACGGCGCACCGCGCACGGTCCGCGCGAAGTACGTGGTGGGGTCCGACGGCGCCCGGAGCGGGGTGCGCCGGGCCATCGGCTGCACGCTCGCGGGCGACGCCGCCAACCACGCGTGGGGCGTCATGGACGCCGTCGCGGCCACCGACTTCCCGGACATCCGCCGCAAGTGCGCCATCCAGTCCGGCGCGGGCGGCAGCATCCTGTTGATCCCGCGCGAGGGCGGTCACCTGTTCCGCATGTACGTGGACCTCGGCGAGGTGGATCCGGCCGGCAACGGTGCCGTCCGTAACACCACGATCGAGCAGATCATCGCGCAGGCCAACCGCATCCTCAGCCCCTACACGCTCGACGTGCGGAACGTCGCGTGGCACAGCGTCTACGAGGTGGGCCACCGGCTCACGGACAGGTTCGACGACGTCCTGCCGAAGGATCTCGGCACGCGCACCCCGCGCGTGTTCATCACGGGCGACGCCTGCCACACGCACAGCGCCAAGGCCGGCCAGGGCATGAACGTCTCGATGCAGGACGGCTTCAACCTCGGCTGGAAACTGGGGCACGTGCTCGAGGGCCGCAGCCCGGAGGAGCTCCTCGGCACCTACTCGGCGGAGCGGCAGGTGGTCGCGCAGAACCTGATCGACTTCGACCGCGAGTGGTCCACCCTCATGGCGAAGAAGCCGGAGGAGTTCGCGGACCCGTCCGAGCTCGAGGACTTCTACGTGCGCACCATCGAGTTCCCCGCGGGCTTCATGACGCAGTACGCGCCGTCGCTGCTCGTCGGCGAGCCCGTGCACCAGGAGCTGGCCGCGGGCTTCCCGATCGGGCGGCGCTTCAAATCCGCCTCGGTGGTTCGCGTGTGCGACGGCGTCCCCCTCCACCTCGGACACCAGGCGACGGCGGACGGGCGGTGGCGGATCTACGTCTTCGCGGACGGGGCGCAGCCGGGAACGGCCTCGGCGGTCACCGAGCTCGCGGACTGGCTCGACGGCGCGCCCGATTCCCCGGTGGGCGCCACGCCCGCCGACCTCGATCGGGACGCGTGGTTCGACGTGAAGATCGTGTACCAGCAGCACCATGCAGCGGTGGACATCACGCAGGTGCCCCGTACCTTCCTGCCGTCGGTCGGACCGTTCGGGCTGACCGACCACGAGAAGGTCTTCGCGGCCGGCTCCGCCGAGGTCTCGGAGGACATCTTCGACGTCCGGGGGATCACCCGCACCGGCGCCGTCGTCGTCGTCCGTCCGGACCAGTACGTGGCACACGTGCTGCCGCTCACCGAGCCCGCGGCGCTCGGCAGGTTCTTCGCGCCCATCCTGGCGGGCCGCCATGCCCACGCGGGCCGGTCCTGAAGCCGGCTGGAAGGAGTACCGATGACCACCGTGCCACTGCGGGCGACGGCCGCTGATCCGGCGTCCCTCGACGACGAGGAGACGTGGAGCCGCGACCACCTCGAGGCCGTGCAGCTCGAGCGGCTGCAGGCCACGCTCGCGCATGCGTACGCCAACGTGCCGCTGTACCGGCGGAAGTTCGACGACGCCGGCGTGCACCCCTCGGACCTGCGGTCCCTCGAGGATCTGGCGCGGTTCCCCTTCACCACGAAGGAGGACCTCCGCAGCACCTACCCGTTCGGGATGTTCGCCGTGCCGCAGGCGCAGGTCGCGCGCGTGCACGCGTCGTCGGGCACCACGGGCCAGCCCACCGTCGTCGGGTACACCCTCGGGGACCTCGACCGGTGGGCGTCGCTCGTGGCGCGCTCGCTGCGTGCCTCCGGGGTCAAGCCGGGCTGGAAGGTGCACAACGCCTACGGGTACGGCCTGTTCACGGGCGGGCTCGGCGCGCACGCGGGCGCCGAACGGCTCGGCTGCACGGTGATCCCCATCTCGGGAGGGCAGACCGAGCGTCAGGTGCAGCTCATCCGCGACTTCGAGCCGGACGCGATCCTCGCGACGCCCACCTACCTGCTGACCATCCTCGACGCGATGGCGGCTGCGGGGATCGACCCGCGTTCGACGTCCCTCAAGACCGCCGTGCTCGGCGCCGAGCCGTGGACCGAGGGCATGCGCCAGGAGCTCGAGGGCCGCATGGCGTTCGACGCCTGCGACATCTACGGCCTGTCCGAGGTGATGGGGCCGGGCGTCGCGGGGGAGTGCGTGGAATCGAAGGACGGCTCGCACGTCTGGGAGGACCACTTCCGCCCCGAGATCATCGACCCCTTCACCGAGCAGGTACTCGCCGACGGTGCCGCGGGGGAGCTGGTGTTCACGTCCCTCACCAAGGAGGCCCTGCCGATCATCCGCTACCGGACGCACGACCTCACGCGGCTGCTGCCCGGCACGGCGCGGCCGGGCATGCGCAGGATGGAGCGGATCACCGGGCGGAGCGACGACATGGTGATCGTCCGCGGGGTGAACCTGTTCCCCACGCAGGTCGAGGAACTGGCGCTGGCGATCCCGGCGTTGAGCCCACACTTCCAGCTGGAGCTGACCCGGCCGGAGGGCCAGCGCATGGACCAGCTGACCATCCGCGTGGAGCCGCGGGACGGCGTCACGGCCGTCGAGGCGACGGCGGCAGCCGAGGAACTGCGGCACCGCATCAAGACGCACATCGGGACCACGTGCCAGGTCGCGGTGGTCGAGCAGGGCTCACTCGTGCGCTCCAGCGGGAAGCTGAAGCGCATCTACGACCTCCGGCCGCGCTCCTGACTCAGCTCCGGCGGCGCGAGGGGTGACGCGGCGAGCACGTGTGTGGGGCTGCGGAGGTGTCCCGCGGCGGTCTACGCAGAGGCCTGCACGGTCTGGAGCGATGCTCGCAGCCGTTCGTCGGCGTCAGTCGCGATCGCCCGTATGCCGGCGTGGGAGCTGACCTGCAGGAGGGTCAGCGGGTCAACGGCCTCGATGGTGGTGTCGCCTCCCTCGGTGCGAACCACCACGTTGCACGGCAGCAGTGCGCCGAGCGTCGGATCCGCAGCGAGGGCCTTGCTGGCGAGGTAAGGGTTGCAGGCGCCCAAAATCACGTAATCGCCGACAGCATCGCCGGCGTCGGAGCCCAGCTTCTCTGTGAATGTCGCTCTCACATCGATCTCGGTCAGGATGCCGAAGCCCTGCTCGGCGAGTGCGTCACGGACGCGTAGGACGGCCTGAGTGTGGGTCAGGGGAACGGTGATCGAGTGAACGTAGGCCATGCTCGTACTCCTTCGAGGGACATCTGGGGTGTTCATGGATGGCTGATCCGGCACCTCGGACGGAGGTGGTGGAGTCGGCGTCTAGCGGGGGCATGATCAGGTTTGCGCAGCCGATGGGACGGCGCGAGTCGCACGCGCCGGCTAGGCGAGTGACAGGAACAGTCGCTCGAGGTCCTTCTTGTCGAGGAAGCCGTCAGGATCGCGCAGGCACTGCTCGAGTCCACTGGCGATCATCGCGAAGCCGGCTCGGTCGAGTGCCTTTGAGACAGCAGCGAGCTGCGTGACCACGTCCTTGCAGTCGCGGCTGTCCTCGAGCATGCGGACCACTGCGCCGAGTTGACCCTGGGCCCGCTTGAGGCGGTTGAGAATGGGCGTCACGTCCGCGGTATCGAGTTGCATGTACGTCCTCCAGATAGCTTTTGACCTTCACCTTATACCCCGGGGGGTATAAGGTGAAGGTCTGCGTTGCTCGGCAACGCGGTCCCTCCTGCCACGACAACCTGCGGGGCTCTCGCTCGCAAGGGAGGCCTAGGCGCGGCAGAGGATCCCGTCACCAGGAAGCAGGAACAGCATGGGCATGATCGAGCGGATCACCTCCACCTTCCGCCGGCCGTTCACGATCATCGACGTCGCCGAGGCGAAGAGCATGATCGCCGAGGGCGCCGTGGTACTCGATGTACGCAGTGCCGCCGAGTGGCGTACCGGCCGCATCCCCTCGTCGAAGCACCTGCCTCTCGACCGGCTGCAGGCTGGGAGTCCGGGCGTTCGCAAGGATCGTCAGGTGATCGCCGTCTGCCAGTCGGGTATGCGGTCGGCGACGGCCGCTCGTCACTTGGCGAAGAACGGGTACGAGGCGTATTCGCTCAAGGGTGGAATCGCTGCATGGCAACGGGCAGGCGAAGCGCTCCGTTGACACGCGGGGCTCCGCCACCGGCCGCTCAGCTCCGGCGCCGGGCCAGCAGGCTGTAGGAGTTGGGAAGCTGCCCGCTCCACGCCGCCGCGTGAGTGCCGGCCGGCTTCCAGAACGGGTCCGGGTGCTCCGTGAGGTGAAGGAGCTCGAAACCCGCGCCGAGAAAGGCCATCACCACCTCGGCGAGTGTGCGCTGGTGTTCCACGGCGCCACGCGCGGGGAAGGAGTTGTTGACGTGGCTGCGCTCGAAGTACCCGCGGTGGGGGCGGAGTTCTGCCTGCCCCTCGTCCCAGGTCCACAGCGGCGTCAGGGGGTGCGCCTCGTAGACGAACACGTGGCCGCCTGATCGCAGGATCCGGTGCATCTCCACGAGGAACGCCCCGAGGTCCTCGGGCCAGATCAGCGCCCCTTTGCCCGTGTACACGAGGTCCGCGGAGCTATCAGCCAGACCGCTGTCCGGCAGCGTCGCGGTGACGTAGCGGCAGGGGGCACCGAGCTCGTCGGCGCGGCGCTGGGCGGCCGAAGCCGCCGTCGGGCTGTAGTCGACGCCCGTGACGCTGCGCGCTCCGAGGCGAACCAGCGCGAGGTCGTCGATGCCGTGGCCGCTCATCGGGTGGACGACGTCGGCGCCCGGTACGAGCTCGCGCAGCAGGGTCTCCTCGACGGGCAGGAGCCGGGCCGTGCGGGCTTCGGCGAGCAGCTCGTCGTACTCCCGGACGTGCTTCTGGGACGCCGTCTCCCATGCTCGCTGGGTGTCGCTGTTGCTGGTCATCGCCCCACCCTGTCAGGGTTGACCGATACCGCCAACGTTCCGCAGGAGAGGATCGCCATGACCCTCGAGGATCTGCTGGACGAGTTGAGGGCCGGCAGGACCATCCCGGGAGGCTCTCCGCTGCACGCGGTCATGCACGAGACCAGTCAGGAAGCCCTGCGCATCACCGGCGAGTTGAACAGCGGGTGGAGGGAGCCGGCCGAGGTGCGTCGGCTCCTGTCCCGGCTGATCGGTGCGCCGGTGGACGAGTCCGTGACCGTCTTCCCGCCGTTCCACACCGATTTCGGCAGGAACATCACGATCGGGCGCCGGGTGTTCATCAACGCAGGGTGCATGTTCCAGGACCAGGGCGGCATCACGATCGGGGACGACTGCCTCATCGGACACAACGCGGTCCTCGCGACCCTCAACCACGACCTCGCCCCGAGCCGCCGTACGGATCTCATCCCGGCGCCGATCGTGCTCGGTCCGAACGTCTGGATCGGCGCGAACGCCACGATCCTGCCCGGGGTGACGGTCGGGCGGAACGCCGTGGTCGCGACGGCGTCCGTGGTGACCCGGGATGTTCCCGACGATGCGGTCGTCGTGGGATCTCCGGCGAAGGTGGTCCGGTACGCGACCTACTGACGCGACGACGCCGTCGCGCTGATCCACGTGCACAGGAGCCGTGCCCGCGCGGCTTTGTTCGCCCGTCCCTCGTTCGCCGTCCCACCGCCTGCCCGCCGCCCGTCCCGCCCGCGCCCCGCCGCCCGTCCCTCGCCAGGAGCGGGCCCGAGGGCTAGCATCGCGGTACACCGCACCGACCGGACGCGGCTCGAGGGAGGGGGGTCCCATGAGGAAGCTCGTCATGGTGTGCGCGCTGGGCGCTGTACTGGTGGTCTCGGCCTGCGGGCAGGGGCCCGCGGAACGCCAGCCTGTGGTCGGCGAGACCGCCGGGAGCACTCCCGGGAGGTGGCAGATCGGCGTCGGTGGCGTTCAGGATGGCGATCCGGCGCAGTGCATCGAGGATCCGTCGGTCGCTGAGGCCTGGCAATCTGCGTCCTACCCGTCGTCGAGCATGGGGCTCGCTCTCGTGGCCGATGCGAGCGGGACCGACGCCGAACGCATAGCCCAGTGCCTCCGCGCGGCTCTCCCGACGAACGAGGTGACGGTCACGAGGGTCGCGCAGACGCAGACGATCCCGGAGGGCCCTCCCGTCATCGGTGCAGAACCTGTGGGCCCGGATCCCTCCGCGGTGCCCCTCCCGGACCACGCTCCCGACGCCCCTTCACCCTGCACCTCGGCCGCGCAGCCCCCGCTGATCACGCACGAAGGGGGAGTCGTCGCAGCGACAGCGTGCTCCGGATCCGAGGGTGAACCGCTGACCCAGGAGGAGATGCAGAACGCACAGCCGATGCCGATGCCGGTGCAGCCCGGTCCGGCCGGACCGGCCGCAGAGCCAGGGCAGGGTGCCGACCCCGGCCGCGCTGTCCCGGCCGAACCCCTCCCGGCCCACTCCGGTGCGGTCATACCGGCGGCGCCTTCCACCGATTCGAGGTAGTGCGCTCACCTGTTCGGCGTCGCCCCGGCGTTGTCGCACACCCGCGACGCGTCAGGTCAGCGGCGGGATGACACGGTCGGCAGCGAGCGTGTCGAACAGGTCGAGGAAGCGGTCCTCCGTGTCGAGGCAGTCGCCGAAGCCGTGCTGGCGCGCCTTGATGGTCGAGGTGACGTTGTCGAAGTCCGAGCGGAAGAGGAAGTCGCCGAATGACCACCCGGCGAGGTCGGCGAACGGCGTCGGGACCAGCCCGTGCTCCTCCACCATGCCCGCCCAGAGCCGCTCGTGGTGCGGCATGGCCTCGGCGAGGTCCACCGGCTGAGGCTCGGCGTAGTCCATGCCGAAGTGGCGCGCGAACACGGGCCAGAGGTGTCGCCAGCGGATCTGGTCGCCGTTGGTGATGTTGTAGACCTCGCCGGCCGCCCTGGGTTCGGCGCCGGCCCAGACCGTGGCCCTCGCCAGGAGGGAGGCGTCCGTCACCTGGTACAGGGCGTCGTAGGCGGCGTGCGTACCGGGGAAGCGCAGGGGCTGACCGAGTTCGCGGCAGATGCTCGCGTACACGGCAATGACCATGAGGATGTTCATCGGGTTGCCGGTCGCGTACCCCACCACGCCCTCCGGACGCAGCATCGTGGCGTCGAAGCCGTGCTTCGCCGCGGCTGCCCGGAGGATGTCCTCCTGGTCGTAGTAGAAGTTCGGCTGCACGAGGCGCGGGTCGCGTTCCTTGGCGGGCGTGTTGAAGTAGCCGAGGTGCGCGCCGTAGGCCTTGCCGCCTTGGTACAGCGTGACGTGGCGCAGCGGTGCGCCGGCGGCCTCCAGGCCCTGCAGAGCATTGGTCAGCAGCGCGGAGTTCACCTCGATCTGCTCCGCCGTGGTGGGCCGCTCGATGTACGCGCCGAACACGAGATGCGTGGTGTCGCTCGCGGCCTCGAGTCCCCGCTCGGTCGCCTCCGTATCCAGGAGGTCGACGGCGAGGTGCTCCCAGCGCGCTCCGTCGACGGGCCGGCGGCTGAGCCCTCGGACGGGCACGCCGAGGCGGGTGTACTCGTCGGCGACGTGCCTCCCGATGACACCCCCCGCGCCGGCCACGAGCACGGAACGGTCGTCGGCCGCCCCCGGGGGTACGGCTGCGGTCGGGTTCGTCGTGGCGGTCACGGTGGCTCCTCGGAGGATGGTCTCGGCACCCTGGCCAGCCGCGGGATCCGACGGTGTCGGTGCGCGCGGCCCGGGTGGTTCCTGCTTCGACCCTAGTCCGCTGCGGCCACACCGTCGTCGCCCGGGGACCGCTCGAGAGGAGACGCCGGAAGCGCTTGACGCGGGCCGCTACCTCCGGCCCCAGCAGCCGCTACGTCCGAGCGCCCGTCGCGACCGCGACGATCTCCTGCATGTAGGGAGCCACGATCTGCTGGGAGATGCGGCAGTCGAGCAGGAGCACGCCGTCGTCGTCGGACCCGAGCCACTCCTCGACGCCGGCGAGATCATCCAGACCGGCGATCACGGCGGAGTGCGCGCCGAGCGCGGATGCGAGGCCCGCGAAGTTCACCTCGTCGATCATCATGGGCCCGGAGTCGATGCCGCGGACCGCGTACTGGTGGATCTCGGCGCCGTACGCGGCGTCGTTGAACACCACGATCACGGCGCGGCGGGCGGTCCTGATCACGCTGTCGAGGTCCGAGAGCGCCATGAGCCCGCCGCCGTCGCCCGTGCAGAGCACCAGCGTGGAGTCCGGCAGTGCGCGGGCCGCCCCGACCGCACTTGGGAATCCGAGGCCGATCGTCTGGTACGCCGTCCCCACCATGATCAGGCGGTTCGGCGCGGACACGCGGAGATAGGCGGGAGCCCAGCCGATGAAGTGGCCGCCGTCCTGGACGATCGCCCGGTCCGCGGGGAGCATGCGGTCGAGCGCGCGGCAGAGGCTCCGCGGGTCGAGGCGACCGTCGGGCGCGGTGGCGTCGCCGTCGGGCCGTGCGTCGTGTGCGCCGCGGGTGTCGACGGCGTCGCGCCAGCGGTTCGCGGCGCGGTGGGGCACGACGGCGAGGAGGGCCTCCGCGGCGAGCCGCGCGTCGCTGCGGACGTACCGGGTGACCAGGGGCGATGTCGGGCCGGGCGCGACGCCGACCTGGACGACCTCCGCGTCCGCGGAGAAGCAGTGACCGAAGCGGGTGGTGAACTGGTTGAGCGCGGCACCGAGGACCAGCACTGCGTCGGCCTGCTCGATCAGCTCGGCTGTCCGCTCCGAGGCCCAGCCGCCGGCGATCCCGAGGGCGCCGCCGTGCTCCGCGAAGAAGCCCGCGCCGAGGCCGGAGGTGGCGGTGAGTGCGCCGAGGCGGTCGGCGAGCTGGGCGGCGACATCCCGGGCGCCGCTGATCCACGCGCCCCTGCCCGCGAGGACCAGCGGACGCTCGGCCTGGGCGAGGAGGGCCGCGATCTGCGCGATGTCGGTGAGGGCGGGCTCCACCCGGGCGGGGACGGCCCGGGGCCCCATCGCCTCGTCGACGGCGGCATCGGCGCCCGCGAGGTCGTAGGGTATGGCCAGCACCACGGGTTCGCGGTGCAGCAGGGCGTGCGCGACGGCGGCGAGCGTGACCGCGGTGGGCCGTTCGGCGTCGACCGTGAACGTGGTGGCGCCGAGGCCCTTGGCGATGCCCGCCTGGTCCACGTCCCAGGGACGCACGCCGGTGGTGGGGGCGTCGCCGACCACGAGCACCAGCGGGATCTCCGCCTGCACGGCCTCGGCGAGCGGCGTCAGGGCGTTGGTGAAACCGGCGCCGTACGTGGTGGTCGCGACTGCGATGCGGCCGCTCGCGCGGTGATACGCGTCGGCTGCGGCGACCGCGCCGGCCTCGTGGCGGACGGCCGTGAAGTGCAGGACGGGCGAGCCCATGACGGCGTCGAGGAAATGGGCGTTGCCGTTGCCCATCACACCGAACACCTCGGTGGCGACGGCTTCGAGGGCGGTGGCGATGCGCGCGGAGACGGTGGACGCTGTGGGAGTGGTGCGGGTGGTCGGCATGGAGGTCCTCATGGAGCGGACGTCCTCCGGGCGCGGGCATCGCTGCACACGGTCACCCGGACGACGACAGTGGGTGGGTTCCGTATGTGCCTCGGGCCCCTGGCCCTTATTGCCTCTTTTGCAGGCACGGCGCCTCGAGCGCCCGACGTCGACACTCTAGCGGCTCCCGCGCGGCCGATGTTGCCGTCGTCGCCGTCGTCCTGCCGGGGTGGCCGCGGGTGCGGGGCAGGTGGTGGGTCGGCCGACGGCCAGGGCGGGCCGCTTCTTCAGAAGGGGGGCCACTTCCTCCCATTCCATCGGCGCGTGACGAGGGAATACGGACTTCCTCCCACTGGTCGGGTCCATCACCTGGGAGGAAGCCGCCTGCCCGACGTTTGCACCCTGCCGCCAGGCCGCCGTCGGGCATACCCGCCCGAGCGGACCATCCCACGGTGCCTGCGTGCAGTGCGGGCATGTCCGCATATGCCCACGCAGCGCCGTCTTGAGGTGGGACGTTCCGCTCCCGGGAATCGGTCAGGCCCCTCACCCGGTGTGGAGGAGGGGCCCGACGACGACCGCCAGCGGCGGCGGGTCCGCCGGCGTCGGCGCTGACGAGCGGCGCCAACGCCTGCTTGCGTCAGCGGCTGGTGGCCTCGACGTGGTCGTCCGCCTCCAGCGGGGCACCCTTGGTCTCCTTGACCAGCGTCACGCCGATGAAGGAGATGACGCAGAGCACCATGATGTAGAAGCTGATGGAGATGGACTGCTGGGTCTCCCGCAGCAGGGCCTCCGCGATGAGGGGAGCGAAGGCGCCACCGAGGATCGCGCCGAGCGCATAGCCGATCCCGATCCCGGAGTAGCGGACGTTGGCGGGGAACATCTCCGCGTACATGGCGGACATGGGGCCGTAGGACAACCCGAGCCCGATGGTCAGCACGAAGATGGCGATGCCGTAGGCCCAGATGTTGCGGGTGTCGATCAGCAGGAACAGCGGGATCATCCACAGGAAGATGAGCCCGTAGCCGATCTGGAAGGTGCGGACGCGGCCGATGCGGTCGGAGAGGATGCCCCCGTACAGGGTGAAGATGAGCCAGCCGAACGCGGCCAGCAGCGTGGCGAGCAGCACGGGTGCCGCGGGCATGCCGAGGGTGCGCTGCGCGTAGGAGGAGAGGAAGGCGATGACGAGGTAGCCGGCCGCGTTGTTGCCGATGAAGATCACGGCGGCGAGGACCACCTGCTTCTTGTTCGTCCTCAGCAGGCTGCGCAGGGGCGTCGCCGTCTCGCGCCTCCGCTCGATCATGCGCTTGAAGACGGGGCTCTCCGCGACGGCGGACCGGATGAAGTACCCCACGACGATCAGCACGACCGACAGCAGGAACGGGATGCGCCAGCCCCAGGCCAGGAAGGCCTCGGGGGACAGGGAGGTCCGGAGCAGGTACAGCACGAGGGTCGCCAGGATCATCCCGACGGGAACGCCGATCTGGGGGTAGGCGCCCCAGAACCCGCGCTTGTTCACGGGTGCGTGCTCGACGGCCATGAGGGCTGCCCCGCCCCACTCGCCACCGGCGGAGAACCCCTGCAGGATGCGCAGCAGCATCAGGAGGACGGGCGCCCAGATGCCAATCTGCGCGTAGGTGGGCAGGAGACCGATCAGAGCGGTTGCGGAGCCCATCAGCACGAGGGTGAAGACGAGCATGGCCTTCCGGCCGATCTTGTCACCCAGCCTGCCGGCGACCACGGCGCCGAGCGGCCGGAAGAAGAAGCTGATGCCGATCGTGGCCCAGGCCACGAGCTGCGCCAGCCCGGTGCTCTCCTCCTCGAGGGGTCCGAAGTAGAGGGTCGCGAAGACGATGCCCGCAGCCTGGGCGAAGATGAAGAAGTCGTACCACTCGATGGTTGTGCCGACCATGGTGCCTGCGAGCACCTTCCGGTCGGCGGCGCTCATACGCTCAGGGGCTCGCGAGTTCGTCTCGGACGCCTGACGGTCTGGTGCCATGGCCATGAAAAACCTCATTGTCTTTCGGGGTGCGGTGCCGCGGACGGCGGACCGCGGGACGGATCGTATACGAATGCTAGGCCCGGGTCCGCACACGGTCAAGGTCTTTTGGTCGTAGTGTTCGCGGCTCGGCAGGCCGCCTCGGTGGCTATTGACGGCGCGCGCTCAGTACTGTTTGGAGTATGGCCACCTCCCTCAGAAACAGCCGCGCTGCCGCGCTTCCCGCCAAGCTCTCCCGATCCTGGCTGCTGGCCTCCGCTGCTTCCGAGCACACGTTCATCCCGGCCCTGACGTCCGAGGCCGATTCCGTGGTCTTCGACATGGAGGACGCCGTACCGGCGGCGAACAAGCTGGAAGCGCGCGAGCGCGTGGTCGAAGCCCTGTCCACGGGCATGACCGCGTGGGTGCGTGTGAACGGCATCGAGACGGAGTACTGGGCCGACGACCTCGCGGCTCTCTCGGGAACGCCCGGTCTGCGCGGTGTCATGCTCGCCATGACCGAGAAGCCGGAGCAGGTGACCCACACGGCCATGCGGCTGCAGGCGGGCACGCCGGTGCTCGCCCTGATCGAATCCGCCCTCGGCATCGAGAACGCGACGGCGATCGCCAGCGCCCCGGGCACGTTCCGCCTCGCGTTCGGCGTCGGTGATTTCCGCCGCGACACCGGGGCGTCGGACGATCCGATGGCGCTCGCCTATGCGCGCTCCAAGCTCGTGGTGGCGTCCCGCGTGGGGCAGCTGCCCGGCCCGATCGACGGGCCGACCGTCGGAGCCCTCGGCAACGACCTTCTCGAAGCCTGCAAGGTCACGGCGTCCATGGGGATGACCGGCAAGCTGTGCCTCCTGCCGGACGCCACGGACACCATCAACCAGGGCCTGTCCCCGAGCGAGTCCGAGATCAACTGGGCCGCGGAGTTGCTGCGGGAGCACGCGGCCGGGGCGGTCGTCGGCGACGGCTCGTACCTGCCGCGCCTCGCACGAGCACAGAAGATCTCCTCACTGGCCGATTCGTACGGCCTCTGGAACGCCTGATCGGGCGCCGGGGGAGACCCCGGGGAAAAAAGTGCGGCTTCCGTGCATCCGAAGCGGGGCCGACGCCGGTAGTACAGGGTGCCAGCCAGTCGAGCCCCCACCGGGGCCCCGCCAAGGAGTAGCCACGCACAGAAGCCTGTATGCCGCCGGAGCAGTCGCCGTCGTCGGAGCCGCGTCCCTCGCCGCCCCGGCGAGTGCAGCCGAAGCACCCGCACCCGCCGCGTTGTCCGTGTTGCACGCCGTGCCTGATCTCACCGTGGACGTGTACGTCAATGGGGCCCTCACCCTCGACGACTTCACCCCCGGAACCCTCGCCGGTCCGCTCGAACCGCCGGCCGGCGACTACCAGCTCGCGGTGACGGCGGCCGACGCCGCGGACGCGAGCGCCCCGCTCATCGGGCCGGTGGACGTCACCCTGGCGGCCGGTGGCAACTACACCGCGACGGCGAACCTCGACGCCGAGGGCGCCCCCACCGCCAACTTCTACACCAATGACATCTCGGCCGTCCCTGCAGGCGAGGCACGGGTCACGGTGCGCCACACCGCAGCGGCTCCCGCCGTCGACGTTCTCGCGGGCGGCTCGCTGATCGTCCAGACCTTGAGCGACCCCAATGAGGCCTCCCTCACCACGGCTGCCGGCACGGTCTCCGCCGCCGTCGCGGCCGCGGGAGACCGCTCCGCCGTCGTCGTCCTCGCCGCCCTGCTCCTGACGGGATGCGCCCAGGGCGGGAACGGTGCCGGGGATCCGGCGCCCACCGCCGAGGTGTCGGTACAGGCGCAGCCCGGGGTCTCCGCGCCTCCGGTGAGGAACTCCGTCACGGATCCGCTGACCGCCCCGGTGACTCCGCAGGCCGCCCCTCTCGTCAGACCGGCGGATGCGGCACTCCAGCCGCCCGATCCGCGGCCCGTCTCCCTTTCCGTCGAGGGCACCGACATCGACGTCGCCGTAGTGGAGGTCGGGATCGAGGAGAACGACGCCATGGAGATCCCGGACAGCTTCTACGAGGCCGGGTGGTACCGCTTCGGGCCGGCACCCGGAGCCGACGCCGGGAACGCCGTGATCGCCGCGCACGTGGACAGCCTCACGGAGGTCATGCCGTTCGCGCAGCTCAAGGACGTGGATGCCGGGAGCATCGTGACGGTCGGTCTCGAGGGCGGGCGTTCGTTGAGCAACCGCGTCACGGACGTGAGCAACGTCCCGAAGGCCACGCTGAACGGCTCCGAGATCTTCGACCGCGACGGCGCTCACGAGCTGAAGGTCATCACCTGCGGCGGGGACTGGCTGCCGGAGGAGGGCGACTATGAAGATGATGTGGTCCTCACAGCCCTGCCACTCTGAACCGTGCCGGATGAGAAAACCGGGATGAACGGTGTCTCCGCGGCGCGGCTCCGGGAAGCCGCGCGCAAGGAGGGCTGGGTGGATTCTTCCGGTTCCGCGTGGACCGAGGAGCTCGATCGCAGCTTCGCAACGGGTGACGAGACCACCCTGGCCGAGGCGTACGGGCGTGTCTCGCCGCTGGTGTTCTCCATCGCGCTCCGCTCGCTCGACGACCGCGCTGCCGCAGCGGACGTCACCCAGGACGTGTTCGTCAGGGCCTGGCGTTTCCGCGGGAGCTACAACCCGGCAGCGGGTTCGGCGCCGGCCTGGATCCTCGGGATCAGCCGCAACGCGGTGGTCGATGTCCTCGCGGCGCGGTCACGGCAGCAGCAGCTCGTGGCCCGCGCAGTGGCCCTGCCCGATACGCGGATCGAACGGAGCTCCACCGTGGACTCCATCGCGGACCGTGTGGTGATGCGCGCCGAGCTGGATCTCCTCGGGGAGCCCCAGGGATCGATCCTCAGGCTCGCCTTCTACGAAGACTTCACACATCAACAGATCGCCGAACGTCTCGCCCTCCCGCTGGGAACGGTCAAGAGCCACATTCGCAGGAGTCTGGTCCAGCTACGCACGCGATTGGGGGAGTGGAATGCGGCATCTTGACCCGAAGACGGCCGCCCTCGCCGCGATCGGCGAGACCGTGGACCCGCGATCGGCAGAGCATCTCTCCTCCTGCATCCAGTGCTCGGTGGAGGTCGAGGACCTGCGCGACGTCGTGCTCATCGCGCGACGGCGGCCAAGGGCCCCTCGAGCAGCCCGGCCCCGCCGTCTGGGAGGCCATCTCCCGGGAACTCGGTCTCACCGATCCGTCGAGCACGGCCGACGGCCAGGGCGCCCCGGGGGTGCGCGATGGTGCGACGGTGATTCCCCTCCGCGCGGCGCAATCACGACGTGGGGGCCGGCGCTTCTCGGGCCGCTGGCTCGCAGCGGCGGCTGCGATCGGCATCATCGCGGGCGGTGCCTCGCTGTGGGGTCTCGAGGCGTTCAGGAGCGACGACGGCGCCGTCCTCGCCCGCACCGACCTCGCAGCACTCCCCGGCTACTCGGGCGGTGGCGCGGTGACGGTCACGCAGCATAGCGACGGCGCGAGGGTCCTCGACGTCTCTGTCGAGGGGCAGCAGCCGGCGGGGTACCGCGAGGTCTGGCTGATCGCCCCCGACCTGACCCGCATGTACACCGTGGGCGTGATGGACGGCGACGAGGGCACCTTCACCGTGCCGGCGGACATCGATCTCGCCCAGTTCCCGATCGTGGACGTCTCGGACGAGCCGTACGACGGCGACCCCACGCACTCCACCGTGAGCCTGGTTCGTGGGACGGTCGATCCGACGGACGGCTGACCCGCGTGGGGCTCAGCCGGCGAGGGCGCGCTGTTCCGAGCCGCTGAGCCGGGTGGTCCCGCCGCAGTTCGTGCAAGCCTGCAGGCGTGTCTTCTTGAGGGTGATGAGCGGGATGAAGAACACGGAGAGCTTCGTCTTGCGGACGATCGCCTGCTGCGGCGCGAAGACGCCGCAGTACCGGCAGGTGGCGGAGCGTGTGAAGTGGAGATGCTCACGCGTGGACAGACCGAAGAGGAAGAACATCCCTCCACGGTAGCCATCGCCGCCGATTCCGGGGCCGGATCGGCAAGGTCGCCGCCCTACTTGCGCTCCGGCTCGACCATCCTATCCGTCCTTGCGAGGAAGCGTCCCTTGCGGCGGAAGTCGAGGACCGCCCACACCGAGATCGCGATGAAGCTGGTCACGAGTACCGCAGAGATCCAGTGAACATCATCGAGGAGGGAAGCGAGCGAATACAGCCAGAAGGGCAGCAGGAGAAGCTGGGTCGCCGACCCTTTGCGGAGCTGCACCGCAGCTCCGCGCGCGATCCGAAGGTGATCAGGGTTCAGTGGCGCTCTACCGGAGATGTGCTTGAGCACGAGTGCGCGCTCGTCCTTCTCGAGGGCGAAGAGCACGCCCATATTCGTGTTTCGTCCGAGGTTCGCCCGTGGCGCGAGGCGTTTCGAGTTGTACAGCAGGCCGCAGATGCCTCCGCCCAGCGCGATCAGGAAGATGACGAGTTGGACGGCGAAGCCCCACTCGATCGGTCCGGGGAGGAGCGCCGCGATTCCAAGCACGAGGCCGACCACCAGCAATGCCCCTGCCGGGAAGTACCGCGTGTAGTAGAGCCGTAAGGCCTCTCCCATGCCGTTGTCGGCAACGCCGTGCGCGTACCGCTCCGCCCGCGCCCAGCGCACGCGCTTCTTCTCCTGGAGATCGTCGAGCCCCGCCATTGCCGTTCCCCCGGTTCGTCGCGTCGGTCGTCGTCCGTTGCACTGCTCCTCATCCTGCCACCGCCCGCACACGGGATGAGTGCGCCGTCCCCCCGCGGTATGAGCCCCGGCGGCGGACGGTCCCACCCTCGCCCGACGCGCTCGAGGCGACGCGTCGGAAGCATGGAGGTATGACATCCACACCAGCCACCCACCATGCCCGGCCGCAGCCGCAGCCGCAGCCGCTGCCGCCCGACGCCGCCCGCCCGGTGGTGCTCAGCGCTCGCGGCCTCACGAAGACCTACGACACCACCCGCGCCCTCGCCGGGCTCAGTCTCGACGTCCGTGGAGGAGAGTCCCTGGCGATCATGGGTCCGTCCGGTGGCGGCAAGACGACCCTGCTCCACTGCCTCGCGGGCATCATCACCCCGGACTCGGGTCAGGTGTTCCTGCAGCTGGGCGGAGGTTCCGCGGACATCGCCCGCATGCCGGATCGGGACCGGTCCGCCCTCCGCCGTGCCTCCTTCGGCTTCGTGTTCCAGCAGGGCCTGCTCATCCCGGAACTCACCGCGCTCGAGAACGTGGCGGTGTCCCTGATGCTGCTCGGTGTGGACCGCGCGAGCGCCGAGCACTCGGCGGCCCAGTGGCTCGCCGCGCTCGGTCTCGGTGGCCTCGAGGGCCGGAGGCTCGGCCAGCTCTCCGGCGGCCAGGCGCAGAGGGTGGCCATCGCGCGCGCCCAGGTGTCCGGTGCGAGCGTGATCTTCGCGGACGAACCCACCGGCGCGCTCGATTCCAGCACGTCCGCCGAGGTCATGGACGTCCTCCTCGACTCGACCGTCGGAACCGGGAAGACCCTCGTGGTGGTCACGCACGACGACGACGTGGCCCGCCGCTGCCGGCGCACCGTCCGGCTGCGCGACGGGCTCATTGTCGACGATGCGTGGAATGCGGAGGTTGCCGCGTGAGCGCCCCGACGCTGTCCGTCACGGACGACCGGGTGCCGTTCTCACGCGTTCCCGTGACCGTCGCGCTGCGTCTCGCCTGGCTCCTGGCGAGGCCCTCGGCCGGGGGAGCCTCCGCGGCGGCGCTGCCCGTCACGGCGTTCGCGCTCGTCACGGCGCTGCTCCTCACGGTCGTCGCAGGCGCGCTGTCCTTCCTGCAGTGGCAGGACGAGACGGCGCAGCTCTACCAGGCGCTGGCCGCGATCGCGACGGCGCTCCTCGTGGTGCCCCTCCTGACCCTCGGCGGGTCCGCGGCGCGGCTGTCGGCCCGACGCCGCGACGAGCGGCTCGCCACCCTGCGGCTCCTGGGCGCGCCGTCGTCGACCGTCGCGGTGATGACCGTCGCCGAGTCCGCGCTCCTGGCGGCCGTCGGTGCACTCGCCGGTGTGATCGGGCATCTTGCGCTCCTGCCCTTCGTGCGCATGATCCCGTTCCGGGGTGAGCCGCTCGGCAGTGCCCTGTGGATGGGCCCCGGTCCGATCGCCCTGGTGACCCTGGGAGTGGTGCTCCTGGCCGCGTTCAGTGCGATGCTCGGGCTCCGGAAGATCGTGATCTCCCCGCTCGGGGTGCGGACCCGCCAGCAGGCGCCGCGGCTGCACTGGCTGCGCGCGGTCGTCGCCGTGGTGGTCATCGCCGTCGTCGCGATGGTCATGGGGAATCTGAGTGGCGTCGCCGACCTCGCGACGATCGTGGTGATCCTCGGCGTCGGCTTCGCGTGCGCCCTGGGTGTCCTCAACCTCATCGGCCCATGGCTCATCTCAGTGGTGGCCCGGCGTCAGGTCCGTTCGGCGAGGACCACGGAGCGGCTGCTGGCCGCACGCCAGATCCTCGATTCACCGAAGGCGGCCTGGAGCCAGGTCAGCGGCGTGGCCATGACCTGCTTCGTCGCGGTGTTCGGCGGCACGGGTGCGGCGCTCATGAAGGCGGCGGGGCCCGCGGAGGGCGCAGAGCGGTTCCTGCCCGACGACGTCCGCACAGGAGTGCTGATCACCATCGTGGCGTCGTTCCTGATGGTGGCCTGCTCCGCGGGGATCAACCAGTCCTCACTCCTGCTGGACCGCCGGGCCCTCTACGTCAGCCTCGACCGGCTCGGCATGCCGATGGCCACCATGGACGCCGCCCGTATCAGGGCCGTCATGGCCCCACTCGTCCTGGTGTCCGTGGGCAGCGCGGTGGCTGCGGTGATCGTGATCCTGCCGCTCGCGGGCATGGCACTGATCTTCGCGCCGCTGTCGGTGGGGATCGTCCTCGGGTGCCTCGTCGCTGGCATACTCCTGGTGTACGCCGGCCTCCGCGCCACGCGGCCCGTCCTCAGGCACATCCTCGCGAACCCGGTGGCCGCACTCTAAGAGGTCACAGCGCCGGGTCCTCGACGGTCGAGGCTCAGGTGCGGCGGTAGCGGTTGACCATGGGGCAGTCGAACGGGTCACGCGCCGCGAGGCCCACGCGGTTCAGGTAGGAGACCACGGCGCCGTAGGACGCCGCGACGCCGACCTCGGTGTAGGGCACGCGCAGGCGCTCGCAGTGCTCCTTCACGATCACGGCTGCGCGGCGCAGGTGCGGGCGGGGCATGTCGGGGAAGAGGTGGTGCTCGATCTGGAAGTTCAGTCCGCCGAAGGCGTTGTTCACGAAGGAGCCACCGCGGATGTTGCGCGAGGTGAGGACCTGCTTCTGGAAGAAGTCGAGCGTACTGTCCTTGGGTACAACGGGCATGCCCTTGTGGTTCGGGGCGAAGCTGGCGCCCATGTACACGCCGAACACGGCGAGCTGCACACCGAGGAACGCGAACGCCATGCCGACGGGCAGGAACCAGAACAGGATGCCGAGGTACGCGCCGAAGCGGGCGCCGAGGAGGGCGAGTTCCACCCAGCGGCCTTTGATGGTGCGGCGGGCGAAGAGGGTGCTGATGGAGCGGGCGTGGAGGTTGATTCCCTCCATGGTGAGCAGCGGGAAGAACAGGTAGCCCTGGCGGCGGGTGATCCAGGCGTGGAAGCCCTTGGCCTTCGCGGCGTCCTCCTCGAGGAAGGAGATGGTGTCCACCTCGATGTCCGGGTCCTTGCCCACGGTGTTCGGGTCGTTGTGGTGGCGGGTGTGCTTGTCCATCCACCACGCGTAGCTGATGCCCACGACGCCGGCGGCGAGGATGCGTCCGGACCAGTCGTTCGCGCCGCGTGTCGTGAAGATCTGGCGGTGCGAGGCCTCGTGCGCGAGGAAGGCGACCTGCGTGAGGACCACGCCGAGCGCGGCGGCGATGAGCAGCTGGAACCAGGTGTCACCGAGGAGGGCGAAGCCCGTCCATGCGGCGCCCATCGCGAGCGTGAGGAGGGCGAACACCGAGACGTAGAACCGGCGTCGGCGGGTGAGGAGGCCTTCCTTGCGCACCTGCTTCAGCAGCACGGAGTAGGAGGCGACGACGTCGTTCGGCCGCGAGATGCGGACGGTGCGGGGGGCAGCGGTGACACTCATGGTTGTCCCTGGGGTAGCGAGAAGGCTTCCCAGCCGGGGATGGGGTGCTAACCCGCAGATGACCTCACTGTAGGTCAGGACGCTGAGCAGCACCTGTGGGGCGGGACACGCGCGTCATCCCTTGTCAGGAGGGGGAATCTGCGTAATGGCCGGGCCACTGCTGCACCGGGATGCGCGTGATCTCGCGGATGCTGCCCGCCGTCCCCCACTCGTTCTTCCCGAGGCGGGAGAGGGGAGCCAGCGCGTCGATGGCCGGCAGGTCGCCGTCGAGCACGTCCTCGGAGACAACGGCGTGCAGCACCTCGCCGAACACGAGCGTGCAGTCGCCCATCTCCTGGATGAGGTGGAGGCGGCACTCGAGGGCCACCGGTGATTCGCGCACGCGCGGTGGTGTGACGGTGAGACTGGGCTCGCGGGTGAGGCCGACGGCGTCGAACTCGCTGACGTCCGGCGGGAAGTCGGTTCCGGTGGCGTTGACCGCCTCGAAGAGGTGCTCGGGCGTGAAGGCGACGACGAACTCGCCCGTCGCCTCGATGTTGCGCACGGAATCCTTGCGGCCCACGGAGGTGAACTGGACGATCGGCGGGTTCACGGACGCGATGGTGAAGAAGGAGTGCGGTGCGAGGTTGTCCACGCCGTCCGCGGACGTCGATGACACCCAGGCGATGGGCCGAGGCACCACCACGGAGGTCAGGAACTTGTAGAACGCGCGGCTGTTGGCGGGATCCGGGATGACGTCTTTGCGCATGCTCGGAGCCTAACGCGGGCGGCGCCCGGGACGCCCTCCCAGACGGCGATGGCACGTACGGCGGGCTGCATCGGCGAGTTTCGCCCGACGACTCACGAGTGGCGTGGTTCGTCGTCGGGCCGCCTTCTTCCCCCGTGACGACGCCGAAGGGCCAACACCAGGACCAGCAGGGTGAGCGCGACAGGGACGAGTCCCTGTCCGAGAGCGGCTGCGAGCAGGATGATCGACGGCGGCCCGTCGATCGGCAGCTCCGCCGCCTCGGTCAGGTTGTAGTCGATGGCGGAGGCGATCGCCGCGCCCACGTACAGGACGAGCGACAGCAGGCCGACGGCGGCGCCGGTCCCAGCAAGCCGTCGTGGTGCCAAGCCGTCCATGATCGCGCTGCTAGCGATGGGAGTCGGAGGACAGGGCGAACTCACAGGAAACCCCTGCCGGCGTTCCGTCCACGTTGAACTCGAGGCGTAGGGTCCGGGCGGTGACCGGTGGGGCCGGCGTGTAGATCCAACGGGCATCCCATGGCGTCCCGTCTCCTGCCACCACGCCGCCTGCACGGTGGTACTCGGTACCGACGTCGTCGGAGACGACCGTGCTGAGTCCGTCGAACACGGCGATGGCAGGCATGACCGGTGGGTTCTCCGTCGTGTCCGATCCCGGGAGGCGACGCCGGTCCGCCCAGTCAGCACGTTCCTGCTCGAACCGCGCATCGCGTGCCAGCGTTTCATCCCCACGCACCCCACTGAGGAGCAGATGTATGCCCGACGTGCCGGCGGCGGCGCCGACATAGCCCGGCGCGTCCGCCAGTTCCACCCCGGCGAATCGGACGCGGACGCCGTCGCTGGTGCCGACGACGAGGTCTGCCGGAGCGTGCACGAGTGCGATCATGCAGCCACCCTAGCGCCCGTGACTGGGCTGGCCCCGGCGAGACCGATCCGTCGTCAGCCCAGGGGCTCGCGCGGAGGTGTCGCAGTGGTCTCGGGCCAGGCCTTCACCCACGGCAGCCTGTCTTCAGACCCTCGCTTCACCACCGGCGGAACGTGGGTTCCGCCTCTGCCTCCGCCTGCATCGTGATCAGCCAGTCGTCCTGGCGACCCTTCTGCGCGGCGTCGGTGATCCCGCCGATCCGGCCGGGGCGTCCTACCGCAGCCCGCGGGTCGTCGCGCGGATGTCGTCGACGAGGAGTTCGGGCTGCTCGAGCAACGCGAAGTGCCCGCCGTCGGCCACCTCGCTGAAGAGCACCAGGTTCGTGTAGCGTCGCTCGGCCCAGCGGCGTGAGCGGCGGACGTACTCGCCCGGCATGATGCTGAGCCCCACGGGAAGCGTGAGCGGTTCCTCGAGCGTTCCCGGGTTGGCCCAGCCGTTCCTGCCCGCCTCCCAGTACATGCGGGCGGCCGACGCCGCCGTGTTGGGCAACCAGTACAGCATGATGTCGTCGATCATCTCGTCGAGGGTGAACAGTGCCTCGGCATTCCCGTGGCGGTCGTGTGAGCCCCCGACGTCCTGGAACATCGCGTAGATCCAGGCTGCGAGACCGATGGGCGAGTCCGAGAGCGGGTAGCCGATCGTCTGGGGCCGGGTGGACATCTGCTGCGAGTAGGCGGAGAGCGTCTGCCAGTAGTACCCGCCCTCTTGCAGCATCACCTGCTCGTCGGCGGAGGCGGTGCGCATCTCCTCGTCCGAGGGCATGAAGAGGGCCATGGTGAGGTGGATGCCGGCGAGCCCGATCTCCTCCGACTGCTGCAGCGCCGCGAGTTCGGCCGTGACGGACGCGCCGAGGTCGCCGCCCTGGGCGAACCAGCGGTCGTAGCCGAGACGCTCCATGAGCACGGCCCACGCCTTCGCGGTCCGCTGCGTGTCCCAGCCCGTCCCGGTCGGCTTCCCGGAGAACCCGAACCCGGGAAGGCTGGGAATGACGACGTCGAAGGCGTCCGCCGCATCCCCTCCGTGGGCCTCGGGATCGGTCAGCGGCCCGACGGCGTGCCGGAACTCGAGGACGGAACCCGGCCAGCCATGCGTGAGCAGCAACGCCCGCGCCCCGGGCACGGAGGACCGCACGTGCACGAAGTGGATGTCGAGGCCGTCGATCGTGGTGGTGAACTGGCTCCACGCGTTGAGCAGGGACTCGGTGCGGCGCCAGTCGTAGGCCGTGGCCCAGTGGTGGGCGAGCGCCTGCAGTTTCTCCAGCTGCGGCCCCTGCGACGTGTCGGTCACGGTCTCGCGGTCGGGCCATCGCGTGGCCAGGACGCGACGGCGGAGATCGTCGAGATCGGCGTCCGGGACGTGGAGGGTGAACGGGTGAATGCCGCTGGCATCGGTGGGCTGCTCCGCGGGGGAGGTGGCGGGGTTGGCGTGGGGCATGGCGACCTTCGGGCTGGGGTCGGGGAAGCCGACCGTGGATGTGAAGTCATCTTACGCACAGATCGTCTGTGTTTAAGATCGTCTTGACGCGCTACCATTGCGTCATGCCCTCCTCGCCTGCGCCGGACTCCATGGATCCCTCCGGCATCGATTGGGAGGCCGGCGGCATCCGGACCGAACTCGGATGGTCCCTCCAGGCGATGTCGCAGGGTTTCTCGCGGATGGCGACGGGAGCGGTGGCTGATGTACCCGGCGGCCCTCGCGGTTACCAGGTGCTCGTGGCCGTCACCACCGAGGAGCCGACGTCGCAGCTGGTCCTGTCCCAGCGCCTCGGCATCGATAAGACGGCGATGACCTACGTCGTCGACGCCCTTGAAGGCGCAGGCCTCGTGGAACGCCGGCCGGATCCGCAGGATCGCCGGATTCGTCAGGTCCTCCCGACCGCCCCTGGCCGCGCACTCCTCGATTCCGCCCGCGCAGCCCTCCGCGAGGTGGAGGGCGTGCTCATGCGTGACCTCTCCGCGGACGAGCAGGCGCAGCTTCGGCGGCTCATGGCGCGGGTCGCGCTCGTCGCCGGCGACGCGGAATCCTGCATCGGGCCGCCCGCAGGCGCCGAGCAGCCGGTGGCGGAGCAACCCTCCTCGACCCGGCGTCGTCGTACCGGCCGCGGCATCACCCCCACAGAGAAGAGCACCCCGTCATGACCACCCTCCTCGTCGCAGGCGCCACCGGCGACCTCGGCCGCCGGATCGTCCGTGAACTCCAGGCCGCCGACCCCGAAGCGCTCGTCCGCGTCCTGACCCGTCCCGGGAGCGGGACCGCGCAGGCCCAGTACGGGGACCGGGACCGCGTGGAGATCCGAGAAGCCGCGTACACAGATCACGCCGGCCTCGTCGCCGCACTCACCGGCACCGACGTCGTCGTCTCCGCTGTCAGCGGCGCGCGGACGGTTGTCCTCGACGCCCAGCGGGCGCTCCTCGCCGCGGCCGTCGAGGCCGGGGTGCCCCGCTTCATCCCCTCCGACTACTCCGCCGACTACCGGCGCGTCACCCCGGGCAGCAACCGCAACTTCGAGCTGCGCCGCGACTTCGCGGCGGACCTCGATGCCGCGCCCATCCGCGCAACGTCCGTCCTGAACGGCGCCTTCACCGACATGCTCACCGGACAGGCCCCGATGATCCTCTTCGCGCGGCACAGGGTGCTCTACTGGTCCTCACCGGACCAGGTCCTGGACTTCACCACGAAGGACGACGTCGCCCGTACCGTCGCGCACGTGGCACTGGACGACGACGCACCCCGCGTCGTCGAGGTCGCAGGCGACCGCGTCACGGCCCGGGACGTCGCGCGCATCATGAGCGATCTGACGGGTACCCCGTTCACCACGCAGTGGGCGGGTACCACGGGGATCCTGTCCGGCATGGCGCGCATCGGGCGGCGTGTGTCGAGGGACGAGGAGGCGACGTTCCCCGCGTGGCAGGGCATGCAGTACTTCGTCAGCATGTTCAGTGGTGAGGCCGAGTTGCGGCACGTGGACAACGAGCGCTACGGACAGCAGACCTGGACCGGCGTCCGCGACGTCCTCGCGGCGCACCTGGAGAAGACTGCCATCACGGGCTGACGGCGGCGCAGGTGACTGCCCATCAGCCCCACGCCGCATCTCCTCCGTCCCGGGCGGACAGACGGAGGAGATGGGTCGGCGGCTCTTTCGAGGGGCTTATCCGGAGGTGTCAGCCCTGCGCCGCGTTCAGCGGTCGGGGGACGATCGGCTGGTCGTTGGCCGTGAGGTCGATCTTGAGGTCCTTGGCGAACACCAGCCGGGTCTGCTTGTAGACGCCGGGGTGGTTCTCATCGAGCTCGAAGACCCGGGCGCCCCGCAGGCGGTTGCGGTCCGCGCCCGGAAGGCCGTAGGCGCCGAACCCGGATCCCGGCCCGTACCCGAGTTCCACGCCGTAGTAGTTGCCCACGTAGGTGTTCACGTGATCATGGCCCACGAAGTAGCCGCGGACGTCCCCGCGTTCCAGGAAGGCGCTGAACAGACCTGAGTTGAACGGGCCGGGGCACTCGTCCTCGTTCCGTTCACCCACGATGCCGTGCTTCTTCAGGGCGCGCTGGTGGTCGGCCTCGGTGCGGGAGTCGAGGCTGGCGAACCACATGATGCGGTGTTCATGGAGTGGGATGTGACCCCACATGAGGGACGGGATCTTCCGCCCGTACTTCTTCTCCGTCGCGATGGAGACGTTGCGGTACCAGGCGACCTGGTCCATCCTCACCCAGTCCCAGTCCGGATAGCCCTCGAAGTTCTGGCCGTTGATGCTGTCCGGGGCGTACCGGCCGGTATCGAGGAGCCACAGACCGAAGGCGGGGTCCTTGGACGTCGAGGACTGCACCAGCAGCAGGGAGTTCGACGTACCGGTCACTCCGTCGGTGGAGTTCGCATTGACGTTGTACGTGTACGTCTGCAGGAACTGGAGCATCCTCGCCTCGGTCATGCCCGTCGGCCCCGCCGAGTCCTCGTCGTGGTTGCCGAAGGTGACTGCCCACGGAATCTGACGGCTCTCCATGGGCTGCACCACGTGGTTCAGCGCCTGCTTGACCTGCAGCTCGGTGTCGCAGCCGCCGGTGATGACATCGCCGTTGATCACCACGAAGTCGGGGCGCTCGGCGTCCAACGTCCTGTCCATCAGCTCGATGGTGCGGCGGTCGGTCTGCTCGTCGTCCTGGGTGTCGTTGAACTGGACCACCTTGAACCGTCCATCGGGGCGGAATGCGAGGGTGGGCTTGGGAGCCTTCGGTCCAGGGGCCGCGGTGGCTCCGGGGCCGGTTGCCAGTGACATCCCCACGGCGCCCAGGGTCGCGGCGGCGGCCAACGCGGTCCGCCTGCTGATCGTGGACTGATCTGCGTTCGTCATGTCTGCCTCTCTGCGTGACGTGACCCAACGGTCACTACCGCCGCCACGGTAGAGGAGGCCCGTAACCGGAGCGCAAACGCCTCCCCAACGCGAGGTGTCAGCTGTGCGACGCACAGGGCCGGTCGCGCCCCTGCGCTGAAGCCGACGCCGGCGGCGTCGGTGGCGACGCCGTATGCGGGCCCCCGGGTGATCACGCGGCCGCGATTCACCCGACGTTCGCCCCGTCGTCGCCCGCTGTTGGCGGCCCTGGGCTAGCGTTGATCGGATGGCTGGGCGTTGGGTGGCAATCGGGGATTCGTTCACGGAGGGTGTCGGCGACTGGAACCCGAAGTTCCCCAACGGGGTGCGTGGCTGGGCCGATCGCGTGGCGAAGCAGCTGGCACGTCAGGACCCGGAGTGGGAGTACGCCAATCTCGCGATCCGCAGCAAGCGGCTGCACCACGTGCGGGACGAACAGGTGGACCGCGCACTGGCCCTGAAACCCACACTGGTCAGTCTGTATGCGGGCGGGAACGACATCCTCGAGCTCCGCGCCGACATGCCCGCGCTCATGCGGGAGTACGAGTCCATGGTGGAGCGCATCGCCCGATCAGGTGCCCGGCCCCTGCTCTTCACCGGCTTCGACATCCCGCTCAGCCCTGTCTTCGAGCCCATGAAGCGCCGCAACTGGCTGTACAACGACCACGTGCGGCGGATCGCCCGCGAGTACGACGCCGTGCTGGTGGACTACTGGTGCTTCGACGAGTACTCCGACCCCGGGCTGTGGGACGCCGACCGCCTCCACATGTCGCCCGCCGGGCACCGCAACCTCGCGGCCCACGTGCTGAGGATCCTCGGCGTGGACCACTCCCTCGTCCCGCAGCTGCCCGAACGGCAGGGGTACGCCGGCCTGGTTGCCGGCCTCCGTCGGGAGAGCGCATGGCTGAACGAATGGGTGGTGCCGATGTTCGGTCGGCGGCTCCGGAAGGTCACCCTCGGCGACGACCTGCAGCCGCGCTGGCCGGAGCTCGTGCGGCCCGCCGACGGGCTCAAGCGCCTCGCCCGCGCACGAATCGCCGCGTCCGCCTGAGGCCGACGGCTGCCCGCGGCAGGGAGGTGCCTCAGAGACCAGTGACGTCGACGTCCCCGAGCTTCGGCCTGCGGCCGATGTATGTGGTCAGGATCAACACGAGAGTGGCCATGATGGCCGCGATGATGACGACCCCGATCGCTGGTGGTTCGGTGAAGCCGCCGAGTGCTGTGAAGAACAGCGTCCACAGGAGCAGAAAGAAGAAGGAATTCATCAGCCGCCTACGCAGGCGAGACCGCCGGACCGCGCCCCCGCCGTGACGGGAAGCGCTGCTGTCCTGGTTCGTGTCGACCGGGCTCACGAGTCCTACCTGTGCATCCTTCGTGGTGGGGGCAGTCCGGTCGGGGTGAGCAGGGCTCAGATGCTCATCCACCATGACCTCTTCCCGATGTCCCTCTTGATCTCCTCCACCCAGGGATCGTACTGCGCCAGGGCTTGCTGCAGACGCTGCGGGTCCACGTCATACCCCTTCGGATGGTCCGCTACGTATGTGAGGAAGCTCCACTCCTCTCCGTAGGGCTTCAGCTTCTCGCCGGGTCGAATGTCCACACCGTGCTGCTCGATGCGCCTCACCACGGCGTTCACCTTGGGAGTGTCCCGACGTGGCCGCCTCACAGAGAACTCATACCGCCCGATCAACCAGAGCAGTGTGCAGAACAGCACGACGCCGAGCATTGCAATCAGAATCTCCAGCGCCTCACTCATCGCTGCTCACTTCGGTCCGTCATACTGCTCCCTCAACCCTTCTTCCTCCCAGTTGTACTTGAGGATTCCTTCGCTGCTCGAGTCGAACCGGAACCCTAGGTGGGTGAGGTCCACCGCCATGGTGCTATCAGCACTGATGACCTCCCAGCGGAGGTTCGCCAGTGAGCCGTCCTCGATGGTGGGGACCAGTGCCTCCCAGGCGTCGTACTGAATCGCGGAGGAGATGTTGTCCACATATCGGCTGGTCGTCTCCTCCTCGCTCTCGTTCGAACGGCAGGAGGTGAACATGAGAGCGACGAGCAGCAGGGAGATGATTCTGGTGACGGTGCGCATGAGAAATTTCGGTGCTGGTTCTACCGACCGGGAGCGTGACCGTTGCGCCCTGGCTCGGGGTTGCACGACCTGATGCACCGTCATCGCCGACGACCACGATTCGATTGCGCGTGTCATCCCGGATCCGGACCGGTTGCTTCCGCACCCACGACGCCGTCCGCGGGGACCGCGCGATGGGCGGCCTCGGCGGAGGAGGAGCGCATGCCGTGCTTCACCCCGAGCCGGATGATCCAGTACAGCAGCAGTGAGCCGAGGAACAGGGGAACACCCCAGATGGCCACGACGATCAGGATTCCTACTCCATCAATACCCAACGGTGCTTCCCCCATCCCAGGACTGACATTCGATGCCGTGAGCGTACCGGGGAACGGAAGGCGGAGCTCTGACGGTGCGGTGAGGGAGTTGTACGCTCACCGCATGACCAGACTCGTGGTTTCGGTCCTCGCATCACTGGATGGCTACTTCCAGGGCCCCGATGGCGATCTTGGTGTGATGCCCTTCGAGGACGCCTTCAACACCCACAACCTCGCACTGCTGCGGACCGCCGGCACCTGCGTCTACGGCAGTACGTGGTTCACGGAGAACTGGGACTTCTGGTCCGCGGTCGCAGTGGATGCGTCCGCGAACGAGCGCGAGCACGACATCGCGCGCCTCGTCCTGACGCTGCCGAAGGTGGTCGTCAGCGATTCCATGACGGAGGATCCGGACGCACCGTGGGCACGAACCACGCGCATCATCCCGAGGTCCGCAGCTCCGGCGGAACTCACACGCCTGAAGCAGGAGGGCACCGGTGATCTGGTGATGTTCGGCAGTGCGACGACCTGGAGTCCTCTGCTCGAGCTCGGGCTCGTCGACGAACTCATCGTGCTGGTCGGCGCTGCCCTCCTCGGAGAGGGGAGCAAGCTGTACTCCGGCTCCAGGGCGGGCCTACGTCTGATCGACGCGAGCGTCCTGCCCGGTTCGGAGCTGGTGAAGATCCGGTACCTCGCCGCGAGGTGACGTCGTCGGAGACCTGGCCGCTCGACCCTCAGGGTTCGTCGGGTGTCCGAAGCTTCTTCGCGATCTCGCCGGCACGGGCGAGGACGTCCAGCTGCGCCGGGTTGTACAGGGCGGTGACCGATTCGAGGAACGTCCGCTCCGTCACGGCAAGGCTCTTCGACAGGTGCTCCCCGGGGTCGAGGAGCCACGGGTAGTCGGCGATGGTGCGGGCCAACGTGATGGCGAGACGAACCGCGAGGTCGCCTCTCACCGACTCCTCGGCGTCCGGGGACAGGGCGTCGAACTCCTTGCTCGCCGCATCGGGATCGGCCGTCAGGAGTTCACGCAGATCCTTCATGGCGGCGTCGTCGTACAGCTGCTCGTAGATGAGCATCAGCGAGCGGTCCGGCTCGGAGAGGTGCGAGGCCACGTCCTCGAACCCCGCGGGAACTCCCGCGACGGAGGAGCCCTCCAGGATCGCGCGGATCTCGACCCTGGCCCGTTGCAGTCTCTCGATGCTCGCCGCGAGCTCGGCATCGATGAGCTTGAGCGTCTCCGTCGAGGAATCGTCGTCGTCCGTGACCTCGTTGATCCGGTCGAGCGGCACATCGAGGTCCCGCAGGCGTCGGATCTTGAGCAGGCGCACCAGATGCCGCACCTCGTACTGCTTGTAGCCGTTCGAGGACCGGTCCGGCAGCTCGAGAAGCCCGATCCGGTGGTAGTGGCGCACCGTGTTCACCGTGGTGCCCGCCAGGTCGGCGAGCTCGCGCGTGCTCCAGCCCATCTTCCGTCCCCTCCTCGTCGTCGCTCCCGGCCATCCTCCTCCTGTGAGGTGTTCTACCACCCGAGCAGGCGCACGGCTCCGGTGGCCAGGAGGGCGACGCCGACGGTCCACAGCACGATCGCAACAGCCTGCCACACGAGCACGCGCTGCTTCGGGACGCCCGACGCCGCGAAGAACATCGCGGTGAGCTGCGTGGGCAGGGCCAGCGGGGCGAGCAGGCTCGCTCCCGGCACGCCGAAGCGGGAGAGCCAGCCCTGCAGGCGTCGCTGCCCCTTCGCCCGGCGCGGGGTGGTTGCGGGAACGGCACCGTCCGCGGAAGCGCGATCCGCGCGCCCGGCGACCACCTTCTCCCGCACGCGGGAGCTGATGGTGACGACGGCGAGGACGCTCAGGAAGTTGCCGATCATCGCCGCGAGAGCCGCGACGATCGGGTTGATCCCGAGGAGGATGCCGATGCCTGCTGCTCCCTCGCCCTCGATGTACGGAATGGTGCCGGCGAGGGCGACGCCCATCGGTTGCACGATCTCGGGGAGTTGCTGCACGAACTCGCGCACTCCCTCATACGGATTGTCCACTGTGTTCTCCTCGGTTCCGGGGCCGCCCGGGGCTGCAGATCGTCGCATTCGATGCGAGTCGGTGTCAGCTGCGGAGCGGCTCTATTTCTGGTACGGGACCAGTTGAAACCATGTGCAAGGAACAGGGTCAAGCCGGGTGGATGTTGTGTCGGACACCAGCTCCCGGAAGGTGCGCCGGCGCCTATCTGCCGCCGTCGGGCGTGGAGCCCTGCTCCACCCGCACCGCGCCGTCGACGTCCTCGGTGGGTGCTTCCTCCGCTGCCGCCGCGTCGAGGTAGGACGCCGAGATCCGCTTGTACACGGGGGTCAGGAAGGCGAGCACCGCTGCGACGATGATCACGATGCCCGCAACGAGGAACACGAGGGCGATCCCGCGCGACGTGCCCTCGCCCAGGAGCGGGGCCAGCCGCTCGGCGCCCTCCGCGGAGCGCGCGTACGGGATGATCAGGAACTCCGCGAGGGGCGCGACGACGAACGCCGTGAGCGGGGCGGCGGCGGACTCGAACGCCATGGCGAACCCGAACACCCGCCCCTGCCGGTTCAGCGGCACCACGCGCTGGATGACCGTCTGCTCGGCGGCCTCGATGAACGGTACGAGCACGAGGTAGAGCCAGATCCCGAGCACGTACAGCCACGCCCACTCGCGCACCGTGAACAGCGCCCCGATGAGTCCCATGGCTACCACCGCGAGGAGCATGGTGCGCAGCGGGTTCCTGCCGAGCCCGAACTTACCGATCAGGGCGCCACCCACGAGGAACCCGGTGGCGCCGAACGCGAAGACCGCGCCCCACATCTCCACGGAGAACATCTCCAGGCCGTAGGGATCCATGAGCGCCATGTAGACGCCGCCCACGAAATTGTTGAACGTGGAGAACAGGACCAGGGCGAACAGGCCCGGCACGGCGAGGACGGCGAGGTAGGAGCCGCGGAGGTCGAAACCGCCCTGGGCGTCCGACGCCGCAGCGTGCACCTCTTCGGGCATGCGCAGCGTGAGCAGGTGGGCGAGCGCCAGGGCGGTGAGGACGAGGGCGACGACGATGGTGCCGCCCATTCCCAGGAAGCCCACGGACAGCCCCGAGAGCACCGACGTGATGATGAACATGATGCCCTGCACCATGCCGACCAGCCCGTTGGCGTTCGCCCGACGATCGGGCTCGATGAGGATGGTGACGGTCGTGGAGAGCGCGATGTTGCGCATGTTCTCGACCACCGCACCGAACAGGATGATCACCGTGAAGAGCCAGAACCAGGGCTGGCGGAGGTCCAGCATGGCGTCCGTCGGGATCACGAGGAAGAGCGCGCCGGCCAGCACGAACATGAGCAGCGTGAACGCCCCCGCGAAGCGCATCACCGAGAGCTTCCGGTAGCGGTCCACGAAGGTGCCGAAGCTGATGCTCGAGAGCGCGATCAGCAGCATGTAAGCGCCACCGATCACGCCGGTGGCGATCACGCTGCGGGTCTGCAGGTAGGCCCAGAAGGTCAGGGCGAACCACAGGTAGCTGGTGGTGATGTTCGCGACGCCCGTGTTGACGAGGATGCCCATGAACGTCCGGCGGCGCTCCTCCGCGCTGCGCACGGACAGATCGACGCCGGCGGGCGCGTCGGATGATGATGACGACGGCGCTGCCTCACGCGCACGGGGAGCCTCGCCGGTCGTCGCGGCGCGGTCGGCACGCGCAGGATCCGCCTCGTCCCGGGTCATGCGGCCAGTTTACCCAGGGGAGGCTGGCGGCTGAAGGACCGCTGTCACGCTCCTGCGGATGGCAGCGGACACCGGTCCTCCTCGTCACTGTGCGCGGGCGTCGTCGTCGGCTGGACGCGGCTCGGAGGCACCCCGAAATGGCGTCGGAACGCCCGGCTGAAGGAGTCGGGGTCCAGGTGGCCGCTCTCGTGGCAGGCGGAACGGACGCCGTGTCCGGCCTGCAGCAGGGAGTAGGCATGCTCCAGGCGGAGCCGCCGGATCTCGGCTCCGGGCGGGCGGCCCACGCCCTGGAAGAGGGCTTGCAAAGAGCGGATCGACAGGTGGGTCTCGGCGGACAACTCCGCGAGGGAGAACATGGGGTCGCGGAAGCGTGCCCGCATGATCGTGGAGACGTTCTCCCGAACGGTGGTGCGGCTGTGCGCGGAGTTGGAGGACGTGATCGGGCGACGCACCGGCGTGACGACGCCCGCGCGTCCGACGGCGGGCGGCGCCGGGCGGAACTGCAGCAGGGTCATCCCGGAGCGCCCGATCGGCCGGGCGGACCAGGAGACGGGTCGCAGATCCCCATGACGGGTGAGGAACCACTCGGAGGCGGCGGTCGGTACGCCGGTCGAACCGTGCGAGCGGACGATCGGGCAGTCGTGGGAGGAGTAGTGCGAGCCGTCCGGGCGGATCCTGTGCAGCAGGTCGTGACTCGGGCCGCCGACCACGTCCACGCCGCTGCGGTACCCGAGGAAGGAGATGGCTGCGGTATTGGCCAGCACCACCCGCCCCTGGGGGCCGATGGCCCAGAGGGGGACGGAGGCGGCGGAGATGATCTCCGCCAGCAGCGCGGCATCCACGGACGAGCCGTTCGGGCCATGGATCCCACCAGGACGAGTCAACGCGGTCATGGGTCCTCCCGTCGTGGGGTCCACGGTATCCGCGTTGTGTTTCCCGCCGCGTTGCCGGCGTGTTTCACGAGCATTAATTTGCCGGCCGCCTGCGTGTTCTGCAGGGTGCTCTGCGCGGAAGGCCTAGTCGTGTGCCCCGCGCCGCTGGTGGGCTGGATCCCGTCAGGAGGCACCCGGCCTCCCGTCCCATCTGGAGGAATCATGACGTGGAACGACCCCCGTGACGCCGCGACGCACGCGGTGCGCGGAGCGGTGCAACGCACCGGCACGACCTGGGCGGCAGTCGCCGAACACATCGACCGCCCGCTCCTGTGGACCATCGCCGCGCTGCTCGGCTCCCACCCTGTGCCCGCCGGGCCCGCGGCGGAGGTGGGCACGCTCCTGGGGCTCGACGACGACACCGTGCTGGCCCTCCAGCGCCAGCCCTACCGCCTGGAAAGCGACTCGCTGAAGGCCGATCCCACCATCTACCGCTTCTACGAGCTCCTCGCGGTGTACGGCCCGGCTCTCAAGGAGGCCATCCACGAGGAGTTCGGCGACGGCATCATGAGTGCGATCAACTGCAACGTCGAGCTCGAGCGGCGCGCAGATCCCGACGGTGACCGCGTGCGCGTCATCATCGACGGCAAGTTCCTGAAGTACCAGTGGTAGACCGAGCCCGAGACGGAGCACCCCCATGTCCTACGTAGCCCCGAAAGACTTCGCCGTCCGCATGATCGACGCAGGGCAGGCCAAAGCCCTGATGTCCACCCGCGACACCCTGATCCGGAGCTTCATGGCCGGAGCCATCCTGGCTCTGGCGGCGGCCTTCGCCGTCACGATCAGCGTGCAGACCGGTCAGCCCCTCTTGGGGGCGGTCCTCTTCCCCGTCGGGTTCTGCATGCTGTACCTGCTCGGCTTCGACCTCCTCACAGGTGTCTTCACGCTGGTACCGCTCGCCTGGCTCGACAAGCGGCCCGGCGTCACGCTGGGGGCGATGCTCCGGAACTGGGGGCTGGTGTTCCTGGGGAACTTCGCCGGGGCGCTGACGACGGCGGTGCTCATGGCCATCGTCTTCACCTACGGGTTCTCGACCCCGCCGAGTGAGGTGGGCCAGGCGATCGGCACCATCGGTGAGGGCCGTACGGTCGGTTACGCCGAGTACGGTGCGGCCGGCATGCTGACCCTCTTCGTGCGAGGTGTCCTCTGCAACTGGATGGTGTCCACGGGTGTGGTGGGAGCCATGATGTCGGACAGCCTGCCCGGCAAGGTCATCGCCATGTGGATGCCCATCATGCTCTTCTTCTACATGGGATTCGAGCACTCCATCGTGAACATGTTCCTGTTCCCGATCGGGCTCATGCTCGGCGGCGACTTCACCATCGGGGACTATCTGCTGTGGAACGAGCTTCCGACCGTGCTCGGCAACCTCGTGGGCGGGCTGACCTTCGTGGGCTTCGTCATCTTCGGCACCCATGCCAGGACGGGCCCTGTTCGCGGGGCGAAGGTCGACGCGCCCGACGCCCCGGTCGCGGCCGAACTGGCAGCGCGGCGATGAGTAAGAGGGCGGCGGCCGCTCGGGCCGTCGCCCTTCAGCGGCCGGATGCCGGAGCGGCCCGCCGGTGCGTCCGCGGCTAGACTGGCTCCACTATGGACCGCATGCGCAAGCTCCAAACCCCCGTCGTCTGGCTCGTCATCATCGCCCTGGTGCTCAGTGTGGGTGCGGGCCTGTTCTCGGTCATCTTCTGACGCTGCGTTCGCTCGCTCCCGGTGATGGACGCTGGGTGAGCCGGGAACGCCCGTAACGCGCTACCCGGTTCAGCGCCACCGCCGTCCTGCCGAGGTCTCCGGTTGTCCCCGACCCGCTCCACACCTAGGGTAATAAGCAGGCTTAGCTTCACGGCCCAGTCGACAGCCCATGGAGCGCCCTCGTGGCGCGGGACACGCACACCGCACAGGGAGAAGTGACATGACCTCCGAGAGCACAGCAGGATCAACCGACCAGTACACCTTCCAGAACCCGGTCACCCGTTTCGAGAGCATCGAGCCGCCGGCGGAGCACGTGCCCGAGCCGGGCCTGGAATCGGACATGCAGCCGAAGGCGGACCGCGGGGAGATCTCGTACCGCGGCACGGGCAGGCTCGTCGGCCGGAAGGCGCTGATCACTGGATCCGATTCGGGCATCGGTGCCGCCGTCGCCATCGCCTACGCGCGGGAGGGTGCCGATGTCGCCCTCTCCTACCTCCCCGAGGAGGAAGAGGACGCCCAGGTGGTCAAGGGGCTCATCGAGGCCGAGGGCCGCACGGCGGTCTGCATCCCGGGTGACCTCAAGGACCCCGAGTACTGCGTCTCGCTGGTGCAGCAGGCGGTGGACGGGCTCGGCGGGCTCGACATCCTCGTGAACAACGCGGGCAAGCAGGTCGCCGTGGAAGCCCTCGAGGACATCACGGACGAGCAGCTGGACCACACCTACAAGACGAACATCTACTCGTTCTTCC
Organism: Arthrobacter sp. TJ-266; assembly: GCF_058269115.1. Lineage (NCBI taxonomy): Bacteria > Bacillati > Actinomycetota > Actinomycetes > Micrococcales > Micrococcaceae > Arthrobacter > Arthrobacter sp. TJ-266. The sequence goes on from NZ_JBZCNC010000001.1 coordinate 71,074, forward strand.
GGGTGACCAAGGAGGCGCTCAAGCACCTCCAGCCCGGCTCGGCGATCATCAACACGACGTCGATCCAGGCCTACCAGCCCTCTGCCACGCTCGTGGACTACGCCAGCACGAAGGCCGCGATCAACAACTTCACCAAGGGACTGGCGCAGCAGCTCGCTCCGAAGGGCATCCGCGTCAACGCCGTGGCGCCCGGACCCATCTGGACGCCGCTGCAGCCCTCCGGCGGTCAGCCCGCCGAGGCCCTGCCGGAGTTCGGCAAGGACACCCCACTGGGCCGCGCCGGTCAGCCCACCGAGCTCGCGCCCGCCTACGTGTTCCTGGCCTCGCCGGAATCCAGCTACGTGCTCGGTGAGACCCTCAACGTCAACGGCGGCATGCCCTCGCCCTGATCCACCCCGCGCTTGCCGCACACGGAAATGCCCCGGATTCCTCTCGGAGTCCGGGGCATCACTGTGTAGGACCCGGGTGGTCCTGCACATTTACCCGGCGTCCTCGAGGGCGTCGAAGTCGGTGCGGTCGATCCGCCGGTGGTACCGCATGCCTGCGAGCCCGCCGAGGATCGCACCCAGGAGCGCGATGGCGGCGACGACGAGCAGGCTGATCAGTCCGGGGCCCGCGAGATCCTGCGCGGACGGCACGCCGACACCCTGGAAGCGATCCGTCACGGCGCTCTGGTTGCCGACGATCAGGCCGATGATCCCCAGCACGACGGCCACGATCACGGCCCAGAGCCAGACGGCGACACCCTGCTTGAGGCCGCTGAACCGGGCCATGCGGCCCGCCACGTATCCGCCCGCGAAGTAGGCCACGAGGAGGATGACCCCCAGCACGACGGCGGCGGTCACACCCGTGGACTGCGCAGCGGCCGAGCCGCTCTGGAGATTCGTCGCCGAGAGGTCGCCGCCGATACCGAGGAGCGCCGCGATGCCCCCGACCAGTGCCGAGAGTAGGACGAAGAGGCCGGTGGCCGTGAGCCAGCCGAAGAACCCGGCGCCGAACTTCATGCCGCCGAAGTGTTCCTTCTCGCGCTGGTGCAGCAGCTTCCGGTCATCGAGGGTCGGCACGCCGGAGCGGGGTCGGGTGTCGACGTCGGCGGATCCCGTGGCCGCACCGCGCGGCAGGCGGTGTTCCCGCGTGCGGTCGCGGTCGTCGTCGTCCGCGTGTTTCGTGGCGCTCACCGGCACCGCCTTGGTGTGGGCCTGGGTGTGGGCCTGCGTGGCGGGCTCGTGCTGTCGGGTCGCCGAGACCGGCGTGGGGTCCTGCCGCCGGGTCGGGGTTGAATCTGGGCCGGCGCCGGCGGAGGTCGGGGCGTCGGTCCTGGAGGAGTCGCTGGCGTCCGAGCCACCCGAGTACATGCCCGGTACGTAGTCGCCGCTCGTGTCCTCGTCCGCCGAGTATGCGCCGGGCACGTAGGTGCTGCCGCCGTCGTCGTCCCGTGGACCGCTCCCGGTGCCCGGACCGGAGTCCGCGCGCCCGGCGCTGCTCGCCCCCGCCCCCGACCGTCCGGTGTCGATGACCTCGGTGGGGTTCTGGGCGTCCTCGCGGCGGGTGCCGTCCGTGGAGTCGTCGCGGCGAGCGCCGTCGGCGGCGCCTGATACCGGTGTGCTCATGGGTCCTCCTGATCTCGGGGCCCGCAGGCTCGCTAAGGTGGCTTACTATCCGCCCCAGTATTCCACGCGGGACCCCGCCCCGGTCCATAAGCCGCACCGCGCTCTCGCGGGACGACGGCGCAGTGGGCATGCAGGGCGGCGGTGCCTCCGGGTGCGAGACTGGAGCCATGGATCTCCAGGTGTTCATGACGGTGGTGTGCGGAGCGTTGATCGCCGTGGGTATCGCGGGCGTGGTGATCCCGGTGCTGCCGGGCAGCATCCTGATCATCGTCTCGCTGCTGGCCTGGGCACTGACGGTCGCGAGCACCGAGGGGTGGGTGGTCTTCGCGATCGGGACCGTCCTCGCCGGAGCCGGACTGGCCGCGGGGATCGTCCTGACCGGCCGCACCCTCAAGCAACGTCAGATCCCCGGCCGGTCCGTCACCGTCGGCGTGCTGGCCGGGATCCTCGGCATGTTCGTGATCCCCGTGGTGGGCCTCTTCGTCGGGTTCGCCCTCGGGCTGTTCGCGAGCGAGTACTCGCGCCAGCGTGACGGCCGGGCCGCCCTCACCTCGAGCCTGCACGCGCTGAAGGCCACCGGGCTCGGCATCCTTGCCGAACTGGGCCTCGCGTGCCTGGCCGGGACCACGTGGGTCATCGGCGTGTACGTCTACTTCGCGACCGCCTGACCCCGTTGACAGGTGGCCTGCCGGGCGGGCGTCCGGTCAGGAGCGCCCGGAGATCGACAGGGCGGCGACGATCAGTGCGAGGTGGCTCAGCCCCTGGGGGATGTTGCCCATGAACGAGTTGTCCGACGGTTCGATCATCTCCGACATGATGCCGACGTCGTTGGCGAGCGGCAGCAGCTGGTCCATGAGGTCCACGGCCTCGTCGCGGCGGCCGACGGCGACGAGTGCCGACACCATCCAGTAGGCGCAGGCCACGAACGTGGCCTCCTCGTGCTGCATGCCGCTGTAGCGGTAGAGCAGAGGCCCTGCGCCGAGTTCGTCTCGCAGCGCGTCGAGGGTCGAGGACATGCGCGGGCCAGTGTCGAAGCCACTCATGGCGTGCAGCAGGATCGAGGCGTCCAGTTCCGTGGAGCCCGGGTACCAGATGTAGCTCTGGCGTTCCTCCGACCAGCCGTGCTCGTGCACCCAGGCCTCGATGCTGTCGCGCTCGGCGGCCCACCGCTCCACCGGGCCCTGCAGTTGTCCGTGCTCGGCGAGCATCACGGCGCACCGCAGCGCGTTCCAGCAGCCGAGCTTCGAGGTGACGTAGTGGCGTTCCTCGGGCAGTTCCCACATGCCGGCGTCGCGTCGGCGCCAGATGTCGCACGTGAGGTCGGCGAGATCGGCGAGCTGGCGCATGGTGGCCGGGTCCAGCAGGTGCCCGGCCTGGACGTACTGCCACACGATGTCGAACACGTCGCCGAAGACACCGAGCTGCAGCTGCCCGGCGGCCGGGTTACCGTCCACCACGGGGCCGATCTTCCTCCAGCCCGTGAGGTCGGGGCGGCTCGTGCCATCGGGGGTCTCGCCGTTGAGCCGGGTGAACACCTGCAGGTCGGAGCCCTGCGAACGGAGGTTCTTGAGCATCCAGGAGACGGCGGCATGCACCTCCTCCCGGAGACCCGCGCGGGTCAGCGAGTGAAGCGTGTACGCGGTGTCCCGCGCCCAGGCGTAGCGGTAGTCCCAGTTCTTGCCACCGGCCGCGCTCTCCGGGAGGGAGGTCGTGGCTGCTGCGGCGATGGAGCCGGAAGGGCTGTGCAGGAGGAGCTTGAGCGCGAGGGCGCTGCGGAGAACCTCCGGCCTGTAGTCGCCGTCGTACGCGAGCTCGTCGGACCACGCCTGCCAGTTGCGGATGGTGCGGTCCACCCCGGCGTCGATCGTCGCCGGATCGGGCTGGGGGAGGGGTTCCGCATGCGTCGAGACGACGGCGACCAGGTGCCGCGAGCCCTCTGACGTGGTGAAGGCCCCCTCCACCTGTCTTCCCTCCGCCACCTTGGGTCCGTGGTCGATACCGCGGATACTGAGCCCCACGGCGTCGATCCTGAGGACCGGGTGGTCGGCGTCGCCGTCGAGCCATGGGGAGGCGGAGCCGAAGCAGGTGCCGGGCGTGATGGACCACGCCATGTCCACGGCGCCGGTCAGTCCATCGACGCGGCGGGCCAACTCGCCCCACGGCAGCCGCCCGGCAACACCGGTGTTCAGCGAGTCCGTGACCCGCGCGGTGCCGGTGGCCGTGGTGTAGACGGACTCGAGGACGTTCGTGCCCTCCACGTAGCGCCGTTCCACGCTGAAGTCCGTGGTCGGCGCCAGAGCCATGAAGCCTTCGTCGGCATCGAGCAGCCGCGCGAACGCCGGCGTGGAGTCGAGGTCCGGCGTCGGATACCAGTCGATCGAGCCGTCGAGCGCCACGAGGGCCACGGTCCGGCCGTCACCGATGGCCGCGTACGAGCGGATGTCGGCGAAGCCGTCCTCGTCACGCCGAGCCATGGCCGGACCGTCCATGCCGTGCGCGGACGTCAGTTGCCGTTGTAGCGCTGCTTGTCGGCCCGGGGCTGCTGGCCGTCACGGCGCTTGTTCATGATGCGGGTGGCGATGACGGGTACGAGGGCGATGAGGATTCTCTTCAGCACGGCGGGCTCCTTGGTTGGCGGGGTCGACGACGGGATGCGCCGTGCTCCTCATGGTACTGATGATCAACCGGCCGATGATTCGTGCGTGACGAACGCCCGCAGCGCGCGGAGCTGGGTGTCCCGTGCTACCGGATTCAGATACATCATGTGCCCGGCCTCGTGATAGTGGTGCGTGAAGCGGGCCCGGGCGTGCTCGTCGAGGTTCATGTGCGCCCACACGTACTCCGCCGCGAAGTGGGGTGTGGCGCCGTCGTGATAGCCGTAGTCGACGTGCACGCGGAGGTTCGGGTTGTGGACGAGCAACCGCTCCAGCACGCCCGAGACGTCCACCGGCGCACCCTCGAACGTGCGGTAGCTCCAGGGGTGCACCCGCGCGGTCAGGATCTCGTAGGGGAGGTCGTTCTCGTAGCCCAGTTCGGCGCGGACGTAGTGGTTCATCGCCGCCGAGTACGGCCCGGTGATCGCGCGGATGCTGGGGTCGTCGAAGGCGTCCGAGGCCTGCAGGCTCTCCGGCCTCGCGGAGAACCGGCCGTCGATCCGACCGACCGCCAGACCCTCGGAGCGCAGGATCTCGGCCGCGAACTCGTGGTAGGCCCAGCGGAAATTGGTACGGCGGATGAACGCCTCGTCCAGCGTGGTGATCGCGTGCAGGCGCGCGACGACGTCGTCCTGCTCCTCCGCCGTGAGGCGGGTGCCCTGCGTCAGGGCGTACCCGAAGTCGCGGGCCGCGTACTCCTCGGCCTCCCGGACGACGTCCGACAGTGCGCGGTCGCCGTGGCGCCCGTGGTAGTGCGCGATGGCGGCGTAGGTGGGCAGATGCAGCGCGTAGGGGAGGTCGCTGCCGGGGAAGAAGCGCAGCGTGGACATGTTGAGCACGGTGGAGATGAGGCCGAGCCCGTTGACGGCCATGCCGTAGGCGTCGAAGAGGCGGCCGGCGACGGCGACCGCCCGGAGCGTGCCGTAGGACTCGCCCACGAGGTACTTGGGCGAGAGCCAGCGGTTGTTGCGTGTGGTCCAGAGCCGGATGACTTCCGCCACGAGATCACGGTCCTCCACGAAGGCGTGGAACTCGTCCGCCTTCTCGCCCTTCACCACGCGGGAGAAACCGGTGTTGACGGGGTCGATCATCACGAGGTCGCTGGACTCCAGCAGGGAGTCGGGGCTGTCGACGAGGCCGAACGGCGCGGGGGTCATCGCACCGACGTCGCCCGAGTTCACGAGCCGCGGGCCGAGCAAACCGAGGTGCAGCCAGACGGACGCGGACCCGGGACCGCCGTTGAACGCGAAGGTCACGGGACGGCCCGGCTCGGCGTCCTGCTTCGTGTACGCGACGATGAAGATCTCGGCCTTGGGCTTGAAGCCATCGGCCTTGCCGTCCTTCGTCTCCTCCCGGCGCAGCACGAGGCGGCCTGTCGTGGTGGTGTACTTCAGGCCCGACGGCGAGACGTGCTCCTTCACCGCGAAGTCGTCGGACACCTCCTTGGCGTCAGCGCCTGCCTGATCCTTGAATGTGTCCTGCGTCTCGTCAGCCATGGGGCCATGCTACCGGTGCCCGAGGCAACGGACGCAGTGTCACCGGCGATGTCAACGGGGATGTCTTCGACGATGTCGGTGTCGCCGACGGTGGCTCACCGGGGGTGAGGCGCCGTCTCCCGCTCTCCGGAGCGTGACCTCTCCGAGGACGCTCCGGAGGGCCCGGCGGGTGTGTCCTGGGTCGGTTCGGGTGTGTCGTTCGAGGACGCCGGCGTTCCGGCGTTGGGCACCGCCGCTCCGGCATCGCTCGCCCATGCGGTGGTCTGCTGGGGCTTCGCGAAGAACAGAGCCGCGAGGAAACCGATGACGATGACGACGGCGGGTAGGTAGAGCGACTGCCCCATCGCCAGGGCGTACCCCGCCTTCGCCTCCTCCGGCAGTGCGGCGCCGGGGGTGGCGCTGACGCCGTCGCCACCGATGTTCGCCAGGAGCCTGGATTGCATCATCGCTCCGATGGCGGCGCTCCCCAGCACGGCGCCCATCTGCCGGGTGGTGTTGTACACGCCGGAACCCGCACCTGCGAGGGACGGCGCGAGGTTCCGCGTGGCGGTGAGGGAGACGGGCGCCCAGATGCCGGCGCTCGCCAGCCCGATGAGCGCGACGGGCAGCAGCACCATCCAGATGGGCACGTCAGCTGTCAGGATCGAGCCCATCCAGAACAGCGCGATCGACAGTCCGGCGAACGCGGCGATCGCCATGTACTTGGGATTGCTGCGCTGCACGTACTTCCCGACGAACGGTGCCAGCACACCGGAGATGATGGCCATCGGCGTGAGGAGGAGTGCGGCCTGCGTGGGGGAGAGGCCGCGGACCGTCTGCGCCCACAGCATGAGGGGCAGCGTCATGGTGGTGATGGCGAAGCCCATGGAGGTGATCGCCGTGTTACCGAGGGAGAAGTTGCGGTCCCTGAACAGGCTCAACGGCACGAGCGGCTCGCCCCGGTTGACCCGCTGCCACAGCACGAACGCGACGAGCAGCACGATGCCCGTGATGATCAGCAGCCAGACGGAGATGGGCCCGGCGATGGTGCCCCAGTCGTAACTCTCGCCCTCCTGGATGCCGAAGACGAGACAGAACAGGCCCGCCGCACTGAGGAAGACGCCGATCATGTCGAAGCGGTGCGACGTCGTCGGCAGGGTGGGGACGAGACGCGAGGCGAGGATGAAGCCGATCACGCCGATGGGTACGTTGATGAAGAAGATCCACTCCCAGCCGGCGGAGTCCACGATCAGCCCGCCGACGATCGGCCCGACGAGCGTCGCGATGCCCGCGACCGATCCCCACAGTCCCATGGCTGCGCCGCGGCGCTCTGGCGGGAAGATGCGCGTGATGACGGACATCGTCTGGGGCGTCATGAGGGCCGCCCCGAACCCCTGCAGCACGCGGGCGATGATGAGCGCCTCGACGGTTCCGGACAAACCGCACCACGCGCTGGCGAGGGTGAACACCACGAGCCCCACGAGGTAGATCCGCTTGGGGCCGAAACGGTCCCCGAGCCGGCCGGTCACGAGCAGCGGCACGGCGTAGGCCAGGAGGTACGCGCTGGTGACCCAGATGACGCTGTCGATCCCGGCGTCGAGCCCCGCCATGATGGCCGGCGTCGCCACCGAGACGATGGTGGAGTCGACGAGGATCATGAAGAAGCCGATGACGAGCGACCACAGGGCGGGCCATGGCCGGACGTCCGGGACCTGGGGTGCGGGGGTCCGCGCGGGGGAGTTGCTGGGCATGGGTCGAAGACTACGCCCGGTGCCTGACAGTCCGCGGACCGATCCCCGCACCCCGCGGCTTTGGGTGTCGGACGTCCTTCTGGGTACAGTGTTGGTGTTCAGAAGTGGTGTTCGGGGCTTTAGCTCAGTTGGTAGAGCGTTTCGTTCGCAATGAAAAGGTCGGGGGTTCGATTCCCCCAAGCTCCACCATCGGATGCGTGAAGAGCGCGGTTCCTCATCGAGGAACCGCGCTTTTCGCATGTGGGCCTGCTGACGCCGCTCGGAGCCTAGCGGGTCGACGGACCGTAGTTCCCAGGACGACGACGGCGTAGGGTGCGAGGCACGACGACGGGGGACACCATGACACAGCTCGAGGTCAGGACCATGAGAAGGTCCGACCTGTCCGCCCGACCGGACAGCGGCGTTCTTCGACGTGTGCTCCAGATCATCGCCGTAGGGTCATGGCTGCCGTTGGCCTGCTTCAACCTCTCACTGCTCGGCCATCGCCCGGCGGGCGGCCCTATCCTCGAGTTCCTCGTCGGCGCAACCATCATGGCGCTGCCCTGGCTGACGCTCTTCGCCTGCCTCAGCTTCTTCCTCGACCGTCGCTCCACGAGCTGGTGGGTCTGGCCGTCGAACCTGGCTTTCGTGACTCTCAGCATCGGCCCGTCCGTCTTCTACGGGTACCTGCACATCGTCGCGCTCACGCGGTTCATCGCCGCACAGGTGACGATCGGGTGATGACAGCGGCAAGCAACGGGCAATCCTGCGATCGATGCGAGCGCTCGAGATGAACCAGAGCTCTGCACCGCGGTATGGGAGCGACGTCGTGGTCCGTCCGTTCCGGGCGGAGGATCCGGTCATCCTGCGACAGGCCTGCGCCGCGAGCAACCTCGAGAAGCCGATCAGGGCATTCCCGAGGTCTCCGACCTCAACGTGCTCCCGCACCAACGCAGAGCGGGAATCGCAACGTGTCTGCTCGATCACCTCGAGCACGTCGCAGGGCAACGCTCACCTGTGATCGGATTGGGGGTGGGACTGTATGCCGATTACGGTGCGGCTCACCGACTATATGTAGGCCGCGGGTACGTCCCGGATGGTCAAGGCCTGATGTACGCGAACCGCGCAGTGCGGGCAGGCGAGAGTGTGGTGCTGGACGACAGCGCGACCTTGATGTTCACGAAACGGCTTGCCACCACCTCGTGAGTGGTCTTTCCTCGCCCCACGGACGGGGCAACGCGAAGGCGTCAGCCGGGACGCCTCCAGTCGGTGACGTCTGCGTGCGCCACGAAACCCGCCGCCAGGTAGGTTGCGACAGCAGCGGTGTTGGAGGCTTCCGCGCAGACGACGGCGCTCGAAGAGCCCATCCGACGAAGTGTGTCCACTGCTGCTCGGGTGATCGCCGTGCCGTACCCGCGACCACGGTGGTCCTGGTGCACCGCCAGCGGTTCGATGAGCCCGGGACGTCCCTCGTCGGCGGACCACACCGCCGCGACCGCCACGGCTGGCCCTTCACTGCACCGGAGGGCCAGGATGCGCGCGCCGCGGACGAAGGGGCTCATCGTCGCCAGACGCCACCCCTGCACGAAGCGTTGTCGGTCCTCGTCGGAGATCGGTGTGCTTCGGAAGGCGGACCAGTGGACAGCCACCCACTCAGCGGTCTGCGCTGGTTCGAGGATCTCGGTCCGAAGGGCCGAGGCGTCGGGCTCTGGTGAGAAATCGTGATGAAGCGGTGTCCACGGTTCGTCGTCGGACCAACCGTTCCGTGCGAGGTGATTCGTCAGAGCGGCTGCACCACGTGCCTCGATGGTTGCCGCTCCTGCTTGGAGGACGCCGGCCGAAGGGTCATCCACGTCGGCGGCGACGCGAGCGGCGAGAGCGTCATCACGGCACCGCGTCGGGTCGACGGCGAATCGCAGCAGGTCGGCACCGTCGAGGAGAGCGACAGCCAGGAGCGATCCGTCCTGGGACCACACGCGCATGGCGGCGGCGGTGGCGACCGGCCCCCTCAGGGAGTACCAGCCGAGATCGCCGGGATGTAGCTGCAGCGCCCCGCCGTCGTGGTGCCATGACCCCACCACACGGCCGATCTGACCGAGCTCGTCGATGCCCGGTGTTCGAAGGACGATGCCCACAGCCTTCACCTTCCTCCTTGACGGACCGCGCCGGGCCTAGCTGACGCGGCGGAATCGATACGGCGGAGCGATCCTGTGCCGCCGATCGCGGGCGATCAGCGGAACAGTACCGAGAGCAGAAGAGCGCGGCCCCTACGAGAGGTGCCGCGCTCTGTTGCATCCGGTCGATCTACCAATCAGTGGTCGAGCGTCGCTCAGGCCTGGTAGCTGCTCATCTGGGCGTTGGGAGCCTGGCTGAGCGGGAGGCGGGCTGCCTCGGTGCCGAGGTAGCGCGCTGAGCCGTACGAGAGGACGAAGTACATGATCACCGCGAAGAAGAAGATGAGGACAGCTGTCCCGACACCCTTACCGAAGACCTTCGCCAGGTTGATGGCGATCAGGACGATGAGGACGATCTGCACGACGGGGATGAAGGCCAGAAGGACGAGCCACGGCGAGAGCCCGCAGATCTGCAGGAGGACGACGATGTTGTAGACCGGGACGAAGGCCGCCCACGCGGGCCGCCCGGCCTTCTTGAAAATGCCCATCAGGGCCAGGCCGAGGATCAGGATCCCGAACACCGCGCTGATGAGTCCGCCGATTGCCGCACCCGCAGCCGCTGCGGCGTCGTTGGTGGTCGAGGTGGTCATCAGGGGAAGAGCGCCCGAGAGGGCGAGAGAAAGGGTCATGAAGCGAACAGTATGTGGAAGTTAATGAATCCGTGACGTGCTGCGGATAACCTGCGGCTACGCGTCCTTCGCCGGTTCCCCGCCGCTCTTCCGCTCCCAGGGCTTCGCCGCGAGGATCCGTGCCAGAGGCCCGAGCCAGGACATCACCACCAGCAGGGTGAACGTGCTGCTCAGGGACGATCCGATCGTCGTCGACGGCAGGAGTTGATGCACTCCCACGAGGATCGTCAGCACGAGCAACAGCTTCTTGATCCCGCTGAGCACGTGCGTGGGCACAGGACGGGGCCAGGGGGTGAAGTCGACGGTGTCGATGGTGCCCGGTTGGTCGTTCGAGCTCATGCGGCCCTCCTCAGGAGCATGGTGTGCACCTCCATTATCCACTCGGAGGTCCGCATCGGGCCGTTCGCCGGCCTATCCGACGTCGATGAGTTCGCTTCCGCCTGGGACGAGCTGATGGGTCTCCCTGGCTTCGAGGTCCGCGGCGTCCGCGATGACGTCGATCGCCACTCCGGATTCCACGGCGTCGGCCACCGCGGTCTCGAGCTCCTCCGTCACCTGGTCGAGGTGCCACCGGGTGGACTCGACGTCCGCTGCCGCCGCCGCCACCTTCCGCAGGTACGGGGAGAGGGCGAGGGCCAGGTAGGCGGGTTCCTCGTGGGCCAGCTGGAAGCCGCAGGCGCAGGCCCAGACGAGTTCGATGTCGGCGGGCCGTGCAGATTCACCGATGACGCCGTAGGGCGTCCCGCGGTAGGACGTCTCGCGCAGGACCATGGCGTCGCCGCAGTGGAGCGGAGCATCGGTGGCGGGCTGGGCTGCGTCGAGCGTCTGCGTCATGTCCTCATCGTCCTTTGTCCGTCCGCGAAGTATCACGGCTGATAGTTCACAAAACTAGTTATATGAGGAATGACCTACTTCTGTCCACCCGGCAGCGCCGTGACGAAGTGGCTGACGCCATCGGGCTCCCGCGGGTGTAGGCGGTTGTGGTCAGCCGACGGCCGCGAGGGTGGAGTTGACCAGCTCCTCCAGCTGGCCCTGCGTCCCTTCGGGCACCTCGCCCGTCGCGGTTCGGACGGCGGTGACGGAGAGGTACCCGCTGCTGCCGATCACGGTCATGGTCTGCTGCTCCCCGCCGTCACCCGAGGTCTGTCGGGTCACCGTCCCGTACGTCTCCTGTGCGTCGGTGCCGGCGTCGAGCGACTCGACGGTCTGGGTGACCTCGAAGCCCTGGGTCGTCAGTGTGAAGGTGGCACAGGTGTCGAGCGCCTCCGTGCTGGCGGTGAGCCGCTCCTCGGTGAACGCGGTGTCGTCGGACGAGGCCACCGAGACGAGGGTCTGGACGGCGTCGCCCTCCGCGCCCGAGACCCCGGTGGCGTACCCCGCGTCCTCAGGGACGTCGAAGCTGTTGGACACGTAGACGCTGCACTCCTCGGGAGTGATCGTCACGCCTTCGAGGAACGCCTTGGACTGCGCCATGCCCTCCGCGAGATCGGCGGTGGGAATCACCCTCAGCGTCTCCCCGTCCGCGTCCGTGACCTCCCCGAGGAACCCGGACAGCTCCTCCGACGAGTAGGTCCGGCTCGCATGTGCCTCCTCCGAGGGCGTGGAGCAGGCGGTCAGGGCGAGGAGGGTGGCGAGAGCGAGACCGGCGACGGTCAGGGGGCGGGGCATGGAGGTCCTTCGGGTGGATGTCGGTCCGTGACTCCGGCAAGGCTAACAACACAGCCCGATGGTCAGGCCAGGCGCTGGGGAGAAGCGACCACTGCCGGCTGGAGCCGGCGCCCCGTCCGCCGGTACACCTGCGCGCAGAGCACCACGAGCAACAGTGCGTGCGCGGCGTCGCCCCCGTAGTACATGAGCTGCGCAGCCTGCTCCGTGTCGGCGGGGAGCCCCGGCCGCTCCGCCACGCCGTAGAGATGCTTCGCGACCACGCCGTGCGCCGCGATGGATGCGACCACCACCGCGCAGCGCAGCCAGGGTGCTGCGCGGTGCGGGTTCGGATCGGGGCCGACGACGGCGTAGGCGAACAGGGCGCCGGACGCCAGGAAATGCAGGTGCAGGAGCGGTCCCAGCACCGGGCGGTGCAGCATCGCGAGGCCCGAGCCGTCCCAGTAGAGCGCGGCCATGGGCCCGGTGGTCAGCACGGCGGCGGTCACGGGATGCGTCATGGCCCTGACCGGTAGGGACCGCGCGATCCTGCTGATCCGCCGTCCGGCATGCGCCGGCACTGCACGGAGGATCAGCGTGACGGGCGCGCCGAGCACCAGCAGCACCGGGGCGATCATCGCGAGCACGACGTGCACGGCGGTGTGCGTGGTGAGCGAGCCGGCGGCGTGGTTCGCCACGGGGCCGGTGGTGACGGCGACGCCGAGGCCCACGCCTGCGAGCCACGACGCCGTCCTTCCGGGCGGCCAGCTGCCGCGCCCCCGCAGGGCGGCACCCCTGCCGGCGAGCGGGTAGAGGACCGCCAGCGCGACCCAGAGCACCATCCAGAGGACGACGACGGTGGCCTCCCCGGGCAGCCCGGCGCCGGACCCCGGCGGCAGCGGATGCCCGTGCGGGTCAGGCACCGCCACGGGTGGACCTCGCCGTGCGTCGGAGCCCGAGGAGCATCAGGGCGCCGGCGCCGAGGATCACCAACGCGGAGAGGTTCCACACGAGGTCGTACGGCAGCAGGTCCACGCCGTACCGCACTTGATGGAGGCCGAGCGCCTTGTGCTGCACCAGGCCGTCGTACAGCTGGAATGCGCCGACGCCGAGGAGGATGCCCGCAGCCCAGGTACGCAGGTGCAGGATGCCGCGGCGTCGCAGGTCGGCGAACAGGAAGAGGGACGCCACCGTGGCGAACCAGCTGAAGGCGTGGAAGACGCCGTCGGACACGAGCCCCGCGGCCGGCGTGGACCGGTCGTAGAAGTGGTGCCAGTGGAGGAGCTGATGGAACACGGTCTCGTCCACGAAGGCGACGATCCCGAGGCCGAAGAGCACGCCGACGAGGACGTTGCGCCGCGTTGCCTCCTGCGGGGAGGACAGGCCGGGGCCCGGCCGGGAGTCGCCGGGCCGCGCGCCCGACGAACGGGAGGATGACGTGATGGTGGCCCCCTGGGACGTCGGTCAGCCTGCTCGGCATGGTCTACCGATCAGCGTTGCAGGGCCGGCGGATCGCGTCCATCGCACACGTGCGTCCGTCAGGGGGCTTGCGCAGCCCGGCGAAGATGCTCATGGCGCGCGGAGTCCGCTCACGGTGCGGATCGGCCGTCGGTGTCGAGGCGCCGGAGTATCCGCTCCCACACGGACGCAGGCGGCGGCGGTGCGGGGGAGTCGGGGTCGTTCAGGCGGAACAGGTCCGCGCGGACCACGGCGACGGCGGACTCGCACTCCGGGCAGGCGCGGACGTGGCCGCGTTCGCCGTCGTCGACCTCCTCGCCGAGCGCGAGCAGCGCGGCCGTACCGCGATCCACATGCTGCACGCTGCTCCCCGCGGTAGTGCGGGGCGCACACGCGGCCCGCAGGCCGGACGGACACCGCCCGGCTTACGCTCTTCGTTCGGCGCGGACGCCCGGATGGTCCGGCCCGCCCGGAAAGACCGGCGACGTCGGTCGTGCCGGGGACACACGGGCGATGGACGCGGTGATCGGCCCGCCGAGGAGCCGATGCCGGTCCTCCCACCAGTCCGCGGTGTCAGCAGGGGGCGCGGCACGCTGCGGAAGCGCCACGACCACGCCATTGCGCCCGGGGTGGGCCAGGATCATCCGGAGGACGGCGAGGAGTGCGGTGGGGAGGGAGACGAGGACGGCGACTGCGATGGCGTACATGGCCAGCGCTGCGTGCAGCGGCGAGTGGTACAGACCCTCGAGGAGTGCGGCGCTGCCGAGCCAGACCCACAGCCAGAACAGGCCGATGACGTAGAGCAGCGTCCGTGCACGCCTGTATCGCAACGCATGACGAATTCGCCCACGCTCCATGTGTGTCTCCCCAGACTGATGAATCGGGTCCGCCCCAGCGGGACCCTGCCTGAATAGTAGTCCCGGATTCAGGCTTTGCCGCCGTCCGGTATCAGAATGAGACGTGGCAGAAACAGGGCGGTCGGAGCACAGCCCGGACATCACTGTCCGGAGGGTCCACGGCGACGGCGTCTGGGCGCGTGTGAGCTCGGTGGGGGAGGCCGGAGGGCGCGCGTTCGTGCTGGTCTCGGGTATCGGGGTGTCCTCCCACTACTTCGAGCAACTCGCGCCCCACCTCCTGCGGTTCGGGCCGGTGCACGCGCTGGATCTGCCCGGGTTCGGCGGAGTGCCGCACGCGCGTCACGCCCTCTCGATCGCGCAGTTCGCCGACCTCGTGGCGAAGGCCGTCGAGGATCTCGGGCTCGAGGACCCGGTGATCGTGGGGCACTCCATGGGCACCCAGATCTGCACCGAACTCGCGGCGTCCCGGCCGCAGCTCTCCACCCTCGTGCTGATCAGCCCGGTGATCGAGGCGACGGCGCGCTCCGTGCCCGTGCAGGCCTTCCGCTTCCTGAGGGCGGGTCTGCGGGAGCCCTTCCGGGTGAAGCTGCTCGCCGTGGTCGCGTACCTCACGTGCGGATTCGGCTGGTTCCTGAAGATCCTCCCGCGCATGATGTCCTACCGCATCGAGGAAGCGGCCGCCCGCGTGCGGGCGTCCACGCTCGTCATCCGCGGTGAGCACGACGCCGTATGTCCGCGCCCCTGGGTCGCACAGCTCGGCCGGACGTTCCCCGCGACCGCCGGCGTCGTCGAGATCGAGGGAGCCGCCCATTCGGTGATGCACGCGCACGCCCGTGAGGTCGCCGAGCTCTGCATCCGGCACGCCACGGGAGGGCCCGCGGCGGTCGCCCCTGCCCCCGTCTCCACTGCGGCGGACGACGGCGGGGACGGTGCGCCGAGCGCCACTGCGGCGGACGACGACGACGCCGTGACGGCCATCGCCGTCGTCCCGGCACTGCCGAAGGAGGACGCCGACCTCGCTGTGACCGAGGCCGCCCGGGCCGTGATGGACGAGGTGGAGGGCGTGGCCATCGAGTTCAGGGGTAACGCGTCCAGTGATGACCGCCTCGTCGAACGCGGCCGCGAGCAGCAGGCCGAAGCGCGGTCGAGGGGCCGCACCTAGGAGGGGACGGGTGCCGCCGTCAATCGATGAAGTGGGTGCGCACGGGGTCCTTCTGCCCGAGGGACATCAGCAGGTCGGCTGCGAGGTCCCGGAGCTTCAGGTTGCGGCCCTGGGACGCCGTGCGGAGGATCGCGATGGCTTCGTCCTGGGTGCACCGGTTCTGACCCATGATGGCGCCGACCGCCAGATCGATGGTGGTGCGTGACTGCATGGCGGCGGTCATGTGCGCGGCCTTGTCGTCGAGCGCGGCGATCCGGACGGCCAGGCGCAGGGACTTCGATGCGTCGCGGGCGATCCCCTCCGCCACGGCGATGCTCCGCGCTTCGAAGGCGTGCGGTTCGAGGGAGTAGAAGTCGAGGCCCGCGCTCGCCCCCGAATCCAGCCGGATGGGGATGCCCAGCGCCGATCGGACCCCATGGCGGGCGATCGCCTCCCGGTACGCGGGGAAGCGGGTCTCCAGGAGGAAGTCCGGCACGTGGACGGTGTGGTCTTCGCGGGCCGCGAGAAGGCAGGGCCCGTCGTCGAACCCGTACTGCACCTCGTCCATGAGTTGCGCCCGCTCGCTGCTGCTCGCCACGGTGGCCATCGATCTCGGCCGGAGGAGCGTGACGCCGCAGAACACCTCGCCGTGATCGACCGAGAACGCCTGCGCGGCGACGGTCACCAGGCCGTGGAGGAACTCGTGCACATCGGCGCTGTCCAGCACCATGTCCTGCAGCAGGGCGGTCATCCGGTCAGCGGATGCCTGGACTGCGAGTTCGCCTTCGTCGGGCACGGGCGGTTCCTTCGTCGAACGGTCAGCTCATGCGGAGTGGGAGAAGAACCGGGTGGTCCTTGGACAGGAAGAACCCGCGTCGACCCGGGGGTCAGGACGACGCGGTGTTCCGGGATTCTTCGTCCACGGACTGCTGGTCGGACGCCGAGTCGGACGCCGAGTCGGACGCCGAGTCGGCGTCGCGACGGTCGAGCTCCTCGTCGAGCTCCTCGTGGCGGAAATCCGTCTCGGGATGTGTCTCGCCGTGATTGATGTGCTCGTGGTCGAGCTCCCGTTCGACCTTGCTGTTCAGTACTTCGACGTCGGGCAGGTCGAGGGACGTGAGGTCCTCGGGGAAGGGCTGTGAAGGGGTGAGTCGCGAGTCCAAGGGATCGCCTTTCTGGGTACGACGGAGATGACGGGCGGCTCTCGTCTGAACCAATGCCGAAGGCAGCACCGGGGGCTCATCCTACCCACTCCGGGACGACGTGGAGCCACAGCCCCTGTGACGCCAGCGTCAGAGGGCCGCCGGCGCCGTCAGCGTGTGGAGCAGGTAGCCGTAGGTCAGGGACGTCCGGTGAGGGTGATCGTCGAGCCAGGGGTGGGCCGCGCCCCCGGGGAACTCCATCCCCACCACGTCGGCGAGGTCGCCATGGGATCCGAAGGTCCAGCTGCTCATCACCTGTCGGCTCGTTGCTCCCTGTGCACGCCACCACTTCAGGATGAAGGCGCCCGGACCCTGGTGTTCCGCGGCGTCCTCGGCCCGCAGCAGCTCGGCGAACTCGCCCTCACGCTGGTCGTTGTCGATCACCACCAGCGTGCCGCCGGGCCGGAGGACCCGCAGGACCTCGGCCAGTCCGCCTGAGCAGTCGTTCGTGGGCGAGGGGAAGAAGTAGGCGAAGCGGGCGTGCACCACGTCGACGCTCGCGCCGGGGAGCGGGATGTGTTCTGCCGACCCGTGGAGCACCTCGGCCCCGCCCGGCCTGCCGCGCGCCGCCTCGAGGAGGGACTCATCGGGTTCCACCCCGTACACCCGCCGGGCCTCCCCGGCATAGAGCGGAAGCCAGTACCCCGTGCCGCAGCCGAGGTCGAGGAGGTCCCTGCCCTCCCACGGGCCGGCGGCCCGGAGAGCGCGCCACAGCGAGCCCTCGTGGTCGATCGCGGCGTTCTCCTTCTCGTAGAGCGCGGCGTTCCGGCCCTGGTTCCAGGCCCTGATGAAATCGGTGAACACAGTGCGTGCCGGGATCAGAGGGACATGGCCGCCGCGGGCAGGTCCGTGCGCACCGCGGCGTTCACCGATGCGTCGCCCAGCAGGCGCACGTGGTCGGGGGTGAGGTCCTCGATCCGGTTCACGCCGAGCAGCTGCATGGTGCGGGCGGTCTGCGTCCCGAGGATCTCGATGGTGCGGTCCACACCCTTCCGCCCGCCGGCCATCAGTCCGTACAGGTACGCCCGGCCGATGAGCGTGAAGTCGGCCCCGAGCGCCATGCCGGCGACGATGTCACCGCCGCTCATGATCCCTGTGTCGAGGATGATCGCCGTCTTGCCCTTCAGCTCCGCCGCGACGTGCGGCAGGAGGTGCAGGGGCACCGGTGCTCGGTCGAGCTGCCGGCCGCCGTGGTTGGACAGGATGATGCCGTCGGCGCCGTGGTCCACGGCCTTCTTGGCGTCGTCGAGCGTCTGGATGCCCTTCACCACGAGGTTGCCCTTCCAGACGCTGCGCAGCCAGTCGAGGTCCTCGAAGGTGAGCGTGGGGTCGAACATCGAGTTGATGAGGTCCGCCACGGTGCCCGAGTAGCGCGAGAGCGAGGCGAAGGAGAGCGGCTCGTGCGTCAGGAAGTTGAACCACCACGCCGGCCGGTAGGAGGCGTCGAGCACGGTCTTCAGCGTCAGGGCGGGAGGGATGGTCATGCCGTTCCGCACGTCGCGCAGTCGCGCACCGGCGACGGCGGTGTCCACCGTGACCATGAGGGTGTCGTTCCCCGCGGCGGCTGCCCGCGCGATGAGCTCCATGGAGCGCTCGCGGTCCGTCCACAGGTACAGCTGGAACCAGTTGCGCCCGTTCGGCGCGGCGGCGGCGACGTCCTCGATGGACGCCGTACCCATGGTGGAGAGCGTGTACGGGATGCCGGCGGCCTCGGCGGCACGGGAGCCGGCGTATTCGCCCTCGGACTGCATCATCCGGGTGAAGCCGGTCGGGGCGATACCGAAGGGGAGCGCCGAATCGCGGCCGAGGATCGGCGTCACGGTGCTCACGGTCTGGACGTTCCGCAGGATGCCCGGGCGGAACTCGAGGTCCAGGAAGGCCTCGCGGGCACGCCCGAGGGAGATCTCCGCCTCGGCTGCGCCGTCCGTGTAGTCGAAGGGTGCGGTGGGAGTGCGGCGCTTCGCCATGTCGCGGAGGTCCCAGATGGTGTTGGCCCGCTTCAGCCGCGCCGCCGCGCTGAACTCCGGTTTCTTGAACTGCATGAGCGGCGCGAGGTCGGCGACCTTCGGGACGCGGCGTTTGAGGGCGGGAGGCACGGAGCTGCTCGAGGGTGTCTGCATGAGGGGCCTTTGCTCGTCGTCGGGCGCGGCGCACACGAACGCCGGGAACCGCCGGAGCGGTCTGGCCACCGATCCTACGACCTGTGGTCCGACCACACAAGCTATGCTGGCCGCATGCGTAACCATCAGGTCGTCTCGGCCTGGCTCGAGCAGGAACTGGCTGCCGGACGCCTGGCCGTAGGCTCCCGCCTCCCCGGCGAGCGGGCGATGGCCGAGCAGCTCAACATCTCCCGGGCGTCCGTACGCGAGGGCACCCGGGTGCTGGAGGCGCTCGGCGTCGTCCGCGCGGGGGTGGGATCCGGCCCCAGCGCGGGCACCGTGATCACCGCGAACCCGGCACTCGCCCTGGACTCCGCACTCCGCCTCCACGTGGCCAGCACGCACCTGCCGGTCGCGGACATCGTCCAGACACGCGTGCTGCTGGAGACCTGGGCGGCCGCCCACGCCTCACCGGACTCGCCCTCCCTCGCCGATGCCGCGCGGCTCCTCGACGAGATGGACGGGCACGACGACGGACCGGCCCGCTTCCTGGAACTCGACGCGCTGTTCCACGTGGCGCTGGCCGGCGCCGCCGGGAACGTGCTGATCGGCGCCATGATGGGTTCGCTCCGCGGTTCCATCCAGGAGTACACGCAGCGCCTCACCGAGGGTCTCCCCGACTGGTCCGCGACGTCGCAGCGATTGCGGGGGGAGCACAGGAGCATCCTCGAGGCGGTGACGGCGGGCCGGGGCGCAGGTGCGGCCACCCTCGTCCGGGAGCACATCGAGGGCTTCTACCGCGAGTCCGGCGTCACCCGCGACGCCACGCGCACCGACGCCTAGACTGCGGGCAGTGCGCCGACCGGCGCGGCGGGCGAGCGGAAGGAATCAGCCATGACATCGGTGGACGTGCTCACCGAGGCCCACGGACGCGTGCCGGACCTCGTCCGCGGCGCCCTCGAGGGCCTCGACGCCCGGGAGCTCGCCGAGCGGCCCGGCGGTACCGGCAACTCGATCGCCTGGCTGATCTGGCACCTCACCCGCGTGGAGGACGACCACCTCGCGGACGCCTTCGGCCACGACCAGGTGTGGCTCGCCCACGGCTACGCGGACCGCTGGGCGCTGGAGCTCGATCCCGAGGACACGGGCTACGGCCACACGCCGGAGCAGGTGGGCGCCGTGACCGTGAGTTCCGCCCAGCAGCTGCTCGACTACTTCGGCGCCGTCCATGCGCTGACCCTCAGCCTGATCGCGGGGCTCGACGACGAGGACCTCCGGACGGTGGTGGACGAGCGCTGGGACCCACCGGTCACGCTGCTGGTGCGGCTGGTCAGTGTGGTGGACGACGCCGTGCAGCACGCGGGCCAGGCGGCCTACGCGCGGGGCATGATCCTCGCCGCACGCTAGGACAGGCCGGTTCGGCGCACGGTGATGTTGAGCCGGCCGTCGAGACCGAGATCGGGGGGCGACGTACCCGGGAGCGTGCGGAGCACACCGTGGTAGGCGAAGCGCGACGCCCCGCCGAACACGAACAGGTCACCCGACTCCAGTTGGACGTCCTGCCACGGCCGGTTCCGGTTCGTCGTGTTGCCGAAGCGGAACACGCATGATGTCCCGAGGCTGAGCGAGACGACGGGAGCGTCGATGCGCTCCTCCCGGTCCTGATGCATGCCCATGCGGGCGTCGTCGTCGTAGAAGTTGATCAGCGCCGCGTCCGGCTCGTACGTCTCCGCGGCACCGGCGTCGATGGCGGTCTCCACGGCGCTGCGGGCCAGCGTGCGCAGCACGTCCGGGAAGGGGGCGACGGCGGCGCCCCCGACGTCATCGGCCGTGCGGCTGTAGCGGTAGGGCAGCCAGTGCCACCCGAGGCTCATGCTCCTGACCGACATGACGCCGCCGTGCGGCATCCGCGCCCTGCGCATCGGCACCGGCCCGCTCGCCCACGTGCGGCAGAGCTCCACGAGCGTGCGCTGCTCCTCGGGGTCCAGCCAGCCGGGTACGTGGACGGCGCCCGGGGCGAGCGTGCGTCGCGGCCGGGGGAGCAGGGCGTCCGCCGGATGGGTCATGATTCCATTCTTCCCCACATCTTCCCCTCGTCTTCGGTGTCCGCACCGGGCGCTCGGTAGCCACGCCGTTTGTTGCGGGTTTCTTCGGACTTCCCGCGGGGCCCGATCAAGGCTGCGACGAAAGACTCGTCAGGACGCCGGGGAGACCGGGCGAAACCAGACCCGGCGCTCGGATCGAGCCGCCATCGACTGCCTATCAGGGGACACGAACCGCGATGACACTGCAGGGGACACGACACAGTGACGGCGCACCGGCCGTCGAGGACGAGACGCACGACGACGCGACGCCGCCGACTTACCGCTCACGGGGCAAGCTCGACCGCGTGGTCGGTCTGGTGATCGCAGCGATCGTCCTGGCCGCCGCCGGTCTCCTCTGGCTCGCCGTCGCGGCCCAGGGGCCCGACACCTCGATCTCCGAATCGAGGGACGCCGTGATCGGCGTCTGGAGCGTGCTGTACAACTCCGAGGCTCCCGAGGCCGGCGTCATCCTCGCCGCGATCGCGCTGGCGCTCCTCACGGCCGCCGGCCTCGCCGTCGTCGAACGCCGCATCGCCATCTCCTCGCGCCGCTCCGTGGACTCCGGCCACCGCCCCCTGGCCCCGAAGATCGTCATGGCCTCGAACCGCGGCCAGTTCGCCGGCGAGGTCACCATCACGGTGCTGATCCCCGCTCACAACGAGGAGGCGTCGCTCCCGCAGACCATCGCCTCTCTCAAGACGCAGTCCCACCGGCCCGAGCGCATCATCGTGGTCGCCGACAACTGCACGGACGCGACCGTCCGCCTGGCCCGCGAGGCCGGCGTGGAGGTCATCGAGTCCGTGGGTAACACGAAGAAGAAGGCCGGCGCCCTCAACCAGGCGCTGACGCTCGTGCTCCCGCATCAGGGTGACAACGACGCCGTCATGGTCATGGACGCCGACACCCAGCTCGACGACGACTTCCTCTCGCACGCTGCCATGCGCTTCGAGCAGGACCGCGCGCTCATGGCCGTCGGCGGCCTGTTCTACGGCGAGGAGGGGCACGGCCTGATCGGCCAGTTCCAGCGCAACGAGTACATCCGCTACGGCCGTCTCATGCGCCGCCGCCGCGGCCGCGTGTTCGTGCTGACCGGCACGGCGTCGCTCTTCCGGCCCGTCGCGCTCCGCACCATCGCCGCGAGCCGCGGAACCTCCATCCCGGGCACGCAGGGCGACGTGTTCGACACCGCCGCCCTCACCGAGGACAACGAGCTGACCATCGCCATCAAGTCCCTCGGCGGGCTCATGATCTCACCGCAGCAGTGCACCGTGGTCACGGAGCTGATGCCGTCGTGGCGGACGCTCTGGAACCAACGCCTGCGCTGGCAGCGGGGTGCCCTCGAGAACATCGGTGCCTACGGTCTCACCTCCTCGACCATGCGGTACTGGGCGCAGCAGCTCGGCATCGGCTACGGCGTGATCGCGCTCAGCGCCTACCTCGGGCTCATCCTCATCACCATCGTGGCCCTGCAGGAGTGGGTGTGGTTCCCGTTCTGGCTCGGCCTCGGCCTGCTGTTCACCGCCGAGCGCGTCATCACGGTGTGGAAGGGCGGCTGGAGGGCACGCCTGCTCGCCGCCACGCTCTTCCCCGAGCTCGTCTTCGACATGGTCCTCAACATCATCTACGTCAAGGGCATCATCGACATCTCCGTCGGCCGCCAGGCCGCGTGGAAGCACCTCGACCACGCCTCGTCCACCCGCACCCTCGAGTCACAGGAAGCCTGAGCCATGAGCCCCGCCATCATCGTCCCCGCCGGAATCCTCCTCCCGGAGAGTGTGCTGCACTCGAACCTCTTCGCCGTGCTGGCCGCCTTCGTGGCCATCAACACCGTGATCTACGCCTGCCTGGCGCTCTCGAACGTCCTGCCGAAGGTCTACCCCTCGGACTGGGTCACGAACCGCAACCGTCGCACCGAGACGCGCAGCATCTATCCCGACGCGAAGGCCTGACAGGAGCTCCACCAGCTCACCCCTCGCCGCCGGCGGGCACCTGCTCGCCGGCTTCGATGGGAGTGTCGATCCGGTTGCCGTCCACCGGCATGGGGCAGGTGCCGAACGGCGTGAAGGCGCTGGGGTAGTTGACCGAGCGGTTGAAGTCGATGACCACCGTGCCGTCCGGCCCGGGCCGGCCGGTCGAGACCTTCCGCCAGGGGGCGGTGCTCAGTCCGTTGGTGGTGTCGTGGAACGTGATCGCGAGGGACCCGTTCTCCTCCTGGACGGCCCGCAGACGATGCTGCCGTTCACCGCCCGGCAGCGTGAAGACGACATCGCCCGCGCTGACCTGTTCGCCGGACACCTCCGGGTGCGCCGTGCGGATCACCTCCGTGCGAGGCTCCGCGTAGGGCTCGAATCGGGCCGTGACCACGAGGTCGGGCGCGTGGTCGAAGACGGGCACCCGGGTGAAGCGAGCGAGCGTCGGGGCCTCTGCGTCCCTCGTCCTGATCGCGTAGCGCCCCGCGCGGCGCGCGAGCTCCACCACGATCCGCCGGCCGTCCCCGCCTCCGTGGGCCACCCACATCAGCGACTCCTCGTCCTCGAGCGCCACGATCAGAGCCCCGACCACGGGACGGTCCGTCGCGAGCTCCGTCAGGGCGTCGTCGGGCCCGGCAATGACCGACGCACCCTCCGGGTCCGCGGACCACAGCCCCGGCACGTGCTCCACCGGCGCGGGCTCTGCGCCGAGCCACTGGAAGGACGTCAGAGTCAGCCAGCCGTGCGGCTCGGCGAGTGCCGCATCCCGGGCCGCACGGAAACGGGTCCAGCTCTCCACTGCCGATGGTCGTGTCACGGTGTCCTCCTGGTCGACGGTGCCTGCACCGGTCAGAACCGGCAGCCGAGCCGGTCCATTCCTCGCCCGCCCCGCTGCACCTTCCGGCCGCGTCGGGTGACGCGGCATAGCGCCCGGGGCTATGCCCGTCCACCCCGTCGGAGTGCATGCCCTTCCGCAGCGGCGCCGGCGCTCCTCTGCCACGATGGGGAGTCGGTGTCGGAGAGGCGACCGATACGCACCGCTTCCCGGAGGGTCTGAATGGTTCATCAGCCGGATTCCTTCACGATGGAACGCAGTGGTTCCATCGTGAAGCTGCGATGGAACGAGGGTGTGATCATCACTGTCGCCGACGTCGCGCGCTCGGGAGAAGTGCTGCAGGACCTGACGGGTGGGGACTTCACGGGACTCGCCGTTTATGTGCGGAAGCTGGTGCGGATCGACCCCGAGGCCCGGGAGCTCATCACCACCACCGATATCGGGCCGAAGGTCGCGCTGATCTGCGCTGACCCGGTGGACGCCGTGATCACGGGTTTCGCCCACCAGTCGATGTCGCTCACCCGCTTCTTCAGCGCAGAGGAGGAGGCGCTCGAGTGGCTGCAGGAGGATGACGAGGAGCACGATGACTGACGAGACGACGGACGAGACGACTGACGGGACGACCGCTCAGGCGCGCCCCGTGACCAGCGACGACGCCGAGACGCCCGACGACGCGGGGACGCCCGACGACGCGGGGACGGACGATCCTGGCACCGCCGTCGTCGGCCCCGCGGAGGCGCCCGGTGTGCCGGTGCCGGTACCCGCTCCCCACACGGACGACGTCGATCATGTGGTGCTGCCGCATCCCGACCAGCCCACCTGGCGGGAGGACTACCCGTACGACACCCGGATGACCGAGCGTGAGTACCAGAAGGCCAAGCGGGCGCTGCAGATCGAACTGCTGAAGATGCAGGGCTGGGTCAGGGCGCGCGGTGAGAAGGTGGCCGTCCTGTTCGAGGGGCGCGACGCCGCGGGCAAGGGCGGCACCATCAAGCGTTTCACCGAGAACCTGAACCCGCGCGGTGCCCGTGTGGTGGCGCTGGACAAGCCGAGCGAGAAGGAACGTACCCAGTGGTACTTCCAGCGCTACGTGTCGGTGCTGCCGTCCGGCGGGGAGATCGTCCTGTTCGACCGCTCCTGGTACAACCGTGCGGGGGTGGAGCGCGTCATGGGGTTCTGCACGCCGGCCGAGTACCTCGAGTTCATGCGGCAGGCTCCGGAGCTCGAGCGCATGCTGGTGCGGAGCGACCTGCACCTCATCAAGTTCTGGTTCTCCGTGTCGCAGGAGGAGCAGCGCCGGCGCTTCGCCCAGCGCCACACGGATCCGGTGCGTCGCTGGAAGCTCAGCCCCATGGATCTGCAGTCACTCGACAAATGGGACGCCTACACCGAGGCCAAGGAAGCCATGTTCTTGTCCACGAACACGGCCGACGCCCCCTGGACCATCGTGAAGAGCAACGATAAGAAGCGGGCCCGGATCGAGGCCATCCGCCATGTGCTGTCGGTGCTCGACTACGACGAGAAGGACCACGACGTCGTCGGGACCCCCGATCCACTGATCGTCGCCACGGGCCCCGGCTCCGCCGACTTCCCGTCCGACGGCAACCTGGGCCGGCTCTTCCCCACGCGCTAGGCGGCAGGTCGGCTGGGGCGGCTGGAAGTGCAGGGAGAACGTGCCATATCGACGGTTCCTCTGCCCGTGGTAGGTGTTCGACGGTGCTGAGCACATCTGCGGTTACATCGGTGCCGTCGCAGCGATGTTCGACCGTGTCGCGTTCCTCGATCAGGAACGGACAGTGGGTCAGGACGGCGCCAGCGTCTTCGTGGAAACGAGAGGAGACGTCCTCTCGTCCGCTGAGAAACTCGATGCAGCGCATGAAGACATTCGGCGTCAGAGCGAAAAGCCAAACTGCTCATGGTCCCGGTGCGAGTCAGCAGTAGTGAATGCATGGTGCGCGTTCCTCAGAGGCGCATCGCGGGGGCAAAGGGCCGCACCTTTCTTGGGTGCGGCCCCTTCTCGATTCCTTCACGTCTCATGCAACAGCTTGTGATCACTCATGTTGCCCGCACTGATGCCCGTGAGGTATCCCGCTGCTAAGCGGTGACGTAGGTGTCCTACACCCGGGGTGAGGCGTTGCCTTCCTGCTCTCCTTCGTACTGCCGAGACTGATCAATGTCCGCTCAGCACAGCGCTGGAGATGGACGCAACCTCGACGATTATTGGCGGGCCGTTCGTGCCCTTCAGGAAAACGGAGCACCTCATGAGCACCCCGAACACGACAGACAAAACTTCCTTCGTTCCGACGTGGAACGCGGAGACCTTCCGAACCCTCACAGGTGAAAGCGGGGAACAGCACTTCGCCCTGCTTACCGGCGGAACCGTTCTTACGCTCGATCCGCGTACCGGCGACTTCCCTCGGGGAGACGTTCTCTACGGTGGAGACACCATCTATGGGGTCGGGCCGGGTCTTCTCACGGCCGCCGGCGACGATGGCATGATCCTCATCGACTGTGCAGGAATGACGATCGTGCCGACAGTCATCGACTCCCTCGCGGTCCTCGGACTGCGTAGCAAGCGCACGGACCGGATCGGCACCATCACATCCGGGAATCATATGGACCTTGCTGTCATTCCCACCGAATTCGCCGGCACCATCGCCCAGGCCGCCGACACCCTCATCAACAACCCCGAGAAGGTCATGGCTCTGTTCTCCAAGGGCGAGATCGTGCGATGGGATTACACCAACCTCCGCACGACCTTCAGTGGGTCCGGTACCAGCACCGGACCCCAGGACCTCAGCGACAGCCCCTACCTGGGCATGTGGATCGATGAGAACGACTTCCTCTACCAGGAGCTCACCGCTGACGGCCGCTACGACGAAACCCGAGGAGGCCGACCGCACGCCTACCAGGGACGCTTCTGGATCGACGGAACGCGGATCGACTACCTCGACGACCTCGGCTTTTGGGCTTTCGGCGACTTCGTGGGGGATCGCCTGCATCACGTCATGTACCGGCTCGACCGCAAGTAGTACAGGGCCGTCCTTCCAGCCGCTGCATGTATGAGGGCTGGAAGGACGGATCTACCTGCAACTCACGTGCCTATTGCCCGACCAGGAGCGAGCCAGTCATGAGCAGAACTATCTCGAGGTAGGAGAGTGACCACACGTCGCCCAGCCTCGATTTTCGCCAGCTTGCTTCCCACCAGGCTGTGAACGGCCCTACCTCGGTGTCCTACGGCTCGCCGCTGACTACTACTCTCGTAAATTTCTTCACTGGCACAGTCGTGCTCCTTGCTGCTTGGCTGATGAGGCTCCCTCTGAGCGGTCCAGCCAACGGGCTCCCAGCCGAGTGTTGGGTCACCCTGGTGGGCCCATGAGTCGCATCTTCATGTGCGTCGGGACCGTGCTCGTCCGCAGCCTGGCGGTTCTTTTCACCAGCCTGTGCATGATCGGAGGGGGCAACTCATCGGTTCTCTCCAGCTTGATCTCATAGTTCCCACTTCTGGCACTACTGTCGTCTTTGCAACCGTGGCCGGGACGATCCTGGCGCTTGGTGCCAGCACCCTCTCCACTCTTCCCTAGCCGCGCTTGACGAGGCCTTGATCACAATCGTCCTTCCATGCATGAGAAGGGACTGCTTCCGTTACCGGTGCAGTCCCTTCGTTCTTCATATGATGCTGCGATGGCCTTTACATAGTTGATTTCGCGTTTCACCATCAGGAACTATAGGCAAGCACCGAAATTACGTGAGCATCAATTACTGGGGATCACTGACGGAACTGCCGGAACGTAGTACGGAGGGTGCCTATCCTTTGTCATCTTCGCGGTAAAGCACGAGGTGCTCGTGATAAAGAACTCCGTCCCTGATGTCACCCGTAGCAGTGAAACCGGTGTCGTCCCGGTAATCCAGATGCGATCCGGCGACCTGATAGGTGCCGGTGTAGGCGCTCGTCCTGTTCCCCCTCGCTTCGTCGTACCGGCCGTCGGGAAGAAGCTCCTGACGGATGTGGCCATCGGCTGTTACCCACATCCCGACGACGTGCACGTCGGAGGCTGCTTTTGAGGCACTCATATAATTCTCCTGTAAACACCGCGACTTCAATGGGCTGTCGTCGCATCGCTTCAACAGTAGGAAGTGTTTGTCGAGACGGCGTGGGTGTGCCGCACCTATGCTGCTCGCCGACACCCGACCACTCGAGAACTCGGCGTCTGGTTGTCCCGTAACCCTTGCGTTAGGACCGGCTGCTAGGCGCCTGCGACGCTCAGATCGCGGTTGCCTATCGGGTGTAGCACTGCGCGTTGCATCCCGGGCCGTAGGGCGCTTGAACTGATCGCGCGCACCGCAGGAATCGAGGCAAAGTGAGGCTAGGTGTGGCAGAGCTACGCACGTCCCTCATCAGCGAACATAGGCTGTAATCCATGATCACATCAGATCTCGGTACCTACCTTCGAGTGCAGCGTGCTGCTACCCAGCCCGCGGAGCTAGGGCTGCGCAGCTACGGACCCAGGCGGGTGAGCGGTCTGCGGCGGGAAGAGGTTGCATCAACCGTGGGCATCAGCGTCGATTACTACGCCCGTCTCGAGCAAGGACGTGAGAAGCATCCTTCTCCTCAAGTCATTGAGGCGCTGGCTCGGATCTTCAGACTGACTGGGGACGAGAAAACGCACATGTATCGGCTCGCTGGTCTTGAGCCACCTCTCGCCCGACCCCTGGGAGTGACTCCTTCCCCAAATCTTGTCCGCCTCATCGCGAACTGGCCGTCGCAGCCCGCGCTGATACTCAATCCGACCTTCGACGTACTCGCAAGGAATCGTATCGCTGACATCTTTTTCCCAGGTTTTCGATTCTCCGAAAACCTTCTTGTCATGGTGTTCCTCGATTCTGACGCCAGGACGTTCTACCGGGACTGGGATCAGGTGGCCGAGTACAGTGTCGCAGCGCTCCGATCGGCCCAAGGGATGCCTTCCTCCCGGGCCCGAGCGACACAGATTGCTGAGAAGCTCGTCCAAAACAGCAGCGAGTTCGCAGCGATGTGGCAGAAACACCAGGTACGAACAAAGACACAAGGAGCGAAGCGCTTCCTCCATCCGGAGGTTGGCGAGGTCACTCTGGATTACGAGACGCTGGAAGTCGCCGGCACGCCGGGCCATCAGCTCCTGATCTACCACGCAGAGACAGGCAGCCCGAGTTCCGATGCCCTGGAACTCCTGGGAACGCTGTCCGCAACCGATCAGGCCGAAGATGCCTAGCTGTATCTTGGCCGGGTGACCGATGACCTGCGGTCCGTCGAGTTGTCACCGCGACCACCATTGATTGATGATCTTCCTTCTTTACCGTTTCAGCCTTTCAGCCCTGTGTGAGCGAGCCCTTCGAGGAAGTGGTGCTGCGCGGCGATGAAGACCAGTAGCACCGATTGGTTGCACAACGCACGTGCGCCCCTGCCTTCATAGGTAGGGGCGCACGTTTGTGCCGCGGGAGCACTGAGGGGTGGAGGATCAGCTGGCGGTGGGTTTGCCTCCTACCCGGAACTGGACAGTCAGGGGTTCCGACACCCGTTCCCCAAGGCTCTGGGTGATGGTGAGGTTCCGGTTGCCGGGAAGGACCGGCTTGCGGGTGCTGATCGCCCAATGACCCTCGTCGTCGACCGTTGTTGTCGCGGTCATGCTGCCGGTCATCGTGATGGTCGCTCCCGGCACACCTGTTCCGGTGACGTGCTTGAGCGGCTTGGTTGTGGCTCCGTCGACGGGGCTTGTGAACGCGACGTCGTTGACGTCTGCGCGGGCAGTGAGCCATTCGGACTGCTCGAGGGGGTGATCGACGACGCGTGTCTCACCGATGCATCCGTTCCACCCGTTCGTGGCCTTGTCATCGACCCAGTCGGAGCCGAAGAGCCAGGGCATGTTCTGCTGCAGTCCGTGTCCGATCGTGTTGGTAGCGATTCGAAGCACGGGCGCACCGTCGACGTACATCGTGGTCTCCGCGGTATCGGGCTTGTTGACGAGGGCGACGTGGACCCAGCGGTCGAGGATGATCTCCCCGGACCAGTTGGTGCGGTCACCCTTGGTGGTGTCACTTGGTACTTCTGTCCACTGGAATTCCTTGAGGCTCGATACGCCGAGAGCCGCCGGGCTCGCAGTCCAGTCCCAGCGGGTCTGCGGCACGCCGATCTTCGACCGGTTGCCGGAGCGGACGATCGCCTTCATCCATGCGTTGTCGTCCTCGGTCCACGTCGGGTCGATTTTCAGGAACGTCTCGATCGTGTAGCCGTTCGGGAGGGCAGCGTTGTTGACTGGAGCGTCCACCGGTGTGGTCAGGTAGCTGAACCGGTCGGTGCGTTTGCTCGATCCGGTGAAGCACATGGCAGCGCTGTCGGCTGAGAGGGGGTGTGCGTCGCCGGTGACGGTGACATCGCCGTCCTGCGCGGTGGGGGATCCCGACTCCGCGGTCGTCGCCCGGGTCAGGTCAGCACCTGCTTCGACGTCGGGGATGGTTCCGCCTGCGGGCAGGACGCCTTCCCTGCCGTTCATGCGCCAGTGGGCGAGAGTGCCCTCGACCTCGGGGTAGTCCTCGGTCGAGGCAGGGGGGACGACGACGGGCGCTTCGGGTTCGGTGAAGTCCTTGAGCAGGATCTCCCGGGCTTTCTGCGTCAGAGAGGGCTCGTCCGCGGAGCCGGCAGTGAAGGAGGGGTTGAAGCCACTGAACCTGTCGCGGAAGTCCAGATCGATGGTGAACTGCTGGTTGGGCCCCTCGAGGAATGCCTGGTCGAACGAGGTGAGCATCTCGGTCGGTTTCGACACCACCCAGGGTGACCCGGTCTGCATGGAGATCCGGTTGTTGGTCAGGTCGAACTCGAAGAGCCCGAGGTACCCGTTCCCGCCCTCGTAGGCCATCTGGTAGTCCGTGACGATCTGCGTGACTGTGTTCCCTGCGTCGTTGAGCTTGGTCTGCCGTGCGGCGCCGTGGAAGTGCCCGTTGAGGGTCATGAAGATCTGATCATTGCCGCGGATGAGGTCGTTCCACAGGCGCAGTCCGTAGGCCGTGTCCTTCGGGGTGACGCCGTCGGATTCGATGTCGATGACCTCGTGGGAGGTGAGGATGACGGGCACCGTGGGATGGGCTGCCATGACCTGTTTCGCCCAGTCCAGCGTCGCGTCGGAGGCCCGCCAGGACAGAGCGAGGACCATGAACTCCTGCCCCTCGGCCTCGAAGACGTGGTACTGGTTCATGCCCGTCGGGTCACTGCCGCCGTAGGTCGCTTGACCAGCGGCGCGGTCCTTACCGAAATACTTCAGGTAGGGCTCTCGGGCGAGGTCCTACTCGGTGTCGTACACGGTGTCCGAACTGTTCCGGACGTCATGGTTACCCGCGAGGATCGAGTACGGGAGCGCGGCCTCTTCGAGGGTGCGCATGGCCCGGTCCGCGGTCTGCCATTCACCGTCCTGGTTCACCTGATCGACGACGTCGCCGAGGTGCGCGACGAAGGGGATCTCGAGCTCCTCAGCGTGCGTGGCGAGCCACTCGGTCTGTTCTGCGAACGGGTTGTTGCCGGGCCCGTAGCGGTCCGGGCGCTCGAACTGCGAGGTCGCGTACCGCGAGTAGAACTGGGTGTCCGGAAGCACGGCGAAGGTGAATCGCGACGCCAGATCGCTCGTGGCGTTCGTCTCGGCAGGCGAGTCGACGGATGAGAGGTTGCCAGCGGTGGTGAGGGGCTCATCGATTGCATGAGCGGACGAAGTCCCTGTCGACAGGGACGACCCCGCTGCGATGGTGACCATCGCAAGCAGCGAGGCCACCATGGTCGTGGGCGTCCTGCTCGGGGGAGGAAAGCGAGACGGCCAGGTTGTCCGGCTGGAAGAGGGCATGGGTGCTCCAATGCTGGTGAGAAGAGAGATGGATCTTCGTCCGGAGGAAAGCTTCACCGACCCATGTGAGTTCAATCTTGAGTTGATGTGAACAGGGCGAGAACTTCGGCTCGGTTCACGCGCGCGATGCCGGAGACGACTCTGGGCGGACCTCCAGCGATCGGTCGTGCCAAGAAGCAGGGCCCGCGGGAATCGGAGCCGAGCTTGATGGCGGCCCTGCGGTGTCGCCGCGAGATCCGCGACGAAGAGGGAGGTACTGACCCGACGAGCTCGGAGACAAATTGCGCAGACCTCCCGCTGGGCCCCGGCGGGCCCTCTGCGCCGGTAAGGAGTAGGTGCGGCTCAGCCGCTGTAGCTGCCCGCCGCGCCGAGGCCGGCCAGGATGATGACGAGGAATGCGACTCCGGACAGCACGCCGAGCGCCCAGAGGATGGTGCTGATCCAGCCGAGCACCTTACCCGCGGTGGCCTGGACCCCGAGCTTCTCCGCCTTGCCCGCCTGCCAGATGGCCATGGGCCCCAGCACGATGCCGGCGAAGAAGAGGCCGACGATCCCGAGGATCAGCGAGAGCTGCGCCGCGCTCTCACCGGCGGGCGAGCGCCGCAGCTGACCGTACGGCTGCGTTTGGCCCGGCTGGTAGCCCTGGCCCTGCCCGTAACTCTGGCCGTAACTCTGCCCATAAGTCTGCCCGTAGCCCTGCTGGTACGGCTGGGTCTGGCTGGGCTCGTAGGGCTGCTGGTACGGCTGATCCGCGTCGTACGGCCGGCTGTCGTGGCTGTTCGTCCGGCCGTACGCGCCGCCGTCGTAGGGCTGGGCGTCGGGGCCGTTCAACGGGTTACTCGGCTGGCCGGAGGCGCCGCCGTCGGAGGGTGTGGACTCGTTACCGGAAGAGTGCGGGCCGGTGGTCGGATCGTTCGTCATGGTTGCTCCCCTGCCCGGTGCGCGGTCTGCCGCGCTGTCGTCCCGGTCAGCACCATCATGCCGGTTCGCCGCTGACCTGCCCAGTGTGTCCGGCCGCGCGATGGAGCCGGAACGTGAGGAACAGTCTGTGCGCGGTGATGACGACGGCGAGCCACGCCAGCCCGAGCGTCCACGCGACCAGCACGTCCGTCAGCCAGTGATGGCCGAGGAACACGCGGGTGAGGCCCATCGACACGGCGAACAGCGCCGCGAGGGTGATGGTGACGACGCGCGTGCGGGTGCGTTCCTGCCGCATCACCAGCAGGTACGCGACGATGCCGGCGATGACGAGCGCGTTCAGGGAGTGCCCGCTCGGGAAGGACGGCGAGGTCTCGTACGGGGGCACGGCGAGGTCCATGGGAGGCCGCAGGCGTCCGATGGCATCCTTCCCCGCAACCGTCATCAGCAGCGAGCCGAACGCCGCGGCGGGCAGGAGGATCACGGGCGTCCACGAACGTCGGCGCACGGCGAGCAGCACCATGACGGCGACGGCGAGGATGGGCATGCCCACCGGTCCGCCGATGTTCGTGTAGCCCGTGATGAAGGCATCGACCGGCCCGCTGCGGAGCGACACCGCGAGACCGAGGGCCGGCTGATCGAGCGCGGCGACGCCGTTGGCCTCCACCACGGACTCGTACACCTCCGCGGAGGCCGCGGTGAGCGCCGCGGCGACCCCGCCGCCGACGGCGATGAGCAGCAGCAGTGCGGCGTGTGCACCGATGGCCCGGGCGATCGGACCGACGCACCGCACGAGCAAGCGGCCGAGGGGAGTGGTCCACCGGGTGAGGTCCCGCCGGCCGACATGGGTGTCCTGGTGGAGGGGCATCCATCGACTCTATGACGATGCCGGCAGCGGCGTGGAACCTGGCCGTGGGGAGCGGGTGGGGTTGCCCTCCACGCGGCATCCTGCCCGGCATCTCGTCCAGCGACCGTTCGGCGACCTGCCCGGCACCCCGTGGGAGGCGACGGCTAGGCTGACCGCATGAGCGATATCCGCCAAATCCGCGACATCGTCCGCGGCGTCCCCGTCTTCCCCGACGAGATGCCTCCCTTCGATCCGGAGAATGCACCGGACTCGCCGATCGAGCTCTTCGTCGAGTGGCTCGAGCGGGCGGTGGCCGACGGCGTGATGGCTCCGCACGCCGTGAACCTCGCCACCGTGGACGACGCCGGCGTGCCGGATGCGCGCGTGGTGATCGTGAAGGACGTGACGGCAGCCGGCTGGCAGGTCGCCTCGAGCAGCGACAGCCCCAAGGGCCGCCAGCTGACCGCCCATCCCGCCGCCGCCCTGACGTTCTTCTGGCCCGACGCCGGACGTCAGGTGCGTGTGAGGGGAACCGTGTCCACGGGCACCACCGAGGAGAACGACGCCGACTTCCAGCGCCGCCACCCCGTGGCGCGGGCCCTCGTCCTCGCCGGCAGCCAGAGCGCGCCCCTGAGGGACACGGCCGACGTCGAGACAGCTGTGCAGGAGCAGGTGCAGCGGATCGAGGAGGCGGGTGGTCTCGTGTCCACCACCTGGACCGTCTTCACGGTGGCCCCCGACGCCGTCGAGTTCTGGCAGGCCGATCAGGAGCGCCGGCACACGCGCCTGAAGTACACGCGGTTCGGCGAGGGGTGGCATCGCGAGATGCTCTGGCCGTGAGGCCCTAACCGGCTGTGGGCGGCGCGGCGTCGCCGTCCGGGTGGACGGGTTCCCCGACACGCACGCGCAGCCGGTGCACGAAGTCCAGCTTGTCGATCACCGCGGGTGGCAGCACGAACGGGTAGAGGTCATTGGCACCCATGCTCCTGTTGACCTGGTTGAGCGCCACCGAGAGCGGTATCCACGTCTTCCGCACCACCTCGCCGAAGTCCTCGCTCGTCGCGGGGCCGGGACCCGACGCGAGTCCGTGGTGCAACGCCGTATCCACGGTGTCGCAGATGTGCAGGTAGTGCGCGAAGGTCTCGGCGAAATCCTCGTACGGGTGCATGGTGGCGTACTGCGAGATGAAGCTCGCCTTCCAGTCCTCCGGCGCACCCTCGGCGTAGTGGCGCGTCAGGGCGTCCTTGTAGCTCTCGCGGTCGTCGCCGAAGATGCTGCGCGCGTGGTCCGTCAGGGCGGGGTCCGAGAACACCAGCGTGCCCTCGAAGTAGTGCCCGGTCTCGTGGCGGAAATGGCCGAGCATGGTGCGGTAGGGCTCGTCGAGCTTCGCGCGCATCTTCTCCCGGTGCGAGTCCACGGTCTCGGCGAGGTCGATCGTGATCAACCCGTTCTGGTGGCCGATCACCACCTTCTCCTCCACGCTCGAGAGCAGGTCGAAGGCGAGCCCCCGCTCGGGGTTCTGGATCCTGTCCTCGATCGGCAGCCCGAGGACGTCCAGTTCGTAGATCAGGTGCCGCTTGGACCGCTCGGCGTCGAGGAACTGCGCCAGCCCGGTGGTGTCATGGTCCTCGGGGCGGCTGCGGGTGAGGGTGCAGCTGAAGCACTCGTCGCCGGTCTCCCTCACCAGCCAGGTGCACCCCGAGAGCGTCAGGTTGACGCAGCGCACGAGCGACTGCCCTTCGAGGTCGCGGTACACGCCGTCGTCGTCCAGGGGTGCGAGGATGCGCTCACCGCGGTGGAAGCCGAGGGGCGTGCCGCAGGCGAGGCAGCGGGAGTTCTCGAAGAAGAGCGGCGCCGAGCAGACGGCGCAGGTGAAGCGTTGAATGGGGACTCCCGAGGTGGTGTGCGGTCAGCCGAAGAAGACGATGCGGACCAGTGCGATGCTACCGATCACCAGGATGGTGGCGCGGAGGGCGACGGGTGAGAGCTTCCGGCCCACGCGAGCTCCCACCAGGCCACCGAGCGTTGCGCCGATGGCGATGAGGAGCACGAGGGTCCAGTTGATGGAGTCCCACGCGAACAGCATGAACGTCACCGCTGCCACGGCGTTCACTGCCGTGGTGAGCAGGTTCTTGATGGCGTTGATGCGCTGCAGGCTCTGGATGGTGACGATGCTCATGAAGCCGACGATCAGGATGCCCTGCGCGGCACCGAAGTAGCCCCCGTACACGCCGAGCAGGGCGATGCCGCCGAGCAGGAGCAGCGAACGGCGCGTGCTCGGGGCGGTGTCCGGCGCTTCCTCACCGGCCTTGGCCGCGGCGGCGCGCTGCAGCCGTGGAGCGAGGGCCACCATCACGAGCCCGATGATGATCAGCACGGGCACGATCGCCTGGAAGGCCTCCGCCGGCAGGACGAGCAGGAGCAGCGCGCCACCGATCCCGCCGAGGACCGACAGCGGGAGGAGCCGGACCAGCAGCCGCTTGTTGGCCACGATCTCCCGCCGGTATCCCCACGAGCCCGAGAGCCCGCCGCCCACGAGGCCGATGTTGTTGGAGATGTTCGCGACGATCGGCGGGTACCCGAACAGGAGCAGCGTGGGGAACGTGACGAGCGTGCCGGATCCCACCACCACGTTGATCATGCCCGCCCAGAAGCCGGCAAGAAGGACGACGACGATCTCGAGCACGCGGGTTCCTCTCGGGGGGTGGAGGGAGCCCGCCGGGTCGAGGCACCGCCGTCAGGAAGGCGCGGCTGTCGGCGGAGAAGGGCACCACGCCAAGGATATGGCCGCGCGCGCTTCCCCCACGCCAGAGCCAGAGCCAGAGCCTCGGTCCGGCGTCAGGCGTCCTCGCGGCTGGGGCTCTCGAGGATGAAGAAGGTGGACTGGTTCCCGTCCTTGCGTTGCTCCTGGTAGACGAAGTTCACCTGGCGCTCGTCGAACGTCCGGAACCATTCCTCCCAGCTCACGCGGCGCAGCCCGTCGGGTGAGGTGATCTCCTGCGAGTACTTGATGGACTTCGACGTCTAGGGACCTGTGCGGATCCTGCCGCCGTCGGGCCCGGCACCGAGGTCGTCCGAATCCCCGGACCCGTCGCCGGACCCGCCCGCTCCCGAGGCATGCTCCTGCTTCGCCTGGGCGACGGCGTCGACGAGTTGGCCCTTCCGGCTCCCGGAGGTGCCCGGGAGCCCCTCCTCCTTGGCCTCCTCGCGGAGCTCGTCCACTTTCATGCCGCGCAGTTCCGTCTCGCTGACATCAGGGGTGTTCGGGGTCTGGTTGCCGGGTTCGCCCGCCATGCTGATCTTGCTTCCGGTCGATGCTCCCGCGCAGGCCGTTCAACCCGGCCCGTGAGGAACTGAGCGTGCTTACTGCCCTCCCGGCGGGCGGAGCCGGTGTCAGCAGAAGAGGCGACTCTAGGAGTGGTTCAGTGGCCGAACTCGTCGGAGTCCACGACGTCCGCATCCTCGCCGTCCGCCGTGTAGACCGCGGCGAGCTCGGCGCCGGAGAGCTCGAAGTCGAACACGGCGAGGTTCTGCGCCAGCCGGTCGGGGTTCGAGGACTTGGGGATGGCGACGAGCCCCTGCTGCACGTGCCAGCGCAGCACCACCTGCGCCGGCGTCCGGCCGTGCGCTTCGGCGATCGCGGCGATGCCCGGGTCGTCGAGGAGACCGCTTCCCTGGCCGAGGGGGCTCCAGGACTCCGTCACGATGCCGTGCTCGTTGTGGAAGGCCCGTTCCTCGATGCGGGGTCGCTCGGGGTCGAGCTGGATCTGGTTGACGTCGGGGACCAGCCCGGCGTCGATCACCTGCTGCAGGTGCGCGGGTGTGTAGTTGGACGTGCCCACTGCGCGGACCAGGCCCTCCTCCAGGAGGTCGGCGATGCCCTGCACGGCTTCGACATGGCGGCCCTGCGCAGGGTTCGGCCAGTGGACCATCAGGAGATCGATGTAGTCGACCCCGAGGAGCCCGGCACTCGTTTCGAACGCACGCCGCACGTCGTTGCGGCTGTGGTGCTCACGGTTGAACTTCGTGGTGATGAAGAGCTCCTCGCGCGGAACACCGGAGCGGCGGATGCCCTCGCCCACACCCTTCTCGTTGCGGTAGTTCTCCGCGGTGTCGATGAGGCGGTACCCCGCCCGGACGGCGGTGTCGACGGTCCCGGCCGCCTCGTCGTCGGTCAATGGCCACGTCCCGAGGCCGATCAGGGGGAGGCGCGCACCGCTGCGCAATTGGACGGTGGGGGCGAGTGCCATGGGGGAGCTCCTGATCGGGAAGGGGTACCACGTCACCCTTCCGTCCTGGCGGGTTCCACGTCAACCCGCTACACGAGAGGCGAAGGACGCGCCACTAGCACCGCGGCAGACTGTCGGCAGTAATAAGTACACTTAATTTCTCCGAAAGACTTCAGCAGGCCTATGGTGCGTGTATGGCTCAGCAGCGGGCCACGATCCGTCTTCGTGGAGCTGCTATGTTCACTTTCCCGTTCGTCGAACACCGTCCTGCAGGCATGACGCCTCCCACCGACAGCCATGTCGACTGGAATGCAGCACCTGCCGCGCTTCCTTCCCCGGCCTCGCGGCTGGACGAGTCGGAGTTCCCCGGCGATCTCACCGTGGTCAGCACCCGGCACCTCCGTGTCCTGTGCAATCAGACGTACCGTCAGCTTGACCGCGACTTCCCGCCCGCCGAGGCGATCTACCAGTACGAGGAGCTCGTCAGGGAGATCGAACGCCGCGAGGTACAGGCCGAGAGCAACAAGCCACCCGTCAGGGTGCGCACGGGCTTCCGGGACAACGCGCTGTTCTCGCGCTTCGAACTCTTCAGCGACGGCACCATGGTGGGCCATGTCAAGTACGAGCTGAAGAGCTCCTACGCCGTGCTGATCCAGGCCGTAGTGGACCCCCGTTTCGATCCCACGGACGTGGAGCCGGCACTGATCCGCCAGGTGATGCTCAACGCGCACCGTCGCCGGATCTCCGTGGTGCCCTACTGCCCGCGGGTGAGGAACTTCCTCCGGGAGTTTCCCCAGTACCGCACCCTGCTCACGCCGGAGCAGCGCAAGAGGCTCGACTCCGTGCGGGTGTCCGTCCCGGAGGCCTAGGCCCGCTCCGGGGCGACCAGGTGTGCGTTCCGCACCTCGATCAGCCGGCGGAGGTACGGGCGCAGCAGGACGCGCTCGACGACGGCGCCCACCGGTCCGAAGGGCGCGGTGAACGTAATCCTGTCCACCATGGTGGTGACGCCGTCGTCCGTCGAGAACTCGTGGACGTGCCGGACGGCGCGGAACGGCCCGCGGACCTGCTGGTCGACGAAGCGGTGGGGCGCCTCGTACTCCGTGATGGCGCTCGTCATCCTGATCGGGACACCGAAGTGGAAGGCCCGCCACGTGACGTGCTGGCCCATGCCGATCAGGCCCGTGGTCACCCCGCCCACGGCCCGCTCGCGGGAGAACCGCATGGACTCCGTGTGGGCGTCGATGCTGCGGGAGCGGTCGAACAGCTCGGCCTGTGCGAGGCGGGTGGTGGTGGTGCAGGTGAATTCGACGGTCATGACGGCAGTATCCCAGCGTGTCCGGCCGTCCCGTGCCGGGGCCTCAGACGCGCACGAGCATCTTCCCCGTGTTGGCGCCGCCCATCATGTCGAGGAAGGCGTCCACCGCGTGGTCGATACCCTCGACGACGGTCTCGTCGAACACCACGCTGCCGTCGGAGAGCCAGCGTGTCATCCGCTCCGCGAACTCCGGCTGGAGGTCCTGGTGCTCGGACACGATGAATCCCCTGAGGGTGAGCGATCGCATCACGAGATTCGCCATGTTGTCGGGACCCGGTGTCCGCTCGGTGGCGTTGTACTGCGAGATGGCGCCGCAGAGCGCCGCGCGCCCGCCGGTGTTCAGGCGGTCGAGTGCCGCTTCGAGGTGGTCGCCGCCCACGTTGTCGAAGTAGACGTCGATGCCGTCGGGGCTCGCATCCCGCAGCTGCCGCCGCACGGGTGCGTCCTTGTAGTTGAAGGCGTCGTCGTACCCGTAGCGCGTTCGCAGGAGGTCCACCTTCTCGGCCGATCCCGCGGACCCGATGACGCGTGAGGCGCCGAGGAGGCGTGCGATCTGCCCGGCCATCGAGCCGACGGCGCCGGCCGCGCCCGAGACGAAGACGACGTCGCCCTCCGTGAGCCCCGCGATGCGCGTGAGCCCGGCGTAGGCGGTGAGACCGGGCATCCCGGCGGCGCCGAGGAACACGGACAGCGGGAGATCGGTTTCCGGCAAGGGCGAGAAGTGCGCGGCAGGGCCCTGCGCGAGGTCGCGCCAGCCGAGGTTGTGCAGCACCGCGGTGCCGACGGGAAGGGCTGATGACGCCGACTCGACCACCCTGCCCACCGCGCCGCCGGTCATCGTCTCGCCGAGGCCGAACGGAGGGATGTAGGACTTCGACTCGTTCATGCGTCCGCGCATGTAGGGGTCCACGGAGACGAACTCGTTGCGGACGCGCACCTCGTCCTGGCCGAGGGGCGGCAGGTCCACCGTGACGGTGGAGAAGTTCTCGGCCGTGGGGGTCCCGACGGGCCGGGTGGCGAGCTGGATCTGCGTACTGGCGGTCATGAGTGCTCCTTCGGCGAACGTGGTTCCGTGGTGCTTCCTCACGGCGGCAACGGGTGGTTCCGGGTCCTTATTCCGTGGTGCACCGCCCCGTGCCGTTCCACGTTACCGGTGAGTAATATGAGCGCATGCACCTCCTCCTGCGCACGTTGCTGCTGCTGGTCGTGTCCCGCCGCAGGCCGCCGCTGCGCATCTGGGACGCGGGCAGCACCTCCCTGACGGTGCTGCTGACAGACATCGACATCGCGATGCATATGAACAACGGCATGTACTTCTCGGTCTTCGACCTGGGCCGGTTCGACCTCATGGTGCGCAGCGGCGTGTGGCGTGAGATGCGGCGCCGCGGGTGGAGCCCCGTCGCGGCGGGGGAGACGATCAGCTTCAGGAAATCGCTGCGTCTCGGGCAGCGGTACTCGATCGAGACCCGCATCATCGGGCTCGACGAGCGTGCCATCTACTTCGAGCAGCGCGCCGTGGTGGACGGCGAGATCTACGCCCGCGCGTACATCGGCACGCGACTTGTCTCGACGGCGGGCCCGGTCGGCATGGACGACGTCGTCGCGGCGTTCGGCACGCCGCCCGCCGACATGGTGCTGCCCGCATGGATCCACGAGTGGCGGCTGAACACCACTCTTCCCAGCACCCGGAGACCGGCACCGCACGTCTGGTGATGGCGCCGGTACCCACTGGGGCGCCATGGTCGGTTCACGCGATGCGCGGACGGTGCAGCGCCGCGCGAGGAGGTGCACCCGGCTCGGGGTCAGGGCCCATCGGGGCCGTCACCTCTTGCGTGCCCACGTAAGTAGCCAGAATGCGGGGCCCCACCTCGTTCTCTCAAGGTGGTGTTCGCCTCCGAGGTGCCCGGCTGATCCGGGGCTACTGCCCGGACGACGCCCTTGCCGCCCTGCCGCGCACCAGGCGCTGGAGCCCGAAGAGCGCCAGGCCCACGGCCAGCAGGATGCCGGTGCGCAGCCAGATCTCCCCCGTCTGCTGTGTGAGCAGCAGGACGCAGGAGGCGATGGCGAGGTACGGGAAGACCACCGGGATGCGGAAGTGCTCGTGATCCACGCGGTCCTTCCGGAGCACGATCACCGCGATGTTGGTGCTGAGGAACACGAAGAGCAGCAGGAGCACCACCGTGGAGGCCAGGGACTCCAGGCCGCCGGTGAGGGTCAGGATCATGGCGACGGCGGTCGTGGCGACGATGGCCACCCACGGGGTTCGGCGCTGGGGGAGCACCCGGCTGAAGACGGAGGGGAAGAGGCCCTGCTCGGCCATGCCGTAAGTGAGGCGGCTGGACATGATCATGGTCAGGAGCGCGCCGTTGGCGACGGCGATCAGTGCCACCAGGCTGAACAGCCAGGTAGGGATGCCCGCTCCTGTGGCCGCGACGACGTCCAGAAGGGGCGACGTCGAACCTGCCAGCTGCTCGGGCGGCATCGCGGCCGAGGACGCGAGCCCGATGAGCAGGTACACCACGCCAGCCGTCATCAGCGCCCCGAAGAGTGCACGCGGGTAGACGCGGCTGACATCCTTGACCTCCTCGGCCACGTTCGCGGAGACCTCGAAGCCGACGAAGGAGTAGTAGGCGATCAGCGACCCCGCGAGCACCGCGGAGGCGGGGCCGACGCCGGGCGGGAACTCGTTGACGCGGGAGAGGTCCCCGTTGCCGCCCGCAATGAACACGCCGACGACCACGATCACGAGCACCAGCCCGGAGACCTCGATGACCGTCATGACGACGTTGCTCCGCACCGACTCCTTGATACCGCGCATGTTGAGCAGCGCCAGCAGCACGAGGAACACCAGTGCCGCGGGGACCGCCGGTACGTCGATGAACGTGGTGAGGTAGCCGCCGGCGAAGGCCTGCGCGAGCCCGGCCGCGCTGGTGACTCCCGCTGCGAGCATGCAGAAGCCCACGAGGAACGAGATGAACGGGGTCTTGAAGGCCCGCTCGGCGAACACGGCCGCCCCACCGGCCTTCGGGTACTTCGTCACGAGTTCGGCGTAGGAACCCGCGGTGAGCAGCGCGAGGGCGAGAGCGACCATGAGCGGCATCCAGATGGCGCCGCCCACTTCGGCCGAGATCACCCCCACGAGCGCGTACACGCCTGCTCCCAGTACATCGCCGAGGATGAAGAGGTAGAGCAGGGGTCCGGAGATGCCCCGCTTCAGCTTGGTGTCGGGGACATGTGCGAGTGTGGCCATGGGGCAGAGTGTAAGCAGAAGTGGTAAGCACCCTTCCTGTGAGTTGTGCGACTTGCGCATTTCGTCGCGCCACGACTACCGCCCGTCGTAGTGTTTTCCCAGTTCGGTGTGATGCACCGCATACTTGCCTTCATCAACGATGGCCGTGGGGCGGCCACTCACGCTCACAGAGAGGTATCCGATGAGTTGGCTTGACCGCGAACGAACCATCGCGCCACCGGGATTCAACCGCTGGCTCATTCCACCTGCCGCACTGGCCGTTCACCTGTGCATCGGCCAGGCGTACGCCACCAGCGTGTACAAGACCGCACTGGTGGAACATTTCGACTCCAACCTGACCCAGATCGGCATCATCTTCTCGATCGCGATCGTGATGCTGGGTCTCTCCGCCGCCGTGCTGGGCACCTGGGTGGACCGCAACGGGCCGCGCAAGGCCATGTTCACCTCGGCCCTGTTCTGGACCACCGGCTTCCTCGTGGGAGCACTCGGCATCTTCACCAGCCAGCTGTGGCTCGTCTACCTCGGCTACGGCGTGATCGGCGGCAT
This sequence comes from Arthrobacter sp. TJ-266, assembly GCF_058269115.1. Lineage (NCBI taxonomy): Bacteria > Bacillati > Actinomycetota > Actinomycetes > Micrococcales > Micrococcaceae > Arthrobacter > Arthrobacter sp. TJ-266. The sequence continues at coordinate 113,609 of NZ_JBZCNC010000001.1, forward strand.
CGGGCTCGGCATCGGGTACATCTCGCCCGTCTCCACCCTCATCAAGTGGTTCCCCGACCGCCCGGGGCTGGCCACCGGCATGGCGATCATGGGCTTCGGCGGTGGCGCGCTCATCGCGAGCCCGCTGTCCACCCAGCTGCTGCGCATGTACGACCCCAACTCGGGCGCCGAGGGCTGGGTGGCGAGCGGTGACGCCGTCGGCAAGCTCTTCCTGACGCTCGCCGTGATCTACCTCGTGTACATGATGTTCGGAGCCTTCACCATCAAGGTGCCCGCGGACGGCTGGAAGCCGGACGGTTTCGACCCGTCGCAGCTCAAGTCGAAGCCACTCGTCACCACGGACAACGTCTCCGCCTCGAATGCCATCAAGACCCGCCAGTTCTGGCTCGTCTGGATCGTGCTGTTCTGCAACGTGACCGCCGGCATCGGCATCCTGGAGCAGGCCTCGCCCATGATCCAGGACTTCTTCCGCGGCTCGGACGGCTCCACTGCGGTGACCGTCGCGGTCGCCGGTGGCTTCGTGGGGCTGCTCTCGATCGGCAACATGGCCGGCCGGTTCATCTGGTCGTCGACGTCGGACATCATCGGACGCAAGCGGATCTACATGGTCTACCTCGGTGTCGGAGCGGCTCTCTACACGGTGCTCGCGCTGGCCGGGGCGTCCACCACGCTCCTGTTCGTGTTCCTCGCGTTCGTGATCATCTCCTTCTACGGTGGCGGCTTCGCGACCGTGCCGGCCTACCTCCGCGACCTCTTCGGCACCTACCAGGTGGGCGCCATCCACGGCCGTCTCCTGACCGCGTGGTCGGCTGCGGGTATCGCCGGACCCCTGATCGTCAACGCGTTCCTCGACGCGCAGGGCACACCGGGCCAGCTCACCGCAGGCGCCTACCAGCCGGCACTGCTCACCATGGTGGGCCTGCTGATCGTCGGCTTCATCGCGAACCTGCTCATCAAGCCCGTGGATCCCCGGTTCCACGAACCCACCAAGGCAACATCGACACCCCGAGAATCCGTAAGGGAGGCCTGACATGGCCGGAGCACGCATCGCCGTCGTCTGGGCACTCGTGGGAGTGCCCCTCGCCTATGGCGTCTTCCAGACGCTGACCCGGGTGCCCGCGCTCTTCGGAGGCTGACACCCAGCAGCGCCCGTTCGACACGGAACCGCCGTCGGGAATGACGGCGGTTCCGTGCTGTCCGGGACGTCACCGCCGGCCTCCGTGATCGGTGCCGCCGCGGCGGGTGCTCATCCCCGGGGGTACTGCACCCGTGCAGGGGAGCAGTACCCCCGGGTCTACGTCCTGCGGGGCATGATCGGCGACGCGCGTAGCCTTCATGAATGTCATCTGCAGCCATGCTGGTTGGTCGCTCTCCTGGAGGTTCAGTCCGTGAGTACCCATGCGCCGTCGTGGACGGACCGCCGCCAGTACTGCCGCGGCTCGATCCACTCGCGGGCGACGTCGGTCAGCCAGATGGTGGTGTCGGGGTTCCAGCCGGTGATGACCGACGCGCGCGTCCCGTCCACCTCGATGCGCGACGTCGCGCAGCGGAGGTAGGCGAAGGCGGTGAGGTGGACGGCATCCCAGACGGCGGCGACCGACTGCCAGTCGGGGATCACCCACGGTCCGTCCCGGCCCGTGACGGCGAACCAGGAATGGCGGCGGGACGCCGTGACGTCGAGCGGGTGATCACGGCAGAGGCTCGCCCAGTCGTCCGCCGTCACGATCTCGAACGTCCGCCCGAGACCGCGGACGGATACCGCTGTGGCAACCTTCTCGGCCGGCGCATCCTCGACGAGATCGAGGGCTTCGGGGACGCGGGTGACCGTCTGCAGCAGGCGCTCGGCGTGAGACCACCACGTGCCGCCGTAGGGCGCCCGCGGGTCGGTAGGCCGATCGTGGTGCGCCCGTTCCTCCTCCGCACGGGCGGCGGCCGCCCAGGCTTCGAGCTCTCCGCCCGGATCGCGGGGGAGCCGGGCCGGGTCCGCGGCGCCGCGGAAGCCGATGTGCCACTGGGAGGTCTGCCGGGGCGCTCGGAGGGACCTGCCGAGCGGCGTCCCCATGACCTGCTCGGCCAGGGGCAGCAGCGCGTGCCGGATCTCCGGCAGTGCCGCCATGATGTCCTCGCCGTCGGGTCCCTGCCAGCCGCGGGCCGTGGCCACGGACTCGGCGAACGCCCGGTGGATGCGGCGTTCGTCGACGGCGGTCGGATCCACGCCTCCGAGGAGACGGGCCACCTCCGATACCGCCGGTGGTCGCGGTGCTTCCCGCACCAGCGTCGGCGGGTCGTCGTCGAAGCTGGCGACCAGGTGCGCGCGCGCAGTGCCCATGTCGGGATCGAGGGAGCCGGCGAGGTGCAGCACCGGGGACCACAGGTCCTGGGAGAGCTCCAAGGCCAGCTCGAGGCAGAGTCGCCGCCCACGCGGCCCTTCGAGCAGCTCCTCCCCGCGAGTCATGGCGTCATCCTCGCACGCGGGCCTCGACGTCGAACCAGCCCGCTCCTGCAGACCCGCCCCCGCTGCCGCCAACGAGCGCCGGTGAACCACCGCCGCACTGGTTCAATGGAGCGGACCCCGGAGGACGCATGGAGAATTCGAGCACGCACCAGCAGCAGGCCCTCGAGAGCGGCGAGCTCCCGCCCCTCGAGCAGGTGCGCGACGACGTCTGGGCGCTCGCGCAGCCGATGCCGGGCGGCCACCTCGCCTACTCCCTCGGCTATCTACTCGTGGGACCCGGCGGCGTACACGTGGTCGATCCGGGGTGGGACTCCGACGAGAACTGGGCGCGCCTGACAGGCGCACTGGAGAGCATCGCGCCGAGGGCGGAGGTCCAGGGGATCACCGGCACGCACCTGCACCCGGACCACGTGGGCATGGCTGCCCGGCTCCGCAAGGCCACGGGCGCGCCGCTCGCGCTGCACCACATCGAGCGGCGCACGCTCGAGAGCCACCGCGACCGGGTACTCGACGTCGGCGCCGCTCGGCGGCGGGTCGCCGGGTGGGGCGTTCCGGATGAGCGTCACGACGAGCTGGCACAGCACCTCGACCGCTCGCCGCCCAGCCTCTCCCTCGCCGTCGATCAGGGACTGTCCGACGGCGAGACCCTCGACATCCCCGGCTTCACACTGACCGTCATGGCGACGCCCGGTCACACGGCCGGGCACATCTGCCTGCGCGACGACGATCGCCGCCTGCTCCTCACCGGTGATCACGTCCTGCCGAACGTCGTGGCGGGGCTGGGACTCGGGGGAGCGACGTCGTCGAACGCGCTCGCCGACTACCTCACCTCCATCGACGCCGTGAAGCGCTACCCCGAGTACGAGGCGCTGCCGGGACACGGTTTCCGTTTCCGCGGCCTCTCCGAGCGCGCCTCGGAGTGCGCCGCGCACCACCTGACGAGGACCCGCGAGGTCGCAGCGGCGCTGGCGCGGGCCGACGCCGACGGGACCGAGCCCACGGTCTGGGAGATCGCCTCACACCTCACGTGGACGGCCGGGTGGGAGGGCCTCCACGGCTTCCAGCTGCTCTCCGCGCTGTCGCAGACCGAGATGCACCGCGACTACGTCCGTGGACACGACCTGCCTGCCTGACACGTCGGGACCGCCCCGTCCGCGGAGAACGGCGGGTAGGGCCTCAGCCCTCGTCCCACCCCGTGCCCTCGCGGAACGCACCCACGCGCCGCCCTGAGCCGGCCTCGAGGGAGTCCTCCGGATCCTCGAAGAGCTCGCCGGAGTCCGCCTTGCTGTGCAGGAGGAGCTGCTCCGCCTCGGCGCGCGCGTCCTCGATCGTGTCCGCAGCGATACGGCTGCGCGCCGGTAGGGCATCCAGGTGCACCACCCGCTCCGCGTTCTCGCCGAGCGGGATCGTGACGCCGTCGCCGTCGTCGTCGAGCGGTACCTCGGCCCCGCCACTCTCAGCAGGGACCACGTATTCGAGGAAATAGGCCATGGGCGCCACAGTGCCACCGCGGCCGGCGCGCCGGCCAGCAGTGAGGTGACCGAGGGTCCGGTTGCCGGTCGATCACCGGGCTGCGAGCCGTCCGCGGTGCCCCGGCGGCCCCGTCAAATCGCCGGTGGCGGGCATCTGCGGATGCAGCACCCCCTGATGCATGCCTAGATTGAAGGCATGGCCGACACGACACAGCACGAAGAAGCAGCCCCGAGAACCCCGACACCGCTCGAGCAGCTCGCCGAAGCGCACCGCGTGGGCACCACCTTCAAGGGCTGGGACGGCGAGCCGGCCACGGTGTTACCCGAGACCCTCGTCACCGTCCTCGGCGCGCTCGGCGTCGACGCCTCCTCGGAGGATGCCATCGCCGCAGCGCTGGAGGACGTGGACGCGGGGCCGTGGCGGGAGGTCCTGCCGAGCGTCGTCGTCGTACGCCGCAGCGACGCCGACCACATCACCCTCCACGCCCCCGCAGGGGCGGAGGCGGAGTTGTGGCTCGTGGACGAGGACGGCGTGCGTTTCACCGGGACGGTGGGCGACGCCGTCCGCTCCCGGGAGGTGGACGGCCGCACCATGGAGCGCCGCGAGGGCCGGCTGCCCCACGACCTGCCGCTGGGCTGGCACACGCTGCACGCCACGGTGGACGGGCAGGAGACCTCCTGCTCCTTCGTGGTGACGCCGGACGCGCTGAGCACCACGGCCGCGCTCATGGAGAGCCGCACCTGGGGGCTGATGGCGCAGCTGTACTCGGCGCGGTCGTCGTCGTCCTGGGGTATCGGGGACCTCGCGGACCTCGGCGGTATCGCCCAGGCCGCGGCACAGCACGGCGCCCGGTTCGTTCTGGTCAACCCGCTCCACGCCGCCGAACCCACCCCGCCGGTGGAGCCCTCGCCCTACCTGCCGACCACGCGCCGCTACTTCCACCCGCTGTACCTGCGGATCGAGGACATCCCCGAATTCGCGCGGCTCGACGACGCCGGCAGGGCCCGCGTGCACGAGCTCGCCGCGGGCTTTGCGACCGCCAACACGAGCATCGACCTGCTTGACCGCGACACGAGCTACGCCGCGAAGCTGGAGGCCCTCGAGCTGATCTTCGCCGTCCCGCGCCCCGAGCAGCGCCAGCACGCCTTCGACGACTACCGGGCCCACCAGGGCCAGGGCCTCGCCGATTTCGCCCTCTGGTCCGCGCTCGCGGAGACCCTCGCGCCGGGCTCGCCGGAGTGGGACGACGTCGGCCGCCCCGGCTCGGACGCCGCCCGCACCTTCGCCGACCAGCACGCGGCGCGGATCGAGTTCCACGAGTGGGTGCAGTGGCTCGTCGACGAGCAGCTCCAGGAGGCGCAGCTCGAGGCCACCGGTGCGGGCATGGGCATCGGCGTCATGCACGACCTCGCGGTGGGTGTGCACCCGAGCGGCGCGGACGCGTGGGCGCTGCAGGACGTCCTGGCGAGCGGTATCAGCGTGGGCGCACCCCCGGACATGTTCAACCAGCACGGCCAGGACTGGAGCCAGCCACCGTGGCACCCCGAGCGCCTCGCGGAGTCGGGGTACGCCGCGTTCCGCGACATGCTGCGGAACATCCTCCGCCACGCCGGGGGCATCCGGGTGGACCACATCCTCGGGCTCTTCCGGCTGTGGTGGATCCCCCAGGGCCAGGCTCCCGGGGCGGGCGCCTACGTCTACTACGACCACCGGGCACTGATCGGCATCCTCGCCCTCGAGGCGGAGCGTGCCGGCGCCGTGGTGGTCGGCGAGGACCTCGGCGTCTTCGAGCCGGGCGTCCAGGAGTACCTGGCGGAGCGCGGCATTCTCGGAACCTCCATCCTCTGGTTCGAGCAGGACGACGACGGCCCGCTGCCGCCCGAGAGCTACCGTCGGGGCTGCCTCACCACGGTGACCGTGCACGACCTCCCACCGAGCGCCGGCTACCTCGCGGGGGAGCACGTGAAGCTCCGCGAGCGGCTGGGCCTCCTGAGCCGACCGGTGGAGGAGGAGCAGGCCGAGGACAGGGCAGTGCAGGAGAAGTTCCTCACGCTGCTGCGCGAACGCGGGCTCCTCGCCGAGGGTGAGGCGGGAGTGCAGGAGACCGTCGAGGGCCTGCACCGGTTCATCGCTCAGACGCCCTCGGTGCTGCTCGGCGTCGCGCTCGCGGACGCTGTGGGCGAGCGCCGCACGCAGAACCAGCCCGGCACCAATGACGAGTACCCGAACTGGCGCATCCCCCTCGCAGATGAGGACGGCAAGGCGGTGCTGGTGGAGGATCTCGCCGGGAGCGAGCGCTTCGCGTCCCTCGTGCGCGCGCTCGGCCGCGAGGTCGGCATCGCACCCCCGGAGGCCTGACCGCAAGCAGAATCTGCGACGCCGCGGGCCCGGGTGCGCGTGGTCGGATGGTTGCATGGAGACGCAGGGGACGTACGACGTCGTGATCGTGGGCGGCGGGGTCGCCGGCCTCACCGCCGCGCTGGTGCTCGGGCGTGCCCGACGGGCGGTCGCGGTGATCGACGCCGGTGCGCCACGCAACGAGCCCGCTCACGCCGCCTACGGCTACCTGACCCGCGACGGCACGCCGCCCGCCGAGCTGGTGGAGCTCGGACGGCAGGACCTCGCGCCCTACGCGGTCACCTTCCTCGACGGGTCCGCGCGGCAGGTGACCCCGTCCGACGACGGCTGCTCGGTGGAGCTTGACGACGGCCGCTCAGTCCCGGCCCGCCAGGTCCTCCTGGCGACGGGTCTCCGGGACGTCCTCCCGGATGTCCCCGGTGCCCGCGAGGCCTGGGGGCGCGGACTCCTCCAGTGCCCCTACTGCCACGGCTGGGAAGTGCGGGACGGCACGCTCGGTGTCCTCGGCTCGTCCGAGGCGTCGGTGGACCAGGCGGTGCTGCTGCGGCAGTGGTCCGACGACGTCACGTTCTTCCCCCACCTGCTCGGTCCGGTGTCCGATGACGACGCGGACCGACTCCGCAGCCGCGGCGTACGCATCGTCGAGGGGATGGTGGCCGGCTTCGAGCTGGCGTCGGCGGATTCGGAGGCGAGGCCGGACGCGGGCGACGCCGATGATTCGTCCGATGCTCCCGGGGTGCCGCGTGCGCTGCAGGCGGTCCGGCTCGACGACGGCTCGGTGATCCCCTGCTCCGCCCTCTTCTGCGAACCTGGTGCGGATGTGGGGTCGCCGCTGATCGACGCCCTCGATTGCGACCGGCGGGACGACGGCTGCCTCGAGACCGACCACCTGGGCCGCACCTCGGTGGCACGCGTGTGGGCTGTGGGTAACCTCGCCGACCCGGCGGCTCAGCTCCTCCCGGCGGCGGGGGACGCCTACCGGGTGGCCGTCGCCATCAACGCGATCCTGGTGCGGGAGGAGTGCGACGCCTGCCTCGAGGTGAGGCGGCCGGTGGAACAGGGCGTGTGACGGCCGGGCAGCCAACCCGGGAGGTCTGACGGGTAGTCGGGCAGCCGGGGGCCCCGGTCGATCGGGAGGCCGAGTAGTTAGTCGGCTGTAGCCCGTGCGGTTGATCCGAGGGTGTGGTTCGGGCACGGCAGAAGGGCCCCGTCGAGACCGGAGCCCTCCTGCGGCCTGCACCCCCTGCGCGGCGCGCGCCGCCCAGGGCGGTCCTCTACTTCCCGAGATCCGGCCGGGTGTCCTCGTCCTGCTGCTGGAACGGCGTCTCCTCGATGTCGAGGGGGTCGCCTCCGCTGGGACCGAGGGTCCCGGGCGTGATGCCGCTCGCGGCCCTGTGGTCTCCTCCGCCGTCCAGCCCGCCGTCGGACGCGCTGTCCAGTCCTGCGGTCGGTCCCGTGTTCATCCCGAGGTCCGTGACGTCGTCGGGAATGCCGGAGGTGCCGGAGCTGCTCGAGGTGCCGGAACCGGCGTCGTCGAGGGCCGAGACCACCGGCGGTACGCCGAGGGGCAGGTCACCGCTCGCGCCGACGTCCGCTCCGGGCGTCTGGGGTGCCTTGGCGCCGTCGTCCGCTGCTCCGGCGCCGCCCTTCTTGAGGACGCCCTGCAGCTTCTCCTGCACCTCGGGCGCCTTGCTCTTGAGCGTGCCCGTGGTGGACGCGACGGTGTCCTGCACCTTCGGGTTGTTCCACAGCTGCTGCGCCTTGGTCCTGATCTGCTCGTAGCTCTGCCTGCCCGCTCTGGTGCCGAGCACGTAGCCGACCGCGAGGCCTGCCCCGAAGACGAGTTTGTTCTTCATGCTGTTCTCCCTCCATCTGGGTTTCCCCGAATGTAGACCACCCGGGGGTGCCGGGCGAGGGCGAAGGGCTCCCCACTCCGCTGCTGTACAACGGGGGCTCGAATGGATAGCGGGGCGGGTGGATGCGGCCTACGAAGGTGTCGGTGGCGACGGCTAGCGTGAGTCGTACACGGTGTGAACGCGTAGCTGCAGGAGACAGGGAGGTCGGATGCCCGAGGGGGACAGCGTCTACCGGCTCGCGCGCAGGATGCGCGCCGGCCTCGACGGGCGCCTCCTCAGCCGGGGTGATCTCCGGGTGGCCGCTCACGCCACCGACACCCTCGACGGCATGCGGGTACTCGAGCACGTGACGCACGGCAAGCACCTGCTCATGCGCCTCGACTCCGGGCTCACGCTCCACACCCACCTCCTGATGCAGGGCTCGTGGACCATCACCGCGCCCGGCAAACGGCTACCTCGCACGCTGCTGCCGGACGTCCGCGTACTCCTCGCCACCGAGGGCGGCCCCACGGCCTACGGCGTGGACCTCCCCGTCGTGGATCTCGTCCCCACGAAGGCCGAGGACGACGTCGTGGGGCACCTCGGCCCCGATCCACTGCGGGACGACTGGGACGCGCCGGAGGCCGTGCGCCGGTTGGCCGGGGACCCCGTACGCCGCATCGCCGCCGCCCTCCTGGACCAGCGGAATGTCGCGGGGTTCGGCAACCTGTGGGCCAACGAGCTGTGCTTCCTCCGCGGCGTGCATCCGGACACCATGGTCGCCGAGGTGGACCTCCACGCCCTCGTGACCCTGGGCGCCCGCTGCCTGCGTTTCTCCGCGACGCACCGCTCGGCTTACCAGGTGACCACGGGCAACACGCGCAAGGGTGAGCAGCACTGGGTCGCCGGCAGGGCAGGGAAGCCATGCCTCCGCTGCGGCGCCACGGTCGCGGTCCGCGCGGAGGTGCCCAACGATCCCGGCCGTCGTCGGACCTGGTGGTGTCCACGCTGCCAGCCCCTGAGCGGGGCGAGCGCGGAGAACGCCGCGGCGGAGTCCCCCTTCGTCGCCGTGCTCCCGACCGGAGCCGGTGCCAGGCCGCGTTCGAGGTGCCACTACTGATCGTCGTCAACCTCTTGACCGACGTCTGTTGAAGTCGCTTCCTACGTCATTGCTGCAGGTGAAGCTGCCTGACCCCCTCATGCCGACCGGACGCCGATCCCTCAACAAACATCCAGTCTCACTCGCGCTGAAGGCTAAAGACCGGGGCAGGGAATGGCCGGTATGACGAATATCCCGGCAAGTACCCGGGACCAAGCTAAGAAGTGCTACCTCTGAGGCACAATAGAAGCTTGCCGTGCGACCTTCGGGGTAATGAGCGGCTTCTCCACATATTCCGAAGGAACTATAAGGGTGGAGCAGCCAGTAGTCGGATCAAGCCGATGGCGTCATCGTCGGGTCTTGTCTGAAACTAACGGGGGACACGCATGGAGGTTGAAGAGCGGGCTGAACGAGCCGCAGCGGTTAATCGGATTTCAGCCGCCGTCCGGGCTAGTGCACGAGACGGCGACAAAGGCGCACTGGAACTTGAGCACGCACTCGTCCTCCTTGACGAGCTGGATCTCCGGGTACTCCGCGAAATCGAGCGTGAACTTGGTAACGAGAGCAGCGTCATCACTCATCCCGGCATCGGCCGCAACAGCCCGGGAATCGCGGCGTTCCTGGGCCAACGATACGCAGCATCTATCGGGAAATCGCAGTATTCACTGACGACAGCTGTTACGAGAATCAGAGCCGACATATTGGATCTTCTGGTGTTCCGCGACATAGAACGCGCCCACGGGGGCACTATGTTCACCCGGGTCGTTCAGAGCGTCAAGAAGGCGCTTGACCTTCCGGAGCACGGCAGCCTCGCAGAAACCGGATGCGCCAGATATGGGGCATCCAACATCTTTCTGCTGCTCGATGTGGCGGCGTCCTTTGCCACAGTGCAGTTCGAACGGACTTCTGTGGTTCTTGCCGGTGTCCGAGGGCCGGAGGGGATGGACCTCTACGCCGACGCACTCGACAATTGCCATTTCATGACAACCAGCTTTGCGCGGTACCTGCTCAAGTCACAGCCCGGACCTGGGAAGCTTTCTACGGCGGGTTCCCGGGGTCGGCTGGAGCGTTTCGGGATCTCGCCTACAAAGATCGATTACGAACGGCTCCTCCTCGAGCTGGAGAAGTTGCGGGCACTGTTACCGGAATTGAGCAGCGCCTACTCGTCCTGGGGGGCGGAAAGCAGCGGTAAAGTTCCGCTTCCCCCGGACGAAGCAGGCCGCGACGATACAGCACGGATGAAGTTCCAGGTACTGCGGCGGAACGGTGAGCCGCGTACCGCCGGCGAAGCGAACGAGCAACGCCTGGTCCGCCGAACCTGGACGTTTCGCCTCCGTGAGAAGAGGGCAACTTTCGCCGCCGCCTGTGCGAGCGTCGCGATGCTGGGGTACTGGCTGTTCCTCCAGATAGCGGCCCAGGATCTGTCGGTCCGGCTCCTTCTGCTAGAAGCCGTGCTGGGCGCACTTCTCGCTGCGACAATGTGTTCTTTCCTTGACGCTCGTGAAAATGGCTTCTTCCAGACTGCCGCAGAGCTTAATCACTACACCGTGCTACAGGGCCGGCGCGACGCCACGTTCCTGGCTGCCTTGCAGAAGGTCCGGCCGGAGGTCGCCGGGCTGAAGCAAGCCGGTCTCCCACGGCTTTTCACGGTCATGGCTGAACGCGACGGCGTTACTTTCCTCGGGCGTGGCCCGAGGCCCAAAGTGGTCGCATCCTTCCACTGGGTGCATGTCGCAAAGTTGACGGCGCCCCGAGGCGCCGCCGGATCACCACCCCGGGTGGCGTTTGTGGTGCGACGCGAAGGAGACGAGGTGGAACTTGGGTTCCCTTTGGAACGCGCAAAAGTGGCTTGGACACAACGCAATTTTCTTGAGAACAAACCGATGGAAGCAGTCCTGGCTTTGCTCCAAGGCCTGCGAACAAACTGGACCCTGCCGCCGTTTGGCGACCGACGCAGCAGCGACGAGTGGGACACCTCCGAGCGGTTCGCACTTCTCCGATCCGGAGTGGTCGGGGGTACCCCGTATGAGCGTGAGGTGCTCGACTGGGAATCCCGGCGGAAAGAGCGCGTAGAGCTGAGTGGAGGGGACGTTCTCCGCAGGACGCAGATGAGACTCGGTGCCGCTATTGCTGCCCTACTGTTCTGCATCGCGGTGCTTGTGCCGTTCTTCTCCGCTCTGCAGTGACCGCAGGGTCACCGCCCGAGATCAATGGTCATCATGTCAGCAGGCGGGGCAATCCCTGATTCCTTACGGGAATTGCAAGCGATTTCATGTCGTTCGTGCGTAGACCGGGTCCGACCGTGCATAGATCACTATACGCGTCATCAAAAATACAACGATCAGCCCGATTGGCATCCCTGTATTGTGGCCGAGAAGCCCAACTACGACGGGCGCGCCAAAACGGTCATAATCGAAAAAACGAAGAAGACTCTTACCGCACGTTTCATCCTGAGTTTCCGCACGAATGCAACTGGGGAAAATTCCTTCACTGGTATGGTCTCTTTCGCTCTAAGAACACGTCCCGATGGATCATCACAGACGATACTTAATTTGTGCCGATCAAGGATCCTGCAGCAGGACACCACTTTCGTAGCGGTTAGTGTCAGCTCACGCCGAGGTACATACAACACCCTTCCCTCGTCACTCACTGGGTGGAAGGGGCCCTGGAGCCGGTACCCGCTGCTGCAGGCCCAACAGAAACAGTCTGGTTCGCTTTGCCTCCTGATCAAGACACGGAGGAAGCGTGGGAGGGACTCCTCGCGCATCCCGAAAGTGACGACGAACTGACAATTGTCGCCGTGCCCATGTACCTCTACGACGTGAATTTCGGGGACCTGGTCAAAGGGATTCGGTCAGCAGAGGGGCCCTACGTCGCGGTAGGTATCGCGCAGAAATCTGGTGCTTCAACATTCCGGGTTCTCATTACCTCGGATCTCCCAAATGCTTGGCACGGCTTATCGTCGGAGCTGGCGGAACAGGGGTGTCTGGTTGACGTCATGTCTCCGAGCCTCATCGCGTTCTCCTGCCCTGCGGATCTCGCTCAGGGAGTTGCTGGTCGGCCGTCGCAGCTTCAGGAGGACGGTTTCCTCGAGTACGAGACTGGCCGCGCCGTCCTACCGGATGACCACTAAAGGATCCTTGACCGATTCTGGTTCAGACGCCGAGGGGCACGTTCAATCATGACAACCCTGATTCGGGCTTCTGGGGATTTGATTGTCGAGATCGTCGGTGAGGTCGGCATCCTCATGTGTTGCAACGCGGGAGCTGCTAAGCCTAATAGGCTCCGAGAAGCCAGCGTGTCCGGGGCGTGTGGTTCGATAAGGTCCTAGCGGGCCAGGGTGAACAATACGGCCACACAAGGTCGGGGAGGTAGGGCGAAATGGCAGGCTTGCCGTTTACGAAGTATCACTGGAACCGCCTCGACAAGGGGGCGACCGTGGTCGTGACACTGACCAAAGCCGCCAATGTGCGCCTGATGGACAGCTCGAACTTCAATTCATACAAGAACGGCAGAGCGCACAAGTTCTTTGGAGGCTTGGTCAAGACCTCTCCCTTCCGGATTACGGTCCCGCGCACAGGAAGCTGGTACTTGACCGTTGACCTGATGGGTTTGAAAGCGGGGAGTGTGCGCTCAACGGTTGCCGTTGAACCCCCGGCGTTACCTGTCGCGAAGTCGGCGTCGCAACAGTCCTTGCAAGGGATCCGACACGAACGTCCGCCCGTTGTTCCGAACGAAGACGGTGAGACGTGGGACGTGTTCATTTCCCACGCGAGTGAAGACAAGTCTTCCGTTGCTGAACCTCTTGCAATTGCGTTGCGAGAACGTGGGCTTAAGGTGTGGCTCGACAAGACCGAGTTGCGGATCGGTGACAGCCTACGCAGAAAGATCGACTACGGACTAGCCCACAGCGCCTTCGGCATCGTCATCCTGTCGAGTTCGTTTTTCGCGAAGGGCTGGCCTCAGTACGAACTCGATGGAATCATCGGGCTCAGCGTCAACGGCGATCAACGCATGCTTCCGATTTGGCACGAAGTATCTCGAGACGAGATCGCAAGGCAGTCCCCTTCTCTTGTGGACAAGATCGCTCGAAACACAGCCACGGACACGATCGCCGAAATCGCGGACGAAATTGCCTCGGTTGTAAACGAGTCTTAGATCCGGATTCCGAGGCGCCCGTAAGCCGGTCGGTCTGCGGCCGTGCAGACGACCTTGAGCATCTGTGCAGGCGACCGTGCGAACTGACAGCTTGACTTACTCACGCCTGATCAGAGCGATTCCCATATGCCCCGCCCGAGAAAAAGCCCGGTGATGGCGCCCTAAACGGGACACCCTCAAGCACGCTAACTACTGTCTCGACCTGATGCGGCAGAAACGACACCTCGTGAGTTTGACGCGCCTGCGGAACGCGCCACCTACAGGAGCGACCTGCACCGGAGTCACCGACGTGCGGCGAGCCCCGCTCTGAAGGCATCGGACGCCGTCGTGGAGCTGTTGATGCGCCAGTCCGCTTCCTTGTCGATGTGGAACCAGACGAGGGCGGCGACGTCCGGCTGGGCGGACAGGTAGCCGAAGAGGCTGCTGATCCACCCTGCCTTCGAGCCGCCGAGCTCGGACGCGGAGGTCTCCGCGATGACGATCGGCTTACCGGGAGCCAGCTGTCGCAGCTGCGCGATGCCCTCGCCGAAGAGTGCCTCCGGCTCCTGCCATGCGCTCCAGGACTGCGAGGTCCCCCAGTTGTAGCCGTCGAGGGCCACGACGTCGACGTACCCGGCGCCCGGGTAGAGGCCGCCGAGGGGGGTCGAACCCCAGTAGGGCACGTTCGGATTCCAGACCCAGCGCACGTTCGAGGCACCCGTGGAGGCCATGACCTCATGGACGTGGCGGTAGGCCGCGACGTAGTCGCCCGCGCCGTTCCCGTTGACACCCTCGGCCCACGGGTACCAGTCGCCGTTCATCTCGTGCGCGAAGCGCAGGTACACGGGCTGGCCCCAGGCGCCGAGTGCCAGGCCCCACTCGCGGATGTGGGCGTCGTAGTCGCCCGCCGTGATGCGGTCGAGCGAGTAGGCGGGCTGGTCGACGCCGCCACCCCAGGCCCAGGGCTCCCACGTCAGGAGGGTCTCCGCGCCACGCGCGCGGACGGCGTCGAGTTCCGCGATGGGGGCCGGCTGCCGGAAGTCCTTGTAGGAGAGCACGATCGAGGGCGCCTCGCCGGCCAGGCGCGCCACCTCGTCGAGTTCGGCTGCGGCCGCAGGGCCGCCGTTGGTGCCGACGCCGAACCGGATGCCCTTCGTAGGGTTCACGGCCGGGTCGACGGGCGATGGGGCCGGTGTAGGCGCCGGCGTGACGGTGTAGGTGGCGCGAGCCGCTACCGTGCCGGCGGTCGCCGTCACCGTGATGGCGCCGGAACCCGCCGGGACCATCGAGGTGCGGAAGGCGCCGGTGGACGTCGTCGTGACGGTGACCGTCGCTGAACCCGCGGTGAGGGTCGTCGTCGCGCGCTTCGGGAAGCCCGCGCCCGTCACGGTCACGGCGGCTCCGGGCGCGCCCGTCGCGCTGCTGAGGCTGATCGTCGCGGCCGCACCGGCGGACGACGGCGTCAGACCGACGAGAAGGAGCACGCTCGTCACCGCGATGATCACGAGGCGGAGGACAGCTGGGCTCGGAAGTGATGCCGGGAACGGGGAGCGAAGGGCGGGAGACATGTGACCTCACTGGTTTCGGTGGCCCGGCTGACCGCGTGGGTCCCGTGGCTTTGCGTCCCCGGCTCACGCCGGGTTTGCCGTTGTCGTCGAGCGCCTGCTCCGGGCTGAAGGATCTGCCGGGGTGTCAGCGGTCTGGTTCTATTCTGCCGCCGGACGAAGCACAGTAGGGCGGACTTCCGCTGAAGTGTGCCAAAGGATCCGCGCAGGTTAAGCGCAGAGGGCTCCTGCTGAGCCGTCGGTTTCCGAACACGTGCCGTGGCGCGGGTGAAGCGGTCCTTTGTTCGCGCATCCCACACCGGGCGCGTGCGAGCCGTTACTGGGAATCGTTGGTGACCTCCGCCACAATGGGTGTGGGTGCGGGCATGTCGATGCCTGCCCTAAGGAGAGCGAATGAAGCGAAGGACGGACTTCACGGCAACGATCGCGTCGCAGGTCGAGAACTTCCTACCCACCTTCAACGCGCGCATCGGCCCCGAGCTCGCGAGGGTGTTCGAGCGCGAGCAGCAGGACCTCCGGCGTGCCGGTGTGCCGAGGGACACGGCGGTGGTCGGTGACAAACTGCCGGACGCCGTGCTGTGCGGCGTGGACGGCTCGTCCGAGCGATTGAGCACGCTGCTCGTCGGTGCCGCCGCCGTGATCGTCTTCTACCGCGGCTCGTGGTGCCCGTTCTGCACCATCGCGCTGAGGACCTACCAGCGGGAGCTGCGACCGGTCGTGGACGCCCTCGGGACGAGGCTCCTCGCGGTCAGCCCGCAGGATCCGCACAGGGCGGCCGCTTCCGCCCGGGCGGAGGGAGTGACGCTCGACCTGTACTGCGACGAGGGAAACGCACTCGCCCGCAGCCTGGGGATCGTCATGACTCCGAGCGAGGAGGCGATGAGCGCACGGGCTGCGCTCGGGATGGACGTGGTGGGTGCTGCGATGGACCGCACCACGACCATCCCGTTCCCCACGGTGCTCGTCAGCGACGCCACCGGCACCATCCGGCTCATGGACGTGCGTGCGGACTACACCACGCGGACCGAGACGTGCGACATCGTGGATGCCCTCATAGCGCTCTGACCCGCTCCGGAGTCGCCGGCCGCGCATCGGGCGTATCAGGTCCCTCAGGCGAAGGAGACCGATCTGAGGCTGCGCGGGGACAGCCTGTCCTGCAGCACCAGGGTCGCGGCGCCGAGCGCCGCGGCGTCGTTCCCGTTGACCGAGAGCCGGACCTCGACCGGATGGATGGCGCGGGCCAGTGCGCGCTCCGCCAGGGCACTGGAGATGATGTCCACATAAAAGCTCCCGGCCGTGGAGAAGGCGCTTCCGGCGAGGACGATGAGTTGGAGATCGAGGAGGTTCACCATGGAGATCACCGCGCTGGCCACGTACTCGGCAGACTCCCGCATGAGGCGGAGCGCCGTCTCGTCGCCGTCGGTCGCTGCCGAACCGATGGCCGCGAAGTCCTCCGAGATCACCCCTGTGAGCGGGAGGTCGAGCGTCCCGGCTACGACGGCAGCGGCTGCCTGCGCCACCACCACTTTCGGGCTCGCGTACAGCTCGAGGCAGCCGATGTTCCCGCACGGGCAGGGCAACCCCCTGGCGTCCACGCTCACATGACCGATCTCCCCGACGTTCGAGCTGACGCCCTGGTAGATGGTGCCGTCCATGACGATCCCGGAGCCGATGCCGGAGCCCATGTACACCGACGCATAGGTGGAGTACCCCTCCGTGGCGCCGAGCCAGTACTCGCCGATCGCCGCGGCGGTCGCGTCGTTGTCGAACTCGCAGTGGAAGCCGGTGGTGGAGGAGAGCGCCCGCCTGATGGGGAAGTCGCTCCAGATCTCCAGGGACGGCGCGTACCGTACGGTGCCGGCCACGCGGTCGAGCGGACCCGGCGCCGCGATGCCGAGCCCGACGATGCTCGACCGTGCCACGCCCGACTCGAGGATGAGCGCGTCGATGTCACGCGTCATACGGCTCACCACGGTCAGGGGGCTGGTGTCTCCCGGGCCCTCGACGCGTCGCCGCGCCATCACGTGCCCGCGGAGGTCGGCCACGATGTACGTGATGTAGTCCTGCCCGATGTGCACGCCGAGGCCGAGGCGCGATGCAGGGTTCAGTTCGAGGAACATCCGGGGTTTTCCGCCGGTCGATTCACCACGGCCGGATTCCACCACGATGTTCTCGGACAGGAGGGTTCTCACGAGCGTGGAGATGGTGGCCTGGGTGAGCCCGGTCTTCTCGGCCAACTCCACCCGGCTGATCGGCCCCCAGGAGCGGATGAGGTCGATGATTCTACCTCGGGAAGACTCGCGGCGGCGGGTCTTTTCGATCACGGTCCATGGTAGCTCAGGGCCTCGGGAAGTTGAAGGCTTAACCTTTTGGGCCGTCGACCTCCGCTCGTCGGCCGCGGTCACCGCTCCACGGCCCTGATCCAGGCGTCGGCGATCTCCTGGTGGCCCAGGGGTGTGGGGTGCACGCCGTCGGCGGCGAGTGCCTCTGCCCCGAGGGTCGCGGCCCTCTCGCGGAGTGTGCGATCCGTCGGCACCACCGTTGCTCCGAACTCGACCGCGAGGCGGTGGACGGCGTCGATCCGGGTCTGCACGTCGGGGCGCCAGGCCTCCTGCCCTGAGTCGATCGGCAGCACGAAGGGCTCCATCAGGACGATGCGCGTGGCGGGTCCCAACGCGCCGAGCAGGCCGCGGTAGCGATCCTCGAACGCCGACGGGTCGGAGTGCTGTCCGCTGTCGAACAGGCGCCAGGTGTCATTGATGCCGATGAGCACGGTGACCAGGTCCGGCTCGAGGGCGACGACATCCTGGTGCCAGCGCTCGCCGAGATCGGCCAGGCGATCCCCGCCGACGCCCGCGTTGCGGACCCGGGCGCCGACCAGCGTCTCGTTGCCGGCGAGGAGACGCACGTAGCCGTGACCCAGCCCTTCGGGATCCTCGCGGCGGCCGCAATCCGTCACGCTGTCACCGGCGAAGACGATGGTTCCCTGCAGCACGGTATGTCCTCTGATCGGTCACTATCTTCAGTAGATGAACTTAGTACCAATGGGCCTTCAGCGATAGGCGGACCTCGATCACCATGCGGCGCCCGCCCCGGTGTGCACGCATTGAAGGGCTTGGTCCCGTGGCCCGAGGCACACCCTGACCGTCCCGTGCCTCACCAAAGCGACAGCCTGCGGACGTCGTCGAGGCCGGTGGCGTGCTCAGTCCCGAGCAGGCGGTGCTGGTCCACCTGCAGGCCGAGCCGGACGGGTGATGCAGGCGGGGGTCCGGATCCTGAAGGATGGAGCTGACACCCGCCGCCGAACGGAGACCCGTGCACCTCACGATCGATCGCACCACGTACGACGCCCCCGACGCCGTGCTCCTCCGGACCGCTCAGCAGGCGGAGCTGCACGTGCGCTACGGGAGCGAGGACCACGAACCGGGCGAGCCGCCCACCGCGGACAACGTGCCCTACTTCGTGGTCGCACGCACGGCCGACGGCGAGGCCGTGGGCTGTGGCGGTCTGCGTCCGCTCGGTGAGGGCGGGTTCGAGATCAAGCGGATGTACGTGCGGCCGGAGCTGCGCGGCCAGGGCGTCGCCACGGCGGTGCTGCGTGATCTGGAGGACGAGGCGCGCGCCCGGGGCTGCCGGGAGCTGCTGCTCGAGACCGGGACGGAGCAGCCCGATGCCATGCGCTTCTACGAGCGTGAGGGGTACCGGCGGATCGATAACTTCGGCCTGTACGCGGGCGAGGACCACTCCGTCTGCTACGCCCGGGTTCTGGACTGAGGATCCGGTTCACCGCGTCACGGCGGAGGTGACGTCCCCGACGACCGCGCCGAGGGAGGCGAGGAGGGCCTCGGCGTCCGTGAAGAGCAGCGTGTCGAGCGCACCCGATCCCATACCCACCCGGCCAGTGATCCGCTCATCGGCGTAGACGGGCAGCGCCGTGCGGCTGCCGAGAGGCGTGATGGTGCCGGGCTGGTACCCGGTCAGTTCGAGCGCGGCCTCGGGTGTCACGAGGGAGGCCTTGTTCACGGCGAGGAGGGCGCGCAGCTTCGCCCAGTCCAGGCGTCTCGTGCCGGGGATCAGGACGAAGACCGGGGTGCCACCGCTGATCTTGACGACGAGGGTCTTCACGCCGTCGTCCTCCGAGAGCCCCTGCGCCGCCGCGAGGTCGCCGAAATCGGTTTCGCCGTCGCGGCTCACGAGCTCGACGGCGAGGCCCCGTGCCGCCGCGTCCTCCGCCGCCGCCGAGCCCGCGTCCAAGCCCGCCGCCGAGCCCGCCGCCGAGCCCGGCGAAGACACCGGCGAAGACACCGGCGAAGACACCGGCGAAGACGCCGGCTGCGAGGTCGGCGACGAGACCGACGCGCCGGCTGCGGGGGGCTGCGCGGGGCCGGGGCGAGAGGCGTCGGTGTGGCTCATGGGCTCAATGTAGGGCGCCGGGACAGCACCGACAAGCCACACCGGCAGCACAGAGGAGGGACCGGCGATGACGGTCGATGGCCGCCGTCGCCGGTCCCTCGTGTGCTGCGTGCTCTACCTGGCGATGATGTCATCCACGTAGATGGTGCCCTGCTGGACGCCGTTCTGGCCCTGTCCGAGGTAGAGGCTGAACTGGGTGACGTTCGCCAGCTTCCCGGCGTCGAGCACGGCGCCCGCGTTCGCGGTGTCCCACGAGGCCGGCTTGAACTCGGAGAACGGCGCCGAGACCTGCAGCGGTGCGGTACCCGAGAGCGGTACGTTGTACTCGAAGTAGACGCCGTCGGCCACGACCTGCAGCGTGGCGCCGGTGCCCGAGTCGTCGGGCAGCATCCAGGCGTTCAGCGAGGTGAAGCCGGACCAGTCCTGATCGACCGTGCGGCCGATCCCCGTGTAGTTCTGCGACGCGAAGTCGTAGCTGTAGGAGAGTCCGTAGCTTCCCCCTGCCTTGTTCTCGGCGGAGTGGGCGATGGCGTTGACGCCGGCGCTCGTGTACACCTCGTCGAGTGTGACGTCGTCGCCCGAGTAGCCCTCGAACGTGTCGACGACCCCGGGTACGGCAACGGGTGCGGGGCCGAGGAGCAGCAGCGCCTCATCGGTGAAGGTGGCCTTGTTGCCCTTGCCGTTGCCCTCCGTGACGGTGACGCGGAGCACGCCGGTCCGTGACTCCTGGTTGCCGTTGGGCACGGTGTACGAGCCGGAGAGGTACCCTGCGGCGTCGAGGGTGAGGGCCTGTGCCGGGCCGCCGTCCACCGAGAAGGTGGCCTGCGGGTTCCTGACGCCCGCCGCGCTGACGCGGACCGTCGTCGTCGGGCCGGTGACACGCTGGCGGTCCGTGGGGGTGACGATGTGCACCGTCGCCTTCTGCTGGACGGGCAGGGTGCGGCGCTCGTACACGTTCGTCAGATCACCGGCGAAGTAGCTCGCCGGGTCGGCGTGGAATGCGCGGAAATCGGGCATGAGCTCATGCTCGGGGGTGGTTCCGAAGGCGGGGTAGGGCACGAAGTACTGCTCCAACCCGAAGTTCGCCCAGGTCTGCGCGTAGGCCGTCTTCGCGGAATCGGGGTTGCTGCGCAGGGCGTTCAGGATGCTCGTGTACCAGGCGAGGTCGGGGTTCTGGCCGTTGGGCTTCAGGGCCCCGCTCATGCCGAACTCGGTGAGCGCCGAGACCTTGCGCTTCTCGTCCGCCATGCGCGAGATCATCGCGGTGTCGGCCACGAGGGAGTCGAGCCACTGCTGGCTGCCGTTCGTGCCGTCGTAGAGGTCGTACCCGAGGATGTCCACGTAGTCGTCGCCGGGGTACGTCTTCAGGTAGGTCTCGGTGGTGCCGCCGAAGGTCCCGTTGGGGGAGTAGGCGTAGAGGAAGTTGTGGACGCCCTTGACGTCCCGCAGGTACTCGACCGTGTAGCGGAAGATCTCCTGGTACTCGGCGCTGGTAGTGTGGCCGGCGCCCCACCAGAACCACCCGCCGTTGTTCTCGTGCCACGGCCGGAAGATGATCGGGATCCGCTTGCCGTCCTCGTCCACCGATTCCTCGGCGACGTCCGCGAACGCGTCGAGGTATTCGAGGAACGCGGCATTGTTCGGACCGCCGGGCAGGATCTGCCGCACGGCGTTGCCGCCGGTGTCGTTGTAGCGCCCACCGGTGGCGAAGTTCGGGAAGTGCGAGCTGATGGTGTTGATGCCGCCGAGGGCGTCCGCCTTCTTGATGCCGTCCACCAGCACGTCGACGTTCTGGTCCAGCGTCGCCCCGGAGATGCCGGGCCGCTCGTCCCCGGTGAGGATCAGCGAGTCCCACCCGAAGATGGCGGGGAAGTCACCCACGCCGTTCTTGACGTCGGAGGCGAGCCCGTTCGGGGCGGGATCCGTCACCGCGTAGTCGGTGGTGTGCTGGTGACCGAAGAGGATCCCGTTGCCGCGGACCGACTGCAGGTACGCGAACAGTGAGCGGGTCTCCGGTGTCGCCTTCCCGTCCGCGAGATCCACCGCCACGGGTGGGCCACTCCGCTGCACGTCGGGCGACGGTGGTGCCGCGGAGGCCGGAGCGGCGGAGAGCAGCCCTGCGGCGAGTGCTGCCACGGCCCCGAGTGCGGCGACCGTTCGTCCTGTGCGCGAGTGCTGAGTACGACCAAGCATGCTGTTCTCCCTTGAAGGCATTCCGGCTGGTTCAGAGCGTGAGACATAGGTCACAGACTTACTTGACTTAGATAATAAAGTGGCCTAAGAAAGTAGTCAACGGTTCGTCCCGGTCCATCCGGTCGGCCTGTCCGCGGCATTGTCGCCGCCACAGATGAAAGGTACAAAGATGTCCTCAACACTCTCGGGCCGCAGGCGACTGGGCCTGGCCGCCGCGGCGATGCTCGGCGTCGCAACCCTCACCCTCAGCGGCTGTGCCGGTGGCGGCGGGGGAGCGGCGAACGAGAACGGTGGCTCGGAGAGCACCGCGATCAGCGTCTTCAACGGAGCGACCGGCACCATCTCCGAGAACTTCAACCCCTTCTCCTCGACGGCGCTCCAGCCCACGCTGGGCGTCATCTTCGAGCCGCTGTTCTGGTACAACGCGGCCTCCGACGAGCCGCCCACGCCCCTCCTGGCCGAGTCGTTCAGCTGGAACGAGGACGGCACGGAACTGACCATCAAGACCCGCGCCGGTGTCCAGTGGTCCGACGGCGAGCCGTTCACGGCGAACGACGTCGCCTTCACCTTCAACCTCGTGAACGAGACCCCGGAGCTGAACACCACCGGCCTCGCCGCCACGGCCGTGGCCACCGACGACACCACGGTGGTGTTGACCTTCGAGGAGAACTCCTTCATGCAGGAGCCGAGCGTGCTCGGCAACCGCGGGATCGTCCCGGCACACATCTGGGAGAACGTGGCGGACCCCATCACGGAGATCAACTCGAACCCCGTGGGCACGGGCCCGTTCAAGGTCGCCGACTTCACGGCGCAGAGCTACCTCCTCGAGAAGAACGACCTCTACTGGGAGGAGGGGAAGCCCGCCATCGACGAGGTCCGGTACATCTCCCTCGACACGGCCGACGCCGCGACCGGCGCCCTCCTCGCGGGCGAGGTGGACTGGATGAGCTCGTTCCTCCCCGGCCTGGAGCAGATCCTCGCCGACAACGAGAGCCTCTCCTACGTCAACACCCCGGCCCTGACTGCCTCGATCTTCACCTGCTCCAACGAGGAACTCGGTTGCGAGGGCCCGCAGACGGACCCGGCCGTCCGCCAGGCGATCTACCAGGGCATCGACCGCGAGCAGCTGAACGCGCTGGCCGGCGGCGGCTTCGCCGGAACGGCATCGCCCACGCTCGTGCTCCCGGAGCGCGACGCCGATTGGATCGCCGATCCCGAGAACGCCGAGACCCCGGCCACCGCGAACGTCGAGGAAGCCCGGCAGATCCTCGAGGAGGCCGGCTGGACCGAGGGCAGTGACGGCATCCGCGAGAAGGACGGCGAGCGCCTCACGCTCAGCATCCAGACGGTCACCGGGTACAGCGACTTCATCTCGCTGAACGACGCCATGTCGCAGCAGCTCCGCGAGGTGGGGATCGAGCTCAACCCCACGGCCATCACCTACAACGAGTGGGTGAACAACCTCAACATCGGCCAGTACCAGCTCACGCTGGAGTCGATCGGCCTGCAGCCCTCCAACAACCCGTACTACGCGTACGAGAAGTGGTACAACTCGGCGAACACGACGCCGGTGGGTGAGTCCGCGCTGAACAACAACACCGCGCGCTACACCAACCCGGTGGTGGACGAGGCCCTGGCGGCCGCACGCTCCACGAACGACGAAGCGGTGCAGAAGGAGCAGTACGGGATCATCCAGGAGGAGATCGTCCGGGACATGCCGTACATCCCCATCTACGTGAACTCCCTGCTCACCGAGTTCAACACGGAGCGCGCCACCGGCTGGCCCACCAACGAGGACCCCTACGCCCTCGCGGCCACCTGGAAGGCCTGGGACAACGGGATCGTGCTGAAGAGCATCACGCCTGCCGAGTAACAGTCCTCCAGGCCGGCGCCGGCCGTCGAGTGGGGTGTCCCCAGGGACTCCCGCCCGACGGCCGGCCCGTACCCGACCAGCCGTGGAAAGTCCCTCCCCATGAAATACATCCTTCAGAAGCTCGGGTTCTACCTCGTGGCCTTCTGGGCCGCCCTGACGGTCAACTTCTTCCTCCCCCGCCTCCTGCCGGGCAACCCGGTGGACATCATGCTCGCCAAGCTCGCCCAGCGCGGTCCCGTGACGCCCGAGGCTCGCGAGGCGGTGGAGCTGCTCCTCGGGACCAACACCGACGCCCCGCTCCTCGTGCAGTACTGGCAGTACCTCGGGAAGCTCGTCACCCTCGACCTCGGTACCTCGGTGGCCTTCTTCCCGGCCTCCGTCACCGACATCATCGGCCAGACCCTGCCGTGGACCATCGGGCTGATCGGCATCGCCACGGTCATCTCCTTCGTGCTCGGCGTGGCGCTCGGCATGCTCGCGGGCTGGAAACGCGGCTCGTGGCTGGACAACCTGATCCCCGTGACCACCATGCTGCAGTCCGTGCCCTACTTCTGGCTCGCGCTGATCCTGCTGTTCGTCCTCGGCGGCATGTGGGACCTCTTCCCGCTCAACGGCGGGTACAACGTCTACGAGGTGCGCCCGGGCTGGAACCTCGCGTTCATCGGCAGCGTCGTCTACTACGGCACGCTGCCCGCGCTCACCATCGTGATCTCCTCGGTGGGCGGCTGGATGCTCGGCATGCGCAACATGATGGTGTCCACGCTCTCCGAGGACTACATCCTCACCGCCGAGGCCAAGGGTCTCCGCCCGCGCCGCATCATGACCACCTACGCCGCGCGCAACGCCGTCCTGCCGTCCGTGGCGGGTTTCGCGATCTCGCTCGGTTTCGTGGTGGCCGGTTCCATCGTCACCGAAGCGGTGTTCTCCTACCCGGGCATCGGCTCGGCCCTGCTCAACGCCGTCGGCAGCAACGACTACTCGCTCATGCAGGGCCTGTTCCTCGTGATCACGCTGTCCGTCCTCGGGGCCAACCTGATCGTCGACCTCCTCTACTCGTTCATCGATCCCCGCACCCGGGCCCGAACCTAGGATCGCCATGACAACCACCACCCAGGATCCGGGGATCGCCGCGGCGAGCGCCCGGTCCACCCGGCCGAAGCGCTCCCTGCCCCCCATGACGCCGAAGCTCGCGATCGGCCTCGCGATCGCCGGCGGCATCACCCTCTTCGGGATCGTCGCCCCGTTCCTCGTCGGAGATCCGTCGGAGGTCAACAACGTGGGGCTCGCCGGCCCCGCGGACGGCTACCTCCTCGGCACCACCCAGACCGGACAGGACGTCTTCGCGCAGCTGGCCCACGCCACGCGCGGCTCCCTCACGGTCGGCCTGATCGTGGGCGTGCTGACACTCTTCCTCTCGGCCTTCTTCGGCATCATCGGCGCCTACTTCGGCGGCTGGCTCGACGAGTCCTTCTCGCTGTTCAGCAACGTGATGCTCGTGATCCCCGGGCTGCCGCTGGTCATCATCATCTCCAGCTACGTGCCCGAGAAGAGCATCCTTCTGGTCTCCGTGGTGCTGGCGCTCACGGGCTGGGCAGGCTCCGCCCGCGTGCTGCGCGGCTTCACCCTGAGCGTGCGCAACCGCGACTACGTGGCCGCGGCGCGGGTCTCCGGTGAGAAGTCCTGGCGCATCCTGGGCGTCGAGATCCTCCCGAACCTGATCCCGCTGCTCGCCTCGCAGGTGGTCTTCGCCATCATCTTCGCCATCCTCGGCGAGGCGGGGCTCTCCTTCCTCGGCCTCGGCGCCGCGGATTCCTTCACCTGGGGCACCATGCTCTACTACGCACAGAACGGCCTCGCACTCCGGCTGGGTGCCTGGTGGTGGTTCGTGCCGCCGGGACTCATGATCGCCCTGTTCGGCGCGGCACTGGCGCTCATCAACTTCTCGATCGACGAGATCATCAACCCGAAGCTGCGCTCCCAGACCCGCGCCGCGCGGCGTTCGTGGAAGATCAGCAAGGCCGAGCTCCGTGCGGCCACGAAGGACGATGCCCTGTGAGCGGCGCGGACCGCGGTGCCCACGCCGTCGGCATCGAGGACCTCGGTGATCGCGCGGAGGGGCGCGCGTCCTCCACAGCAGGGCACGACGACGTCGCGCGCCCCGACCGCGACGAGCGCGGACAGCGCGCCGCCCAGGCGCGCGAGCACCCCGTGCTGACCATCGACGACTTCAGCGTCGAGTACAAGGGTGAGCGCGTGGTGAAGGCCGTGAAGAACGTGACCCTCTCCCTCGGGCGCGGCGAGATCCTCGGACTCGCCGGCGAGAGCGGGTGCGGCAAGTCGACGCTCGCCTACGGTATCAACCGGCTGCTCAAGCCGCCGGCCGTGATCACCGGCGGGAGCGCGCACTTCCACTCCCGCGAGGGCTACTCGATCGACCTCAACGAGCTCAGCGGCGAGGAGCTGCGGGCCTTCCGCTGGGACAAGATCGCCATGGTGTTCCAGGGCGCCATGAACTCGCTCAACCCCGTCATCACCATCCAGCGGCAGATGGAGGACATCTTCTCCACCCACCGCCCGGACCTGTCGAAGAAGGAACGCCGAGCGAAGTGCGGCGACCTCCTCGAGCGCGTGGGTGTGGACCGCGGGCGGCTGCGCTCCTACCCGCACGAGCTCTCCGGCGGCATGCGGCAGCGCGTCATGATCGCCATGGCCATGGCGCTGGACCCTCAGGTCATGATCATGGACGAGCCCACCACGGCCCTCGACGTCGTGGTGCAGCGGGAGATCCTCCGGGAGATCACGCGGCTGCGCGCGGACCTCGGGTTCGCTGCCGTCTTCATCACCCACGACCTCCCGCTGCTGCTCGAGATCAGCGACCGCATCGCGGTGATGCGCGAGGGCGAGATCGTGGAGCTCGGCGACGCCGTGGAGCTGTACACCAACCCGCAGCACGAGTACACGAAGCGCCTGCTGGCGTCCTTCCCCAGCCTCACGGGAGCGCGCGGCGACTTCATCCGCGGCGGCTCCCGGACCCAGAACGGAGACCGCCCATGAGCACCCTCGCCGTCCAGGACCTCGTCAAGGAGTACAAGCTCCGCGAGGGCATGAGGTCCAGCGTCCTGAAGGCCGTGAACAACGTCAGCTTCTCGATCGAGAGCGGCCGCACCGTGGCCCTCGTGGGCCAGAGCGGCAGCGGGAAGTCGACGCTCGCGAAGCTGCTCATGCAGCTGGAGAAGCCGACGTCGGGCAGCATCATGCTCGACGGCGAGCCGGTGCGACGCCGCGGGGCGGGCCTCCGCCAGTACCGCAGCGACGTGCAGATGGTGTTCCAGGACCCGTTCGCCTCCCTGAACCCGTACCACTCGATCGCCCACCACATCGGGCGGCCGCTGATCCTGCACGGCAAGGCCACGGGCCGCGAGGAGGTCCTGGCCGGTGTCACCGCGCTGCTGGAACGCGTGCGGCTCGACCCGGACATGGCCGAGCGCAAGCCGCACGAACTCTCCGGCGGCCAGCGTCAGCGCATCGCGATCGCCCGTGCGCTGGCACCCGAGCCGAAGATCCTCGTGGCGGACGAACCCGTCTCGATGCTCGACGTCTCGATCCGCCTCGGCGTGCTCAACCTGCTGGCCGACCTGCAGCGCGAGGAGAACCTCGGGGTCTTCTACATCACGCACGACCTCGCGACCGCCCGCCACTTCTCCGACGACATCCTGGTGATGTACAAGGGGGAGATCGTGGAGCGCGGACCGGCCGACGACGTGATCCTGAACCCCCAGCACGAGTACACGCGGCTCCTCGCGGAGGCCGCACCCAACCCGGAGAAACGCCTCAGCGCCTGACCCGCCCGGGCACCCAGCACCGACACACCGAGACCACACCGGCGCCGCACCGGCGCCGCCCGAACCACCTGGAGCACGTGCATGAACGTTCCCACCCCCGCCCCGCAGTCCCTCGACCTCGGCGGCGCCTGGCAGCTCACCTGGACCGACGGACCGGAGGGCTCGCCGTCGTACGCGACCTCCCGCGAGGCCATCGCCGCGACCGTGCCCGGCCAGGTGCACACCGATCTGCTGGCCGCCGGTCTGCTCGAGGATCCCGATGTGGGGCTGCGGGAGGCCGACCAGATGTGGATCGGGCACTCGCTCTGGACCTACGCCAGGCGCTTCGACTGGGACGGGGAGCCTGCCGGGGACCGCCTGGAACTGGTCGCCGAGGGCCTCGACACCTTCGCGACCGTCCGCCTGAACGGGCACGAGGTGGCCACGACGGCGGATCAGCACATCGCCTACCGCTGGAACGTGGCGCACCTGCTGATCCAGGGGGAGAACCTGCTCGAGATCACGTTCGGCTCCGCCTGGGACGCCGCGCACGCCTGCGAGGCGGAGGTCGGCGAGCTGCCCCGCCCCTACGACGAGCCCTACCCGTTCGTCCGGAAGAGCGCGTGCAACTTCGGCTGGGACTGGGGGCCGCACTACGTCACCGCCGGCATCTGGCAGCCCATCCGCCTCGAGGCGTGGACCCGCGCGCGCATCGCGTCGATCCGCCCAGTCGTCGCGCTCGACGGCGGATCCGCCCGCGTCTCCGTGAGCGTGGGTCTGGAGACGGCCGCCGCGGCGGCTGGTCTCCGCGTGACCGGCGTGCTGACGGCGCCCGACGGCGGCGAGGCCGCGCGGGTCACCGTGCCGGTTGCGGGCGAGGACACCGTACTCGACCTCACGGTCGAGAACCCCGAGCTGTGGTGGCCCGTGGGCCTCGGCGGCCAGCCGCTCTACGGCCTCCACGTCGAGGTGCACGACGACGGTGGCGCCCACGCGGTGGGTGAGCGGCGGATCGGCCTGCGCACGGTGGTGGTGGAGGAGGAGCCCGACGCCCTCGGTTCCCGCTGGGCGCTCGTCGTCAACGGCCGGCGCGTGCGTGCGCGCGGCTACAACTGGATTCCCGATGATCCCTTCATCGCCGAGGTCACCGAGGAGCGCCTGGGCGAGCGCCTCGACCAGGCGGTGGCGGGAGGCGCGAACCTGCTGCGCGTGTGGGGCGGCGGGTACTTCTCCACCGAGGAGTTCATGGCGGGCTGCGACGAGCGCGGCCTCATGGTCTGGCACGACTTCCTGTTCGCGTGCGCCGCGTACGACGAGTCCGAGGCGATGATCGCGGCCGTCACCACCGAGGCCGAGCAGGCCGTGGCGAGGCTCTCCTCGCACCCGAGCCTCGTGATCTGGTGCGGTGGCAACGAGTGCGTGTGGGGCATGTACGACTGGGGTTGGCCCGAGATCCTGGAGGACCGGCCCTACGGCGCGGCCTTCTACACCGACGTGCTGCCCGGCGTCATCGCGCGCCTGGACCCCTCCCGCCCGTACGTCCCGAACAGCCCGTGGTCCGGGTCGCTGGACGAGCACCCCAACGGCCGCGAGTCCGGGCCCGTGCACATCTGGGAGGTCTGGAACAACGTCGACTACGTGCACTACCGCGATGTCGATCCGCCCTTCGTGTCCGAGATGGGCTGGTGCGCGCCCCCGGCCTGGTCCACCCTCCGCAGGGTCGTGACCGAGGGTGACCTCGTGCCGGACAACCCGCAGGTGGCCCACCACATGCGTGCCGCGGACGGCATGGAGAAACTGGCCCGCGGCATGGCTCCCTACTTCGGCGAGCCCACCGCCGCGGAGGACTGGCACTACCTGACGCAGATGGTGCAGGCGCGCTCGCAGGCCGCCGGTGCCGAGTGGTTGCGGACCCGCGAGCGGTGCGCCGGCGTGGTCATCTGGCAGCTCAACGACTGCTGGCCCGTGCTCAGCTGGTCCGCGGTGGACGGCGACGGCATCGAGAAGCCCGTCTGGTACGCGCTCCGCCGCTCCTTCGCCGACCACCTGCTGGCGATCGTGCCGGTCACGGCGGGCGGCACGTCCGATCCCACCGGACCGGACGGCCTCGAGGTCGTGATCGTCAACGACGGCCTCGCCGCGTGGACGGCCGACGTCGTCGTGCGCCGCCTGACCATGGAGGGCGAGGTGATCGCCTCGGAGGCGATCACCCTCACCGCCGCGGCCGACGGCACCGCGCGGGGGCCGCTGCCGGCGTCCTTCGCCGTGGCGAGCACGTCCGAGTTCCTCGTGGCGGATGTCGACGGGCTGCGTTCCACGTGGTTCTTCGCGCCCGACGCCGACCTCGTGATCGCCGAACCGTCCTTCACGGCCCACGCCGTTGCCGCCGACGGCGTGGTGCGGGTGTCCATCGAGGCACACACGCTGCTCCGTGACCTCTGCCTCTTCGCGGACCGGCTGGCCGACGCGCTGGACGTACCGGCACGCGAGCTCGCGGTTGACGAGATGATGCTGACGCTCCTGCCCGGGGAGACCGCCGTCCTCACCGTCAGCAGGCGCGACGGCGGCGCGCTCTCCGGGGGTGACCTCGCGGTCGCCGAGCGCTCGCCGGTCATCCGGTGCATCGGTGACAGTGCCGCGCTCAGCGGTGCGGGAGCGTTCGGCTCCCGCGCGGCGTCGGCGGCACCAGGGGATGTACCACGGTGATCGCGGGCATCGAGACCGGCGGCACCAAGGTGATCTGCGCCGTCGCGGACCCGCTGCAACCCGGCACCTTCGTGGACCAGGCGCGCATCGACACCACCACGCCCGAGCGCACCCTGGGTGCCATCCGCGAGTTCCTCGCGCCCCACGCCGTCCGCGGCAGGTTCGACGCCGTCGGTATCGCCTCCTTCGGCCCGGTGGAGGTGGATGCCTCGTCGCCCCGCTTCGGGTGGATCACGTCGACCCCGAAGCCCGGCTGGCAGGACACCGATCTGGTGGCGAACCTCCGGCTGGCACCCGGGACCCCCGTGCGGGTCGTCACGGACGTGACGGGGGCGGCGCTCGGTGAGCACCGCTTCGGCGCCGGCCGCGGGGTCGACGACGTCGCCTACGTGACGGTCGGAACGGGGATCGGCGCCGGGATCGTGGTCAACGGTGCGCCCTTCACGCTGCGCAGCCACCCCGAGATGGGTCACCTGGTGATCCGGCGGCACCCCGCCGACACCTTCGCGGGAGTCTGCCCGTTCCACGGCGACTGCCTGGAGGGCCTCGCCTCCGGTCCGTCGATCACCGCCCGCTGGGGGCGGCCCGGGACGGACCTCGGTCCGCTGCGCCGCGACGCCGTCGCACTCTCCGCCTACTACATCGCGCAGCTCCTGGCCACGGTCACGTACGCGGCGGCACCGCAGCGCATCATCGCGGGGGGTGGGGTGCTGAAGACGCCCGGGCTGCTCGACGCCGTGCGTGCGCAGCTCGCCGTCCTGGTGGGGGGCGCGCTCGGCGACCATCCGCTCACGGACGTGGCCAGCGGCTACGTGGTGGCGCCGGCCCTGGCCGACGAGTCGGGCGTGCGGGGGGCGCTCTCGCTCGCAGGCGACGCCTTGGCGCTCGGCGCGGCACTCGCGACGGCCGGGTAGGAGACCGTCGTCGGGGCCGCCGTGGCTAGCATGGGCCCATGATCGTCTGGCTGAACGGCACCCACGGCGCAGGGAAGACGACCACCGCCCGGCTCGTGCAGCAGCTGATCCCGGACTCGCAGGTGTTCGACGCCGAGAAGGTCGGCGAGACGCTGATGGACGTGTACCCGGGGCTGCCCGAGACCGACAACTTCCAGCACTGGCCGCCCTGGCGGCCGCTCGTGGTCGAGACGGCCCGGCGCATCCTCGAGTACACCGGCGGCACGCTCGTGATTCCCATGACCGTGCTGGTCGAGGAGTACTGGCGCGAGATCAGTGAGGGCCTCGCCTCGTACGGGGTGCCGGTCCGGCACGTCGTGCTGCACGCGGACCAGGACACGCTGCGCGCGCGGATCATGGACGATTCCGTGCTCGGCCCGTCCTCGTTCCGGCTCCGGTACCTCGAGCCGTACGACGAGGCCATCCGCTCCTGGCTGGGTGCGGAGGCGCACGTGGTGAACACCGTGGGCGTCCCGCCGGCCGAGGTCGCCGCGACCATCGCGGCGTGGGCGCTCGCGCCGCAGGGCCCCGGGAGTTCCTGACGCGGGAGGCCGGTCAGGCCGGCGGGAGGGCGAGGAGGGCCTGCGTCGTCACGACCGTGGCGAACTCGCCGTGATCCGTTCACGACCGCACCCTCGCCGGTCCCGTCCTCACACCCTCCCCGCTTTCGTCACACCTCAGGTGCCGCCGGAGCGACGCTGCCGTTCGACCATGCGCAGCACGCGGTCGGCGCGTTCCGCGAGGCCGCCGACGCCGCCCGGGGGCAGGGCATCGAGCGGCCACCACTGGAGATCCTCGCTCTCCGCGCTGACGCTCATCCCGGCGCTGCGCGGGACCACGGCGGCGTACGCAAGGTCGAGGTGGCTGGTGCAGGGCCCGAAGGACGGGGACAGGGCGTGGATGTCCGCGTCGAGAACTACGGGGGAGAACCAGGTCTCGCCGGTGATGCCCGACTCCTCGCGGAACTCCCGGAGGGCGTCCTGTCCGAATTCGCGGAGGTGGTGCTGGATCTCGTCCAACGCGGCCCGTTGACGGGGATCATCCGCCGCCGATGCCGCCGCCGTGATTTCCCGCGTACTCGCCGCGAGCAGGTCGACACCCACCCGGTCAGCCGCGCAGCTCTGCCGCGTACTCGGTGAGCGAGCGCTTGTAGCCGTCGAGCGTGGGTATCAGTGCCAGCAAGGCCGTCCTCAGGGCATCGCCGTGCCTCCCGTCGTCGTGCAGGGCGAGGGCGAGGAAGGCCAGACGGGCGCTCTCGTCGGGGCCCGCAGGGGGCATGCCCTCGAGGATCGTGACGGCCTCGGCCGCACCTCCCGTGTTGCGGAGGGAGCTCGCCAGCTGGATCGGCGCGCGGAGCGAGCTCTCACCCTCCAGCCCGGCGCCGATCGCGCGGCGGTAGAGGGGTATGGCCTGCTCCTCCAGCCCCAGGGCGTCGTGCACACCCGCGAGTTCGAACAGGGCCTCGGCGTCGCCCTCCGGCCGGTCGGCGAGGAGGTCCGTCATCCGCGCGACGGTGCCCGCGGGGTCGTCGTCGTCGAACTCCTGCTCGTAGAAGCGTTCGATCCTCTGCTGCAGCGTCGCGTCGTCCACCGGACCAGCCTGTCAGACGGACGGGCAGCTCACGCGCGCCGCGACGTGCGGCGCGCGACGGGCACGTCAGGCCCGTGCCCTCGGGGACAGGACGCGGGCCAGGATGATCACGAGCAGACCGGCGAACGGGACGATCAGGAGCCCGTACCGCAGCTCGGTCGCGTCGGAGATGGCACCGATGACCGGCGGCGAGACGAGGAACCCGAGGCGCAGGAGCCAGCTGATGAGGGTCAGGCCGGTCCCGGCCCGGAACCCGGGCAGCTCGTCCGCTGCGTGCATCGCCGCGGGGATGAGCGTCGCCACGCCCAGTCCGGCGAGGCCGAAGCCGACGATCGTGGTCGGGATGCTGGGGAACGCGAGCGCTCCGCCCATCCCCAGCAGGACGCACAGCCCTCCGAGGCGCGCGATGAGCCGTTGACCGAAGCGGTCCACCAGGCGGTCCCCCATCAGCCGCCCGACGAACTGCATGCCCTGCAGGGCGATGAACCCGAGCCCGGCGGTGAAGGACGAGGCGGCGAGTGAGCCGCTGAGGTAGATGGCGGCCCACGAACTCCCGGCGTCCTCCACGATGGCACCGGAGGAGGCGATGACGACGAGCGCGAGGAGGACGGCGTACCCGGCCACACCGGGCGAGCGGCGGTCCCGGCGGTCCGCCGTCGACCCGTCCGTTGCGGGTTCCCCGTCGGGTTCCACCCCGGGTTCCTCGGCCGGATCTCGGTCCGGTTCCTCGTCCGGTTCCGGTCCGGCGAGCAGAAGCGGGTAGATGGCGCAGGCGGCCACCCCGAAGACCACGGCGGTGAGCCCCAGGTGGAGTGCGAGAGGCGTGCCCGATTGCGCCGCGAGTGCTCCCACCGCCCCTCCGCCGACGGCGCCGATGCTCCAGACCGCGTGGAAGGAGTTGAGGATGGAGCGCTCGTACAGCTTCTGCACGCGCAACCCGTGGGAGTTCTGGGCGACGTCCGTGATGGAGTCCATCGCCCCCGCGAGGAAGAGGCCGCCGGCCAGCAGCAGCCAGCTGGTGCCCGTGCCCGCCAGCAGGATCCCGGCCGCGCACAGGAGGGTCGCGACGATCGCCACGCGCGAGGACCGGAACCGCCGGATCAGGGCGCC
Source organism: Arthrobacter sp. TJ-266 (assembly GCF_058269115.1). Taxonomy (NCBI): domain Bacteria; kingdom Bacillati; phylum Actinomycetota; class Actinomycetes; order Micrococcales; family Micrococcaceae; genus Arthrobacter; species Arthrobacter sp. TJ-266. The sequence goes on from NZ_JBZCNC010000001.1 coordinate 147,190, forward strand.
GGCGGCGAGTCCCGCCACCAGGGCGCCGAGGGGGAAGGCGGCCACGGCGGCACCGAACGCCGTGTTCGTGAGGTCCAGTGCCTCCTTGATCTCCGGGTACCGGGGGAGGATGCTCGCGAAGATCGCGCCGTTGGTGAAGAACAGCACGTTGACGCCGAGGCGTGCGCGCTCGGGGTCGCGGCCGGGCCGCAGGGACGGGGATCGGGTGGCGGTCATGTCAGGCCTTCCGGGTGCGCTCGTGGCCGAGAGCCACGAGTTGGTCGACGGCGGTCCTCGCGGCCTGCCCGTACCAGGAGTCCGGGCTGTGGCCGGCGTCCGGGGCCGCGTCGAGATAGGCGACGGGGACCGGAGCGGCGAGTGCCGCGACCGCCTCGACGAGCTCCGCTGCGGGGGACGCGATGATCAGCCCTTCGACGCCGAGGTCCACGAGCAGGGTGAGTTGTCCCCGGGTCAGTGCGGGCGCCGTCGTCGAGATGTGCCGGACGACGACGGCGTACCCGCGCTGCTGCGCGGCGTGGTCGATCGCGAGGAGGGACGCGCCGTGGTCGGTCCGCCCGTCGGGCGGGAGTACGACGCCGATCAGCTGCGAGCGTCGCGTCGCGAGGGTTCGTGCCGCCCGGTTCGGTCGATAGCGCAATTCGCCGACGGCGGCCCCGACGGCCCGCCGGGTCTCACGGTGCACCATGGGCTGGTTGTTCACCACGCGCGAGACGGTCTGTGCGGACACGCCCGCCCGGAGAGCGACATCCCGGAGCGTCGGGGCCCGCAGATCACGTTCACTCCGGTGGTCCCCATCTGTCATGTCCTGCCACCTGTCGTCGTCGACCCGCGCGTCCGCCACCGCGGGGAGCGGGAAGGTGCGACGGGTCAGCACATACCCGCCGTGTGGGGGGTGAGACGCAGTCCGTGAACGTTCACGGGAGCGTTCACGGAACGCTAGCACTAGGCTGACGGGCATGGCAAGCACACCGAAGGCCGCGACGATCCTCGATGTCGCACGGGAAGCCGGGGTGTCACGCCAGACCGTCAGCCGTGCCCTCAACGGCCTGCCGGATATCAGCGACGTCACCCGCCAGCGCGTGATCGACACCGCGCGCGCCCTGAACTACCGGCCCAACAGGGCGGCGCAGGGCCTGGTGAGGGGCAGGGACACCACGGTGGGCTTCGTCGTCGAGGACCTGCGGAACCCCTACTACCCCGAGCTCGCAGCAGCCCTCAGTCGCATCGCCGCGGAGCGCGGATGGAGCGTGATCCTCTGCGACGTCGGGGACACCGAGGAGACCGCCGGAGCGCGGCTGCGATCCCTGCTCCGGCGCGTCGACGCCCTCGTGATCACGGGGTGCCAGGCGGGCAGCGTGGGAGCCCTCCCGCTCGACGTGTTCAAGCGCGCCGTGAGCGGCATCCCCACCGTCATCCTCGACGGGTCGGCCGACGACGGCTTCGATTCCTTCGTCGAGTTCGACCACGCGGCGGGCGTCGAGGTGGCGCTCGACCACCTGGTCGCTGCCGGGCGCCGCCAGATCGCGATGATCGACACCGTGCAGATGGACTCCGCGCGTCGGGCAGCATACCGGCGGTACCTCCAGGCACACAGGCTGCCGTGGTCCGTGGGATCCGAGTTCCGCGCCGAGGAGACCACCACCGGCGGGATGGTCGCGGCCGCGGAACTGCTCCACCGCTACCCGGCGATGGACGCCATCCTCGCCTACAACGACATCCTCGCGATCGGCGCCCTCAAGGGCCTGATCCGCGCCGGGGTGTCGGTCCCCGGGAGGATCAGCGTCGTCGGCATCGACGGGCTCGACGTCGGTGAGCTGGTCACCCCCGAACTCACGACCCTCGCGATCGACAAGTCGGACCTGGCACGCCGGGCGGTGGATGTCCTGGCGAGCATCATGGACGGAGCTGACGAGCGGACCCGCAGCTCGAAGGCGCCGCTGAGCTACCGGCTGATCATCAGGGACTCCGCCTGATCGCCGCCGGGACGGGTGCCGTGCCGCCCTGACCGGACGTGCGGGACGACGATGTCGGGGCCAGCACCTCTGGCTCCTGACGCCCGTCCACCCCACAATGAGGCGATGACGACCTACTTCGGTACGAGAGAGTTCGACGGCGCAACCTTCGTCAGGACCGGCTTCCGCGGTGCCACCCTCCGGTTCTCCGACGTCAGCGGCATGACCATGCGCGGCGTCGACGTGGACGGACTCGACATCGACAGCCATGACCTCTTCTTCGGCAGACTCCTCGTCAACGGGGTCGACGTGGTGCCGCTGGTGGACGCCGAGCTCAACCGGCTGTTCCCCGGCCGCGAGTTGCAGAAGGCGCAGACCCCCGACGGCCTGCGTGAGGGGTGGCTCGCCGTGCAGGCAGCGTGGCAGGGCACCGTGGCGGATACCCCGATGGAGCTGGTCGACGCGCACGTGCCGGACGAGTGGTCGCTGTCCCAGACCCTGCGGCATCTGGTCCTGGCGACCGACGCCTGGCTCGGCCGCGGGATCCTCGGGACACCGCAGCCGTTCCACGAGATCGGTTTGATGTTCACCGGGGCGGCCGAGGCGGGATTCGACCTGTCGATCTTCCGCGAGGACCCGCCGTCCTACGAGGAGGTCCTCGCGGTCCGGGAGGAGCGCCAGCAGCAGGTCACCGATGTCCTGGCGACGGCGACAAAGGACCTCCTCGCGGAGGAACGCGAGAACCCGTGGGGTGGCGGCGACTGGCACCCCACCGTGGGCGACTGCCTCCGGGTGATCCTCGAGGAGGAGTGGGCGCACCTGCGCTACGTCCGGCGAGACCTCACGCTCCTCCGTCAGGACCAGTGAGGCGGTCGCTCGAGATCGCCGGGGAGGAGGGTCGTCGCATCCCCCCGGGCGGCCGCGACCTGCGCCTGCGTCAGGTACAGGGACGTCGACAGGTCGGCGCCGTCGAGGCGGGCGTCCCGTAGATCCGCGCCCAGGAGGTCCGCGCCCGAGAGGTCGCTGCCCCGCAGGTCTGCGGCGATGAGGTAGGCACCCCGGAGGTCGGCACCGCACAGGGACCTCCGCGACAACCGCCGCCCCATCAGGTCGGCTCCGGGGACGAGCTCGGCGCCGAGGTGCTCACCGCCCGTCGCGAGGTAGGAGGAGCGCACCTCCTCGCTGACGTCCATCAGGACCGCACGCACCTCTATGTGCACCTCGTCGACGTCCAGGGCCGTGATCCGCTGCCTGTCGGTCAGGGCCGCCTCAATTATCGAGCCCAGCCGCGTCGCCGCCTCCGACGTCTCCGGATCGAAGGTCCTGACCGCTGCCTCGGCCAGGTACCAGAGCATCTCGTGCAGCTTCCGGGCTGTCGCGAAGGCGGCGAACATGGCAGGGGCCGTCTCGGGTGCCGCGCGCCAGCTGACCCCCTCGAAGAGGTTCTGCGCGACGTTCTGGCCGGCTCCGAAGCAGTCGAAGACGGTGCATCCCGTGAAGCCCCGCGGGCGCAGGCTGTCGTGGATGGTGCAGGAGAATCGGGCGTCGAGGTTTCGGCAGGGAGTCCCGGCGGGCTTGTCGACGGCGAAGTCCGCGCTGCGGGAGAAACCGAGGGCCGTGCAGCACAGGGCGAAGCACCGGCTGCAGTCAGGGCGAAGGTGCCGGCGTTCGGCGGGGGAGGTGGGGTGGCTGGTGGAGGGTGTGCTCATGATGCCTTCTCCGGGTGGGATCGGCGGGGGTCCGGGTGCCAGGGGAACTCACGAAGGAGTTCCCTTCCGGGGCGCACGGGATCACCGCTTCCGAGGGAAGCGCCGGGGAGCTGCTGGAGGGACTCGAGGTCACAGGAAGAAGAAGGATGTCACTGCGATCCAACCTAGCACCGCGCTGCGGTACGCGTCCGGGTGACGGCGCCGGGGGTCAGACGCGCTCGAGGGGTCGATGAGGGGTCGCGGGTAACTCGACTGTCAGGGCGTCGCCGGCCATGATGACACCTCCGCGGTGCACGGTGCCCATGACCCCCGCTCGTCGGTGCACGGTCCCGTCGCTGTCCCGTGGGAGCACCGCCCTGAGGAGTCCGTCCTGGAAGCGGTCGATCTGCCAGCAGGGGTTCCGCAGGCCGTGCACCTCGATCACGGCGTCGGGCCGGCGAGCAGCAGGGTGCCGACGGGGAGGGCGTGGAGATCGACGCCGCGGGTGGTGATGTTCTCGCCCAGGTCACCGGGTCCCACGGTGAAGCCGTCCCGCTCGAGGTCGTCGAACAATTCGGCGGGGATCAGGTGCACCTGCCGCAGATTGGGCCGGGTGGGATCGGCACGGACGCGTGAGAGGTGCTGGACGGTTCCACCCGCGTGGGCATCACCCTGCACCCCCATGCCGTCGACCAGCAGGATCGAGGGCACGCGTTCCTTGGTGAAGCCGTGGTCCGACCCTACGCCCGGCCCCACGCCGGAGGGAGGACCGGCGGGGTGACGCACGGAGGAACGGCCCGGCCGTGCCAGAATGATCGGGATCCGAACCGGGCACGCATCAGGAGGCGGCGGAAGTGAGCGTGTCCCGTGCCGCCGTCGTCGTCACCGCCCTGACGGCGGTCTCCACGGTCTTCGGCTTCGTGCGCGACGTCGTCATCGCCGCGGTCTACGGCGCGGGCCCCGAGCTCGACGCCTACCTCGTGGCGCAGGGCCTGATGAACGTCGTGCTGGGGCTGATCGCGTACGCGATGGCCCGCTCCGTCATCCCGGTGGTCTCCCGCGAGGTCGCCGCCGAGGGCGATACCTGCCGCGGTCACCGCTCCTTCGACACCTCGATCACGGTCGCCATGATCGTGCTGGGACTCGGCGCCGTCGTCGTCGGCCTGCTGGCCGCCCCGATCACCGCCGTGCTCGCTCCCGGCTTCGAGGGCGAGCAGGCGGACCTCGCCGTGACGCTCACCCGGATCATGCTGCTCGCCGTGGTGCTCGTGGCGGGGACGGACCTCCTGGCCGCCGTGGCGCAGGCCCACCAGCGCGTGGTCTGGTCCTCGCTGCAGGGCGTGCCCTTCAACATCATCATGATCGGCGCTGCCGGGCTCTTCGGGCCGCGATTCGGTATTCAGGCCCTCGCCGTCGGCTTCGTGGTGGGATCGGCCGCCCGCCTGCTCCTCCAGTTCCCGCCACTGCGCGGGATCGGCCTGCGGATCCGCCCCCGGTTCGCGCTGCGTGATCGCGGCTTCCGGGAGATCGCCCGCCTCATGCCGCCCCTGCTCGTGGGTAGCGCGATCGGCAACGTCAACTCGCTCGTGGACCGGGCGGTCGGCTCCACCCTGGGGGACGGCGCCATCACCGCGCTCTCCTACGGCTGGCGCCTGGTGAACCTCCCGGAGACCCTGCTCATCGCCTCGCTGCTCGTGCCGCTCTACCCCGCTCTCGGCGCGGCGGCCGGCAACGCGCCGGAGATCCGGCGCCTCGTCACCCGCGGCCTGTCCGTCACCGTCACCGTCCTGGTCCCGCTGACCCTGGTCCTGGTGGTGGCGGCGCTCCCTCTCGTCCGGGTGGCCTACGGGCGGGGCGCGTTCACGGAGGACGACGCCGCTGCCACCGCCGTCGCGGTGCTCTGGTACGCCCCCGCGCTCGTGGCGATGGGCGTCCGGCAGGTGTTCGTGAGTACGTCCTACGCCCTGGGAGATGCCCGGGCGCCCGTGCTCGTGGCGCTCGCCGCGATGGTCGTGAACGTCGTCGGGGACCTCCTGCTGGCACCCGTGATGGGGGTGGCGGGCATCGCGCTCGCCACGAGCGTCTCCCTCGTGGCGGCGGCCGCTGCGAACGGCGTGCTGCTCGCACGGCGGCACGGGGCGGTGGACGGCGCGCGCACGCGGAAGCTCCTGGTCCGGGCCGTGGTCATCGGCTCGGTGGCGATGGGAAGCGGCGCCGGCCTGCTCGCTCTCCTCGACGGCGGAGCGCCGCTGCTCGTCGGTGCCGTGGTCGGCGTGGGTGTCCTCGCCGTCTACATCGCCGGGCTGGTACTCCTGCGGGCACCGGAGCGCCTGGTCCCTCTGGACATGCTGCGCGCGGCCCGCCGCAGGACCTGAACGTAGCGACGGCCACCCACCCTGCCGAGCGCCAGCGTCAGGGAGGGCCACGGGTCCTGCGGGCTCCACGTGCTGTGCCGGGCGGTGAGGGACCACCGGACGGTGGAGGCGACGTCGAGCAGCAGGCCGTTCCGCCGCTCGAGGCGCGCACGCCGCAGATCCCCGGCGAACCACGAGTACCGGCGTCCGGCCGCGCCGTCCGCGAGGTGCGGAGTGTCCACACCGAGGACGGTCTCGCCCCAGGTGCGCACCAGGCCGTCGACGGCGGACTCCGCGAGCGCGAGGGAGCCGAAGAAGCGGCCGTTGAGATCGATCAGGTGGGGTACGCCGTCGGCGCCCGTGAGGAACTGGAGTTCCACGAGGCCGTGCCATCCCAGCTCGAGCAGCAGGGCCTCCACCGTTGCGGCGAGCTCCTCGTCCACGGGGACGGTGACGGCGCGCGCCGAGGCGCCGTTCGGTGTGGGCCAGAGGTGCGGCGAGACCTGCTGTGTCCGGCCGAGCAGACGGCCCTCGTGGAACACGCCGATGACGGCCCCGAGCGTCCCGGTGATCGGCGCCTGCAGCACGGGGCGGGCTCCTGCGGCGCGGATGCGCTCGACCTGGGGCCGCGCGGCGTCGGCGGAGGCGAAACGCTTGGCCTCGATGCGCAGCGGGCGGGTCTGCTGGGGTGCCCAGTGCTCCCGGCACTTCACGACCACGGGGCCGTCCCAGTGCGCGAGCGCCTCGTCGGTGGCCACTTCGGTGTGGGGGGCGGCAAGCCCCACCTTCGCGGCGTACTCACCGAGCCGCACCTTGTCGAGGACCGTCTCGACGACGTCGAACGCGGGGTGCGCCACGCGCAGGAGGAGTTCGCCGCGGTAGGCGGAGAGCGCGGCCATCCAGTCGTCGCCCCCGCCGAACACGAGGTCGTAGCCGTCCGCCGCGGCGGCGTTCACGCCGGCGATGAAGGCCAGGCCGTCGTTCCGTGGTCTCGGGACCACGTAGGTGGCGTCGCAGGCCGACGACGAGCCGAGGACGCCGCCGCCCTCGGGCGTGCCGACGCCCACGAACCATCCTGCGGCGTGGAAGGCGCGGACGGCTGCCAGTGCACCGCGGTCCCTGCCGGTCGCGACGATCAGCACCCGCGGGCGGCCGTGGGCGGACTCGGGGCCCTGGTGATCTCGCATGCGTACCTCACTCGTGGTTCGGCCGGCGATCCCCAGGTAGTCACCGGCTGCAGGTCACGGCGGGAAGCCGTACCTGCTCAGGCTAACCAGCACGGATGAGAGCAAGATGAGCGACACAGCGGAAGACGCGACTATTCCGAAGCGCTCACGCGGCGGTGCTCGCCCGCACCACGAGTTCGCTCGGTGGCATGGCCTGTGTCCGGGGCTGCCCGTTGTCCAGCAGAGCCAGCAGCAGTTCGGCCGCCACCCGCCCCTGGCGCCACGGGTTCCGCGCGAGCGAGGTGACGCCGGGGGAGGAGAGCTGGCAGTGCAGCGAATCGTCCCAGCTCACCAGCATCACGTCCTCGGGGCAGCGCAGGCCCAGCGCGCGGAGGGCCAGCAGGGCCCCCATGGACATGAGGTCGTTCCCGACGACGACGGCGGTGGGTCGCTCACCGGATCCCCCACCGGAGGCGTCACCGGATGCCCCGCCGAGGAGCGCGGTGACCGCGTGCCGCCCGGACTCGAGGGAGTAGTCGGCCTCGTGGTGCACCACCTCCAGGCCGTACTGCTCGGCGCACCGGCGGACGTTCCGGATGCGCTCCTCCTCGTGGAGGTACAGCTGCGGGCCGGAGACGTGCGCGATCCGCCGGTGCCCGAGCCCGCGCAGGTGGTCGAGGATGGTGGCGGAATCCGCGGCGTGGTCCGCCGTCGTGCTGGAGAAGCCGTGCGGCGCCGTGGACATCGGGGCGCCGTGCAGCACGAACGGGAGCCCGAGACGCTCCAGGAGCGCGGGGCGGGGATCCTCGCGCAGGTGGTCGAAGAGCAGCACGCCGTCCACCTTGCGCTCGCCGGCCCACCGTTCGTAGGTGGCGCGCTCGTGGGCCGGGTCCTTCGTGACCATGCGGAGCATTAGCGCGAGATCGCCCTCCGCCAGTGCGGTCTCGATGCCCGCGAGGAGGCCCATGTGGTACGGCTCGGTGCCGATGAGGTGGGGGTCCGCCGAGAGCACCATGCCCACGGCGCCGGCGCGTGAGCGGGAGAGGGCGCGGGCGGAGGAACTGGGGTACCAGTCGAGCTCCTCGGCGAGGTCCAGGACGCGGCGCCGCGTGAGCTCGCTGACGCCGGGCTGGCCGTTGAGGGCGTAGGACACGGAGGCCTTCGAGATGCCGAGCCTCTTGGCGAGGCTCGCTATCGTCTCTCTGGCCATGGGCACCACCCTAGCGCGAGGAATTCCTTGACCCCCTTCCACATATCACCTAGGTTCGTCGTAGTGCCTGAACCGGTTCAGTTCCACCCCGATCTCGACGAGGAGACCCTCCAGTGACGTACTCACTCCAGCTCTACACACTGCGGACAGCGATGGGGGCGGACCTCCCCGGCACCATCAAGCGCGTGGCCGATCTCGGCTACACCGCGGTGGAGCCCTACAACTTCGTGGCCACCGCGGACGAACTCGCCGAAGCCCTCTTCGCCAACGGCCTCAGCGCCCCCTCGGGACACGCGCCCCTGCTCCGCGCCGACCAGGACGAGATCTTCGAGGCCGCGCGGAAGCTCGGCATCGGCACCGTGATCGATCCCCACGTGGAGCGCAGCCACTGGACCGCCGAAGCCGACATCAAGGCCACCGCCGAGGCGCTCAACGCCGCCGCGCGCAAGGGTGCCGAGTACGGCATCACCGTCGGCTACCACAACCACGAGTTCGAGCTCGAGGAGCGCATCGACGGCGTCTCCGGGCTGGAGGTGCTCGCCCGCCACCTCGACCCGGCCGTGGTCCTCGAAGTGGACACCTACTGGGCCGCCGTGGGCGGCGAAGACCCCGCCGAGCTGCTGCGCCGCCTGGGTGACCGCGTGCGCTTCGTCCACATCAAGGACGGCCCGCTCACCAAGAACGACAGGGAGCAGGTGGCCGTCGGTCACGGCTCCATGCGCGTCTGGGACGTGCTGGACGCCGTTCCGGGCCTCGAGGCCGCCGTGGTGGAACTCGACGACTTCGACGGGGACGTCTTCACGGCCGTCGCCGACAGCCTCACCTACCTGAACGAGGGAAAGAAATGAGCGACGCCGTGCACACCCAGCGCACAGGGCCCGTGGGAGTCGCCGTCATCGGCGCCGGGGTCATCAGCAAGGAGTACCTGACCAACCTGACCGGCTTCCCCGACGTGACGGTGCACATCGTCGCCGACATGTTCGAGGAGGTCGCCGCGACCCGCGCCGCCGAGTTCGGCGTCGCCGCCTCCGGTGGCGTCCAGGACGCCCTGAACCACCCCGACGTCGAGATCGTGGTCAACCTGACCATCCCCGCGGCGCACGTCGAGGTGGCCACCGCCGCCGTCGCCGCCGGCAAGCACGTGTGGAGCGAGAAGCCCTTCTCGCTCGATCGCGAGAGCGGGCTCGGGCTGCTGAAGGCCGCGGACGCGGCCGGCCTGCGTCTCGGCTGCGCACCGGACACCTTCCTCGGGGCCGGGCTGCAGACCGCACTGCGGCTCGTGGCGCGCGGTGACATCGGCGTCCCCTTGACGGCACTGACCCTGATGCAGTCGCCCGGCCCGGAGTCCTGGCACCCGAACCCCGCGTTCCTCTTCCAGGAGGGGGCCGGTCCGCTGTTCGACATCGGCCCCTACTACCTGACCACCCTCGTGCAGACCTTCGGCGCCATCACGAAGGTGGCCGGGTTCGGCTCGAAGTCCCGCGAGACGCGGACCATCGGATCGGGTCCGAAGGCCGGCGAGGTCTTCGACGTCACCGTGCCGTCCCACGTCAGCGCGATCGCGCAGTTCGCCAACGGGGAGTCCTCGCAGAGCATCTTCAGCTTCGACTCTCCGCTCAAGCGCGCAGGCTTCGTGGAGGTCACCGGGACCGAGGGCACGCTCGCGTTCCCTGACCCGAACAACTTCACCGGAGACCTCACGATCACGCGTCGCGGCTCCGACGAGCCGGAGACCATCCCCGCCGTCGGTGCGACCTCCACGCGCGGCAGCGGCGTCCTCGAGATGGCACGGGCGCTCCGCGAGGGCCGCCCGCACCGCGCGCAGGGCGAGATGGCCTTCCACGTCCTCGACGCGATGGTCTCCATCTCGGAGAGTGTGGATGCCGGCGAGTTCGTCTCGCTCTCCAGCACGGCCACCGCCGCGGAGCCCCTGCCCGAGGACTGGGACCCCTTCGCCTCCACCCTCTCCTGAGCCGGGCAGGCGCTGCGGACGTCCGCGGCGCCGCCCCCTCGGGACCGAGCTGCCCAGGGCCACGCGGGAGGACGACGGTGAACGAGCGAACCACGACGACGGACGGGCCGCGTCACGCCGCGGGGCCGTGGCGCCGACTGCTCCCGGGGCAACGTGCACGCCTCATGGTGTTCGATGTGGGCACGCGGACGTCCTCGTGCGTCTTCGAGACCGAGGACTTCGTCATCGAGGCGCCGAACTGGACGCCCGACGGCGCCTGGCTCGTCTTCAACTGCGACGGACTGCTCTACCGCACGGCCGCTGCGGCCGGTGGTCAGCCGCGGGTGCTGTTCACCGGGACGGTCACCGACGCGAACAACGATCACGTGCTCTCCGCGGACGGCCGCTTCCTCTACCTCTCCTCGCAGGACGGCCATCTGTACGAGGTGCCGACCGAGGGCGGGGACGCCCGTAGGGTCACGAGGCCCGACGACGGCCTCCACGCCCGGTACCTCCACGGCGTCTCGCCGGACGGACGCACGCTCGTGCACGTGGGCCGCGCGAAGAGCGACCCCGCCCACGACATCTATGCGGTGGACGTGGCCGACGGCGCCACCCGGCGGCTCACCGAGACGGACCGCCCGCATGACGGCGTCGAGTACAGCCCGGACGGCCGGTGGCTGTACTTCAACTCGGAGCGGGCCGCCACCACGCCCGGGCACTCGCAGCTCTTCCGCATGCGCCCGGACGGGAGCGGCGTGGAGCAGTTGACGCACGACGAGCGGGTCAACTGGTTCCCGCACCTCGCACCCGACGGCAGCCGCCTCGTCTACCTGAGCTACGCGCCCGGGGTTCAGGGGCACCCCGGGAACGAGCCCGTGGTGCTGCGCGTGGCGGACGCCGACGCGCGCAACGCCTGGGACGCCGTCGCGCTGTTCGGCGGCCAGGGCACGGTGAACGTCAACAGCTGGGCGCCGGACAGCCGGCGCTTCGCCTACGTGGACTACCCCCAGGAGGACGCATGAAGATCGTTGCTGCCGATGTGATCGTGACGAGCCCGAGCCGTAATTTCGTGACGTTGAAGATCACGACGGACGAGGGGCTGACGGGCCTGGGGGACGCGACGCTGAACGGGCGTGAGCTCGCGGTGGCGTCCTACCTGACGGAGCACGTCACCCAGCTGCTCATCGGCCGTGACCCCCACCGCATCGAGGACACGTGGCAGTTCCTGTACCGCAGTGCGTACTGGCGTCGGGGTCCGGTGACGATGGCCGCCATCGCCGCGGTCGACATGGCGCTGTGGGACATCAAGGGCAAGGCCGCCGGCATGCCGGTCTATCAGCTGCTGGGAGGTGCGTCGCGGACGGCGCTGCGCACCTACGGGCATGCTTCCGGCCGGGACATCCCGGAGTTGTTCGACTCGATCCGGCACCACCTGGAGGAGGGCTACACGTCCATCCGGGTGCAGACTTCGGTGCCGGGTATCACCGCGCTCTACGGGGTGGCTGCGCAGGCCCAGGCGACGGGGGAGCGGTACGACTTCGAGCCGGCGGGCCGGGGCGCGCAGCCCACGGAGGAGGACTGGGACACCCGGGCGTACCTGCGGCACATCCCCACCGTGTTCGAGGCGGTCCGCAACGAGTTCGGTCCGGAACTGCCGCTGCTCCACGATGCGCACCACCGGCTGACGCCGATCCAGGCCGCGAAGCTCGGGACGTCGCTGGAACCGTATGACCTGTTCTGGCTGGAGGACGTGACGCCGGCGGAGAACCAGGACGCGTTCCGGCTGATCCGGCAGCACACCACCACACCGTTGGCGGTGGGTGAGGTCTTCAACACGGTCTTCGACTTCCAGACGTTGATCCGCGAGCAGCTCATCGACTACGTGCGGGCGGCGTCCACGCACTTCGGTGGGATCAGCCCGTTGAAGAAGGTCATGGACTACGCGGCGCAGTACCAGATCAAGTCGGGGTTTCACGGGCCCACGGACGTGTCACCGGTGGGGTTGGCGGCGCAGTCGCACGTGGGGCTCGCGATCCACAATTTCGGGATCCAGGAGTACATGGAGCACAGCGAGAAGACCACCACGGTGTTCGAGCAGTCCATGACGTTCACGGACGGCTTCCTGCACCCCGGCGACACGCCGGGCCTGGGCGTGGAGCTCAACGAGGAGGCCGCGGCGTCGTTTCCCTACCAGCAGGCCTACCTGCCCTACAACCGCCTCTCCGACGGCACCGTCCACGACTGGTGAGCGAGAGCGCCGCGCAGCGGTCAGAGCCCGTCGCCGGGCTGCCGTCAGGGCGCGCGTCGAAGGCGCCCGACGGCGACTGGCGTAGTCTTGGAGTCTGCGGACATGTTCGCGCCACCTCTGGCGCCGTCCGCGAGGAGGCGGAATTGGTACAGCGCATGGCAGACCCCACGTACAGGGCCCAGCAGTGGGAACAGCGATACGATCCGCAGATCGAGGACGTCAACCGGTTGTGCGACACCCTGGCCGAGGCGAAGCCGGGCTCCGAGGTGCCGTACATCGACCCCGTCCACGACGTCGACGGCTGCAAGATCGTGAGTCTCTTCTCCAACCCCGGGGCATCCCTGCCGTCCGGCTTCGTCTCCTTCGAGAACGATGACCCCAGCAGCATCCGTATGGCGCAGATCTACGAGGCCGTGGGCCTGCGTCCCGACGCCATCATGCCGTGGAACGCACACCCCTGGTACCTGCCGGAGGGCAAGGACCGCGCGCTCACCATGGACCAGATCGCCGACGGCGTGAAGCCGCTCCTCACCTTCCTGCAGCAGGTCCCCCGCGCATCGGCGCTGGTGGCGCACGGAGCAGACGCCCACAAGGCCGCCCGCCGCCTCATGAAGCTCGAGAACAGGGCCATCGCGAAGCGGGGCTTCAAGATCTACGAGGTCCGCTCGCCCGGGGAGCGTGCCTTCAAGGGCACCCCGGCGAACCAGGAACTGTGGCTCAAGGACATCCAGTCCGCGTACACGGATGCCATGGGCAGGGCCGGGATCCGGGCGCGTCAGTCCATCTGATCCGCCCGACGTCTTCCGCCCGTTTCCGTCCGGCCGGCGGAAACGTTGCGGCATCGAGACCCGCACCGACACGGTGCCTCCCTAGAGTGGTGAGCGACCCCACCTCCCACGGAAGGAACCCGATGCGTCGCTCCACCGGCGTCCTGCACGCCCTCACAGCCGCTGCCGCACTCGTCTCGATCGCCGCCTGCGGCACGCCCGCCGAGGAATCAAGGGCCGCTATCGCCGTTGGCTCCGACGGCTCGGTCGGGGACATCGAGGTCCGCAGCATGCTGCTCGTGACGGCGGGGGAGGGCGAGCCGGCGCGCTTGCTCGGAACACTCGTCAACGGCACGGAGGACGAGGTGATCGTGGTCGTCGAGGACGACGACGACCGCCTCGAACTCACGGTGCCCGCTGACGGCGAGTTGCCGCTGGACACGAACGAGGCGATGCTGCGGACGTCGGACGACGCCGCGGGAGCCAGGACGGTGCTCTCCCTGAGCGTCGCCGGCACCGTGACCGACATCGAGATGCCCGTGGTGGACGGAACTCTCGAACAGTACGAGCAGTACGTTCCCGACGCCGCCTGAGGTCATCGGGCAACGCGCGTCAGTACTGCGTCACAGGCACTCGTGAGGCAGATCAGGCGGGGTTACTGACCGATCGCAGTGCGGTCTCGGTGGAACCGTCGTCCACGGACACCCGGCCGAGGGACAGGCCGCGCAGGGTGGCCGAGACGTCCTCGATGGACTGCTGCACCCAGGCGAACGCCTCGTCGTCGGCGATCTTGTCCTGGACCAGCGGCGTGCTGGCGCGGTGGGCGAGCGCCAGCCGCGCCACCGATTCCTCAAGGGCCTCGATGAGATGCTCGGTCTCCAGTGCCAGGCGGTCGGCCATGGCTCCCGTGCGCTCGGCCTCGCGACCACCGGTCATGACGAGGAGCGTGGGACGGGTGTGGGCCGCAGAGCCCCCGGCAGCGGGCGGGCGTGGTGTACTCATCGACTTGAAACCTCTTCTGACTTCGATCGCCGCGACAGGGGATTTCCGATGGCGTGTGCTCCGTCGGAGTAATTTTGTCATCGCGATCCGGGCGCCGACCGCCGTCAGGACGCAGGAATTCCGCAAGATCGGCGCGACACCCCGGTGCGGCGTGGCACGAGCGGGCTCACCTCACTCCTCTCGACGCGTGATGGTGCCGTCCGCCGCCCGTTCCCCCACCAGGGTCAGTTCGCCGCCGCGCATCTCGTAGGCGTAGGTGCGGTTGTCGCTCAGGGCCGGCAGCTCGGGTTGTTCGGGACGCGGCTCGCCCTTCCCAGGGTCGGCAACGGGCCGGCACAGGGACACGGAGCCGTCCCGGTAGAAGAGCCCGCTCGCAACAGCGGATCTGCTCCCGGCGTCCATGAAGGAGAAGTATCCGGTGGCGCGCTGCGGGAGCACGGCCGGTTTCGACGGCAGTCCGCCCGTCTGGTTCGCGAAGGCGACGGCCTCGCAGACCGCGAGCGGTCGATCCTGCGCGCGGACGCCCCGCTCGGGCGCTGCTCCGGGGTCGCGCGGCGCGAGATTCGCGGCGACGACGAGCACGGCGAGCACCGCGATGGCGACTGCGGCAGCCCGACGTCGGCTCCTCGGCCTATAGGGGGGTCCTGCCGATGGGGCGTCGATCGCACCTGCGTCGTCGTCGATTCCCGATTCCTGTCGCGGCCCGGACACGCCCGTCGTCCCCACCGTGCCCACCGACGTGGCTGGTCCTGCCACCGGTGCCGGGCCTGTGCCTCCCGCTCGGCCGGACGCGTAGGATGCGCCCGATCGCCCTCCGGAGTCGCGCAGGCCGAGGTCGACGACGCCGTGCCTCGCGCCGTCGTCGTCCTCTTCCGGGAGCGCCATGCGACCAGCGTAGGTGCGGATCGCCGGGCCCCGGAAGTGTCGGTGGCGGTTCGTAGTCTTGATGCATTCGCCGCCACGAGAAGGGTTCCATGCTGCAGGCCACCAAGCTGCTCCAGATCAGTCGGATCTATGTCGAGCCGGCGGCTGCCGCGCTCCCGCGGGGCCAGGAGATCCTGGCGCGCTGGCCGGAGGCGGACGTCGTCGAGGTCGCGAGCCACTGGCGCATCCCCGAGCTCAGCGGTGACGAGGCGAACGTCAAGCGCTGGGTGCGGATCAAGACGGAGGCGCTGATCATCGGCGTCAAGAAGTCGCTCACGGCCAAACCCAACGGCAGGTCGGCGGACTTCATCGCGCCGTCCACGGCCAACGGGTGCGCCATGGCGTGCGCCTACTGCTACGTCCCGCGGCACAAGGGGTACAGCAACCCCATCACGGTGTTCGCCAACATCGACCAGATCAGCGGTTATCTCGAGCGGCACGTTCGCCGTCAGGGCATGAAGCTGGAACCGAACCAATGCGACGACACCGCCTGGGTGTACGACATCGGGGAGAACAGCGACTGCTCGGTGGACGCCCTCGTCAGCGACAACGTGCAGGACCTCGTGAACCTGTACCGCGATCTGCCCACTGCGAAGCTCTCCTTCGCCACGAAGTACGTGAACCGCGAGCTGCTCGGGTGGGATCCGCAGGGCCGTACCCGCATCCGCTTCTCGCTCATGCCGGAGAAGCTCGCCCGTATGGTCGACGTGCGGACCACACCGGTGGCCGAGCGGATCGCCGCCATCAACGACTTCGTGGAGGCGGGCTACGAGGTGCACGTGAACTTCTCCCCGGTCATCGTCACGCCCGGGTGGCAACAGGACTGGCGGGAGCTCTTGCAGCAGCTCGACGCCGCCCTCTCGCCCGCAGCGAAGCAGCAGCTCGCCGCGGAGGTCATCTTCCTCACGCACAACCAGCAGCTGCACGAGGTGAACCTCGGGTGGCATCCGCAGGCGGAGGAGATCCTCTGGCGGCCCGAGCTCCAGGAGACGAAGCGCTCGGAGAACGGCTTCGCCAACGTGCGCTACATGGCCTACGACAAGCGCGGCTACCTCGACGAGTTCCTGCGCCTCGCCGCCACGCACCTGCCCTACTGCCGGATCCGTTACGCCTTCTGAGGTCGGGCCCCGCGCGCGTGTGGCCCGGCCCCGACGAGTGCGCGGTCCGACCTGCGCGCATGGTGGACTGGACTGAATCACCCACCATCCCGACGACCGCGGGGAGCCGCTGATATGACCGTGCCGAAGCCTGAGACGCGCCATGAGGCGCACGCCGTACCGCCCCGTGACACGCGGCCCGATGGCTGGCATCTCGCGCCGGAGCTGCCGCGCCCGGTCATCATGGACCAGTTCTGGGCGGACGCCGTGTTCCTGCACTGGCGGATCGCGCCGGAGGCCGTGGCGCGCTACATGCCGGCCGGCGTCGTGCCCGACGTCGTGGACGGCTCCTCCTGGGTGGGCCTCATCGGGTTCCGGATGGTCGGAGCGGGGATCGGCGAAGGGCTGCCCGTGCCGTTCTTCGGCAGCTTCACCGAGATCAACGTGCGCCTCTACTCGCGGGGGCCGGACGGGACGCGCGGAGTCGTGTTCGTGACCCTCGACGCCTCACGCCTCGCCGTCGTGCTCGCCGCGCGGGCCGGCGGTATCCCGTACGTGTGGTCGCGGTGCGCGCCCATCGTCCGGGGATCCGGTCCGGACCAGGAGTACGGGTACGACGTCGACCGCTTCCGGAGGCAGGGTGGCACGCGCTTCGCGGTCCGGCCCGACGTCGACACCATCGCCGACGATCACCTCTCGCTCGAGCTGACGGCGCGCTTCGGGCTGCACAGCACCCTCGCGGGGCGGACCCTGTACATCCCGAACACCCATACGCCGTGGCCGCTGCACCCTGCGGTGCTGACCGAGTTCGACGACGCCCTCCTCGGTTCGGCTGGCCTGCGCGTCGAGGGCCCGCCGGAATCGGTGCTGTTCTCGCCGGGCGTGCAGACCCAGTTCGGCAAGCCCCGCGTGGTCCACCCGGCCTGACGAAAGGCGCCCTTCCACCCGCAACCGTCTCGCAACTGGTCATGCCTCAGGGCGGTCCGCCGCGGCGGGTGTCCAGACCCGGGGGTACTTCACCCCCGCAGGGGAGCAGATACCCCGGGAATGCGCACCACGGGTGGATGCACGCACGGCAGGTCCGTCGTCCGTCAGCCGTCAGCCGTCAGCCCAGGCTGATGCCCGACGGCCGGATGCTCAGCGACTCGATGGTCGACTCCCGGGTGGCATCGACGGCGAGGCGCACGGCCTTCGCCACCTGGTCCGGCTGGATCCACGCCTCGGGGGTGTATTCCTTGCCCTCCCATGCCTGGAGCTGTTCCTGCATGTCGGTGGCGACGCGGCCGGGGTGGATGGAGCTGACGCGCACGCCGTGCGGACGCTCCTCCTCGCGAAGGGCGTCGGTGAGCGCGCGCAGGGCGAACTTGGTGCCGCTGTAGACGGCCGAGCCCGCACCGGAGGCGTACCCCGAGCCGCTGTTGATCGCGATGATCTGCCCCCCGGCGGAGCGCAGTGCGGGCAGCAGTGCCCGGGTGAGCGAAGCGACCGCGAACACGTTGACCTCGAAGCTCTCCCGCCAGGCGTCGTCCGCGACGTCCGCCACCGCGCCCATGCGCAGCACGCCCGCGGAGTGCACGAGCACGTCGAGCCGGGGGATACCGGCGACGGCGGCGGCCACCTGGCCGGCGTCGCGCAGTTCCGCGGCGAACGGCTCCGCCGACGGGAACGACGACGACAGGTCGGCGAGCGCGCCGAGGTCACGCCCGCCGAGCAGCAGGTGGTGGGTGGAGCCGAGCTCCTCGGCGATGGCGCGGCCGATGCCCCGGGAGGCGCCGGTAATGAGGGCTACGGGGTTCGAGGACATCACCTCAGCCTAGCAACGGGGACCTTTACGGCGTTCGGCCGGCCGCTCCTGAGTCGCATCAACCGGCCGTTCAGAATCCGCTCCAGAGGATGCGATGACCGCCTCGCTCCAAACCCGGGGCATCTGCTTCCTTGCAGGGGTGAAGTACCCCCGGGTGTGAGCACCCGCCGCGGCGAACCCCGACGGAGGTGCGAGCACGACGACGCCCGCACCTCCCGGAGGACGTGCGGGCGTCGAGGCGGGTCCGTCCTGAGAAGGCCGGGGCTCAGGCGGTCTGCGAGAGTGCGGCGATCTCCTCGTCGGAGAGCTGCAGCTCGGCGGCCTTCGCGGAGTCCGTGATGCTCTCGGGCCGCGAGGCGCCCGGAATGGGGATGACGGTCGGCGCGAGGGCCAGTTCCCAGGCGAGGCAGACCTGCTGGGGGCTCACCCCGTGCTTGTCCGCGGCCTCCTGGAAGGGCGCGAAGCTCTCACCGAGTCCGCTGGCCTTCTGGATGCCCCCGAGCGGGCTCCACGGGAGGAAGGCGATGCCGTTCTCGCCGCAGTAGCGCAGCTCGTCCTCGCTGGAGCGGAAGGCGGGGGAGAATTGGTTCTGCACAGAGACGAGCCTGCCGTCGAGGATCTGGTTCGCCTTCCGGATCTGGTCCACCGTGGCGTTCGAGATCCCCGCCATGCGGATCACGCCGTCGTCCAGCAGGTCCTTGAGGGCACCGATGGAGTCCTCGTAGGGCACCTCGGTGTCCGGGCGGTGGAACTGGTACAGGTCGATCGCGTCGCCGCCGAGGCGCTGGAGCGAGGCCTTCGCGGCTTCCTTGAGGTAGTCCGGGTGCCCGTTCTGGGTCCAGGAGCCGTCACCGGGGCGGAGGTGGCCGCCCTTCGTGGCGATGACGACGTGCGAGGTGTCGGAGCCGTAGCTGCTGACCGCGCGGCCGATGAGCGTCTCGTTGTGGCCCACCTCGTTGGCGTCGCGGTGGTAGGCGTCGGCGGTGTCGATCAGGGTGACGCCGGCGTCGAGCGCGGCGTGGATGGTGCGGATGGAGCGGTCCTCGTCGGGGCGACCCTCGATGGACATGGGCATTCCCCCGAGGCCGATCGAGCTGACCTGGACAGATCCGAGTGTGCGTTGCTGCATGGTCGTTCTCCTTCGGGTAGGCGTGCTTCCTCATGGTAAGCACGCTTCGGACCAGCCCGCGACCCGCGCCGGTCACCCGGGGACGTCAGTCGAGGGTGAAGATGCGGCGCACCACACGGCCCTCGGCCAGGGCGTCGAGGCTCTCGTTGAGGTCCTCGAGCGGGCGTGTGTCCGTGTGGAGGAGTTCCACCGGCAGGATGCCCCGGCGCCACAGGTCGAGGTACGCGGGGAGGTCACGCTCGGGCACGGCGTCGCCCATGTAGGAGCCGAGCAGGCGCCGGCCCGTCCCGGCGAACTGCAGGGCCTGCAGGTCCATGCGCTGGTCGGGGCGGGGGAGGCCCACGGACACCACCGCGCCTCCGCGGGCGAGCAGCTCGAGGCCGGACTCGATGACGCGCGCACTGCCCACGGCCTCGATGACCACGTCCGCACCGCCGTCGGTGAGGCGTCCCACGAGCTCGGCGGCGTCGTCGGGCGCTCCCGCAAGCTCCGCACCGCAGCGCAGGCCGAGCTCCTGCTTGGCGGGCAGCGGGTCGATGGCGATGACCTGCGCCCGGGCCACCTTCGCGGCGGCCATGACGGCCATGAGCCCCACGGCGCCGAGTCCGAACACGACGACGGACTGCCCCGGCCGGACCGCCGCGGTGTTGAGGACGGCTCCGATCCCGGTGAGCGCCGCGCAGCCGAACATGGCGGCGACGTCGAAGGGGACGTCGTCGTCGATCACTACGACCGATTCGCGGGCCACCACCGCGTACTCGGCGAAGGCGGAGACGCCGAGGTGGTGGTTGATGCGCCCGCCGTCCTGCCCCGTGAGCAAGGCGGGCCCGTGGAGGAGGTCACCGCTGCCGTTGGCCTCGGCGCCGCGGTAGCAGAGGGCCGGGCGCCCGGCGGAGCAGGCGCGGCAGGAGCCGCACGCCGGGACGAACACGAGCACCACGTGATCACCCTTGCGGACGTCGTCCACGCCGGCACCCACGCGGTCGACGACGCCCGTGGCCTCGTGGCCCAGCGCCATGGGCAGCGGGCGCACCCGTGATCCGTCGATCACCGAGAGGTCGGAGTGGCAGAGACTCGCCCGGGTGATCCGCACCCGTACCTCACCGGCACGGGGTTCGGGCACGGGCACCGACTCGAGCGTCAGCGGGGTGCTCCCCTTGTAGGGGCGGGGGAGATCGGCGGTCCGGAGCACCGCGGCGCGCATCATCGGGCTCGTGGGGCTCATCGTCGGGTTCCCTCGTCATATAGGTGCGGACTGCGTCAGTCTAGAGGGGGGCCAGTAGCGTTACGAGGGTCACCCCGACACGCGCATCACCTTCGAGGAGAGCCGCCGCATGGAAGTACCCCTGCACGTCTGGACGGCAACGGTGGTCTTCATCGTGGGCCTGCTGGTGTTCGACTTCTTCTTCCACGTCCGGAAGGCACACACGCCGAGCCTCAAGGAGTCGGCGGTGTGGTCCTCGATCTACGTGGGGATCGCGCTCGTCTTCGGCGTGGGTGTCCTGGTGTTCGGCGGCTCCACCATGGGCACCGAGTACTTCGCGGGCTACGTCACCGAGAAGGCTCTCTCGGTGGACAACCTGTTCGTGTTCCTCATCATCATGGCGAGTTTCAAGGTGCCCCGTGCGGATCAGCAGAAGGTGCTGCTCTTCGGCATCGTGTTCTCGCTGATCGCGCGCACGGGCTTCATCTTCCTCGGCGCCGCGCTGATCAACAGCTTCGCCTGGGTGTTCTACATCTTCGGCCTGATCCTGCTGATCACGGCGGGCAACCTGCTGAAGCCCGGCGGGCACGACGACGGCGGGGACAGCACGATCATCCGCCTCGCCAAGCGCTTCCTCCCGGCGTCGGAGCACTACGACGGCGACAAGCTGTTCACCGTGGAGAACGGCAAGCGGGTGCTCACGCCGATGCTGCTCGTCATGGTGGCCATCGGCGCCACGGACATCCTCTTCGCCCTGGACTCGATTCCCGCGATCTTCGGCCTGACGCAGAACACGTTCATCGTGTTCACGGCCACGGCGTTCTCGCTCATGGGCCTGCGCCAGCTGTTCTTCCTCATCGACGGCCTGCTGGACCGCCTCATCTACCTCTCCTACGGGCTCGCCGTGATCCTCGGGTTCATCGGTGTGAAGCTGATCCTCCACGCACTGCACGAGAACAACCTGCCGTTCATCAACAACGGTGAGCATGTGGACGTGGTGGAGATCAGCACGGGGCTCTCGCTGAGCGTGATCCTCGGGGTGCTGGTGGTCACGGTCCTGGCGTCCGTCCTCAGCCCCAAGGGCCGGGCGAAGAACGCGATCTCGGGCGCGAAGCGGCACGCCACCGAGTACGTGGATCTGACCTACGAGACGGACATCGTGGAGCGCGAGAAGATCTACGCGAAGCTGTGCGCCGAGGAGGCGGACCTCAAGAAGCTGCCGGAGAAGTACAAGCGGCTCATCCGGAACGAGACCGAGTTCATGGACCTCATCCGGAAGGCGCACGCCGAGCACGACCAGGCGCTCGAGCGGGAGCCAGGCCGCTAGATGCGCCGCCGGGAGCTACGGGGTGTCGCTCGGGACGATCCGGCCGAGGACGCCCTGGCCGCCGTTCACGCCGTCGATGCCGCTGCCCAGGATGTCGCCGAGGAGTTCGGCGTGCGATCCCGGGGGGAGCGGGATGCCCGGACGGCCGAGTGAGCGCACGTCCAGGCCCGTGAGCAGGCGGGACGCGAAGGTCTGCCGAGCGGGGGGCTGGGCGAGGGCGCCGAGGGGGAGCACCGAGGACAGGCCCACGATGTCCTCGCCGTCCTCGTCGATGTCGAGGCAGGCGGCGCGGGGTGCGGGGCGCCAGGAGTAGGGTGCGCGGCAGTGGGGCGCCACGTCGGGGCAGGTGTCGTCGATCAGTTCGTTGACCGCCTGGGCCACGAGGTCGGCGTCGTCGGTCTCGAGCGCGAGGACGCCGTGGAGGTACGCATCGAACTCGAAGTAGTCGGTGGAGCCGCCCATGTTGCAGTAGTGCATCCACGTCTCGTAGGCCGTGAGCCCTGCGAAGCTCATCGCCGTCCGCGTCTCCTCGTTCTGCATGTCCATCTCCTCGTCGTGGTCCTCCAGCGGGCCTGCCTCCACTCTGACGAGCGCGCCTCAACTGAACCGGGGCCTCAGCCTCTGTTTTGGCGCAAGCGACCCGTCGGTTCCCACGGTTGGGTACGGAGAGGCGGACTCATCCGTGGGGCGACCGGTGACGAACAAGGTTCAGCGGTAGTGCCGTACGTCACAGTCGTGGGATACGGACCGAGAATGCCGGGATGACAATGGGGGACGGATGAGGCGCGATCCACAGCAGTGGCTGGCCCAGCAGGCGCTGGTGGAGGGCGGATTGAGCGCCTTCGACGTCTGGGTGGTCTACGCCGGGCTCGGCGGCTCGGAGGACGGCATCCAGGTGGATGCGTACCTCAACGGTCTGCTGACCGCGGCTCGGAAGGACAGGAACCTCATTGCACGCGCGGTCAACGTGCTGCTCGACGAGAGCGCGGACAGGGGCCTCCGCGCTCCGATGCACAGCGAACCGGCGTGGCTCGACGGCGACGAGATGTTCCGCTCCTACCCCGGCTGGGACGTGACTCCCGCCGACCTGATCGCGCCGCTCGTCGGTCCCGTCCGCGCCGAGGCCCTGCGGCTGGCGTCCCTGGAACGCACCGGATTGCTCCGCCCCGGCGGAGAGGAGGAGTTCGACGCCATGACCCGGGAGGCGGTGCGCCGCTTCCCGGGGTGCTCGGCGTCCCTGGCGCTCATCACGGCCGAACACCAGATCATCAAGTCCGTCGCCGGCCCCATCGGCACCGACGGCCCGCGTGCAACGTCCTTCTGCCACCACACGGTGGGCGGCTCCGGCGCGTTCGTGGTCACGGACGCGACGAAGGACGAGCGGCTGATGGCCAACCCGCTGGTGACCGGCGCCCCGCACATCCGGTTCTACGCCGGCTACCCCGTCCGCGGACCGGGCGGCTGGCGCGTGGGGTCGCTGTGCGTCATCTCGGAGACCTCGCGGGGCTTCACGCCCGCCGATGCCTTCTCGCTGCAGGAGCTGGCGACCGCCGTGCAGGCGCTGATCGGCGTCCGATGACGCGCGGTCCATGGCTCAGGGCATCAGGGGATCAGTGCCCGGAGCTCAGTGGACCAGCTTCAGGCCGATCACGCCGCCCACGATCATGAGCAGGAACACGATCTTCAGGAGCGACGCCGGTTCCGTGCCGGTGACCATCGCGTAGACGACGGTCAGTGAGGCGCCGATCCCCACCCACACGGCGTAGGCCGTGCCGACCGGCAGGCTCCGCATCGCGTAGGCGAGACCCGCCATGCTCGCCACGATCGCCAGCCCGAACACCACCGTGGGCCCCAGTTTCGTGAAGCCCTCCGACTTTCCTAGCGCAGTGGCCCAGACGGCCTCCAGCACTCCCGAGATGACAAGTACGATCCACGCCATGACGTCCTTCCGCGGGCCGTCTTGTCGCATTCCGGGTACGGCACCCCTCGTCCGGGAAGCGGCTCGTCGCGCTTCCCCTTCATCGTGTCACGCGTCAGCGGTCACCTGGCCGCCGGAAACCTTCCACCGGTTGTCCAGCCTCACGTTCTCGAGGAGGCGGCGATCATGCGTGACGAGGAGCAGGGCGCCCGTGTAGGACTCCAAGGCGTCCTCGAGCTGCTCGATCGCGGGCAGGTCCAGGTGGTTGGTGGGCTCGTCGAGCACGAGGAGGTTGACGCCGCGCGCCTGCAGCAGTGCCAGGCCCGCGCGCGTGCGCTCGCCGGGGGAGAGGGAGCCGACGACGGCGCGCGCCTGGTCCGCCTTCAGCCCGAACTTCGCGAGCAGTGTGCGCACCTCACCCTGCGTCATCTCCGGGACGAGGGCCTCGAACGCGTCCCCCAGCGGCAGGGTCTCGGCGAGCTGGCCGCGGGCCTGGTCGATCTCCCCGACCGCCACGCTGGAGCCGAGGGACGCGCCGCCGTCGTCCGGGCGTTGGTGCCCGAGCAGCAGGCGCAGCAGGGTGGACTTGCCCGCGCCGTTGGGGCCCGTGATGCCGATGCGCTCGCCGGCGTTGACCTGCAGCGAGACCGGGCCGAGCGTGAAGGAGCCCTGCGTCACCGTGGCGCCGTTGAGTGTGGCGACCACGGAGCTTGAGCGCGGCGCGGCGCCGATGGTGAACTGCAGCTGCCACTCCTTGCGGGGCTCCTCCACCTCCTCCATGCGGGCGATCCGCGATTCCATCTGGCGCACCTTCTGGCCCTGCTTCTCGGCGGAGTCGATGTTCGCCCGTCGGCGGATCTTGTCGTTGTCGGGACTCTTCTTCATCGCGTTGCGGACGCCCTGTGAGCTCCACTCGCGCTGCACCCGTGCGCGCGAGACGAGGTCCTGCTTCTTGTCGGCGTACTCCTCGTACGCCTCGCGTGCGTGCCGGCGCGCCACGGCGCGCTCCTCGAGGAAGGCGTCGTAGCCGCCGTCGTACACGGCCACCTTGTTCTGCGCGAGATCGAGCTCGACGACGGTGGTGACGCAGCGCGCGAGGAACTCGCGGTCGTGGGACACGAGCACCGCACCGCCGCGGAGGTTCTGGATGAACGCCTCGAGGCGCTCGAGGCCGGCGAGGTCGAGATCGTTGGTGGGTTCGTCGAGGAGCACGATGTCGAAGCGGCTCAGCAGCAGGGTGGCGAGGGCCACGCGGGCCAGCTGCCCGCCGGAGAGGGCAGTGGTGGGTGTGGCCGGATCGATGGCTCCCGCGACGTCGGCGAGCACGGCGGGCATGCGGTCCTCGAGGTCCACGGCGCCGGAGGACATCCAGTGGTCGAGCGCGACGGCGTAGGCGTCGTCCGCGCCCTTCGCGCCGCTGCCGAGCGCCGCCGCGGCCTCCTCCATGGCGAGCGTCGCCGCCGTCGTGCCGGTGCGGCGACCGATGTACGCGGCGACGGTCTCGCCCGCGAGGCGCTCGTGCTCCTGGGGCAACCAGCCCACGAAGGCGTCCGGCGGCGTGGTGCGCACCGTTCCCGCGAGGGGAGTGTCGGCACCGGCGAGGAGTCGCAGCAGCGTCGTCTTGCCGGCGCCGTTCGCGCCCACCACGCCGACGACGTCGCCCGGGGCGACCGTGAGGTCGAGGTTCGAGAAGAGGGTGCGGTGGGCGTGGCCCCCGGACAGGTCCTTCGCCACGAGGGTTGCGGTCATGCGACCAGTCTAGGAGTGCGGGGTCGTGCTGCCGTCCGGGCCGCGGCACCCGCCGTCGGTCCGGGACGTTCACGAGGAGGGTCGGTCCGTTCACCCTCGAGGCCGACCGGCGGTCCCTGCTTCGGATCCGCCCGCGCTCGGAAGGGATACGTACATGATCGACCGCACTCCGCTCCTGGGCCTCACGGCTCTGGTCCTCGCCACCGCGCTCATCACCGGGTGCGCGCCGACGTCCGGCGGGGCGCCCCGCGGTGCCTCCGCCGACGTCACGATCGGCGCGGACCTCGCCGCCGAGGATCTCGCGAGCGATCTCGACGTGCCGTGGTCGCTGACCTACCTCGGCGACGCGCTGCTCGTGAGCGAGCGAGACTCCGCGCGGATCGTCGAGATCGCCGCGGACGGGGAGCAGCGCGAGGTCGGCGTGGTGCAGGGCGTGGAACCCGGCGGTGAGGGCGGACTGCTCGGCCTCGCCGTCGACGACCAGGACCGCCTGTACGCCTACTCCACCGGCGCGGACGGCAACCGGATCCAGCGCATCGAGGTCGAGGGCGCTCCGGGCTCGCTCTCGCTGGGTGATGCCGAGACGCTCGTCGACGGACTACCGCGCAACACCACCCACAACGGCGGCCGGCTGGCCTTCGGACCGGACGGCATGCTCTACGCGGGCGTAGGCGACGCCGGTGATCCGGACAGTGCGCAGGACCTCGACTCCCGCGCCGGGAAGATCCTGCGCATGACCCCCGACGGCGACGTCCCCGCGGACAACCCCTACCCCGGCTCGCTCGTGTTCAGCCACGGACACCGGAACGTGCAGGGCCTCGCGTGGGCGGCGGACGGCACCATGTTCGCCACCGAGTTCGGCCAGAACACCTGGGACGAGCTGAACATCATCGAGCCCGGGAAGAACTACGGCTGGCCGGTCGTCGAGGGCATCGCCGGGGAGGACGGCTTCGTGGACCCGGTGCAGCAGTGGGATCCGGCGGAGGCGAGCCCCAGCGGCATCACCGTGGTGGATGACACGATCTTCATCGCGAATCTCCGCGGCGCCACACTGCGGGCCGTTCCGGTGGGGGACCCGTCCACACGGACGGACTACCTCGTGGGCGAGTACGGGCGGCTCCGCGCCGTGCTCGAGGCGGCGGACGGCCGGCTGCTGGTCCTCACGAACAACACCGGCCGCGACACTGCGGCGCCGCAGGGTGACGACCGCATCATCAGCCTGGACCTGCCCGGCTGACCGGACCGCCCGACGAGAACACCTGACCGGAA
Organism: Arthrobacter sp. TJ-266; assembly: GCF_058269115.1. Classification (NCBI taxonomy): domain Bacteria; kingdom Bacillati; phylum Actinomycetota; class Actinomycetes; order Micrococcales; family Micrococcaceae; genus Arthrobacter; species Arthrobacter sp. TJ-266. The sequence goes on from NZ_JBZCNC010000001.1 coordinate 173,952, forward strand.
CACCTGACCGGAACACCTGACTGGACACCGAACGGGCAATCCGCCGGGCGTTACCCGGTGTTAACACGCCGGACTGCCCAGTGACCTGACTGTTGCCTAAGCTACTCGAATGAGTCAGCCCACCAGCCCCGACCAGGCCTACCTGCAGTCCATCGACGACCGGACGCGCAGGCTCGCCGCCGAGGCCGTACCCACGCCGTCGACCTTCGACGGCGCACCGCGTGAGTTGTCCGACGTCGTCGAGCAGGCCGTGGACGCCCTCGCCCCGAGGCTGGAGCACGTGGTCCGCCACCTGCACGCGCACCCGGAGACCGCCTTCCAGGAGCACCACAGCGCCATGCTCCTGCACCAGGAGATCACCCGGCACGGCATCGACGCCCGGCTGGGGGTGCACGGCGTCGAGACGTCGGTGCGCGCCGAGATCGGGGATGCCGCCAAGGGCCCGACCATCGCGATCCTCGCGGAGTACGACGCCCTGCCGGTCATCGGCCACGCCTGCGGTCACAACGTGATCGCCGCCGCCGGTCTCGGGGCGTTCCTGGGGCTCGCCGCCGTGGCCGACCGCCTTCCGGGACGCGTGCTGCTCCTCGGCACCCCGGCCGAGGAGGGGCACACGGGCAAGGAGGTCATGGCGCGCAACGGGGCGTTCGACGACGTCGACGCCGCCGTCATGGTGCACCCCTACGGGTACGACCTCGCCGACCAGGTGTGGCTCGGCCGGCGCCTGCTGACCCTCACCTTCACGGGCGTCGAGGCGCACGCCTCCGCCCAGCCCTTCATGGGCCGCAACGCGCTCGACGCCGCGAGCCTCGCCTATCAGGGCATCGGCCTGCTGCGCCAGCAGCTCCCGCCGTCGGACCGCGTGCACGCTACCATCACGCACGGCGGGGACAGCCCCAACATCATCCCCGGCCGCGCCGTCATGAAGCTCTACGCCCGGTCGCAGCAGCCGGCCACGCTGAAGGACCTGAGCGCGCGCCTCGAGGACATCGCCCGCGGGGCGGCGCTCATGACCGGTACGGGCGTGGAGCTCCAGTGGGACGAGCACCCGCCGTCGCTCCCCATCCGCACCAACGGTGCGCTCACGGGCCGCTGGGTCGCGGCGCAACAGCGGCGCGGGCGCTCGCCGCTGCCGCTCGGCGTCGTCTCCGACACCCTCGCCGCGTCCACCGACTTCGGGAACGTCAGCTACCGCATCCCCGGCATCCACCCGCTCATACGGATCGCCGAGCCGTCCACCGCGCTGCACACGCGCGGGTTCGCGGAGGCGGCTGCCGGTCCGGCTGCGCTGGAGGGCGCGGTCGACGGCGCCGCCGGGCTCGCGCTCACCGCCCTCGACTACCTGTTCGACGGCGATCTGCGGGCAGCGGTCGAGCACGAGTTCGAGGAGCAGGGCGGCGCCATCGACGTGCCCTCCTACTTCGACTGACCGTTCCGCTCCCCACGCACCGCCACGACGCACCGCCACGACGCACCGCCCGACGCCCAGCAGCAGCCAAGGAGAACACATGTCATCCACCGCAGCAGCCCGCCCCGGCCTGACGGACCGCTTCCTCACCGGCGTGGAACGGGTGGGCAACAAGCTGCCCGATCCCTTCATGCTCTTCCTCATCCTGTTCGGGATCACGGCCGTCGTCACCACCTTCATGGCGCTCGCGAACGTCACCGTGCAGGTGCCCGGAGCCGAGGAAGCGACCGTCATCAAGGGCCTGTTCACGGGTGAGGGCATGACCTGGCTGACGCAGAACATCGGCGCCAACTACCTCGGCTTCCCGCCGCTCGCCACGGTGCTGCCCATCCTCCTGGCGGTCGGGGTGGCTGAGAAGTCCGGCCTGCTCGGCGCGCTGATCCGGCGGGTCTTCGGCTCCGCCCCGCGGTGGGCGCTGCCCTACGCCGTCGGGTTCGTGGGCGTGGTCGGGTCCGTGATGTCGGACTCCGCGTTCGTGATCATCCCGCCGCTGGCCGCCCTCGTGTTCAAGGCGGCCGGACGCCATCCGGTAGCAGGGCTCCTCGGCGGCTTCGCGGCGGCCGGAGCCGGCTACTCCACCAACCTGCTCGTCACGAGCCTCGACGCCCTGTTCGCCGGGATCACGACGGCGGTCACCGAGAACCTGCCCAACCCCGGCTCGCCCGTGACGCCGCTCTCGAACTACTACTTCAACATCGCGTCCTCGGTGGTCCTGATCCTCATCGCGGGCTTCATCATCGACAAGGTGCTGGAACCGCGCCTCGACCGCCAGAAGGTGCCCGTGGACGAGATCGTCGAGGACGGTGAGCAAGCCTCCGCGCCCGTGATCCTCACGGCCGAGCTCGAGCCCGTCGAAGCCCGGGGCCTGAAGTGGTCGATGATCGTCGGTGCGATCGTCGCCCTCGTGATCCTGGTGGCCGTCATCGTGCCCGAGTCGCCGTGGCGGAACGAGACCGGCGGCTTCCTGCCGCGTTCGCCGCTGCTCAGCTCGATCGTGTTCATCGTGTTCCTGCTCTTCACCATCCCCGGGCTGGTCTACGGGCGGATCGTCGGGACCATCACCACGGGGCGCGACGTGCCGCGCGTCATGGGCGAGGCCATCAAGGACATGGCGGGCTTCCTGGTGCTCGCGTTCATCCTCGGCCAGTTCATCGCGCTGTTCAACTGGTCCGGCATCGGGTCCTGGATCGCGGTGGCGGGAGCCTCGGGCCTTCAGGCGATCGGACTGACCGGGTACCCGGCGATCATCGCGTTCATCCTCCTGGCGTCCGTGCTGAACCTGTTCATCGTCTCAGGGTCCTCGATGTGGACGCTGATGGCCTCGGTGTTCGTGCCGCTGTTCGCGCTGCTGGGGTACGAGCCCGCCTTCATCCAGGGCGCCTTCCGCGTGGGCGACTCCGCCACGCAGGTGATCACCCCGCTCAACCCCTACATGATCGTGCTGCTGACCATGCTGCGGAAGTACGAGCCCGAGGCCGGCCTCGGCACGCTGATGGCCCGGATGCTGCCCTTCGTGGTGCCGTTCTGGCTCGCCTGGGTGGCCATCCTGACGGTGTTCTTCTACCTCGACCTGCCGCTGGGGCCGGGCAACGGGATCTTCATCCCGCAGTAGGCGGCCGTGGCGCGGGGGCGGGCGCCGAGTGCCCGTCGCCGGGCTCCCTCGGGCGGCCGTCGCCGTTCGCACGGGGCCGTTGCCGGGAGCTCGTTGCCGGTCTCCTTCCCGGGCTATTCCACGGGCTATTTCGAGGGCGACTCCGCGCGCGCGGCGGGAGCTACGGCTTCCGGCGTCGGGCCCCGAGGGCAAAGCCGATGACGCATGCGCCCGCGGCGATGCCCGCCATCAGCAGCGACCAGCCGATTGCCGTCGATGCGCCTGTGCCCCGGTCGTCGCCCAGCAGCGCGACGGTCAGTCCGACGACGACGCACGTGAGCCCGGCGAGGGTCACGCTCCGCGGGTGGACGGTCATGCGTCCGTACCCGCCGGTGCACCCAGCCCGCCCGGCCCGCCCGGCCCGCCCGGCCCGCCCAATTCGTCGGGTCGTCCATGCCCGGGAAGGCCGCGCCCGGTCGCTCCGGGGTGGCCCGTCCGCCATCCCGTCACGGCGGCGCAGAGGCACAGGCCACCGACCAGCAGCAGGAGACCTGGCGTCATCGTAGGTCCGTAGGGGTCATCGAGGGTGATGGTGAGGTCCGAGCTGTAGGCGACGCTGAGCTCCCGACCGGGCGCGGGTCGCACGGGAAGGGCGTCGAAACCCGGCGGAGAGGCCAGCAGCGTGGCGCCACCGGCGAGGACGGCGAGGGTCGCCGCCGCGGCGAGCCCGCCGAGCACGAGCGTCACATGGTGGGGGAGGTGCGGCAGCAACGCACCGCGCGGATGCCGTCCGCGGCCGAGCGACCAGGCGAGGATCACGAGGCCTACCACGGCAAGCCCGTACCCGAAGAGGTCGACGGCGGCCGGTCGTCCGTCACCGGGCACGAAGGTCGTCTCGGAGAGCGGGGCGTAGGCGAACCAGCCGAAGCTCCTCGACGGAGCGGTCAGGGCAGCGACCACGAGCGCCACTCCCACAAGCGCGCAGCTGACACCCGCGAGAAGCAGGCCCCCGCTCCACCTCCGCTGTGGGCTCGTGCGCATCCGTCCCCCGTTCCTGCCCGTGGCCGCTCCGTGGTGGCTACCGCGACTCTAGCCACCAGTGCGGGCCGCGGATAGACGCCCGCGGTCCTCAGGCTTCCCCGTGCCGCTGGACAAGACCTCGCCAGGTCCGCTTCCTCCCACTCCACGGGTGCTTGAGTAGGGAATACCGCGTTCATCCCTCAGGAACGAGCCGTGCACTGTGAGGAACGGGGATGTCCGGGCGCGGTGGCGATCCGCGGAGGCGCCCGCGGTGCGGACGATCCCACAGTGACGCCTCCCACCGTGGGCATGTGCTCACCAGCCCACGCGTCGATGCTGCAGAGTGGGACGGTCCACCGGCTGTGCGCCCCACCGCCCAACGGCTCACCGGGTAGCGGCGCCCGGCTGTGCGCCACCGCGCAACGGCTCACCGGGCGCCGCGCCGGCCGGACGCCGGAATAGGGGCCTGACCACGCAGGTTATGCGGGAAACACCCACCGATCGGAAGGACCCCACCGTGACCACGGTCTACGCCCTGCACGAGAACCCCGAGTGGTTCCCGCCGTTCGCGCAAGCCTTCGAGGCCGAGGGCGTCGAGGTGGTGGAGTGGTTGTTGACCGACGGCGTGCTGGACCTCGATGCCGTGCCGCCGGAAGGCATCTTCTGGTCACGCATCAGTGCCTCGGCGCACACCCGCGACCACGGCCTGTCCAAGGACTACGCCCGGTCTGTGCTCTCCTGGCTCGAGGCGCACGGGCGGCGGACGGTCGATGGACGCCGGGTCCTCGAGCTCGAGATGAGCAAGGTGGACCAGCTGACGGCGCTCAGGGCGGCAGGGATCGACACCCCGCGCACCGTGGCCGCGATCGGCCGGGATCGTATCCTCGAGGCCGCGCAGGGCTTCGACCTGCCGCTGATCCTGAAGCACAACCAGGGCGGCAAGGGCCTCGGCGTGCGGAAGTTCGACACCCACGAGGAACTCGCCGCGTACGTGGCGTCGGACGAATTCGAGGAGCCGCAGGACGGCATAACCCTCGTACAGGACTACATCCAGGCGGCCGAGCCGTTCATCACCAGGGCGGAGATCGTGGGCGGCACGTTCGTCTACGCCATCAAGGCCGATACCGCGCGCGGAGGGTTCCAGCTCTGCCCCGCGGACGCGTGTGCCATCGATCCCGAGACGGGCAAGCCGATCATGCCGCCCGGGGCGACGATCGAGCCCGAGCCGGACCAGCAGCTCTTCAGCCTCCGCGAAGGGTTCGACCACCCGGTGATCGCGCGCTTCGAGGAGTTCGCGCGTCGGAACAACCTCGAGGTGTGCGGGATCGAGTTCATCGAGACGGCGGACGGCCGGATCCTCACGTACGACGTCAACACCAACACGAACTACAACGCGGCGGTCGAGGCAGTGGCGCCGGTGTCGGCGCCGCGGGAGCTGGTCAGGTACCTCAAGACCCTCGGCTGAGGGGGGAGCGGCGCGGAGGCGGAGTCGGCCGGGGCGCGCCGTTCACCGGTGGGTCGCCCGCAGGCAGTCTGCTGATCACCTCGGCTTCCTACGGTGGACGGGACGTCCCCCAAGGAAAGGCCCCACCCATGAAGCTCCGCCCGCTCGCCGTGCTCCTCGCCGGCGCGACCCTCGCCACCACGGCCGCACTGCCCGCGTCCGCCGCGCCCGCGCGCGACGACGTCGTGCTCGGAACACCGCACGCCGCCGCCCACGCCCACAACGACTACGAGCACGACCGCCCGCTGTACGACGCCCTGGCGAGCGGCTTCACGAGCGTGGAGGCGGACGTCTGGCTCGTGGACGGCGAGCTCCTCGTGGCGCACGATCTCGACGAGGTGACGCCCGGGGTGACCCTGAAGAGCCTGTACCTCGACCCGCTGGACGAGCTCGTCCAGGGCCGCGCGAGCGGGGTGTACCCGGGCTGGAACGGCGAGTTCCAGCTCCTCGTGGACATCAAGGGAGACGCCGAGCAGACGTGGGCGGCCATTGAGGCCGAACTTGAGGAGCACCGCAGCATGCTCACGCGCTACAGCAACGGCAAGGTCAAGCAGGGCGCGGTGAGCGTGGTCATCAGCGGGAACCGCCCGCTCGCGACCATGGCCGCGGACCGCCAGCGCCTCAGCTTCTACGACGGCCGGGCGACGGACCTCGGAGGCGCGCTGCCGTCGTCGCTCATGCCGCTGATCAGCAACAACTGGACCCAGCTGTTCACGTGGCGCGGGATCGGCGAGATGCCCGTTGCCGAGCGCGCGAAGCTCGAGGCCTACGTGGCAGCGGCGCACGAGCAGGGCTCTCGCGTCCGCTTCTGGGAGACGCCGGACCTCCCGGGCCCCGCCCGCGAGGCGGTCTGGACCGAGCTCGCCGATGCCGGTGTGGACCACATCAACACCGACGACCTGCCGGCCCTCGAGGCGTTCCTCGCCGCGCGCGGCTGACGCAGCGACCACCGAACCACGAACGACGACGGCGCCTCCGCGGACGAGCAGGGGCGCCGTCGTCGTGCCCGGACGGATCCCGCGCCCGGTGGCCGGGCCGCACAGCGTACGCACAGCTGGGCGAAAGAATCGCCACACACCGACACCCCGCCCGGTACCTCGATCATCACGACGCTGCGGCGCACGGAGGGCTCGGTGCGGATCACGGTGGTGGATGACGGCCCGGGGATCGACCCCGCTCTGCTCGGAGCGGTCTTCACACGCTTCCGCCGCGGGGACACCGCGAGGACCACGAGTACCGGCAGCACCGGTCTGGGCCTGGCGATCGTGCAGGCGCTCGTCGAGGCGAACGGAGGCGGCGTCGTCGTGGAGAGCGAGCCCGGCCGCACCGAGTTCCGGGTGAGCCTCCCCACGGGCTGAGCGGCGTCGCTCCCGCCGTCGGGTCATCCGCTCGCGGGCACCCGCCCGGACCCCGCGCGGCGGGAATGCCGGTCCGGCCTCGGTGGTTCCGTCAGCCATGAAGTCAATCGTCTATTCCTCCACAGGCCCCTCGTCCGTCCTCTCCATCGTCGAACGCGAGGTGACGGAACCGGGTCCGGGGGAGGTGCGGGTGCGTGTGGTCACCTCCGGGGTGAACCCCACGGACTGGAAGGCCCGCGCCGGCGGGGACGTCCCGTTCCCCGAGGTGGTACCGAACCAGGACGGCGCAGGCGTCATCGACGCCGTGGGCGACGGCGTCACGGGTCACCGGATCGGTGACCGCGTCTGGCTGTACCTGGCGGCTCACGGTCGACCCACCGGAACGGCTCAGGAGTTCGCCGTGGTGCCCGCCGAGCGTGCGGTCGGCCTGCCGGACGGCGTCGACGTCGCTCTCGCGGCGAGCCTGGGCGTGCCCGCCATGACGGCGCACCGTGCGCTGACCGTCCACGAACACGGCCCCTCCCGCCTCGCGCCCGGTGCCCTCGCGGGGCGTGTGGTGCTCGTGCAGGGCGGCGCCGGGGCGGTGGGCCATGCGGCGATCCAGCTCGGCGTCTGGGCCGGGGCGACCGTCATCGCCACGGTCAGCAGCGACGCGAAGGCCGAGCTCGCCCGGTCTGCGGGGGCACACCACGTGCTGCGCTATCCCGACGACGCGCTCGCGGATCGCATCGGTGAGGCCGCGCCCGACGGCGTGGATCACGTCGTCGAGGTGTCCCCCGCGCAGAACGCGGCGCTCGACGTGGCGGTGATCGCCAACCACGGCAGCATCGCCTACTACGCGAACAACGGCGGGGACGACTTCTCCGCTCCGATCATCGCGAGCTTCGTGAAGAACGTCCGGTGGCAGGGCCTGCTGCTCTACACCGTGGGGCAGGAGGCGCTCGACGCGGCGGCGGAGGACATCACCGCCGCCCTGCGGGACGGCGCGCTGGCCGTCGGGGAGGATGCCGGGCTTCCCCTCACCTGGTTCCCGCTCGAGGAGACCGGCGCCGCCCATGACGCCGTGGAGAGCGGGGCCGTGGGCAAGGTCCTCGTCCGCGTGGCCGACGAGACCGCCTGATCCCATGCCCGCCGACACCTGCCCCTGCGGGTCCGCCGCGCCGTACGAGGAGTGCTGCGCACCGCTCCACCGGGGTGGCGCCGCGGCGACGGCGCTCGCCCTCATGCGGTCGAGGTACTCCGCCTTCGCCCTCGGGCTCGAGCAGTACCTGCTCGACTCCTGGCATCCGTCGACCCGACCGGACGGCGTGGATCTCGACGGGGACGTGGAGTGGCGGCGCCTGCAGATCGTCGACTCGACCCTCGGCGGTCCGTCGGACGATGCAGGGTTCGTGGAGTACCGGGCGTCGTTCCGCAGCGGTGGGAAGGCGGGGCTGCTGGAGGAGCGCAGCCGGTTCACCCGGGAGGGCGGGCGCTGGCTGTACGTCGACGGTGACGCGCGCTGGAGCTAGGGGTGCAGAGGTTTTCAGGAGTTCGCATGACCCATGGTTGCGTGATGTGAGAAGTACTCCGCCAGTACTGCGTTGTCCTCGTAGGCAAGATGCATCGCTCCCACGTGCGACTCGGAGAACCAGGCGATGCGTTGGCCCTCGGTCAACGTGAGATCGTCCAGGTCCACTCCTAAGGGTGCGGTGAAGGTGTTCTCCACCCCGTACGATCGCCAGGTCCTTGTGAGGAAGTGAATCGAATCCGCCGGCAGCAGGATTCCGAGTTCTTCCTGGACTTCGCGTTGGATGCACGCCCTGGCTGATTCTCCCGGTTCGAGCATGCCGCCGGGGATGGCCCACATGTTCGGAAACGCGATGGTGGGCTTGTCATCGCGAAGCTGCAGGAGGACGGCGCCGTCAGGATTGACGAGGATTATCTGGCATCCCTCGATGCCTCCGGCGCTGCTCATGCCATGAGTGTAAGCAAACGGTTTCGTCCGTCCGTAGCTCGCTGTCAGGTCGCCCGGGAGCTGACGTGCATCGGTGCTGCAGGTCGCGCTCGGTTCGAGCGACGAAGAGATCGAGCGTTGACCTTTTGCTGCCGGTGAAAGATGCCGCGACCGCACTCAATCGCCGGCACCGTCTACTCCGCGCTTGTCGCTGTCGAACGAGTGTCGGTTGTTCCTCACAGTGTGCTGGTGCTCGCTCACCCAGTCCCCGAGTGTCAGCACCACGCTCTGGAGCGAGCGCCCGAGAGCGGTGAGTTCGTACTCGACCCGCGGCGGCACCTCCGGGTAGACCGTCCGGGAGACGAGGCCGTCGCGTTCGAGTGAACGCAGGGTCACCGTGAGCATGCGGCGCGAGATGCCGGGGATGATCTCGGAGAGTTCGGTGAACCTCTTCCGTTCCTCGCCGAGGACACCGATCACCAGCAGGGTCCACTTGTCGCCGATGCGGGAGAGCAGTGATCGGAACAGGTCCGGGTCGTCGCTCGTACACAGGTCGGCCATCGTCGGCATGGACTCGATCAGCCGAGCTTGGAGGGCATTGATACTCGTCTGCTGCGTCATCGGCACTCCTCTGAGTTACTCCTGCGTAACAGGGGGTCGTTTGCGGTAACGGGGGCCTGCCGGGTTGAGTTACCGATCGTAACTATAAGCGGGTCGACGACCCGCGATCACTAGAGGAGTGTCATGTCCCTGTTCCGTCTTGATGCCAGTATCCGCACCGAGGGCTCCACGAGCCGCGCGCTGGGCGACATCGTCGAGGGTGAGTGGAGCGCCGCTCACCCCGACTCGGTGATCACCCGACGTCATGTCGGAACCGAACCAGTCCCCGCGACAGCATGGGCGGAGGCCGTGGGCGCGTCGATGACGCCCGACACCGGCCGGACACCCGGTCAGAAGGCAGCTGTTGCCCTGGCACGCGAGTTGACCGACGAGCTCGTGGCCGCCGACGCGATGCTGTTCGCCGTGCCGCTGTACAACTTCGGCGTCTCCCAGCACTTCAAGTCCTACGTCGACATGGTTCTCACCGATCCACGCATGGCCCCGGGCGCAGTTCCTGCGACGGCGGGCACACCTGCCGTGCTGGTGACGGTACAAGGAGGTAACTACTCCGCCGGCACACCGAAGGAGGGCTGGGACCACGCCACCTCCTGGATGCGGCGCATCCTCGAGGACGTCTGGCAGCTGGACCTCGACGTGGTGACCCGCGAGTTCACGCTCGTCGGCGTAAACCCCGCCCTCGACCAGTTCACCGAGCTGGCCGACGAACTGAAGCTCCGTGCCGAGGATCAGGCCACCCAGCACGGACGCGGGCTCGCTCGCCTGCAGCGGGTCGGCTGAGCGTTGTGCGCCCCAGGGTGAACGACGACGGCGCCTCCGCTCACCGCGGGGGCGCCGTCGTCGTTCGCTGTGTGAGCCGCGCTGGTGCTACGGCGTGACGGGAAGGGTGCCCGCGTAGTCCGTGCTGTAGCCCGTGACCGGGGCATGCGGGATCTCCTCCCACACCGTGGGATCGGTCTGCTGCACCTCACCGTTCGCCAGCCCGCTCAGCAGCGTGCGCATGGCCACGATGTTCTGCTGGATGCTCTTGCCGCGGGCCTTCTGGCCGAGCGATCCGTCACTCGTGTTGCCGGAGGTCTCGAAGAACACCACCGGGTTGGAGTGCCCCTCCGGGTTGAGGTTCTGGTGGTTCAGTCCGAGCATCATCGCGGAGACGACGCCGCCCTTGATGTCGATCTCGAGGCTGCCGCCCACCTGGTACCGATCCATGGTGATGTAGCCGGCGCCTTTCAGTTCCTCGTACACGTAGCCGTGCATCTGGCGGGTGAGGACGTCGTACGCGCCACCCTGGAGGGTGGGCAGCGTAGGTCCGCCCGGCGCGAGCGAGATCCCGAGGGAGAGCGTGACGTCGTCGCCCGTCCCGTACTGCTGCTTGAGGCCCTGGTGGTGGATGTCGATGCCGTAGGCCGGGTCCACCTCGGTCCAGTACTCGTAGAAGGCGAGTGACTCGCGTGCCTGGAACTTGCCCGTCACCCAGTCGCGGTTGAGGTCCACGATCAGGTTCTGGCCGTTCGCGTCCGTGCGGGGAGCGTTCGCCGCGGTGTCCCAGAGGACGGTCTGGCGGATGTTCAGCTCGCTGCCGTCCGGGTTGTACATGGGGATGAAGTGGATGGTGAAGGCGTCGCGGATCTCGTCGTACTCCGGGGAGCCGTTGGTCCCGAGATCCTTGAGCAGGCTCAGGATGGATTCGGCGCCGTAGGGCTCGTTGCCGTGGATGCGGCCCTGCACCCAGACGTCCTGCGGCCCGTTGCCCACCGTCGCGACGTAGAGGTCCCGGCCCTGCTCACTCGTGTTCACCGTGGTGCCCGCCTCGGCGAGCGTGAAGACGTCGACGCCGTACCGGGAGTTCTGCTCGATCTTCTCGAGCTCCTTGACGGTGTCCGCGTAGGTGAGAATGCTCGCGATGCTGGTGGTGCCGTTGGGCGACGGGAAGTTGCCCTTGGCCTGCGCCGGTCCCGACGTGAGGAGCGGCAGTGCCAGCAGGGTGGCGAGGCCGAGGGCGAGGGACCTCGACCGGGTGGAGCGGCGGGTACGGGTGGTGGGGCGGTCGGTGCTGCTGCGAATCACGGATGTCCTCCATTGGCGCGTAGGTGATGGCGGCCGGGCGCCGGTCCGCATCCCCTGCGGTTGGCGGTGCCCAATGGCTGGTGTGGTTCACCGTACCCGGCCCGCCACCGCGTGCACAGGGTGCTGAGCATCCGGCGGCGGTCCGGCCGTCGGGTCCAGCACGGCGCGGGTCTCATCTGCGTGTTCTACCATCTGTCGAAAAGGAGGCCCCCATGCGCCGCTCGTTCCCCCTCGTCGCTGCCGTCACCGTCGCCGTCCTGCTGCTGATCGGCGCGGTGGTGCTGATCGTCAACCGGGTCTCCGGCGCGGGGGAGCAGACGGCCGTGTCCGAACCCACCGCCTCGTCCTCGGCGGCTGAGGCGACACCGAGCCCCACCCCGGAACCGACACAGGTACCGACGACGCCGCCCGCCGACGCCGCGCCGACCCCTGCCGCACCCGCCCAGATCCAGGCCGTCGTCTCGTCGAACACGCGCGCCACCGACGCCGGGGCGCAGATCCTGGCCGCGGGCGGCACTGCGGCGGACGCCGCGCTCGCCGTCGCCGCCGTCCTCAGCGTGGTCGAGCCGTTCTACTCGAGCGCGCTGGGCGGCGACACCTGGGGCCTCTACTACGAAGCGGGCACCGGCGCGGTCACGAGTGTCAACGGTGTGGGCCCCACGGGCAGCCGGACCACCCTCGCCGACTACGCGGGCCGTGCGGGGGCGCCCGGCATGCACCAGGCGATCCTGCCCGGCGCGTGGGACGGCTGGATGCTGTGGCTGCAGGAGTACGGCACGCTGGACCTCGGCGTGATCCTCGCCCCGGCCATCGACGCCGCGCGCACCGGGTACCCGGTCAGTACCGAGATGACCTACTGGTTCGGCGTGCACGAGGCCCAGATCCGCGCCGACCCCGCGCTCAGCGCACTGTACGTGCGCAACGGCGCGCTCGCGGCGACCGGCAGCACCATCGTCCAGCCGGAGATGGCGGCCACCTTCGAGGGCCTCGCCGCCGCGTACGACGCCGCCCTGCCGAGCGGGCGTGACGCCGCCGTCCAGGCAGCACGGGACCACTTCTACCGCGGTCCGATCGCGGAATCGATCGTGGCGTACTCCGACGCGAACGGCGGGTATCTCACGCGTGAGGACCTCGCGCAGTACTCGGCCGAGATCGTCGAGCCGATCTCCCTCGCGTACACCGAGGACGTCACTGTCTTCCAGAACCCGCCGAACAGCCAGGGCATCGCCATGCTGGAGGCGCTCAGCATCCTGAAGGGTGATACCTTCGAGGGCCTGTCACCGGACGATCCCGCCGTGGTGCACACGCAGGTCGAGGCGACGAAACTCGCCTACGCGGACCGCTTCGCGCTGGTCGGCGACCCCGAGAGGACCCCGGTGCCCGTGGACCAGCTGCTCTCCGAGGAGTACGCGGCGGCCCAGCGTCAGCGGATCGATCCGGGTGTTGCGGCCGCGTGGCCCATCAGCAGCGGCCTGGAGCGCACGGCATCGGACACCACGACCTTCCAGATCACGGACGCCGCGGGGAACGCGGCCGCCGTCACCACGAGCATCGGCGGGCACTTCCTCGTGGTCGGGGACACCGGCATCCACATCAACGAGCGCATGAAGTTCATGTCGCTGGAGGAGGGCAACGTGAACGTGGTGGCGCCGGGTGCCACCGTGCGCCACACCTCCAACCCGTACATGGCCCTGCGTGACGGCCGCCCGTACCTGCTGGGCGGCAACACCGGGGTGGACACCCAGCCGCAGGGGCAGCTGCAGCAGTTCATGGGGGTCGTGGACTTCGGGCTCTCCCCGGCCGAGGCGATCGCGCGGCCGCGCTACGTGAGCACGGCCTTCCCGGCGTCCACCTTCCCGTACGCAGCGAACAACGTGCTCGATGTCGAGGGTTCCGCCCCCCAGGCCACGGTGGACGGGCTGACCGCGCGGGGACATAGGATCGCCGTGGGCCAGGGGGTCTTCGGAACCGCGAGCATGCTCGAGATCGCCCGGGACGGGCTCTCCGCCGAAGCGGCGGCCGAGCCCCGCAACGACACGGCGAGCGCCGTCGTCATACCGCCCGGCTAGGACGACCACGACGACGCAGGAGGACGCACCATGGCGCGATTCACGAAGGACGGCAAGGTCAAGCCGGAGACGCTGCCGAGCACGCTGCAGAGATCGGACCGGAAGGCGCAGGACACCTTTGCCGCGACGCTCGACGCCGCCGAGGAGCAGTACGGCGGCGACGGCGAACGTGCCAGGCGCACGGCGTTCGCCTCCCTGAAGCACGGGTTCGAGAAGGTGGGGGACCACTGGGAACCGAAGGCGGAAAAGGGTCCCTCGGACGATCAGGCCGCGGGCAGCAGCGCCGAGGCCCGGCCGACGGCCGGTGGGGTGGACGCCAACGCCACGAAGCAGCACCTGTACGACCTCGCGAAGAAGCTGGACGTGAAGGGACGCTCCTCGATGTCGAAGGACGAGTTGGTGGAGGCCCTGCAGAAGGCCAACGACCGCGAGACGCGGAGGGCCAGGGAGCAGTAACACCCTGACGCATTACGCAACGAAAGCATTTCGTAATTGCTCGGCGCTTAGGTTAGCCTTACTTCTACCCCGTCCCGAGGCCTCATCGAGAGGTCCCAGAAGTCAAGGAACCACATGGCCCCCTCGCGCCTTCGCGGCCTGATCGCCGTCGCCGCCGTCGCCGTCCTCTCCCTCTCCGCCTGCTCCACCGGTCCCGCCGACAGTGGCACCGCCGGAACCAGCACCGGCGGGAGCAGTGCAACTGCGGACGCCGGTGCCTTCCCCGTCACGATCGAGCACGCGTTCGGCGAGACGACCCTCGAGGAGAAGCCCGAGCGCGTGGCCACCGTCTCCTGGGTGAATGCGGACGTGTCCCTGGCCCTCGGCGTCGTGCCCGTCGGGATGCCCGCCGATTCCTACGGCGGCAACGAGAACCAGTCCACCCCGTGGAAGGATGCCAAGCTCGAGGAGCTCGGCGCGGAGATCGGCAGCGAGGATGCGCCGGTGCAGTACTCGGAGACGGACGGCATCGCCTTCCAGGACATCGCCGCCACCAACCCCGACGTGATCCTCGCCGCCTACTCCGGCATCTCGCAGGAGGACTACGACACCCTCAGCAAGATCGCGCCCGTGATCGCGTACCCCGAACTCGCCTACGGAACCGCCTGGCAGGACTCCACGCGGATCATCGGTGAGGCGCTCGGTCTCAGCGACGCGGCGGAGGAGCTCGTGACGGAGACGGAAACCGCCATCTCCGAGGCAGCGGCCGAGTACCCGCAGCTCGAGGGCAAGAGCTTCATCTACGGCAACCTTGAACCCGGCACGGCCGACGGCGTGAGTGTCTACACCGCGAACGACAACCGGCCCAAGTTCCTCACCGAGCTCGGCATGGTGCAGGCCGACGTCGTCACCGACGCCACCACGGGCTCCGAGGAGTTCTTCATCCCGTGGTCGGCCGAGCGCGCCAACGAGCTCGATTCCGACGTCTTCGTGACCTGGGTACCCGATGCGGACACCGCGGCCGCGATCGGCACCGACCCCCTCCTCGGACAGATCCCCGCCGTGCAGAGCGGTGCGCTCGTGGCGGACAGCGACAACACGCTGACCCTCTCAATCTCGGCGGCGAACCCGCTCAGCCTGGTCTGGGCCCTCGACAGATTCCTGCCGCTGCTCGGCGAGGCCGCCGACAAGGCGTGACCCCGCGCGGGGGCGCGGATTGCCCTCGCGACCGATCTCGGCTGGAATGGTCGCGAACCGACTCTCGAAGGGAAGCTCCATGGCTCAGGCCGAAATCACCAAGCTCCAGGCCGCGACGGCGTGGGACAGCAAGGGCAAGAAGCTCGGCGTCGTCAACGACGTGCACCTCGAGAAGGAATCGGGGATCCCCGCGTGGGTGACCGTCTCCCTCGGGCTGCTGAACTCCCGGAAGCACTACATCCCGCTGGCCGACTCGCGCTTCGAGGGCGACGACCTCCACGTGGCATGGACCCGGAAGGAGATCACGGATGCCCCGAAGCCCGCGAGTTCGTACGAACTCTCGGCCGAGGAGGAATCCGCCCTGATCGACTACTACAAGCTGCGTGACGGCGCGGAGGCGTAACGCCTCCCGCGACACCACCGGTACGACGAAAGCCCCTCTCCGACAGTGGAGAGGGGCTTTCGCGTGGTGCGAGGTGCTCGGTACGAGCCGGTGGCAGCGGGTGTCGGTTGCTGCCGGTGGCGTCAGCCGATGTCGACGATCCCCACGATGTTGCCGATGATGAAGACCAGGACCAGCAGGACGACGATGCCGATCAGCCCGAGCCAGAGGCCCGTGATGCCCTTCGACTGCGGCTTGTCCTCGATGGTGGGCTGCTGCCAGGTGGTGCTCGCCTCGCCCGGGGGCGTCTCTCCCGGGGGTACTCCGCCACCGGGCTCGAGGCCCGTGAGGTTCATCTGCTCCGGGTCGGGGTTGCCGGCGTTCGAGGGATCCGGGTTCTTGCGCTCACTCATGCTGTCCTCCACGG
The DNA here is from genome assembly GCF_058269115.1 of Arthrobacter sp. TJ-266. Taxonomy (NCBI): domain Bacteria; kingdom Bacillati; phylum Actinomycetota; class Actinomycetes; order Micrococcales; family Micrococcaceae; genus Arthrobacter; species Arthrobacter sp. TJ-266. The sequence goes on from NZ_JBZCNC010000001.1 coordinate 190,024, forward strand.
GGTCGGCGGGTGTTCCTCCTGTCAGCCTACCCCGGGAATCATAAGCCTGCTTAGCGCTCGACGGCGGGCGCGTCCGGTGCTACTGACCCAGACCGGCCGTGCTGTTACCGGTCGGGTCGAACCGCTGATCCGCAGTACTGTGCGGGGACTCCTCGCCGCCGTCGCTGGTGCCTCCCGCGGCGCTGCCGACGCCGCCGTCCGGGCCGCCGTCGTCCGTTCCCGCTGTCAGAGCGGGAGTTTCCGCTGCCTGACGCTCGCTCGGGGTCCAGGACATCGCGATGGACACACCGTGCTCGGTGTCGGCGACGAACAGGTGGAGGTCCTCCCCGATGAGCGCCTCGTCGTGCACGGGGTCGCCCGCCTCGCGCGCCATGTCGGTCAGGCGGCAGATGGCGACAGCCATGGCGCGGCCCCAGTCGTGCGGATGCTTGCTCGTCGATTCCTCGGTCGCGGTGAACTTCTTGTCGGGCTTCGCCATCGTGATCCCTGCCGTCGGTCCGTTGGTAAGTAGCCTTGCCTTTCGGTGGAAGTCACTGTAGCAAAGCAGGTGCGGGCGGTCCGTGGTATTCCTTTGACCCATGGATCCCACGAGCACCGCTCCCAGCACGGCCGAGGACCGCAGCGCGCGGATCGCGGTGACCCTCTTCCCCCTCCTCATCCTCGCCGGCGGCCTCGTGGCGGTGCTCACGCCGTCGACCTTCACGGGTCTCGGGCCGCTCGTCAATCCTCTCCTCGGCGTGATCATGTTCGGCATGGGACTGACGCTCACCCCGGTGGATTTCGCAGTGATCGGGCGGCGCCCGGTGCCCGTGGTGATCGGTGTGGTGGCGCAGTACCTCATCATGCCGCTGCTGGGCTGGGCCATCTCGCTGGCGCTGGGGCTCCCACCCGCGCTCGCGGCCGGCGTGATCCTCGTGGGCTGCTGCCCGGGCGGGACGGCGTCGAACATCGTCTCCTACCTGGCGCGCGGTGACGTGGCGCTCTCCGTGGCGATGACCTCGGTCTCCACGCTGCTCGCCCCCTTCCTCACGCCGCTGCTGACCCTGTGGCTCGCCGGGCAGTACATGCCGGTGGTCGCCGCCGCGATCGGCGGGACGATCCTGCAGATCGTGCTCATCCCGGTGATCGTGGGCCTCCTCGTGCGCCTGTTCCTCCCCCGCGTGGTCGAGCGCCTGCTTCCGGCCCTCCCGTGGATCTCCGTCGCCGCCATCACCGTGGTGGTGATCGCAGTGGTCTCCGGCAGCGCCGCGGTCATCGCCTCGGCAGGATTCCTCGTCCTTATCGCAGTGGTGCTCCACAACGGTCTCGGGTACGCGCTGGGGTACGGCGCCGCGAGGCTCTTCCGGCTGCCGCTGACCGCCCGGAGGACCACGGCCATCGAGGTGGGCATGCAGAACTCGGGCCTCGCGGCGGGTCTTGCGCGGACGTACCTGACCCCGGAAGCGGCGCTGCCCGGGGCCATCTTCTCCGTGTGGCACAACGTCTCGGGGGCCGTCATGGCCGCGATCTGGCGCCGCCAGGACGCCCGGCGTGCCGCTCGGACGGGGTCGCACCCGGCACACTCCTGAGTTTTCTGGGGGTGGCGGCAGCTAGTGTCTGTCACGCCACGGTCCAGCAGCGGGCTGCGGCACCTGACCATCATCGGATCTTCTATGACAGAACCTTCGACCCTGCCGGACATGCTCGGCCCGTCCGCCGTCTGCACCCCCTCCCTGATCAGCGATCTGGACCAGCCCAGCGAGCAGGACCAGCTCACGGGCGGTCCCGCGGGCAACGAGCGCATCCTCGTCCCAGCACCTCCCACGAAGCGGGAGCGCGAAGCGGAATGGATGCGCACGGCACTGGCCACCCTGGACCTCACCGACGTCACGACGTCCGAGTTGCGCGTCCTCGCCAACCGGATGTTCCTGCTGCTCGACGCCGAGCGGCCTCCGTTCGACGCCGGTGAGCGTTACGCCGCCGCCGTCGAGGAGATCGAGGCGCGCGCCGCGCAGGCGCGAACACACAGCACCGCCGAGACGCGGCGCCAGGTGTTCAAGAACTCCGCCTTCGGCTCCCGTTTCGAGCTGTTCCTCGACGGCTCACTGGCCGCCTACCTCAGGTACTCCCTCGTGGACGGTCGGCTCACCCTGCGAGCGCTCGTGGAGACGCCCGGCTTCGAGGGCCGGGGCCTCACGCCGATCCTCCTGCGGCAGGCCATGCTCCATGCGCACAAGCGGCGCCTCGGGGTGATCCCCGGGTGCCCCGCGGCCAGGGCGTTCCTCGAGCAGAACCCGCAGTACCGGATCCTGGCGCGCGTGCCGCGCTAGTTCCGGAGCCCGGCCCTCGCGGCGTGACCGATCACGGCGCTGTAGGTGGGGTACGCGAACTTCACGCGCGCCAGCGTGGCAAGGTCCGTACCCGCGGCCATCGCCGACGCCACGGCGGTGACCACCTCGACGGCGTTCTCGCCCACGGCGTGGGCGCCGAGGATGAGTTCACGCCGCCGGTCGATCACGAGCTTCAGGAAGCCCTGCTCGCGGTCGTCGATGATGGGGCGCTCGACGACGGCGTAGGGCACGGTCACCGCGTGGCACTCGGCGTCGCGCTCACGTGCCTTCGCCTCGGTCAGGCCCACGCCGGCGTAGTCGGGATCGGTGAAGCCGCCCTCGGGCAGAAGGTGGTGCGGTGTGGTGCGGGTGGCGCCGAGCACGGCGTTCTCCGCGGCGGTCTCGCCCTCGAACACGGCGGCCTGCACGAGCATGCTGCTGCCGTTGGCGTCGCCCGCCACGTAGATGTGGGGCACGTTGGAGCGGAGGTACTCGTCCACGGGGATGAACGAGCGGGCGGTCTCCACGCCGGCCGCGTCGAGCCCGAGGCCGCCGAGGTTCGCGGGCCAGCCCGCGGCCATGATGACGGCGTCCACCACGCGGGAGTGCTGCGCGTCGTCGCGCTTCCAGGTCAGGGTGAGGCCGTCCTCGCCCTTGACGATGCTGTCGATCCCGCCGATCGCGGTCTCCACCTGCACGCCCTTGCCGGTGAAGCTCGCGGTGACGGCCGCCGCGACGTCGTCGTCCTCCGTCATGAGGATGCGCGGCGCGAGGTCGAGGAGCAGCACCTCGGAGCCGAGCGCGTCGAAGATGGTGGTCATCTGGGCGCCGGTGTGGCCGCCGCCGATGATCGCGACGCTGCCCGGCAGGCTCTCGAGTCCCAGGACCTCGTGGGGGAGGACGGCGTACTCGGCGCCCTCGATGGGCAGGCGGCGTCCGCTGCCACCGATGCACAGGATGATCGACGCCGCCGTGACCTCGCGGCCGTCGACCACGACGGAGTGCTGGCCGGTCAGGGTCGCATCGCCCTCGAGGAGCTCGATCGAGAGCCGCTTCATGGTGGCGCCGTAGCCCTTGGCGTCGAGCACCCGGGCGACGGTCGCCCGTACGCGCTGCACCGTCTTGTCCCAGTCCACGGACGGCTCGGCCACCACGATCCCGTAGTCGTAGGCGGTGCGTACCTCGCGGAACAGCCGCGCGGTCTTCGCGAGCACGCGCGTGGGCACGCAGCCCGAGTTGACGCACGTGCCGCCGAGGGCGGAGCGCTCGACGACGGCGGTGCGGGCTCCGAGTTCTGCTGCGCGGGTCGCGGCGGCCATGCCGGCGGGTCCTCCGCCGATCACGAGGACGTCGTACGAGTACTCCATGGTGGTCTCCTGTCGAGGATGGGAGCTGCCCTCCCATCCTCCATCGCGGGGGTGGGGAGCCACAATCGGCACAGTGGTGTTCGCGGAGCGCATCATGGTCTGCAGGAGGTACCGGTTCTGCAGGAAGCGCCGGCAGGACCTACCGTGGGAGGAGCGAGTACCGCGAGGGAGACCCACGGCGAGCACGCCCGCCCGCCGCTCCCGAACCTTCCAGGAGGAACGCCATCACAACCGTCAACGCCTACGCCGCGCCGTCAGCCACCGAACCCCTCGTCCCCACCACCATCGAACGTCGCGAGGTGGGGCCGAAGGACGTCCTGATCTCCATCGCCTACGCGGGCATCTGCCACTCCGACATCCACACCGTCCGCGGCGAGTGGGGCCGGCAGCAGTACCCGCTGACCGTCGGTCACGAGATCGTCGGCGTCGTCGACGAGGTCGGCTCCGAGGTCTCCACCCACGCCGTCGGGGACCGCGTGGGTGTGGGCTGCATGGTGAACTCCTGCCGCGAGTGCGAGAACTGCACCGCCGGCGAGGAACAGTACTGCCTCAAGGGCAACGTCGGCACCTATGGCGCGAAGGACCGCGACGGGACCATCACCCAGGGTGGCTACTCCACGCACGTGGTGGTGGACGAGCACTTCGTGCTGAAGGTGCCCGAGGCCATCCCCTACGAGGCGGCCGCACCCCTGCTCTGCGCCGGCATCACCACCTACTCCCCGCTGAACCACTGGAACGCAGGGCCGGGCAAGAAGGTCGCCGTCGTGGGGCTCGGCGGGCTCGGCCACATGGCCGTGAAGATCGCGCACGCCATGGGCGCCGAGGTCACCGTGCTCTCGCAGAGCCTGAGCAAGCAGGAGGACGGCAAGCGTTTCGGCGCCACGGGCTACTATGCCACGAGCGATCCCGAGACCTTCGAGAAGCTCTCCACGACCTTCGACCTCATCATCAACACCGTGAGCGCGAAGATCGACCTCGACGCGTATCTCTCGATGCTGCGGCTCAACGGCACCATGGTGAACGTGGGTGCGCCGGCGGACGCCCTGCCGCTGCACGTCTTCACGCTCTTCAACCAGCGCCGGTCCTTCGCGGGCTCGGGCATCGGCGGGATCCGTGAGACCCAGGAGATGCTGGACTTCTGCGCCGAGCACGGGATCGCCCCGGAGGTCGAGGTCATCACGGCCGACGCCGTCAACGAGGCCTACGAGCGCGTGCTGTCCTCGGACGTGCGCTACCGCTTCGTGATCGACACCGCCAGCCTCGCCTGACGCGTCGTCGGCGGAATTACCAGGGGCGGGGCACTGAGTGCCCCGCCCCTGGTGCGTCCCGTCCCGGACGCCAACCGCTCCGGTATCACGGGTGCAGACGCCGGACTCCACGTGGTCGGCGACGAGGTCACCGGGCAGGAAGCGGTTCGGCTGCATGGATGTTCCGCCCTGACGTCGTGTTCACGTGGGAAGCGTCGGCGAGGAGTGCACCGACCAGCGCCTAGTGCTTGCTGTCGACGCGGCCCATCGGACCGGCGCTGTCCCTGAAGGCGGCACGGGCAGCGGGCCAGCTGTTCCGGTCACCCTGCAGGGCCGTCCGGAGGAAGGCGGTGCTCATTCGCTGGATGACGGCGACGCGCTCCGGATGCTCGTCGGTGGTCTCGGCAACGTCGTATCCGACGATCCCGCCAAGAGCGTGCTCGGCTCCGTGGAGCGTGAGGAGGTCGGTGGCGCCGGGGCTGTACGTATAGGCGTCGGTGAACCAGTCGGGTCCGCGGCTGGACATCTTCGACTGGTCACGGTCACCGGCAACAACGAGTGTCGGGGTGGTCAGTTCCTGGAACGAGGGGCGCATAAAGGGGAAGTTCGCCTGCGCGAACGGGTGCAGGTCATCACCGGCCACACCGGTTGCGGCGAACAGGATGCCCGCGGTGACACGACTGTCGGTCATGTCCTCGCCGACCTGCCCCGTATCGTCCAAGATCCGCGCTCCGAGGAGGGCCTGAGCTGTCTGTCCGCCCCAGGAGTGACCGGTGGCGGCGACCCGGCTGGGATCGATCCGGCCGGCAAGCCCGGGGACGGCGGCCTCGACAGCATCCAACTGGTCGAGGATGCGTGTGAGATCAGCGATCCGCTCGGTCCAGATCGTCGGGAACGCCGGATGGTCGAATCCGAAGCCATTCCGGCGTGAATCCAGGTGTGTGGGCTGGATCACGACGAACCCGCGGGAAGCCCAGAACGCCGTCAGGGGCGCGTACCCGTCCAAGTTCCACCCGTTGCCGTGAGAGAACACCACGACAGGAAGATCCGTACCGGTTGCAGGCACGGAGACGCGCACCTGCAGCGGGAGCGATCGCCCCGGAGCGGAGAGTCCGAGAGGGGCGACGGAGACGACCGGGGTGGCGGCACCGATGATGCCCTCCAGTGTGTCGACGAGTGACGACGTCATGGCAGCTTTCCTTTCGAATGGTCGCGCTTTACGATGCGGGTATCGGAGCGTCGTTCCGAAACATAACGGAACAATGTTCCGTTATGCAAGCAGGGGTCGGCTCAGCAGGGGGCAGTGTGATCGACACGCACGATGAACGGCCGCGGCGTGTGCCGGCCAAGCAGGTCGGTCGACCACGTCAGAGCGAGCAGGCTCTCCTGGACGCAGCTGCAGCGGTGTTCGTGACCTCCGGGGTGGACGCCCCGGTGCGGGAGATCGCAGCGAAGGCCGGCGTCGGCACGGGAACGATCTACCGTCACTTCCCGACGCGTTCGGAGCTCGTGGTCGCGGTGTACAGGCGCCAGGTCGAGGCCTGCGCGGACGCCGGTCCGCGATTGCTCTCGGAGAGCGCCACGCCCGAGGTGGCATTACGTGCCTGGGTGACACTGTTCGTGGAATTCCTGGTCACGAAGCACGGATTGGCCGGCGCGCTGCAGGGGGACAGCGCGGGGTCCGACGCTCTCCACGCCTACTTCGTCGATCGTCTCGTCCCGGTGTGCGCCTCGCTCCTCGGGGCGGCGCTCGAACCAGTGAACGGGCACCCGCCGGTCGATGCGTACAACGTGCTGAAGGGGATCGGGAACCTCTGTATCGGTGCGGCCGGTGACGGCGCGTACGAGGCCGATGTCCTTGTGCAACTGCTCATCTCGGGCGTCCTTGCCTCCGCTGATCGGTGACCTCGGTCAGGGGTCGGTCGGTCATCCCGGCGATGGCTCGGTCATGCGACGGCTCGCCTTCGAAGTGGCATCGTCGCGACGAAGCGCTCGCAGCAGAGTCACGTCCTCCCGTGCGGCAGGTCATCAGCCGTTAGGCTGTCTGACGCGGCGGTCTTCCGGCTTCGCACCCGCTCGTCCTGGTCCGGCGGCGGGAACATTCACGTTTCTGAACAGGTAGTGGCATGAGCAAGGGGCGAATGCAGGCGATCGCGGGGCGGTTTGTGGCGTTGCCGCCGGCGGCCCTGCACCTCCTCTTCGGCCTGGTCCTCGTCGCTGCGGCCGCCCTCGGGCGGAGCACCAACCTCGAGTCCTCCGGTCTCGCGCTGGTCTGGCCCGCGGCGGGCATCACCTTCCTCTGGGGGCTGTGGGCGTCGCGCTCGCGGGCGGACCTCGCAGTCTCGCTCGTCGCGAGCCTGCCCATCCTCGCCGCGGTGAACCTCATCACCGGACTCACCCCCGTGCTCGGCGTGGCGGTGGCCGTCGGCAGCGTCGCCCAGACAGTCGTCGCCGTTGCCCTGTTCCGCCGCTTCGTGCCCGGTCTCGACGTCCGGACCGTCGGGGATTATCTCCGTGTGGGCTCCATCGCCCTCGTGGCCTGCGCGGTCGGCGCCCTGGTGATCGTCGTCGGCAGTGCCCTGAACGGGGCCCCCGAGCCCCTCGCCGCCTTCATCCCGTGGCTCGTGCGCCACGCGGTGTCGCTCACGGCACTCGGATCACTGGGCATCGTGATCGCCTCGAGCATCCGTGCCCGGGCTGCCGGGCAGGTTCCGTCGCCGCTACCGCCAGCGCGGCGTGCGGAGTACGCGATGCTCGCCGTCGTCTCCGTCATCCTGTACGTCGCGACCTTCGCGACCGCCACGGCGCTCCCGGTCGCCTACGCCACCATTCCTGCGCACATGTGGGCAGGGCTCCGCCTCCGTTCGGGGTGGGCCATGCTGCACGGACTGGTCAGCGGCGCCTTCCTGGTCCTCTTCACGCTGGAGGGTCGCGGACCCTTCCAGGACCTCGGGCCGGGCGCCGCGGCATACGTGGCGCAGTCGTTCATGTTCATCGCCTTCTCCCTCTCCGCCGTCCTCGCCCTGAGCATGGACGAGCGACGCCGCCTGATCGACCGCCTGTACCGGGCCACCGCCGAGGCCAAGGCCGCCGCGGACCTCCGTGACCTCGTGATCGGCAAGATGAACGACGGCGTCCTCGTGGCCGGGCCCGGGCGGCGCCTCGTGTTCCAGAATGCTACGAGCGAGCGGTGGCTGGGCAAGGCCCAGCCGGGCGAGGAGCGGATTCGTGAGTACGAGGTCACGAAGACGGACGGCTCAACCCTGGAGGACGCGGAGAACCCCCTGACGCTGGCGCTGCAGGGTGTCGCGACCGAGCGCATGGACGTGGACCTCACGCACCGGGACGGCGAGGTCATGCACCTGACGGTGGACGCCGTGCCGCTTCCGGACGGTCAGGGCGCGCTCGTGGTGATGCACAACGTCACGGCAGAACGTATGCATCAGCAGGACCTCAGCCGGTTCGCCGCAGTCGTGGCGCACGATCTTTTGACGCCCCTCACGGTGTTCGACGGCTGGCTCGAGATGCTCGAGGACCCCGACCTGCCCGCGGCCGAGCGCCGCGCGAGCATCGAGCGACTCCAGCAGGCGAGCCGACGCATGCGTAACCTCATCCGGAACCTGCTGGCCTACAGCCTCGCCAAGGAGGAGAAGCTGACGGCGTCCGAGCTCGACGTCGCGCGCCTCGCGGCGAACATCGTGGACGTGCGGACCGCCCTGCCCGGCACGCAGTTGCCGGACGTCCGGTTCGTCATCGACGCACCGCAGCCCGTGTATGCCGACGAGCGCCTGTTCCTGCAGCTCCTGGAGAATCTGATCGGCAACGCCATGAAGTACGGGCGTCAGGACGGCGCCGCGGAGGTGCGCATCACCACCTCCGTGGAGGCGTCCACCGGCCGAACCCTGGTGAGCGTCGCGGACAACGGGATCGGGGTTCCCGAGGGTGACCTGGAACTCGTCTTCGAGGAGTTCCACCGCTCTGCGAACGGTCTGCGCCAGGCCTCGGGCACGGGTCTCGGCCTCGCGATCTGCCGGCGGATCGTGGAGAGCCACGGCGGTGTTCTCAGCGTGCGGAACCGGCCCGAGGGCGGAGCGGTGTTCACCGCGAGCATGCCAGCGACGCCTGACCAGTTGCCCGAGGGCATCCCGCTGGTGAGGGCCGCGGAGCCCAGCCCCGCAGCGTGTGCGGAGGTGCGGGTCCCGGCGCCCGGAGCGGCCGCCGGCGCCTGACCGCCGTCGCGCTGACCGAACGGACGCCGTCGCAGCCGCGTAAATGCGGTGGCCTAGCCGTCCGAGCGCCGGTACAGCTTGGGTGAGGCATTCCGTCCGCTGCCGCTGCGGAGACCGGCCAGCACCTCTGCCATGGCTTCGCGGGACGATCGCTGCGGCTCCCAGCCCAGCTCGGCACGGGCGCGAGTGACGTCCATGACCGGGCTGCCGGCTGCCATGTCGATCCACCCCGGATCGGTGCGCTGCAGACCGGCGCCCCAGCTCGCGGCGACGATCCAGCGCAGCACGCGCACCGGCAGGCCGATCACCCTGCTCGCGCCGAGGAGGTCGGCGACGCGCTCGGGGTTCAGTTCCGGCTCGGCGGCGATGTTGAAGGCGCCGGACGCGCGGTGCACGATCACCCGCCAGTAGGCGTCGGCGACGTCGTCGGCGTGCACGGCCTGGAACACGAAAGCCTTCGGAATGGGGACCATCGGCAGCGGCCCGCCGCCCAGCAGGATCTTCGGTACCAGTGGCCCCAGGAAGTACCGGCCGATCTCGCTGCCGGCCTGCTCCTGGAAGATCAGCCCGGGGCGGAGCCGTGCCACCGGGATCTCCGGGTACTCCCGCTCGAAGGTGTCGAGCAGGCGCTCCTGAGCGGCCTTGTGCCGGCTGTAGTGCGAGGACGCGATGCCCTCCGTGGGCCAGGTCTCGTCCTTGCGGGTGTCCTTGTCGGCAGCAGAGTAGGCACCGACCGACGAGGCGCACACCACCTGCCGCACCCCGGCCGCGCCGGCCGCCGCGAGGACGTTCGCGGTACCGGTCACGTTGGTCCGGTACATCGCTGCCTCGTCGCGGTTGGGCTGGATGGCCCACGCGAGGTGCACGACGGCGTCGGCCCCCTCGAACACACGCGTCAGGGCGTCGCGGCCGTCATCGGTGCCGATGTCGATGGCATGCCAGTCGACGCCGTCGTACGGTTCCACGGAGGTATCCGGGACGGTGCGGACGATCCCCGTGACGGAGATGGTGCCGGCGTTCCCTGGGGCAGTGGGGCCGGAATGATGGGTCGTCTCGTTGGAGGCGGCGGCACGCTTCAGCCGCGCGAGGAAGGCGGTGCCGACGTTGCCGGTGGCGCCGGTGACTGCAATGCGCATGCTTCTACTCCTGGACCTTGAACGGGGAAGGGCACGTGGACGCACCGATTCGGGACTGGACTACTAAGTAAGCTTATGGTGCAGTTGAAGCAGACGTACAGCGCAGCCAGCCGCCTCGGGACCGACCGGGGCCGAACCCGGAGGTCACCGTGAGCAGTAACAGCAAGGTCCGCGAGGGCGCACCGAGCGAAACCTCCAAGAAGGCGCAGAACGCTCCTGACCCGAACGATTCCCGGAAGCCCGACGATCCGAAGGACGTCAAGAAGCCGGCGTGGAAGTACGTGTTCAAGCGGACGGTCAGCGAGTTCGGGAAGGACCAGTGCACCGACCTCGCCGCATCGCTGACCTATTACGCGGTCCTCGCGATCTTCCCCGGCATCATCGCGCTGCTCTCGCTCCTCGGGCTCTTCGGGCAAGCCGAGAACACCACGAACGCCCTGCTCGAGATCGTCCGCGGGTTCACCTCGCAAGAGACCGTCGACACCATCCGGCCGCAGATCCTTGCCCTCGCTTCGAACGAAGCTGCTGGTCTCGGCTTCGTCATCGGTCTGCTGGGCGCCATCTTCTCCGCCTCCGGGTATGTGCTCGCTTTCTCCCGCGCCATGAACCGTGTGTACGAGGTGGAGGAGGGCCGCGGTCTCCTCAAGTTGCGCCCCCAGGTGCTGGTCATCACCATCGTGGTGCTCCTGCTGATCGTGCTCATGGGCCTCATGCTCGTGCTCTCCGGCCCGGTGGCCGAGGCGGTCGGTAACACCATCGGTCTGGGCAGCACTGCAGTGACCATCTGGAGCATCGCGAAGTGGCCTGTCATGGTGCTCTTCGCGGTCCTCATGATCGCCGTCCTCTACTACGGATCGCCCAATATCAAGCAGCCCAAGTTCCGCTGGATGAGCCTCGGCGGCTTCATCGCCCTGATCGTCCTCGCGATCACCACGGCCGGGTTCTCGTTCTACGTCTCCAACTTCGGAAGCTACAACGCCACCTACGGGGCCATCGCGGGTGTCATCGTGTTCCTGCTGTGGCTCTGGCTCGCGAACCTCTCGCTGCTCTTCGGTGTCGAGTTCGACGCCGAGATGGAGCGTGGCCGCCAGCTGCAGGGTGGTATCGAGGCGGAGGAGACCATCCAGCTCCCGCCGCGCGACACCAAGGCCGCGGACAAGAAGCAGGAGAAGAAGATCAAGCTGATCCGCGAAGGCCGGGAACTGCGCGAGAAGTACGGTCGAGACTCCAGCCGCAGCTAGGACACCCCCCCTTTCCGTCCAGGAGGCCCGGTCGCACTGCGACCGGGCCTCCTGTCCGTCCGCGACCCTAGACTGACGGACATGACCGACACGCAGCAGTCAGAGCAGTCAGAGCACAGCACCAAGGGTTCCTATGTGACCGGCGGCAAGGAGTTCACGCGGGACACCCAGTACATCGAGACGCGCATCACGCGCGACGGCGCGGACGGGTACCCGGTGGAGCCCGGGCGCTACCGGCTCGTCGCGGCCCGTGCCTGCCCGTGGGCCAACCGCACCATCATCGTCCGGAGGCTCCTCGGCCTCGAGGACGCTATCTCCCTCGGCACGCCCGGCCCCACGCACGACAGCCGGTCATGGACCTTCGACCTCGACCCCGACGGCCGTGACCCCGTACTCGGGATCGAGCGGTTGCAGGAGGCGTTCTTCACGCGCGACCCGAACTACTCACGCGGCATCACCGTGCCGGCGATCGTCGACACCACCACGGGCGCCGTGGTCACCAACAACTTCCCCCAGATCACGCTCGACTTCTCGAGCGAGTGGAGCGAGTACCACCGCGACGGCGCTCCGGACCTCTACCCCGAGCACCTCCGCGAGGAGATCGACACCGTCAACAAGCGTGTGTTCACGGAGGTCAACAACGGGGTGTACCGCTGCGGCTTCGCCGGCTCGCAGGAGGCGTACGAGGCCGCCTACGACCGCCTCTTCACGGCACTCGATTGGCTCGAGGAGCGCCTGACCGGTCAGCGCTTCCTGGTCGGGGACACCATCACCGAGGCCGACGTCCGGCTCTTCACGACGCTGGTCCGCTTCGATCCCGTGTACCACGGGCACTTCAAGTGCAACAGGAACAAGCTCAGCGAGATGCCTGCCCTGTGGGGCTACGCTCGCGACCTCTTCCAGACGCCCGGCTTCGGCGACACGGTGGACTTCGAGCAGATCAAGCAGCACTACTACATCGTCCACGAGGACATCAATCCCACCGGGATCGTCCCCAAGGGTCCTGACCTCTCCGGGTGGACCTCCGCCCACGGACGCGAGTCCCTGGGTGGCCGCCCGTTCGGCGACGGCACGCCGCCCGCAGCAGCGTAGGCCGGCCGCAGCACGCCGCCGCCTCGAGCGGGACGGGTCAGGACGGGCGACGGCGGGGGACGATGGGGACACCGGGGTCACGGCGGGTCTCGCCGTCGCCCGGGGGAGTGGCCAATTAGGCAACGGGAGCGTTTCCTAATGCGGGGAAGCCTAGGCTAGCCTTACTTCAGAGAAGATCGTCCGTCTGAGGGAGGCTCCATGGTAGTCCACGCCTCCTCCGTGCCGTTGCCGGAGACGATCGACCCCGGGCGTCGCCGGTCCACGACGCTCCCCATGCTCCTCCGGCTGTCCCTCGCCGCTCTCGTCCTCGCGGCGCTCTGCGTCGCCTCGCTCACCATCGGGGCGAGGAGCGTCGCCCCGGGCACCATGATCAGCGCCCTCACGGCGTTCGACCCCGCGAACGGTGACCACGCGGTGGTGCTCTCCCGCATCCCGCGCACCGTGGTGGGGCTGCTGGTCGGGGCTGCACTGGCCGCCGCGGGCGCCGCACTGCAGGGCATCGCGCGGAACCCCCTCGCCGATTCCGGGATCCTCGGCATCAACGCGGGCGCCGCTCTCGCGGTGGTGGTGGGCATCTACCTGTTCGGCGTGAACGGCGCCTCCGGCTACCTCTGGTTCGCCTTCGCGGGTGCCGGTGCCGCCGCCGTCCTCGTCTATGCCGTGGCGAGCCTGGGCCGCGAAGGCGCGACGCCGGTCAAGCTCGCCCTCGCGGGCGCGGCCCTCGCGGCCGGTCTCGCCAGCCTGACCAACGCCGTGCTCGTCTCGAGCCAGGAGACGCTCGACGCGTTCCGGTTCTGGCAGGTCGGCACGCTCGCGGGCCGCGGCTGGGACGTCATCGGCGCCGTCGCGCCCTTCCTCCTGGCCGGGCTGGTCCTGACCCTGGGTACCGGCAAGGTGCTCAACAGCCTCGCTCTCGGCGACGACATCGCGCGGGGGCTCGGGCAGAACGTGAACGTCGCTCGCGGGATCACGGGCCTCGGCGTCGTGATCCTGTGCGGTGCCGCCACGGCGGCGGCGGGGCCCATCGCGTTCGTGGGGCTCGTGATACCGCACATGGTGAGGCTCGTGGTCGGGCCGGACTACCGGTGGATCCTGCCGTTCTCCGCACTCCTCGGGCCCGTGCTGCTCCTCGGCGCGGACATCGTGGGGCGTGTGATCCTGCCACCGGGCGAAGTGCAGGTGGGCATCATGACCGCCGTCATCGGCGCTCCCTTCTTCGTCTGGCTCGTGCGCCGGCGCCGGATGGCCCAGCTGTGAGCACTGCCCTCCACCGCGTCCCCGCCGCGCCGGCTCCCGATGGCGCCCCTGAGGCGCCGGCGCTCCCTGCCGCGCGGCTGTCCGCCATCCGCTCGCGCCGTCGTCGGTCCACCGCCACGCGCATGGGCGCCACCGCGGCGCTCATCGTGGTGCTGTTCGCCGTCGCCGTGCTGCTCGGGTCCTACACCGTCACCATCCCGGACTTCTTCCGCATCCTCGGCGGTGCGGACATCCCCGGTGCCTCGTTCATCGTGCTCGAGAACAAGCTGCCGCGCGCCGTGATCGGCGTGCTGATCGGTGCGGCGTTCGGGATCGCCGGCGCCGTCTTCCAGACCATGCTCCGCAACCCGCTGGCGAGCCCGGACATCATCGGCATCAGCTACGGGGCCAGCGCCTCGGCCGTCACGGCGATCGTGCTCTTCGGGGCGGCCGGAGCAGCGGTGTCGGTCTCCGCCCTGGTCGGCGCGCTGGTGGTCGCAGGTGCCATCTACCTGATCTCGCGGCGCGGAGGAGTGGCCGGCTACCGCCTGATCCTCGTGGGGATCGGCTTCGCGGCGGTGATGCACGCGCTGGTGAGTTTCCTCATCACGCGCACCGACCTCCGCACCGCCTCCGAGGCCGTCCTATGGCTCAGCGGTTCGCTCAACTCGAGCTCCTGGGACCGCGTCACGGTCCTGGTGCTCTTCCTCCTGGTGCTGCTCCCGGCCATCGCGGTGCTCTCCCGCAGCCTGCGGGGGCTGGAGCTCGGTGACGACACCGCCTCCGGGCTCGGCCTGCGCGTCGAGGCCGCGCGGCTCGGGCTGATGGTCACGGCCGTGGCCCTTGCCGCCGTGGCGACCGCCGCGGCCGGCCCCGTGGCGTCCGTCGCCTTCCTGTCGGGTCCCATCGCCCGGCGTCTGCTCGGCAACCGGCCGTCCCTCACCATGGCAGCGCTCGTGGGGTGCGTGATCGTCCTCGCGGCCGATTTCGTGGCCGCCAACCTCGTTCCGGGCACGGCCCTTCCCGTCGGGATCGTCACCGGCGCCCTCGGCGCCCCGTTCCTGCTGTGGCTGCTCGCCACCGCCAACCGCTCCGGACAGGGAGGCTGACCGTGACCACCACCGAGCAGCGTGCGGACGGCGCGACGGCTGACACCCTCGCCGCCGAGGCGATCACCCTCGCGTACGACGAACGGGCCGTTGTCGACGGACTCACCGTGACCCTGCCCGCGGGGAAGATGACGGTGATCGTCGGGGCGAACGCCTGCGGGAAGTCCACCCTCCTGCGCGGACTCGCACGGCTCCTGAAGCCCGCGCAGGGCACGGTGATCCTCAACGGCACGGACATCCACCAGCAGTCCACGAAGTCCGTGGCGCGGGTGCTCGGCCTCCTGCCGCAGACGCCCGTGGCGCCGGACGGCATCAGCGTGGCCGATCTCGTGGGGCGCGGCAGGTACCCGCACCAGGGCTGGTTCCGGCAGTGGACGCCGAAGGACGACGCCGCCGTGGCCGACGCACTGGAGGCCACCGACACCCTGGAGCTCGCCGACCGCAGCGTGGACGAGCTCAGCGGAGGGCAGCGCCAGCGGGTCTGGATCGCCATGGCCCTCGCCCAGCAGACCGGCATCCTGCTGCTGGACGAGCCGACCACCTTCCTGGACGTCACCCATCAGATCGAGGTGCTCGACCTCATCACCGATCTCAACCGCCGCGCCGGCACCACCGTGGTCATGGTGCTGCACGATCTCAACCTCGCCGCGCGGTACGCGGACCACCTCATCGCCATGCGCGACGGCAGGATCGTCGCGGAGGGTCCGCCGGCCGCCGTGGTCACCGAGGAGATCGTGTCCGGGGTCTTCACCCTCGACTGCCGCATCATCCAGGACCCCGTGTCCGCGACACCCATGGTGGTCCCGGTCGGGCGCCACCACGGTGCCCGGGACCACGAGAGCAACGAGAAACACGAGAGCCACGGAGCACCTGCGCCACCGCAGGCCGGCTACCGACCCAACCCGCACGACTCCGTTCCCACCCCTGTGGAGGCAGCATCATGACCGACGTGACCGAGCGAACCGCACGGCGTACTGCCGCGGACACCGAACCGATGGTGCTGGCGTTCGACGTCGCCGTCACCCGCGTGCGCGACCTCAGCCCGAACTTCCGCCGGATCACCTTCGGCGGGGCGTGCCTGAAGGGTTTCGGAGTGGCCGGGGACAGCCTCGACCTCCGGATCAAGATCATCATCCCCTCGGCCGGACGCCCGTGCCCGGACATCGCGGGCCTGATGGCGAGCGGTGACAGCGCGAGCTGGTACCAGTCCTGGCTCGCCATGGAGGCCGAGGAGCGCGGATCCATGCGCACCTACACGGTGCGGGCCTCGCGCTGCGACGGCGCGGTCCCGGAGATCGACGTCGACTTCGTGATGCACCTCGACGCCGAGGGCCGCGGCGGCCCCGCTGCCGAGTGGGCCGCGGCGAGCCGCCCTGGTGACCGCGTGTGCGTGATCGGGCCCAACGCCGCAGCAGCGCAGTGCCTGACGGCCGGCGCCTACGGGGGCATCGAGTGGAGCCCCGGCCTCGCCCAGCACGTGCTCCTCGCCGGCGACGAGACCGCGGTGCCCGCGATCGGTGCGATCCTCGAGTCGCTGCCCGCGGACGTCGGCGGGCACGCGTTCCTGGAGGTGCCCACCGCTGCGGACGTGCAGGAGCTGCACACGCCGTCGTCCGTGACCGTCACCTGGCTCCCGCGCGACGGCAAGCCGCACGGTGAACCGCTCGAGGCCGCCGTACGCGACGCCGTCCGGGTGCCGGGCTGGGTCTCCCTCGCCGGATCCGGGGACGCACGGGGCGGCAGCGAGCCGGAGGACGTGGACGTGGACCGCACCATCCTGTGGGAGACCCCGCAGCTGCTCGAGACGGCGATCGTCCAGTCGACCATCAACCCCGACCGCCCGCCGGGCACCCAGCCGTTCTACGCGTGGATCGCGGGAGAAGCGGCTGTGGTGCGCGGTCTCCGCCGCTACCTGGTGCGCGATGTCGGCGTGGACCGCAAGCAGGTGGCCTTCATGGGGTATTGGCGGAAGGGCCGCGCGGAACTGACCTGAGGGTGGTGCGCACCTCAATTTTTCCAACGGCTTTCCGCAGGATTCTGGAGTATCCCACTGATTGTCCACAGCGTGTATAACGGAATTGTAACTACGGGTTTCCTCCCCTACAGTGTGAGCAGCAAAGCCCGAAGACGTGATCCAGGTCCGTACGCCCAACCCTGTCAGCGGACCGCCTGACCAACCCGTGACAGGGGCGGAGGACCCACGATCACGGCGGCGCAGGCCGCCTCGGGGTGAAGCCCTCCCACAGTGCTCGTGGTGCGCTGCCGTATCCGGCAGGTCCGCACCGGAGCCTGGCAGGGGGCCGAGTCGACTCTTGCTCGAACCCGACAGCTGACTCCGCCGGCGTCCCCAGAGAGGTAAGCAGTTGACCCAGACGGTTACGTCCGGGCGCCGTCGTGCGCCCGTCGCTCGCGTGCACCAGCAGCACCCCGTCCTGCTCGGGTCCGACTGCCACACGCTGCCCAGCCGCCGCTCCCTGAGGGCCACTGCGATCGGTGAGGCGCGTGGAGAGGTCCCGGAGCGACGCTCGATCGACGATGCGCTCCACCCGATCGGCGTCGCGCCAGCGGATGCGTCCGCAACCCCGGTGGCCCCGGTGGCGCCCGTCGCGCCTCTCCCGCTCGCCGCACCCGCCGCCCGTGCCATCCGTCCGGCGTCAGGTCGCCGCGCCGCCGTCGTCGGCACCCCCGAGGCGGACACTGCCGCCGCAGGCGCTCCCGCGCTGGAGGTTCCCGCACAGCAGTTCCCCACGCGTCGGGAACTGCGAGGCCGAGCCGACGCCGCGACCACCCACCCTGCCCCAGCTGTTCCGCTCGAGGCCGTTCACGCCGAGCAGTCCCACGCCCTGTTCACGATGTCCCCTGCCGGCGCGGAGGTGCCGGACGTACCGACGCCGAGCCGCCGGGAGCGCCGCTCCCACAGCCGTCCGCACGGCGCGCGGGCACGCCGGAACGGGACTCGGAACCGCTCCGGTCTGGCCCGTCTCCGCGACCAGTCCGCGACGGCCGGCATGGTGCTCGCCTCGGCCGGGCTGCTCATGGGTACGGTCGCGCCGTCGACCACCGCGGCAGCACCGACGGCCGCGCTGCCGGCCGCCGTCGTCACCGCCGGCGCGGCCGCCCCGGCAGTGACCGCGCCCTCCGGCGCGGAGGTGGTCTTCCGCCTGGAGAGTGCGGGCCCGGCGACCGACGGCATCGCCCCGAGCATCGCGAGTGCGCGTGCCCTCTCGGCGTCGGTCTCGCCCGTGGTCCAGGAGCGGGAGGCCTTCGCCGTGCCCGTCGCCGAGGGGACCGTCGCCTCCACCTTCGGGCACCGGGTCAATCCCATGGGCGGTTACGGCACGGAACTCCACACCGGACTCGACTACGCCAGCGCGTGCGGCACCCCCGTCACCGCGGCCGACGACGGCACGGTGGTCGAGGCGGGATGGCACGCCTACGGCGGCGGGCAGCGGATCGTCGTGGACCACGGTGACGGCATGCAGACCACTTACAACCACCTCAGCGTCATCGACGTCGCGCAGGGAGCGGCCGTGAGCCGCGGTGGTGCGCTCGGTGCGGTCGGCAGCACGGGCAACTCCACCGGGTGCCACCTGCACTTCGAGGTCATGGTCGGCGACGAGAAGGTGGACCCGCAGCCCTGGCTCTAGCCCTCGAGCGCGGGAGCGGCGGCCGAGATGTTGGAGATGGCGCGCCACATCAGAGCCAGCGTGATCGCCGAGCCGGCGAAGGCGAACCACCACGGCCCGGTGAGCCCCCACACCTGGGCGATGAGCCCGCCGAACAGCTGCCCGATCACGAGCCCGCCGAACACGCCGACCAGGTTCACCGAACCGATCCGCCCCTGGAGCGGCATCGGGACAAGACGCTGCCGCACCGTCGTCGAGATGGTGCCCCAGATGAAGGCGTAGACGCCGAAGCCGAACATGATCACGTACGCGACGGCGGCCGACGTCGTGAGCGCGAAGGCCAGGTGCATCACCACCTCGAGGCTGAGGCACACGCGCATGAGCGTGGCCAGGCGCACCCGGCGCTCGAGCCAGGCGAAGGAGCTGACGCCCACGAGCCCGCCGAGGGCGGCCGAGGTGGCGAGCAGTCCGTAGCCGACGGCGGTGAGGCCCAGGTAGTCGGTGGCATAGAGCACGAGGACGCTCCACGGAGCAGCCCACGTGACATTGAAGATCAGGATGATGAGGATCAGGGTCCGCACGGGCGCGTTGCCGCGGAGCCAGGCGAGGCCCTCGCGGATGGGACGGGGGCGGGCGCCCTCGACGAGGGCCGAAGGTTCCTGCTGCGGACGGGGTGTCCGCGCCATCCGGGCCACGAGGACGACCGCGAGGCTCACGCAGAGGACCTGCACCGTGAACGGCCAGAACGAGCCGATCGCGAAGAGGAAGGCGCCGAGCGGTGGCCCGACGAGCTGGTTGGCCACCAGATACCCGGCCTGCATGCGGGCATTGCCGAGCCCGAGGTCTGCCGACGGGACCGTCATGGGAAGCAGCGTGCTGCCTGCCGTGTCCGCGAACACCTCCGCGGTGCCGTAGAGGAACGCCGAGACCAGCACCACCCAGATACTCACCTGGCCGGTCACGAGCACCGCCACGAGGCCCGTGACGATCAGGGCCCGCACCCCGTTGGCGAGCA
Source organism: Arthrobacter sp. TJ-266 (assembly GCF_058269115.1). NCBI lineage: Bacteria > Bacillati > Actinomycetota > Actinomycetes > Micrococcales > Micrococcaceae > Arthrobacter > Arthrobacter sp. TJ-266. The sequence continues at coordinate 209,631 of NZ_JBZCNC010000001.1, forward strand.
TGACGAGACGACGGCGGTCATGGTGATCCGCGACGGATCCCGCCACGAGTCCGAACAGGAGCCACGGGAGGATCTGCATCATGGCGCCGGCAGCGACGAGGAACGGCGACGACGTCACCGAGGCGATCAGCAGGGGAGCCGCCGAGAGTGCTATGCCGTCACCGACGTTGCTGGTCCAGGTGGAGGCGAGCAGCCACCGGAAGCTGCCACCGAGCCGACGCGGAGCGATCAGTTCGCCGAGCGAGGGCATTCGTCTCCTGACGGGAATCGGGGCCGGGGCGGGGCCCCGGTTCTCACCCGTCAGGGTAGCGGGTCGCTGACCACCGCGGGGTCCTTGTACCCGAGGGGCATCCGCAGGCGTAGGGCGTCTGGCTTGACCTCGAACGCCATGTGCGTCGCCTTGCCCAGCGGGTCGCCGTCGAGCTGCACCTCCAGCGGCTCGCGGAGGGTCACCTCCGCGGTACGGCACTGGAAGTACTCGAGCGAGGGGTCCTTGCCCTTCCCGCGGGACACCAGCTTGCCGACCACCGCGAGCCAGCCCAGCTTGCCCTTCGGGGCCACGGTCATGATGTCCATCAGTCCGTCGTCGATCCTCGCGCCCGGGAAGATCTCGAGGCCGCCCATGATCTTGCCGCAGTTCCCGCCCATCACGCTGCGCAGGCGCCGCTCGAACGGCTTGCCGCCGTCGATCGAGATGCTGCTCCGCGTGGGCTTCCCGGGGAGGTTCCGCAGCCCGGCGTCCACGTAGGCGAGCCAGCCCACCTTGTCCTTCAGGTCGTCCCGGGTGTCGGACATGATCGCGGCGTCGAACCCGACGCCGGCCATCACGAGGAACACCGACGCGTCCTGGGCGCGGTCCACGGTCACGTGCACCACGTCGATCCGTCGCTCCGTGCCGCGGAAGGCGGCCTCGACGGCGGCTCCGGGATCATCGACGGCGATGTCGAGGTTCCGGGCAAGGAGATTGCCGGTGCCCAGCGGCACGAGCGCCATCATGGTGTTCGTCCCGGCGAGTTCCTCGGCCACGCACCGGACGGTGCCGTCGCCACCGGCTGCGATGACCAGATCCACGCCGGCCTCGAGTGCCTCGCGCGCCTGACCGTGTCCGGGATCGTCCGCCGTCGTCTCGATGATCAGGGGTGCCTCCCAGCCGTCCTCCGCGGAGATCCGCGTCACGGCGTCCTGCACGTCGGAGCCGGTGGCCTTGATCGGGTTGATGATCAGCGCGGCGCGGCGCGTGCTGCCCGACCCGGCGGGTTCGGCGGTGTCCGGGTCCGGAGCGGCGTGGGGTGATGCATCGACGGGCATGGCGTCCTTCGGGCGGTGACGGGCTGGAGTTGAGCTGCGACGGTCGGTGACGGGCTCCGGCGGAGGCCGTGGCCCGTCACGAGCGGCTCCGACGAAGCTTATCCCGCGCCATGAGGAGGGCGAGGGTAATCTTTGGACGTGATGAACACCTCGCGCTACGTGGCCCTCGGAGACTCCTTCACGGAGGGGGTGGGCGACTGGGATCCGGAGTCACCCAACGGCGTCCGTGGCTGGGCCGACCGCGTCGCCGAGCAGCTGATCCTGGCCGACCCGTCCTGGACCTACGCCAACCTGGCCATCCGCGGCCGCACGATGCGCGGCATCCTCGACGAGCAGATCGACGCGGCGCTCGCGCTGCAACCCTCGCTCGTGACCATCTACGCGGGCGCGAATGACATCCTGCGGCCGCGTATCGACATCGACGGCCTCATGAGTGAGTACGACGCCGGCATCGGCCGGCTGCGCGCGGGCGGTGCGGAGGTGGTCCTCTTCACGGGCTTCGACGCGTCCGGGTCCGCGGTGTTCGGCACCACGCGCGGCCGCACGGCCATCTACAACGAGTGGGTGCGGGAGATCGCGGACGGGCACGGGGCAACGCTGGTGGACTACTGGCGCCTGAGGGAGTTCCAGGACTGGGGTTACTGGGACGTGGACCGGATGCACATGTCCACGGCCGGGCACACGCTCATGGCGGTCCGGGTGCTGGAGGCGCTGAAGGCCTCGCACCGGATCGACGTCCCCGGACTCGACGCCCGCCCCTCCCTCACGCGGCTCGAGCAGGTACGCGCTGACGCCCAGTGGGCGCGGGAGTACCTGACGCCCTGGGTGGGGCGGCGCCTGCGGAAGGTCTCCTCGGGTGACACCCTCACCGCGCGGTACCCGACGCCGACCCACCCGCTCCGGGCCGTCGTCGAGCACTGACGTGACCCTCTCCACGGAGGCCGCGCGAGGGCGGTCCGTGACGCCGGGGCAAGGGCGCGGAAGGACCCGTCGGGGCCGGGAGCGCGTCCGGGCGCTGTGCCAGAATGAACGGATGGCGGCGCCCTGGCTCACACCCGACGAACGGCGCGCCTGGCTGGCGCTCCAGGCCGTGACCTCGCTCCTGCCCGCGACCCTCGACGCGCAGCTCTTCCGCGAGGCGCGGATCACCCTGTTCGACTACCACGTGCTCGCCATGCTCTCGGAATCGCACGGCTCGTCGCTGCCGATGAGCGAGCTGGCCGCTCGGTCCACGGCGTCGCTCTCGAGACTCAGTCATGTGGTGAAGAAGCTCGAGGGCCGGGGGTGGGTGGCCCGGCTGCCGTCCGCGTCGGACGGTCGCGTGACCACCGCGTCCCTGACACCAGCGGGATCCGAGATGCTCGCGGAACTCGCCGCCTCGCACGTGGAGCAGGTCCGCGCGTCGGTGTTCGATCCCCTCGACGCCGAGGACGTCGCGGATCTGGAGCGGATCGGCCGGAAGATCCTGCGCCGGCTCGACGGTACGCACTGGATCGTCGCCGAGTGTGCGCCGGGCACGCCCGGTGACGCGGAGGATCCCGGGTCCGAGCTCGATGACGCAGGAACATCAGCGCCCGTCCGGCAGGACGCCCGAGGAATGAGGACCGCGTGAGCCCCTCCGCCGGCTCCCGGCACCCCGCACATCCGCGCATCCTGGCGATCGTGCTCGCCGGGGGAGCCGGCGGCCGCCTCGGGGTCCTGACCGATCACCGCGCCAAGCCGGCCATGCCGCTCGGCGGGAGCTTCCGCCTGATCGACGTGGCGCTGTCCAACCTCCACCACAGCGGCATCTCGGACGTGTGGGTGATGGAGCAGTACCAGCCGAAGACCATCAACGACCATCTCCGCAACGGCCGGCCCTGGGATCTCGACCGGACGCGCGGCGGCCTGCTGGTGCTCCCGCCCTTCAGCGGACACGAGGGGGAGGGCTTCGCCGAGGGCAACGCGGACGGCCTGCTGCGCCAGGCGGCCTTCATCCGCGACTTCGCACCGGACCTGGTGCTCGTGCTGAGCTCCGACCACCTGTACCGGCTGGACTACCGCGACGTCGTCGCGACGCATCGCGAGGCGGGCGCCGAACTCACCATGGTCACGGTCGACTTCGCGGGCGACGCCTCAGCCCACGGCGTGGTGGAGGTCGACGACGGCGGCACGGTCACCGGCTTCGCCTACAAGCCGGAGGAGCCGAGGACCTCCCTCGTCACGGCCGAGGTGTTCCTCTACTCGGCCGGCGCCCTCCTCGACGCGCTGCACACACTCCAGGACGACCACGAGGACCTCGGCGACTACGGCCACCACCTCGTGCCCTACTTCGTGGAGCGCGGGAACGTGGCGGAGCACCGGCTGACCACCTACTGGCGTGACCTCGGCACACCCGTGAACTACCTCCGCGCCCACCTCGATCTGCTGGACGGCGAGGGCCTCGACCTCGGCGACCCGCAGTGGCCCATCCTCACCGAGCCGCCGCAGCTCGCGCCCGCGTTCATCGCCGAGGGCGCCAGCATCGCGTCCTCGCTGATCGCCCCGGGTGCCACCATCCGCGGAACGGTCCGGCGGAGCGTGATCGGCGCCGGCGTCACGGTGGAGGCCGGCGCCGTCGTCGAGCACTCGGTGCTGCTCAACCGCGTGACAGTGCGCAAGGGGGCCACGGTCCGCCACGCGATCGTGGATTCGGACGCGGAGGTGACCGGCGAGCGGATCGGTGCGGGGCCGGAGGATCCGATGCTCGTGGACCGCGACGGCACGCCCGCCGACTGACCCCACGCCCCTCGTCCAACCTCTCGCCGTTCCATCGCCGAGTCCTCCCGGCGGCCCCTTTCCCGGGGCGGTGCGGGGGCCGCCCGAGAGGTGTGATCGCGGGCGGGGCCGAGCCGATCGGAGTGGTGCCGGATCAGGTTTGGCGAGGCCGGATCCGGTCGGTAGTATGGTAAGGCGTTTGGCCGTGGCTGGTGCTGTGTCGTCCTCGACACGGGATCGGCGCGACTACCCGCGACTACCTGGAATCCCAGGCGCAGCCGGCCGAGAGGCCGCGCGTGCCTGGTCTTCACCGTCTTCCCCGCGGCGAGGCGCTTCGGCAGGCTCTCACCCTGCCAGGTCAACCTCCGGAAAGCTGCAGTAATAACGGTGTCATTACTGGTGGCGGGACGCTCCACAAGTGATTCCGTCACGTTCATCTAATCTGGAGGAGAGTTATGGCAGCCCACTGCCAAGTGACCGGAGCCGAGCCCGGCTTTGGACACAGCATTTCGCACTCGCACCGCCGCAACAAGCGTCGGTTCGACCCCAACATTCAGAAGAAGCGCTACTACGTGCCTTCCCTCCGCCGTAACGTCACGCTGCAGGTCTCGGCCCGCGGCATCAAGACGATCGACGTGCGCGGCATCGATGCGGTCGTCGCGTCGATCCTCGCGAGGGGAGTGAAGCTCTAGTGGCGAAGGACAAGGACGTACGTCCGATCATCAAGCTGAAGTCCACTGCCGGCACGGGCTACACCTACGTGACGCGCAAGAACCGTCGTAACGATCCGGACCGCATGGTCCTCATGAAGTACGACCCCAAGATCCGCAAGCACGTCGAATTCCGAGAGGAGCGCTAGGCATGGCCAAGAAGTCGAAGATTGCTCGCAACGAGCAGCGCAAGGTCATCGTGGAGCGCTACGCCGCAAAGCGCCTCGAGCTGAAGAAGACCCTCGTGGACGAGAACGCCACCGACGAAGCTCGCGAAGCCGCACGCCTCGGCCTGCAGAAGCTTCCCCGCAACGCGTCGCCGGTCCGTCTGCGTAACCGCGACCAGATCGACGGGCGCCCCCGTGGCACGCTCCAGAAGTTCGGTATATCGCGTATCCGCTTCCGCGACATGGCGCACCGGGGCGAGCTGCCCGGTGTGACCAAGTCCAGCTGGTAACACTGCAGTGACCACCGCTTCGAAAGCGGTGGTGGAGAAGCCGGTGGCCCTCGGGTCGCCGGCTTCTCCGTTTGTGCGCCGAGGTCCTTCCACACGGCTCGAAAAGGCCGTACATCGGGCCGCTCCGGGCCGGAAAGGCCTGTAAACACGCGGAATCACGCGGCGAAGCTGGTAGGTTTTCGGACAGAGGTTCTTCCATGACCGTGAAGAGCTCGTTCCCAACAGCAACGTCCAGGAGGACCGAAAGTGGCCAAGAACCGTAGTGAGCTTGTTGCAGAGGTAGCAGCGAAGGCAGACACCAGCCAGGCTGCCGTCAACGGCGTCCTCGACGCCCTGTTCGACGTCTTCGCAGAGTCCATCGCCAAGGACGAGAAGATCACCATCCCCGGATGGCTCGCCGTCGAGCGCACCAGCCGCGCCGCCCGCACGGGCCGCAACCCCCAGACCGGCGAGACCATCCAGATCGCCGCGGGCCACAGCGTCAAGCTGACCGCAGGCTCCAAGCTCAAGGCCTCCGCGAAGTAGGCCCCACACGCTGTGACCGAAGGACCGCTGCCAGGACGGCAGCGGTCCTTCGTCGTTCCGGCCCCCTGGGGCCGCCCTTCGCCAGAGGGCGAAACCGCGCAAGGAATTAGCCCTATTTCTACTTCGGGTAGAGAATGGTGTACGTGTCCACTACAGCGAAGCAATCCCGCGAGGTGACTTCCGCGGCCTCCCCGGAACGAGCCGTCGGACCGGTGTGGCTGATCCTGGCCGGCGCCGTCGTCCTCCTCGCCCTCGTGGTCGCCCTGCTGTACTCGGGCGCCTCCGCGGCGCGTCAGCTGGGGGATCCCGGAGCGCTGACACGCTGGGGACTGCCCGTCGCCAAGGTGCTGAACAACACCGCCGCCGCCGCCACCATCGGAGCGCTCGTCTTCGCCGTGGTCATGCTCCCGCGTCAGGTCGCGGGCAAGGGCCGCGCACCCAAGGCCGACGCCGCCGAGCACCCCGCCTTCACCCGCGTCCTCATCCTTGCGGCCGTCTCGGCTGTGGCCTGGACGCTCGGCGCCCTCGGCGTCATGCTGTTCACCTACTCGGACGCCGCCGGACTGCCGCTCAGCACGGACCCCGCCTACACGCAGGGACTCGCCGCGTTCCTGACCGACTTCTCGACCGGCCGCGCCTGGCTCGTCACCTCGATCGTCTCCGCCGTCCTCGCCACCGTCCTGTTCGGTGTGCGGTCCCAGGTCGGCCTCGCGCTGACCCTCGTGCTCGCGCTGCTGAACCTGCTGCCCATGGCGCTCATCGGGCACTCCGCCAGCGGGAACGACCACAACGCGGCCGTGAACTCCATCGCGCTGCACCTCGTCGGCGTCTGCCTCTGGGTCGGTGGCATCATCTCCCTGGCCGTCGTGGGCGGGAAGCTCGGGGACCAGGCGCTGCCGGTCCTCAAGCGGTTCTCCGCGCTCGCCGGTTTCGCGTTCGTCCTCGTCGTCGCCTCGGGGGTGGTGAACGCCAGCCTGCGCATCACCGACCTCGGGCAGCTGAGCTCCCAGTGGGGCCTGCTCGTCACGTTCAAGACCATCGCCACGTTGCTGCTGGGCGGTATCGGCTGGATGCACCGGCAGTGGATCATCCCGCAGCTCACAGCCCCCTCCGGATCGGCCGCGTCGAAGCTGTCCGCACGCCGCGTGCTGTGGCAGCTCATCGCCGTCGAACTGGTCATCATGGGCGCCGTGTCCGGTGTGGCCGGTGCGCTCGGCCGCACCGCCCCGCCGCGCGCCGAGGAGCTGCCGACGGAAGCCGGACCCGCGCGTATCCTCACCGGGTACGACCTCCCGCCCGAGCCCACCATGCAGCGCTGGCTCACCGAGTGGCGGCCGGACTGGCTGTGGATCACGGTGGCGCTGACGTTCGGCGTCGCCTACGTCCTCGGTGTGATGAAGCTGCACCGCCGCGGGGACTCCTGGTCGCCGTTCAAGCTCGTCAGCTGGATCATCGGGCTGCTGCTGCTCACCTACTTCACCTCGGGCGCTCCCGCCATCTACGGCATGGTGCTGTTCAGCGCCCACATGATCGACCACATGGCCCTGACCATGGTGGTCCCTCTGTTCCTGGTGCTCGGTGCCCCCGTCACGCTGGCGCTCAAGGCGCTCTCCGCACGCCGCGACGGCACGCGCGGGCTCCGCGAGTGGATCCTCGTGATCGTGCATTCCTGGCCGTCGAAGATCATCACGCACCCGATCTTCGCGGCCGGTAACTTCGTGGCGTCCATCGTGGTCTTCTACTACTCGCCGCTCTTCGGCTTCGCCCTGCGCGAGCACGTGGGCCACGAGCTGATGATCACGCACTTCCTCATCACGGGCTACATCTTCGTGCTGTCCATGATCGGCTCCGATCCGGTGCCGTTCAGGGCGCCGTACCCCATGCGGATCCTGCTGCTCTTCGCCACCATGGCCTTCCACGCATTCTTCGGCGTGACCCTCATGGGATCCACCTCGCTCCTCGAGGCGTCCTGGTTCGGCAACATGGGCCGCGAGTGGGGCGCCTCGGCGCTGGCCGACCAGCAGGTGGGAGGCGCCGTGACCTGGGGCGTCGGCGAGCTACCCACACTGCTTCTCGCGATCGGCGTGGCCATCATGTGGTCGCGATCGGACGCACGGGAGACCAAGCGGAAGGACCGCGCGGCGGACAGGAATAACGACGCCGACCTCGCGGCTTACAACGGCATGTTCGCCGATCTTGCCGCGCGTGACGCCGGCTCCCGCAGCACCACCCCGCCCCTCCGCCCCGCCGAGGGCTCCTACCCGAACAGCTCGGGGACCTCGGCGTCCGCAGCCGACTCCGCAGGAACGGGCCGATGACCGTCGAGTCCCCGCGTACCCGTGCGAACTACCGGGTACGCGGTTCGGCGCTGACCGGGCGGAACTGGCTCAACACCGGCGGTCAGCAGCTGCAGCTCGAGGACCTCCGCGGCAAGATCGTGATCCTCGACTTCTGGACGTTCTGCTGCATCAACTGCCTGCACGTCCTCGACGAGCTGCGCCCCCTCGAGGAGCAGTACTCGGACGTCCTCGTGACGGTCGGCGTGCACTCCCCGAAATTCGAGCACGAAGCGGACCCCGTGGCCCTCGCGGCCGCCGTCGAGCGCTACGACATCCACCACCCCGTGCTCGACGACCCCGAGCTCGGCACCTGGCAGGCCTACACGGCACGCGCCTGGCCCACCCTCGTGGTCATCGATCCCGAGGGTTACATCGTGGCGCACCTCTCCGGTGAGGGCCATGCGGCCGGGCTCACCTCGCTGGTCGAGGAACTCGTCGCCGAGCACGAGACCAAGGGCACGCTGCACCGCGGCGACGGTCCGTACGTCCCCGCGGCGAGCACCGCCGGCGACCTCCGGTTCCCGGGCAAGGCCGTGGCGCTGCCCGGCACCGGTTCCTTCCTCGTCGGCGACACCGGTCACCACCGCCTCGTCGAACTCGAGGCGGACCTCGTGACCGTGCGCCGCACCATCGGCTCGGGCACCAAGGGCTTCCGGGACGGCATGGCCGGGGAGGCCCGCTTCAACGAGCCGCAGGGCGTCGCCCTGCTGCCGGCCGATGTCGCCGCGGAGGTGGGGTACGACGTCGTCGTCGCCGATTCCGTGAACCACCGGCTGCGCGGGGTCACGCTCGCCACCGGCGAGGTACGCACCCTTGCGGGCAACGGCACGCAGCGCCTGCTCGACGCCGGGAACCACACGAAGGCCGGGCTGCAGGAGAACGCGCACGTGGTCGGAGCGGAGAGCGAGACGCCGCGCCTGACCGAGGCGCAGCTCGGGACGGACGCCCTCAACATCTCCCTGTCCTCCCCGTGGGACGTGCTGTGGTCGACGACGCTCGAGCGCGTGGTCGTCGCGATGGCCGGGACGCACCAGATCTTCGGCTACGACCCCCGCACGCACGCCGTCGAGGTCCTTGCCGGAACCGGGCTGGAGGGTCTGCTCGACGGCGACGCCTCCGCTGCCTGGTTCGCGCAGTCCTCCGGGCTCGCGGAGGACGCGAACGGCACCCTCTGGATCGCGGACTCCGAGACGTCCGCCGTGCGCCAGATGTCCTTCCTCGAGGTCAACGGACGCCGCCGGGTGCAGGTGCAGACCGCCATCGGCACCGGGCTGTTCGATTTCGGCTTCCGCGACGGCGACTCCGACCAGGCGCGCCTGCAGCACCCGCTCGGCGTCACGGCCCTGCCCGACGGCTCCGTGGCCATCGCCGACACCTACAACGGCGCCGTGCGCCGCTACGACCCGGCCACGCGGGAGGTGTCCACCCTCGTGCGCGGCCTGTCCGAGCCGTCCGACGTGCTCGTGGACCTCACGCCCGTCGCCGAGGGAGGGGACCCGCTGCTGATCGTCGTCGAGGCGAACAAGCACCAGTTGGTCCGCGTGCCGCTGCCCAAGGAGGCTCTCGCCGTGGACGAGGGTGCTTCCCAGACGCAGCGCCCGACGTCGCCCATGTCCGCGGGTCCGGTGGCCCTGACCGTGCGGTTCGCCGCTCCCAAGGGCCAGAAGCTCGACGACCGCTGGGGCGACCCCACGCAGCTCACGATCAGCGCCTCCCCGGAGTCACTGCTCGTCTCGGGTGGCGGGACATCCACGGGGCTGACGCGCGAGCTGGTCCTCTCGCCTGACGCCGTCGAGGGCGTGCTGCACATCACCGCGCGGGCGGCCTCCTGCGACGGCGAGCCCGGCGGGGAGATCCCCGACCACGCGGCGTGCCACCTGTACCAGCAGGACTGGGGCATCCCGGTGAAGGTCACGGCCGACGGCGAGACCGAGCTGACCCTGGACCTCCGCGGCCTCGACTAGCTCCAGGTACCGCCCGGCAGGCGTCCGCCGCGGCGACGGCACCTTTTCTGGGGTCCGCCGCGGCGGGTGGTCAGACCCGTGGGACATGTACCCCGGGAACGGACACAATGGCCCGGGTTTGCGCTCCTCGATGCCGGTCAGGACGTCCGTCCGTCATCCGACGACGGAGGCAGGTGCCCAGGACAGTCTGGTCGGCGGAATAACGTCCGACGTGCCCGGCTTGTCGCGAGTATGACGACGCACGAGCAGATCAATGACCACGGGATCCCGACGGACGTTCGCTCGGCTGACGCGACGCAGGCAGGTACGCGCTCGGCGGAACTGACACCGACCGACACACGCTCGGCGCACACGACGTCGACGAGCGTGGCGGCGACACGGAGCGATGCCGCGCCTGGGCCGGCGCTGGTGGTCGGCGCCACGGGTATCGCCGGGTCGGCCCTCGTCGACCTGCTCACCCGGGAGGGCCGGGACGTCCTGGCGCTGTCGCGCACGCCCGGTGCGAGGCGCGACGGCGTGCGCTGGCTCTCCGCCGACCTCACCTCCGCCGACCAGCTGGCCGAGGTACTCGCCCCCGAGAACCCGTCGCAGGTGTTCTTCACGGCGTGGTCGCGGCGGGACACCGAGGAGGAGAACATCGAGGTCAACGCCGGGATGGTGCGTGATCTCCTGGCGGCCCTCCGCGGAAAGGACGTCGCCCACGTGGCCCTCATGACCGGGCTGAAGCACTATCTCGGCCCGTTCGAGGCCTACGCCGCCGGCGAGATGGCCGACACCCCGTTCCACGAGGAGGAGCCGCGCCTGCCCGTGCGGAACTTCTACTACGCGCAGGAGGACGAGCTGTTCGCCGCTGCAGCCGCGCAGGGCTTCACCTGGTCGGTGCACCGGGCCCATACGGTCATCGGCCACGCGGTGGGTAACGCGATGAACATGGGACTGACGCTCGCGGCGCAGGCGACGCTCTGCAGGGAGGCCGGCCAGCCCTTCGTGTTCCCCGGGTCCGAGACGCAGTGGAACGGCCTCACCGACATGACCGACGCCGGTCTCCTCGCCGAGCACATGCTCTGGGCGGCGACCACGCCGGGCGCCGCGAACGAAGCTTTCAACATCGTCAACGGGGACGTCTTCCGGTGGCGCTGGATGTGGCCGCAGCTCGCCGCATACTTCGGTGTGGACTGGGAAGGCTTCGACGGAGCTCCTCGACCGCTTGAACAGACCATGGCCGGGCGTGAGTCCGAGTGGGCCGAGCTCGCCGAACGCCACGGCCTCGCCGAACCGCGGTTGGAGAAGGTGGCCTCGTGGTGGCACACCGACGGAGACCTCGGCCGGGACATCGAGGTGGTGACCGACATGGGCAAGAGCCGCGTGGCGGGCTTCACGGGCTACCGTCGTACTCCGGACGCCTTCACATCGCTGTTCGACCGCTACCGCGCAGAGCGTTTGATCCCGTAACCGCCGGATCCCTGAGCGTGAGCGCCGAGGAACGGCGGCGTCAGTAACTCACGCGGGGCGTGATGACGATGGCTTCCTCGGAGACGGTGAGGTCGGCGTCGAACGTGAACGGCACCGGCTGCGAGACGTCCCGGACGGCGCCCGAGAAGAAGTCGATGAGACGTGTGTCGATCCGCGCGGAGCCGCGCAGCGGTGACACCTGCCACCCGCCGTCGTTCGGGGTGATGACGACCGCCGGGTACTCGTCGATGGACCACTCGATCTCGCCCGCCAGCCGCTCGTTGGTGGGGTACGCGAAGGGGCAGCCGGCGGGCTGGAAGACGGTCTGGTCGGCGCACCCGTCGAGGAAGGCGCGCAGCTGCTCGTCGACGGCCCGGGTCAGGTCGGGGGTCGCTTCGGTGGCGAGACCGAGGGGCGGTGGCGGAGCCTGGGCGTCGGTCAGGGCGACACGCCGCTCGGCGGCGGCGAAGTACCGGCCCTCGTACGTGGCCGCGACGACTGCCGGGTAGAACGCCGCGAGCCGCGCCCTGCCATCCGGCAGTCCGACCTCCGCCCCGTTGACGTCCGCGGTGGACGCGTTGACGACCGAGAGCTCGACGGCGGGCAGGACGCCCTGCTCGAACCGCCAGTCGTCGAAGAACCCCCACGTGCGGCCTTCGCGCTGCAGCGTGAAGACGGTGGTGCCGGCCGCGCCGTCGAGCGTGTACGTGACCGGGACGTCGACGCGGTCCGCGCCGTCGGCCTGCGCGTCACCCACCCGGACGTCCTGCAGGGCGGCGGTGGAGCGCTGCAGGGCGTCGCCGTCCAGCAGCGTGGCGTCCGCACCGTCCGGCACGGTCGCGTTGAGCAGCCCGAGCGCTGCGCCACCATCGCCGCTGCGCAGGGCGTCGAGGTAGAGGTTCACCTGGTGCTCGGGGCTGTAGGCGCGCCCGTTGAGGACGGCGACGGTGCCGATGAACGCGGCCCCCACGAGCATGAGCCCGAGCAGCCAGGCTGCGAGGACCTTGACGACCGGGGTGGTGTGCACAGCGTCCACGGTACCCGCCGGCGCAGTTCAACCGGGCAGGAACCCCAGGAGGGCACCGGCCACCGCACACACGAGGCCGACGACGGCGAGGGTGCGCGTGCCGCGGTACGGCTCCTCGAGCGACCACTGGGTCGGGTGACGCGCGTGGTAGTGGATCACGACGTCCTCACCGGGTGGCAGCGGCGCCGGCTGCACGCTGCCCTTCCGGCGCCGGCTCCCGCTGGACCACAGGGCTTCGACGATGCGGTACCGGTTGTCGTGCCAGCGCAGGTACGGGTGCCCCTCGTGCTCGAAGCTGATGGCCTGGGTCTTCGTCCACGAGCCGTAGACGAGCCGGATCACCAGGGCGGCGAGGAGGAGCCCCACGCCGAGTGCCGTGAGGGTGGAGCTGAGGATCTCGATCACCACCACCGGCAGGCACCTCCGGCCGGACGCGATGCGTGCCTGCTCAGTACCACCGGCGCTTCTTGTGCTTGGTGCCGAAGAGACCTCGCGCAAGTTCCTTCCCGATCACACCGGCCGCCTTGAGTGCGAGGTCCGCCATCTCGTCCTTCCCGGGCCCGCGCTGCGACTGCTGCGCCGGAGGCCGTCGGTCGGAACCCCGCCCATATCCGCTGTCGCCGCGTGAGTCGTAGGTCGACGGCGTCCCGTAGGCGCCGCCGTCGTACCCGCCGCTCGTACCGGCGCCGTACCCACGGCCGTAGCCACCGCCCGAGCCGCCGTCGTACCCGCCGCCTGCGCGGGAGGGTGCGGCGCCATCGCGCCGGCGGTCCTGGTCATCGTAGCCATCGCCGGTGCCGCCGGACCCACCGCCGGATCCGCCGGCGGCGTCCTGCCGGCGTTCGCGGGCGGGCCGCGAGGGCATCCCGAGGATCTCCTCCTCGATGCGCCGCGCCTCGGCGTCGCGCTCCTCGCGTGACCGCGCAGCGCCGTCATCGGACGGTGTGCCGGTAGCGGGCGGCGGAGTGCCGTCCCCTCCCGTTCCGGCCGGGACGGGCGCTGACGGGGCGTCCGACGTCGTCGAACCGCCGCCTGCTGCGCCCGGCTGCGGTGCAGGCAGGCCGCTCAGCTTCTCGTAGGCGGAGTGGCTGTCCACGGCGTCGCGGTAGCGGGGAAGGAGCGCGGACGCGGCGACGACGGCGGGCACGGTGTCCTCGGGGGCCCGCCCCATGATCGACTCGGGGGAGCGGAGGCGTGTCCATGCGACCGGGGTGGGCGCTCCGTTCTCGCTCATGACGGTCACGACGGCTTCGCCGATTCCCGCCGAGGTCAGCACTTCCTCGAGGTCGTACGCGCTGGTCGGGAAGGTGGAGACGGTGGCGCGGAGGGCCTTGGCGTCGTCGGGCGTGAAGGCCCGCAGTGCATGCTGCACCCTGTTGGACAGCTGCCCCAGGACGTCCGCCGGGATGTCCTTCGGGGTCTGCGTGATGAAGAAGATGCCGATGCCCTTGGAGCGGATCAGCCGGACGGTTGCCTGGATGGATTCCCGGAACGCCTTCGAGGACCCCGCGAAGAGCAGGTGGGCCTCGTCGAGGAAGAACACCAGCCGGGGCTTGTCGAGGTCGCCCACCTCGGGCAGCTCCTCGAACATGTCGGCGAGGAGCCACATCAGGAACGTGGAGAACAGGCGGGGCTTCCGCTGCAGGGTGACGAGTTCCAACACCGAGATGATGCCGCGGCCGTCGGGCGCGGTGCGCAGCAGGTCGGCGGTGTCGAACTCCGGCTCGCCGAAGAACACGTCCATGCCCTGCGCCTCGAGCGTGACGAGTTCGCGGAGGATCACCCCGGCGGTGGCCGAGGAGAGGCCCCCGAGCGCCTCGAGGGCGGGCTTGCCGTCGTCGGACGTCAGGAAGGTGATGACGGCGCGGAGGTCCGCCAGGTCGTAGAGCTCGAGGCCGTTCTTGTCGGCGTAGTGGAACACCAGCTGCAGGCTGGACTCCTGCGTCTCGTTGAGGTCCAGGACCCGGCTGAGGAGCAGGGGCCCGAACGAGGAGATGGTGGCCCGGACGGGGATGCCGGGGCCGTCGCCCCCGAGGGAGAGGAACTCGATGGGGAAGGCCGTGGGCGTCCACTCCTGCCCCACGCTCGAGGTGCGTTTGGTGAGCCTGTCCGTCGCCGTGCCCGCGGCGGCGAGGCCCGTGAGGTCGCCCTTGATGTCGGAGAGGAACACCGGGACGCCGTGTGCGGAGAGCTGCTCGGCCATGACCTGCAGGGTGACGGTCTTGCCCGTGCCGGTGGCCCCGGCGATCAGCCCGTGGCGGTTCATCATGGCCAGCGGCAGACCGACCTGCGCGCCGGGGTGTAGCGTTCCGTCCACCAGGGCGGCTCCGAGGTGCAGGGTGGGCCCCTCGAAGACGTACCCGGCGGTGATGGCGGCGACCTGGGCTGCGGCGTCGTGTTCGACCATAGGGTCAGACTACACAGCAGGGCCGGCGCCCTCGCCGGGTGCCGGCCCTGCTGTGGACGTGCTGAACCTCGACGCCGGAGGGGCGCCGTGGAGCGGTCAGGCGGAGTGGTTTCCGCCTGCCGCGGTGGCACCGCCGGAGTGACCGGTGCCCGTGTGGCCGGTGTCGGCCGTCTGACCGTTCGAACCGCCGCCACCGAAGCCGCCGTTCGAACCCTGCGCCGTCGCAATCTCCTCCTCGCGGTCCTCGCCGGCCTCGCGTGTGAGCTGGGCGCCCGCCTCGACGTCGCGCGTCAGGTTGTCACCGCTCTCGGCGTCGAACAGGTGGAGCTTGCGGGTGTCGAGCCAGATCTCGGCCTCACGTCCGCCGCGGATGCGGCTGGCGGCGTCGAGCGTGACGACGACCTGCGGGCGGAGCTCGTCCGCATCCATGTCGCGGGCGAGACTGTTGAGCAGCTCGCGCATCTCCGGCGCCGGGTCGAAGTTGATGTAGCCGTACTGCTCGTTGCCGAGCCACTCGGTGTGCGTGAGTGTGGCGTGGAACGTGGAGCCGTGCACCCGCTTGTGGTCCTCGACGAGCTTGGCGTCCTCGAAGAACTCGGGCCGGACGCCGACGAGGACGACTTTCTTGCCCGCCGCCTTCTGGGCCTTCTCGGCAGGAATCTCGAGATCGCCGAGGGCGGTCCGCAGGATGTTCCCGTCGAGCGTCGCGGGCAGGAAGTTCATCGACGGCGAGCCGATGAAACCGGCGACGAACAGGTTGACGGGCTGTTCGTACAACTCCCGCGGCGAGGCGATCTGCTGGAGCTCACCCTTCTTCAGCACGGCCACGCGGTCACCGAGGGTCATGGCCTCGGTCTGGTCGTGGGTCACGTACACGGAGGTGACGCCGAGGCGACGCTGCATCTGCGAGATCTCCGAGCGCATCTGGCCGCGGAGCTTGGCGTCGAGGTTGGAGAGCGGCTCGTCGAACAGGAAGGCGTCCGCCTGCCGGACGATCGCGCGGCCCATTGCGACGCGCTGCCGCTGACCGCCGGAGAGGTTGGCGGGTTTGCGCTGCAGGTGGTCGGTGAGTTCCAGCGTCGCAGCCGCCTCGGTGACGAGCTTCTTCACCTGGTCCTCGGTGTGCTTGCCCTTGGCGAGGCGCAGCGGGAACGCGATGTTCTCGAACACGGTGAGGTGCGGGTACAGCGCGTAGTTCTGGAACACCATCGCGAGGTTGCGGTCGCGGGGAGCCTTGTCATTGGCTCGCTTGCCGTCGATCAGGAGATCGCCCTCGGTGATGTCCTCGAGGCCCACGATCATGCGGAGCAGTGTGGACTTACCGCAGCCGGAGGGCCCCACGAGGATGATGAATTCGCCGTCGGCGATGTCGATGCTGATGTCGTTGACGGCGGGGAAGCCGTCACCGTACTTCTTGACCAGGTGATTCAGGGTGATGGAAGCCATGGTGTTGATCCTTTACGTGAACACGTCGGGCGTCAGCCCTTGACGGCGCCCGAGGTCAGGCCGGAGACGATCTGGCGTTGGAAGAGGAGGACGAGGAGGACCACAGGGATGGTGACGATGATCGCCGCCGCCGAGATGGCCCCGGTGGGAGCCTCGAACTGCGAGGCCCCGGTGAAGAAGGCCAGCGCTGCCGGAACCGGCCGGGCGGCCTCCGTGGAGGTGAGCGAGATGCCGTACACGAAGTCGTTCCAGGCGATGAAGAACGCGATGATCGCCGTCGTGAAGACGCCGGGCATCGCGAGCGGCACGATGGCCTTCCGGAACGCCTGCCACGTCGTGGCGCCGTCCACCTGCGCGGCCTGCTCCAGCTCCCAGGGAATCTGCCGGAAGAACGCGGCGAGGGTCCAGATGGATATCGGGAGGGTCAGCGAGAGGTACGGGATGATCAGGCCGAGCCACGTGTCGTACAGCCCGATGGTGCGCCACAGGTTGAACAGCGGCGTCACGATCGAGATGACCGGGAAGATCGAGACCGCGAGTGCCGTGGTGAGCACGAGCTTCTTGCCCGGGAAGTCCAGCCGGGCGATCGCGTAGGCACACAGCGTGGCCAGCACGACGGCGATGAACGTGGCGATCAGCGAGATGCCGATCGAGTTGCGCAGGGCCGAGAGGAACAACCCCTGCGCGTCCCCGACCAGGATCTGCTCGTAGTTGCCGGTGGTGGCCGTGCCCGACGACGGCAGGAACTTCCCGCTCGTGAGGTCGCTCGGTGACTTGAACGACGTGGCGAGGATGGAGAGCACGGGGAAGAGCGCGTAGACGAGGACGAGGACGGTGGCGAGTGCCCAGAGCAGCTTGCTCTTGGTGCTGGTCATTACTTCCCTCCCTGCGTTCCCGCGAGATCGACCTTGAACAGCTTGATCGCGATGAAGCAGATGATGAGCACACAGACGAACAGGAGCACGGAGACGGCGGAGCCGAGCCCGATCTCGAGCCTGCTGATCGATTGGCGGTAGGCGAGCAGCGAGAGGACCTCGGTGCCGTTCGCCCCGTTGGTCATGATGAACACGTTGTCGAAGATCCTGAAGGCGTCGAGGGCCCGGAAGAGCACGGCGACCATGATCGCGGCCTTCATGTTGGGGATGATCACCTTGCGCATCTGCTCCCACCACGTGGCGCCGTCCACCTTCGCGGCGTCGCTCAGCTCGTCCGGCACCTGCGCGAGGCCGGCGAGGAGGAGCAGCGAGATGAAGGGCGTGGTCTTCCAGATCTCGGAGGCCATGATCACGAACAGCGAGGTCCCGGGCTCCGCGAACCAGTTGGTGTTCTCGTCGATGCCGGGCAGCCAGCCGAACCAGTTGTTGATGTAGCCGGAGTCGATGTCGAAGGCGTAGAACCAGGCGAAGGCGGAGACGACGGTGATGATGCCGTAGGGCACGAGGATGGCGGTGCGGAGGAGCCCGCGCACCGACTTCAGGGCCTTGTGCATCACCAGCGCGAGGGCGAAGCCGAGCACCAGTTCGACGGCGACGGTGACGATGGTGATCAGCACGGTGCGCGTGAAGTCCGCCCACCAGACGCCGTCGGAGAGGATCACGAGGTAGTTCTCGAGACCGATGAACTCGCGCTCCCCGGGCGCCGTCAGTCGGAATCGGAAGAGCGACTCGTAGATGGCCTGGACGATCGGGTAGAGCGTCACGAGCAGCATGATCGCGAACGCCGGTCCGGCGAGTATCCAGCCGAGACGCCGCTCCGCGCGCACGCGGTCGCTGTACTGCTTGGGTGCCTTGCGCCCCTTCTTCTCGCCGGTGTCGCGCTCGAGGTGTGGGCCAGCTTCTGCCGACGACGCCGTCGTCGTCCGGGCGGGAATTGCGGAGGTCACAGGAGTTTCTCCCCTCTGAGGACCGATGTGATGAAGTCGCTCGACGTGCCCGGGGTGGTCTCCGGGTCGACGGCGGCGGGCGGCGCCCAGGTCTGCTGGATGCCGGTGGACACCTCGTTGTAGAACGGGGTCTGGGGCCGGGGAGCCGCCACCTGCAGCGAGTCCCTGATGGTCTCGGCCATGGGGAACGTCTCCGCGATGCGCGGGTCCTCGTAGGCCTCGGTGTTGGACGGCGGGTTGCCGTTGGTCACGAAGTACTCCGACTGGTTCTCGACCGAGACGATGCACTGGATGGCCTCGTAGGCGAGCTCCGGGTTGTCGCTCTCCGCGCCGACGCCGAGGTTGATGCCGCCCAGCGGGGGAGCGGCCTCCTGATCCTCGGACATGCGCGGGAAGATTCCCCAGCCGATGTCATCCAGCACCGCGGCATCGAGCGTTCCTGCCTCCACGGCACCCGTGGTGGCGGGCCAGACGAACGGGTAGTTCACCATGAAGGAGCCGGAATCGCCCTGGAACTGCGTCAGGGAGGTGTTCTCGGTCTGCGTGGGCAACCCGGGGCCGCCCAGCCCGTCCCGGCCGATCCGGGACACGACCTCCGCCGCAGCGACACCGGCCTCGGAGTCGAGACCCAGTTCGATGGTGTCGGCGGTGGCCTCGGGGTCCACGATGATGGATCCGCCGGCCGATGCGATGAGTGCGTTCACCCACACCGTCATGGATTCGGCCTGCGCGCCCTGCACCCCGAGGACCTTCTCCTGGGTCTGCGCAGCGTCGATGATCTGGTCCCACGTGACGGGCTGCGTCATGTCGAGACCCGCGGCTTCGGCCACCGACTTCCGGTACCAGAGGATCTGCGTGTTCGCCCAGAACGGGACGGTCACGAGTTCGTCCTTCCAGGTGGCGCCCGCGAGCGCACCCTCCACCACGTTCTCCGACGTGCCCTGCGCGACGTCGTCGGGCACGGGCGCGAGGAAGCCGGGCTCCGCGAGTTCGGGGATGAACGGCGGGTCGAGGCTCATGATGTCGAGCGAGGAGTCACCCGCGGCGAGGCGCCGGGCGAGCTGCTCGCGCTGCGAGGCGGCGTCACTCGGGAGCAGGGAGGTCTCGATGGTGTAGCGGCCACCGGACTCGTCGGTGCATTTCTGGGCAATGGCGGCCTGGCCCCCGGCGTCCGGATTGATGTACCAGGTGAGGGCGTTGTCCGCCTCGGCGGGACCGCACCCGCTCATCGCCAGTGTTCCCATCAACAGGCCCGCCAGGGCGGCGGCCTTCGGGCGGTTCTTCGCGCTTTCGCGCGTCCTTCGTCTCATCCGCATTCCTACCGAGCCTCCACATCCTTGTAGACAGCCCGACTGCCGGCCGAGGGGGCCGACGGCCTGAGCAACCTTCGTTTTGTGACCATATGCCTTCACGGACGGTTGCGCTAGGAAGTGTGCTTCCAATCCTGCAACGAGTCGTGGACGCCCAGGACGTGCGATGTGAGGGGCAGGAAATCCTGCCCGGATCGGGCCCGGACGAGCAGCGGGTCAGCGGGGGAGGGCGCTGTTGTCCAGGGCGTGGGGAGGGCGGGCGACGTCGCCGGTGACCGCCTCGGCGGGGTCCGAGCCGAGCTGCACGACGCGGTTGTGGGCGTCGACGTGCACCACCGTGGGGACGAAGCTGCGGGCCTCGGCGTCGGTGAGCTGCACGTAGGTGATGAGGATGACGAGGTCGCTCCGGTGGACGAGGTGGGCTGCGGCCCCGTTGATGCCGATGACGCCGGAACCGCGCTCGCCGGCGATGGTGTACGTCTCGAGCCGGGCCCCATTGGTGATGTCCACGATCGAGACGAGCTCGCCGGGCAGGATGTTCGCGGCCTCGAGCAGGTCGAGATCCACGGTGACGGAGCCGACGTAGTGGAGGTCGGCGTGGGTCACCGTGGCGCGGTGGATCTTGGAGGCGAACATCGTGCGAATCATCGCTTCAAGGGTACTGCCGCCGCCGTGCGCAGAACGGGCCGGGGAGGGTGGCCTTGGGCACACCGAGGTGCCGGCCGGGGAGGAGAAGAGCGGGCGACGGGAATCGAACCCGCGTATCGAGCTTGGGAAGCTAGCGCTCTACCATTGAGCTACGCCCGCATGCGGTGGAACCGCTCCATCACCTTACAACAGTTCGCGTGGCGCTCCGGGCCCGGCGGCCCCGGGAGCGCCGTACGACCTGCCCGATCACGACGACGCCTCCTTCGAGGCGGCGTCGGATGAAGCGGCTTCGACGACCAGCGCGGCCACGGTCACAGCTTCGACGGCGGAGGTGAGCCGGGCGTCGCGCTCCGGCCCTCCGCTCCGCCGTCCGTCGACGCCGGCTCCGGGGCTACCGGCTTCCCTGCGCCCGTATCCGTCGCGCCCGCATCCGTCGCGTCCGAACCAGCGGCGTCCGAACCAGCGGCGTCCGAACGAGCCGCGTCCGAAGGAGCCGCGTCCGAACCAGCAGCGCTCGGATCCGCCGCGCCCGGGTCCGTCGCTTCCGGCTGCGAGGCTCGGCCGCCCGTCGTCGTGCCTGCAGGGTCGCCGTCGACCGCCGGGCGGGCCGGAGTCGCGGCTCGAGCACGCGCGATCAGCTCCCGCCAGGGGTCGGCGAGTGCGCTCTCCGCGAGGTACACCTCCGTGTAGCCGATGGCGATGCGGTAGGTGAAGCGGTCGCGCTGCTGCCCGGGAGAGGCTCCGCGGCCTCCGGTCGTCGGGCCGGAGATGCCCTGGCCCTCACTGCTGTCCGCACCGCCCGACGAACCCGTGAGGCCCGGAGCACCTGACGAACCTGCTTCGGCTCCCGCGCCGCCGACCGCCGCATCCGCCTCGGCGGCGAGGGGCAGCCACCGCTGCTCGGCCTCGGTGCGGCTCACCTCGAGCGTCCAGGTGCGGGTCAGTCCGGCGAATCCGCCCGAGCGCGTGATCTCGATCCTCACGCCATCACACCCACCTCTGACCAGGCCCCGGCGACGGCGCCCGCCTCGGCGCTGTCCTGTCCGAAGCGCTTCGTCGCAGCCGCGGTCGTGGCCCGGGCGAAGGTGGGAAAGTCGCAGTCGCTGGGGACGTCGCCGCTCATCACGGTGTCGTACCAGACCTGCCCCACGCCCTCCCACGCCCGGCCCCCGAGCGACGTGGCGGCGAGGTAGAAGGCGTGGTTGGGGATACCCGAGTTGATGTGGACGCCGCCGTTGTCGGCGGTCGTCTCCACGTAGTCGGCCATGGTCCCGGGCTGGGGGTCCTTGCCGAGCACGTCGTCGTCGTACGCCGTTCCCGGTGCCTTCAGTGAGCGCAGAGCCGAGCCCTGCACCTCCTCCGTGAAGATCCCCGCGCCGACGAACCAGCCGGCCGCTCCGGCGTCCTGGTCCAGCTCCCGCTGCTCCACGAGCACGCCGAAGACGTCCGAGAGCGACTCGTTGAGGGCGCCCGACTGCCCCTGGTACTCCAGGTTGGTGGAGTACTGGGTGAATCCGTGGGTGAGCTCGTGGCTGATCACGGTGAGGGACGCCGTGAACCGACCGAAGATCTCGCCGTCGCCGTCCCCGAACACCATGCGCTCGCCGTCCCAGAACGCGTTGTCGTAGTTGGCGCCGTAGTGGACGGTGGCGTCGAGCGCCTTGCCGGCGCCGTCGATCGAGGAGCGGCCGTACACCTCGCTGAAGAGCCGGTACGTTGCGCCGAGGCCGTCGTACGCCTCGTCCGCGGCGACGTCGCCCGTGGGTGGGGCGCCCTCCGCCCGCACGAGCGCTCCCGGCAGTTCCTCGCGGCCACCGGCGTCGTGGATGCGCCGGGTGAGGGTGCCCGCGACCACCGAGCTGCCGCTGCGCACGGGGGCACGCAGCCTGTCGGAGCGTTCCGCGACGAGCGGATCCAGCTCGAGCAGAGCGTGTCGGGCGGCGCGGGACGCGACGGACAGCCGTGGATCCCGGAGGCCGGCGAGGCGCGAGAGCAGGTGCGGCGGGACGATGCCGCAGCGGGCGGGACGGGCGGTACGGGCGGGGTTCATGGTGCCTCCTTCGACTGGTCCCCAAGGTAGACCCGGGCTCGGACATTCGGGCGGCACGTAGGCTTCTGCCCATGACGGTGGAGCGGAACACCCGGGACCTCGAGCAGGGCATCGAGCGGGACTTCTCGGACAAGATGAGCTACGGCGGGTACCTGGAACTGCACAAGCTGCTGGACGCGCAGCATCCGGTGAGCACGCCGGAGCACCATGACGAGATGCTGTTCATCATCCAGCACCAGACCTCGGAGCTGTGGCTGAAACTGGTGCTGCACGAACTGCGGGCCGTGCGGCTGCACCTTCAGGGTGACGACCTGCGATCGGCCATGAAGGGGATCGCGCGGATCAAGCACATCCAGCGCTCCCTCACCGAACAGTGGTCGGTGCTCGCGACGCTCACGCCGTCCGAGTACGCCGAGTTCCGCGGCGAGCTGGGGTCCTCGAGCGGTTTCCAGTCCTACCAGTACCGCGCCGTGGAGTTCCTCCTCGGCAACAAGAACGCCGCAATGATCCAGGTGTTCGACGCCGACCCCGCCGCGCAGGCACTGCTGACGGAGCTCCTCGGCCAGAGCAGCATCTACGACGAGTTCATCGCGCTGCTCGCCCGGCGCGGCTACGCGGTCCCCGAGAGTCTGCTCACGAGGGACGTCACGCTGGCCCACGCGTTCGAGCCCGCCCTCGTGGCCCTCTACAAGGAGGTCTACGAGGATGCCGCCGGTCACTGGGACATCTACGAGGCGTGCGAGGAGCTCGTGGACCTCGAGGACAACTTCCAGCTGTGGCGTTTCCGGCACCTGAAGACGGTGGCGCGGACCATCGGCTTCAAGACGGGAACGGGCGGATCATCCGGCGTCGGCTTCCTGCAGCGTGCCCTCGAGCTCACGTTCTTCCCGGAGCTCTTCGCCGTCCGCACGGAGATAGGCCGCTGACGCCCGGCTGGTAGTTTTGGACGGTGCTGATCTCAGACCGCGACATCCGGGCGGAACTCGACGCCGGGCGAATCGTCCTCGACCCGCTCGACCCCACGATGGTGCAGCCCTCGAGCGTCGACGTGCGGATAGACCGCTACTTCCGGCTCTTCGACAACCACAAGTACGCGCACATCGACCCGGCCGAGGACCAGCCGGACCTCACGCGTCTCGTCGAGGTTGCACCGGACGAGCCGTTCATCCTGCACCCCGGCGAGTTCGTGCTCGGCTCCACCTACGAGACCGTGACCCTGCCCGACGACGTCGCCGCGCGCCTCGAGGGGAAGTCCTCGCTCGGTCGCCTCGGCCTCCTCACGCACTCGACGGCGGGGTTCATCGACCCCGGCTTCTCCGGGCACGTGACCCTCGAGCTCTCGAACATGGCGACCTTGCCGATCAAGCTGTGGCCCGGCTCGAAGATCGGGCAGCTCTGCTTCTTCAAGCTCACCTCACCGGCCGAACACCCCTACGGCTCCGGCGAGTACGGCAACCGCTACCAGGGCCAGCGGGGTCCCACGGCCTCCCGCAGCCACCTGAACTTCCACCGCACCGGCATCTAGCGAGAGCTCCCCGGGAGGAATCGGCGGGAGAGTCGGCGGGGCGCCCCCATCGTTGTCCCTTCTCGACTCCGAATGCCCGGTCCTCCGGCGTGTTCCTTCCCGACACGCGGTGCGGGTGGCGAAAGCCGATAACGAAGGCGGTCCGTGGAAGCGGGCGGCCGCTGCAACGTCAGGCCTCCGGCACGACGGCGCGGGTCACGCGTGCGGGCGGCCGCACCGGCAGCAGCACGAGCAGTCCTGCGAGCAGCACCACGAGGATGCCGATCACGCCGTAGAGCTGCGAGCCGAAGATCCCGATGCACAGCGCGAACAGCGTGGGGGCGAGGAAGCTGACGGCGCGCCCGGTCGTGGCGTACAGCCCGAACAGCTCGGCTTCGTCGCCCACCGGAGCGAGGCGTGCGAGGTAGGCACGCGAGGATGCCTGCGCGGGTCCCACGAACAGGGTGAGCATCAGGCCGAAGACCCAGAACGTGGTGTCCGACGTCCACTCCATGCCGATGAAGGAGTACGTCCCGGTGCCGAGGACGAGGATGGCCGTCCCGGCGACGAGCAGGCCCACGAGAGCGCCGATGATGACGCGCTTGGGCCCCACGCGGTCGTCCAGGTACCCGCCGACCACTGCGCCGATCGCGGCGATCACGTTCGCGGCGATCGCGAAGACGATCACCATGCTCGCGGAGAAGCCGAAGGCCCCGGCGGCGAGGATGCCACCGAACGTGAAGACCGCGGCGAGGCCGTCACGGAAGATGGCGCTGGCCAGCAGGAAGTAGATGGTGTGCGGGCTCTCCCGGTAGATCACCTTCACGCGCCGCACGAGCAGGCCGTAGGACGCCAGGAACCCGAGCTTCGTCGCCTCCGAGCGACGCCGCACCTCGGGCACCGCGAACATCACGGGGACGGCGAACGCGGCGAACCAGAGTGCGGAGAACACGGCGACGAGCCGGATGTTCAGCCCGTTCTCACTCGAGGCTCCGGCCCAGTCGACCACCGGCTGGATGAATACCACGAGCACCACGACGAGCGCCACGATCCCGCCCACGTAGCCCATGGCCCAGCCGAAGCCGCTCACACGGCCCACCGTCCCGGGGATGGAGATCTGCGTCAGCATGGCGTTGTAGTTGACGCCTGCGAACTCGAAGAAGAGGTTCGCCGCGGCGATCAGGGCCACGCCGAGGATGAGGAAGCCGGGCCCCGGGAACACGAAGAAACACAGCGCCGTCAGGATCACGACCACCAGGGTGTTGACACCGAGCCAGAGCTTCCGCCGCCCGCCGCGGTCGGAGCGCTGCCCGGTCACGGGCGCCAGGAGGGCGATCAGCAGGCCCGCCGCGGCGAGGCCCCATCCGAGGACCTGCGAGGCGCGTTCCTCCCCGCCGAAGGCCTCCGACGTGAGGTACACCGTGAACACGAAGGTGGTCATGATGGCGTTGAACGCGGCCGATCCCCAGTCCCACGAGGCCCAGGCGAGGACCGGACGGCTGAAGATCCTACCCGAGCCGACGGTGGGCGCAGGGGCCGGGGCCTCCGCGGGCTGCGGCAGCGGCGGGTGAGTGCTCATGAGTGCATGCTAGCGCCGCGGCGCAGTGCGATGACCGCCTTCACGTCGCGTCGCGCGAGGGGAGTGGTGGAAGCTTCAACTTTCCGCCCGACTAGGATGGAAGGAGCCCGACCGTCCCTCCAGCGGAAGATCGAGACACCATGTTCGCCGTACTGATCGCCATGTTCACCGTGGCACTCGCGGCGCCCCTGCTCTTCGCCCGCCTCGGACGTTCCGCGTTCTTCGTCCTCGCCGCAGCCCCCGCGGCGGCCTTCGTCTGGCTCATGGTGCAGCTTCCCGCGGTCCTCGCCGCGCCGCAGGAGATCCCCGGCGACCGGGCGGACGGTCCGCCGTCGGTGACCGTGCCGTGGGTGCCCAGCCTCGGCCTCGAGTTCGCCTTCCGGCTGGACGCCCTCGCCGCCGTCCTGTGCATCCTGATCCTCGGCGTCGGTGCGCTCGTGCTCCTCTACTGCGCTCGCTACTTCACGAGCGAGGACCACGACATCGGCGCCTTCGGGGCGCAGCTCCTGGCGTTCGCGGCAGCCATGGTGGGGCTCGTGACGGCGGACGACCTGATCCTCATGTTCATCTTCTGGGAGCTCACCACGATCCTCTCCTACCTGCTGATCGGGTACTCGAGGACGCGGCTCTCGGCACGGCGCTCAGCGCTCCAGGCCCTGATCGTCACCACGTTCGGCGGGCTCGCGATGCTCGTGGGCCTCGTGATGCTGGGGGAGACCGCCGGGACCTACCGGATCTCGACGATCCTCGCCGACGCAGAGGCTCTGACGGCGCGTGGCACCGTGATCGACGTCGCGATCGCGCTGGTGCTCGTCGGGGCGATCACGAAGTCCGCGCTCGTGCCCTTCCACTTCTGGCTGCCGGGTGCCATGGCTGCGCCGACCCCGGTGAGCGCGTACCTGCACGCCGCCGCGATGGTGAAGGCCGGCGTCTTCCTGGTGGCCCGCTTCGCCCCGGGGTTCGGCGAGACCGCCTTCTGGTACCCGGTGATCATGGTGCTCGGCATGGCGACCATGCTGATCGGCGGCTGGCGGGCGCTGCGGCAGCACGACCTCAAGCTGGTCCTCGCCTACGGGACGGTGAGCCAGCTCGGCTTCCTCGTGATGGTCACCGGTCTCGGCGGGCGCGACGGCGCGGTCGCGGGGCTGGGTCTGCTGCTGGCGCACGGGTTCTTCAAGGCCATGCTGTTCCTGGTGGTCGGCATCATCGATCATCAGGCGGGCACGCGCGATCTCCGCGTGCTCTCCGGCGTGGGAGCGACGTCGCCCCTGCTCTTCGCCGTCGCGCTCGTTGCCGCGGGCTCCATGGCCGGGGTGCCGCCGCTGTTCGGGTTCGTGGCGAAGGAATCGGTCTACGAGGCGTTCGTGCACCGTGCGGAGGAGGGCGTCACGGGGACGCTCCTGCTCGGCGGGATCGTCCTCGGGTCCATGCTCACGGTGGCGTACAGCGCGCGCTTCGTCTGGGGCGCCTTCGCGCTCAAGCACGGCGTGCGCCAGACCCCGTTGGGGCAGATCCGTACCTCCTTCGTGCTCGCTCCGGCCGTCCTCGCGGTCGCCACGGTGGTGTTCGGCCTGTGGCCCGTACCGCTGGACGCCGCCGTCCAGCCGTACGCGGCGCTCTTCCCGTCCGACGGCGACGCCCCGCACCTCGCCCTGTGGCACGGCTTCTCCCTGCCCCTGTTCCTCTCGGTCCTCACGCTCGCCGGTGGATTCGCCCTCCACGCTGCCCGCACGCCCTTCGGCCGGCTCCAGGACCGCGTGCCGGCGGTTCGTGACTCCGAGGTGGTCTACCGCTCGGGGATCGGCGTGCTCGACGACGTCGCCGTGTGGATCACGGGACGCACGCAGCGCGGTTCCCTGGCCTTCTACCTCTTCGTGATCCTCGTGACCGCGATCCTCACGCCGCTGACGGCGCTCATCCTGTTCGACGCGCCCCTGCCCACGGACCTCCAGGTGGCCGAGTCGCCGGCCCAGATGGTCGTGGCGGTCGTGATAGTGGTCGGGATCCTCGCAGCGCTGCGTGCGGCCAAGCGGTTCATGGCCGTGCTCATGGTCGGTGTCACCGGGTACGGCATGGTGGTGCTCTACGCCCTGCACGGGGCGCCGGACCTCGCGCTCACCCAGCTGCTGGTCGAGACGATCGTGCTCGTGGCCTTCGTGCTGGCCCTGCGATCGCTGCCGGCGCGCCTCTGGAGCCGGGCGGAGAGCCGGCACCGCCTGCTCCGTGCCGGCCTCGGGATCGCGTTCGGCACCGTCATGGCGGTGATCGCCATGTCCGCGATGGCCTCCCGCAGCGCCGAGCCGATCTCGCTCGCCTACCCCCGGCTGGCGTACGACGTCGGCGGCGGGGCGAACGCCGTCAACGTGCTGCTCGTGGACATCAGGGCCTGGGACACCTTCGGGGAGATCACCGTGCTCGTGATCGCGGCCACCGGGGTGGCGAGCCTCATCTTCGTGCGCGGCCGGAACGACCGGCGGAAGCGGGCCGACGGCGTCGAGGACGGCTCGGTGGACCGTGGCCAGGAGCCGCTTAACGCCGGGGGCAGGCAGGACGCCGCGCGTCGGCTGGCGGCGCGCTTCGCCGACGTCTCCCGTGACCCGTGGCTCGTGGCAGGCCGCACCCTCGCGCCCGAGCGGCGCTCCATCATCTTCGAGGTGGTCACGCGCCTGCTGTTCCACACCATCATCATGCTCTCGGTCTACCTGCTCATCGCCGGCCACAACCTGCCGGGCGGCGGGTTCGCGGGAGGCCTCCTGGCGGGCCTCGCCCTGGCCGTGCGCTACCTCGCGGGCGGGCGCTTCGAGCTCGCCGAGGCGAGCCCGGTGAGCGCCGGGGTGCTCCTCGGTGCCGGTCTCGCGATCGTCACGCTCACCGCGCTCGCGCCGCTCGTGGTCGGGGGCGCCGTCCTCGAGAGCTACATCCTCGAGTTCTGGCTGCCGATCATCGGCGACGTGAAGTTCGTGACCTCCACGGTGTTCGACATCGGCGTGTACGTGATCGTCGTCGGCCTGGTGCTGGACGTCCTCCGGAGCCTCGGGTCCGAGATCGACGAGCGCAGCGAGGACGAGGACCCCGTCGAGGAGGACGCCGGCGCCGATGCCCTGGTGCCGCCCGCCACCGAGGGAGTGAGGCGATGACGGTCAACGTCACGCTGATCGTCCTCATGGGCGTGTTCTTCGCGGCCGGGATCTACCTCCTGCTCGAGAGGAGCCTGACGCGCGTGCTGCTCGGCCTGATCCTCATGGGCAACGGCGCCAACATCCTGATCCTCGCGATGAGCGGTGGTGGCGGGCGGTCGCCGCTCTACGCGGCCGGCACGCCGGAGGCCGAGTACACGGACAGCCTCCCGCAGGCACTGATCCTCACGGCGATCGTCATCACCTTCGCCGTCACGGCGTTCATGCTCGGCATCATCTACCGCTCCTGGGTGCTCGGGCGCAAGGACGACGTCCAGGACGATCCCGAGGACCTGCGCGTGGCCGACCAGTCGAGCTACGACTACGAGGACGACGCCGATGTGGCGGCCGCTCCGTCCGACTTCCTCGAATCGGTGTCCGACCACCACCCGCGCACCTACGCGGGGAACGACCGCGACGAGCGCGACGACAGCGGCACTCCGTGATCGCCGCCGATCTCGCGCCGCTGGCCGTCGTCCTGCCGTTCCTCGGCGCGGCCGTGACGTTCCTGCTGCTGCGCCACTCGCGCGCGCAGCGCACTGTGAGCATCTCCACGCTCTCGGTGACCCTGATCCTCGAGGTGGTCATGCTCCTCGGTGCGCCCGCGACCGGAACGCACGCGGTGGCGCTCGGCGGGTGGGCGCCGCCCTTCGGGATCGTGCTCGTGGTGGACCAGTTCTCCGCGCTCATGCTCGTGGTCTCCTCGGCGGTGAGCCTCGCGGTGCTGATCTACGCGGCAGGGCAGGGCATGGCCGACGGCGACGAGGATGGACCGGTCTCGATCTTCCACCCCACCTACCTGATCCTCGTGGCAGGGGTCTCCAACGCGTTCCTGACGGGTGACCTGTTCAACCTGTACGTGGGCTTCGAGATCCTCCTCACCGCGAGCTACGTGCTCATGACCCTCGGCGGATCGGCGCCGCGCATCCGCGCGGGCGTCACCTACGTGGTGGTCAGCGTGGTGTCCTCGATGCTGTTCCTCATCGCGATCGGCATGATCTACGGGGCCACGGGCACCGTGAACCTCGCGGACCTCGCGGTGAAGCTCGAGAGCGTGGATCCGGCCACGCAGATGGTGCTGCACCTCATGCTGCTCGTGGCGTTCGGGATCAAGGCAGCGGTGTTCCCGCTCTCGTTCTGGCTTCCCGACTCCTACCCGACGGCGCCGGCTCCCGTGACGGCGGTGTTCGCCGGCCTGCTCACGAAGGTGGGCGTGTACGCGATGGTGCGCGTCGAGACGCTCCTGTTCCCGGGCGACCGCATCAACTCCCTGCTCATGGTCGTGGCGCTCCTGACCATGATCGTGGGGATCCTCGGGGCGCTCGCGCAGTCCGACCTCAAGCGGCTGCTTTCCTTCACCCTCGTCAGCCACATCGGCTACATGGTGTTCGGGCTGGCCGTCTCCACGCGGATCGGCCTGGGCGCCACCGTCTACTACGTGGCGCACCACATCATCGTGCAGACGAGCCTCTTCCTCGTCACGGGGCTGATCGAGCGGCGGGGCGGCACCGCCAACGTGGACAGGCTCGGCGGCCTCGCGAGGCTCTCACCGCTGCTCGGCATCCTCTTCTTCCTGCCGGCCATGAACCTCGCGGGCATCCCGCCGTTCTCGGGCTTCCTCGGGAAACTCGGGCTGATCCAGGCCGGCGTGGACCTCGGCACGCCGCTGGCGTATGCGCTCGTGGCCGGCGGGGTGGCAACGAGCCTCCTGACGCTGCTGGTCATGGCGCGGGTCTGGAACAGGGCGTTCTGGCGGAGCCCGGCCGACGCCGACGAGCCGGACCCCATCCTCCTCGCGAGCAAGGCGGACGGCTCCATGATCGGCACCTCACGCCACGTCACCGGCGAGGACAGCGGGCGGTTCGCCGGCAAGGACCCCGTGACCCTGCTGCCGCGCACCATGACCGGTCCCACGATCGGCCTGGTGGTGCTCGGGCTCTCCCTCACGGTCCTGGCCGGGCCGCTCTTCGCCCTCAGCGACGCGGCCGCGCAGGAGATGCTGGACCGCACCCCCTACATCGAGGCCGTGCTCGGACCGGGGGCGGACGAATGACCCGCCAGCGGATCCCCCTCATCACCGAGCTCCCCCTCGTCATCTGGCTCGTCCTCGTGTGGGGAGCGCTCTGGCAGGACTTCAGCCCCGGCACCCTGCTCTTCGGAGCGGTGATCGCCTACGTGGTCGTCAACGTGTTCTACCTGCCGCCCGTCGAACTCACCGGCCGGTTCAACGTGCTCCTGGCGCTCGCCTTCGTGGGACGCTTCCTCGCCCAGCTGGTGGTCGCCAGCCTGCAGGTGATCTGGCTCGCCGTTGCCCGCGGGCCGAGGTTGCGGAACGCCGTCGTCGCCGTGGAGCTCCGCAGCCACTCCGACTTCCTCGTCACCGCCACGGGGCACGCGCTCTCGCTCATCCCCGGATCCTCCGTGCTGGAGGTGGACCGCTCCACCTCCACGCTCTACCTGCACTGTCTCAACGTGACGAGCGCGGCCGACGCCGACGTGGTGCGCCGCGACGTCCGCGCCACCGAGGCCTGGCTCATCCGGATCATGGGCACGCGCGCGGACCTCGAGGCGCTGCAGCGAGAGGAGGGGGGCGCATGAGCGTCGTCGCGCTCGTGGCCGGCATCATCCTCGCCGTCGCGGCGGGGCTCGCGCTCTACCGCGTGGCCCGCGGACCGTCCATCCTCGACCGCGTGCTCGCGCTCGACGTCGTCCTCGCGATCATCGGCGGCGCCCTGGTGCTGAACATGGTGGTGAACAGGCACCTGGACAACCTGATCCTGCTCGTCGTGGTGTCCCTGATCGGGTTCATCGGTTCCGTGACGATGGCCCGCTTCGTGACGGACAGGAAGTAGCGCCATGCTCCAGGACGTCGTCGTCGCCGCGCTCCTCATCTCGGGGGCCTCCATGTCCCTCGCCGCAGGCATCGGCCTGGTCCGCTTCCCCGACCTGCTCTCCCGCATGCACGCGGCCACCAAGCCGCAGGTGCTCGGACTCCTCCTGCTGCTCCTCGCGCTCGCCGTCGAGTCCGGCAGCTGGCTCCTGGTACCCGTACTCGTGCTCTGCTGGGTGTTCCAGTTGCTCGTCAGCCCGGTGTCCGCGCACATGGTGGGGCGCGCCGGCTACCGGACGCGGCACCTCCGCCGCGACCTCCTCACCCTCGACGAGCTCGACGACGTCGTCGCGCGCGCGGTCGCGGACCCGCACGGCGAGGACCATCGCCGTGCGGACCGCAGCGGCACGGTCCCTAGCGGCACGGACGACGACGGCAAGGACCGCGGCCCGGACGACGACGGCGGACGCTCGTCGGCGCCGCCGACGGACGGGCCGCGGACCGGCGCCACCTGATCACCGTCGTCGTGCCCGCGGTGCGCGACCGCGTAGTGCGCTCCCCTACACGGGTGGAGCGCCGCCTGTAAAGCGAGTGACCCGCCCGGTATCGCGGTGGCCGCGTCTGCTGAGCGCGACGCACCATGAAGCCGACGAGGGCGTACCGCGGCAGGAACGCGGGAGTGCCGATCCGGGGGGCTGTGCCGCTCGACGGCGAACACCGCGTCAGCACCACAAGAGCCCCCCGCCACCACCCCGACCACCCCCGAGGTGTTCAACAGCCGCAGCGACCTCACCCCCGAGCCCGCCGCGGCTCTTCCCCTCGGCGCCACGGCCCCGGCGCTGTGCGGAACCCTCGTGAAGACGCAGATGGGTGCCGTGCCGTCCGGCGGTGCCGCGACCGGCGCGGTGGTCGAGCCGTCCTCGAACGACGCCGGGCTCATGGCTCTCGGAGGCGGGCTCGTCCTGGCTGCAGCGGCCGGCGGGACCTACCTCGTGCGGCGCCGCACCACCGCCTCCTAGGCGCCTGCGCGTCACCGCCTCGGGAGCTCAGTGACTCGCCCGTGTCCCGACGAGCTGCTCTGATACCTCCCAGAGGCGGCGGGCATCGTCCATGTTACGAAGGGGCGCCCAGAATTCCTGGACAGAAGGTGCCCCACCGATGGTGCGGTGGGGACCGAAGAACTGGTCCCCTCCGTATTCGGGGTCGGTCGCGGCCATGAGAGCCGGCAGAGCGGCACTCTCGGGGGTGCCGGCGATGCCGATGCGGGAGAGGAGTCCGATCAGGCGGCGCGACGCGGGTGTCCTGTCGCGCCCCATGCCGGGCTGTGCCGCGAGGAGGTTCGTCGGTGAGACGCCGGGGTGTGCGAGGTTGCTGCTGATACCCCAGCCGTGGGTGCGGCTCCTGGCGTCGAGTTCGCGGGCGAACAGGCCGACGGCGATCTTGGATCCGAGGTATGCCTTCATGACGTCGTAGTTCCGCTCGTGGTTCAGGTCGTCCCAGGCCATCTCACCCTTCCGGGCGGCGACGCTGGTCTGGTGGGTGACCCGGGCCCGGCCCTCGCGCAGGAGCGGCAGCAGGCCCAGGGTGAGCGCGACATGGCCGAGGTGGTTCGTGCCCCACTGCAACTCGAAGCCGTCGCGGGTCACCTGGCGGGTGGGCGGCTGCATGACGCCGGCGTTGTTGATCAGGATGTTGATGGGGCGCCCCTCGGAAACGAGCGTGGCCACGAGGGAGGTGACGGAGCTCAGCGAGGACAGGTCCATCGATCGGGTGCTGACCTTCGCGCCGTCGATCGCGGCGCGGATGCGCTGTGCTGCGGCGTCGCCCTTGGTCTGGTTGCGGACGGGCATGATGACCTCCGCGCCGGCACCGGCGAGGCGGGTCGCGATGACGGTGCCGATGCCGTCGCTCGCTCCGGTGACGACGGCGAGTTTCCCGGTCAGGTCGGGGAGGGTGATGTCATGGGTGCGAGGCATGGGACGTTCCTTCGTTCGAGGGGTGGGTCACCGGATCCGGTTCCTGCTCCGATGATTCACCGGTTGCTCCGCCACATGAAGGACCTGCCGATCCACGGATAACCGGACAGCGGATGCCGACGCGTCGGTGATCAGGACGTGACGACCTGCGAGCCGAGCACGGCCAGCAGCTGCAGTTTCTCGTGGCTGTCACTGCCGGGTACGGCGGTGTAGACAAGGAGACGGTGGGACTGATCCGGATCCAGCAGGGTCTGGCAGTTCAGATCCAGTCGGCCCACCGAGGGGTGGTGGAAGCGCTTGATCTCGGGTGGTTGCACGCCGATCTCCTGGGTGTCCCAGACGCTGCGGAAGCCGGCGTCGTCCTGGAGGAGCGCGGCGAGTTCGGCTGCCCGCGAGCCCGGGCCGCGCAGTGCCACGAGCTGACGCAGCCCCGAGGCGTAGACGCGGGACAGCCGGTCGCGTTCCTCGGGTGGGTAGGCGTCCCTGGCCGTGGAGTCGGTGAACCACCGGTACCCGATGCTCCGACCGGGTCCGCTGCGCTGCGATGCGTCTCCGAAGAGAGCCTTGCCAAGCGGAGTCTGCCGGAGCGTGTCCCCGACCTCGGTGATGATCTCCGCAGGGGTGTCCGTGAGCCGGTCGAGGATCCGGAGCAGCCCGGGGCTCACGAACTCACTGTCGGTGCCCCTGTGAGGTGGGGTGTGCCCGGCGAGGCGGAACAGATGATCACGCTCACCGAGGGTCAGGTGGAGCCCCTGGGCGATCGAGGCGATCATCTGCTCCGACGGGTGGGGCCCGGTGCCACGTTCCATCCGGGCGTAGTAGTCGCTCGACATATGACACAGCGCTGCCACCTCCTCCCGGCGGAGGCCGTTCGTCCGCCGCCGCTGACCCCGCACCATGCCGACGTCCTCGGGCTGCAATGATTCTCGGCGATGACGCAGGAACGAGCTCAGACCCTCACGATCGATCATGCTGTGCCTCCTCGGCTGAAGCCTTCTGTCTACCGTGTCCGTCACCGGTTATCCACGGTCTGTCAGACCACCCCTCGGGCCACCCCTCGGAAACGGGCGCCGGTCCGCGGTGTGGCTGCAGGGCGCTGCGTCGGAGCCCCCGCCGACGACGGAGGATCATCACCACGATCAGTCCGACGATCGCGCCTACTGCGTTGGCGGCGAGATCACGAGGATGGGAGATCCGGTCGAGTGGGATCTGCACCAGCTCGATGACGACGGTGAGTACCAACGGGCCTATCAGAGCGGTCACACCCCGGACGAGCAGACCTCCCGAGATCCCGACGGGCACGAACATCAGGACGTTGAGGAGGACTTCCACCGGCCGGCCTTCGGTCCATCCCGGCCCGTCGACCCACGCTCCCGCGTCCAGGATCCCCCGGTTTCCCTCGGAGCCGGCAGCCGCCCAGGGGATCGGCCGCAGCGTCACCCACAGCACCGTGCACGTGTAGGCGGCACCCAGGAGGGCGGCGATCGTCCTCGTGCTGACACTTTCGGCAGAGTCACGCCCGGCGTCCGTCCCGGAACGTGCTGCCGTCCGGAGGCTCTTGTTCTTCTTCATGACACTATGTAATTATCTTCCTGACAACATGTCAATAACTTGCACACCCCCTCGAGGAGACGATCCCGATGCATGCATCAGTCCACGAACCAGTCCATGAACCAGCGACCGACGTACTCCGGCCAGCGGCGAGAGACGCTGGCAGACCATCAGAGGGGAGGGTCCGTCGACTCCTCGGATGGTGCGCAGTGGCGGCGGCTGCTGCTGCCGCCGTCATCATCCCGCTGGCCGGGCTGCCCGCGGCTGCTCAGGCCGTCTCGCTGAGCGCTCTGGCGCTGGCCGTCGTCCAGGGCTCCCGCCGGTACGGATGGCGGCTGCTCCTCGCCTTCTTCGCCATCTGCTTCGTGCTCAGCAACGCCTGGGAGAACCTCAGCATCATCACGGGGTTCCCGTTCGGGAACTACTACTACACGCTCATGCCACAGCTGTTCTACGTCCCGGTGATCATCGGGGTCATCTACTTCGGCATCGGCTGGGTCAGCTGGATGACGACCAACGCACTGCTGGACCGTGCGGACGAGCGCCTGGACCTCCGCACCCATGGCGGACGGATCAACGTCCTCGCTCTCCCGGCGCTCTCCGGTGCCGTCATGACGATGTTCGACGTCGGAGCGGACTCCCTGATCTCGACCGTCCGGGGCATCTGGGTCTGGGAGGACGGGGGAGGGGTGTTCGGCGTCCCCTTCACGAACTACCTGGGGTGGTGGTTCGTCACGTGGACCTTCTTCCAGGTCTTCACCCTGATCCTCGCTGCTCGTCAGACCCGGCGCCCAGCCCGTTCGGAGAGCCGCCTGCGGCCGGTGTCCTACCTCCAGCCGGTCCTGGCCTACGCGATGTTCGCCGTCGTCTCCACGACGACCTTCATCGCCGGGGGCGGACCACAGACGGTCCTGGATCCCACTGGCGCTCCATGGGACGCGGCCGCTCTCAATGAGACACTGATGATCATCAACATCTTCAGCGTGGTACCCGTTGCCCTGTTCGCGATCGTCAAGATCGCCAGGGGAGACCTCACGCGGGTCTAGCACGGTGCGCGCACCATCGACCGAGCGAAGGCCATGCCCTCGCGATGCCCACCTGGCAGGGACCGGAGAGGGGAGATCAATGCCCAAGATCTCAGCGGCGACGATCGCCGAACACAAGCTGCACACCTGGAGCCTGCTGCTCGACGCCGTCGACGAACTCATCCTCGAACGCCCCTTCGAGACCATCTCGATGCGCGACGTCGCCGAACGGTCGGGGATCGCCCGGACCGCCGTCTACAACTACGCGCCCGACACCGTCACCTTGCTCGTCGAGGCGGCGAGGCGCGGCAGTGCAGAGGTGGGCGACGCGGTGGCGCAGCGGGCCGACGACACGTCGATGACGCCGGCCGAGCGCCTCCGCGAGATCGTGATCGTCCTGCTCACCGAACACGCCCGGAGCACGAGCGCCTTCATCGCGATGCAGACGATCGAGCGGGCGCTCCGGCAGGAGCGCGTGACCGACGCCGTCATCCCCTTCCGGGATCAGATCGGCGATCTGATCATCGACGTCGTCAGAGCGGGTGTCGAAGCAGGGGAGTTCGCGCCGGTGGAGGACCCCGCTCTCACCCGTTCACTCATGGTGGGCGTGATGCAGGCAGCGCTCCGCAGATACAGTGCGTCGCAGGTCATCGGACCTGCGGAAGCCGAGATCGTCTCGCGCTTCCTGATCAACGCTCTCAGCCGGCCGGTCGGGCCACTCGCCTAGCCTTCCCCGAGCAGGTCCGTCGGACCACCAGCGCCGTCGACGGCGGAGCAGATCTCCGCGGCTCGTCACCCGACGTCGTCGCCGTTCCCCGTACTCACTCAGGAGCGCCAGCGCGCCCTTCTCCCCGTGCGCTCTTCACCGCGGCCTCTTCGTGAGCGCTCACGTCCAATCCATCACTCTCCGGTAGCCGCTGCGTTCCTGCGCCGATCGACCCCGGACACACACCGAAGGACACGATCATGAAAACCGACTCCACACCGTCAGCACAGCGCCGCACCGAAGCCACCGACGCGACCGTTGGACGTCGCCAGCTCTCCCGCCGATCGTTGCTCACCATGGCGGGGATCGGAGCTGCGGCGGGCACCGTCGGCTTCGGGGCGGCCCGGCTCACGGCCCCCGGCGCAGAGCTGCCCGACTGGACCGCCGAGGACATGCCGTCGATGGTCGGCAGGCGTGCGATCGTCACCGGTGGCAACGGCTACCCGAACGAGGGCAGGAGCGGGATCGGGTACCACCAGGCGCTCGCACTGGCCGCCGCCGGCGCGGACGTGACGATCGCGTCCCGCAACCGCGAGCGTGGTGAGGAGGCCGCACGCAGGATCCGCGCCGAGGTCCCGGGGGCCATCATCCGCGCCGAGACCCTCGACCTCGCCGATCTGGGGTCCGTCAGCCTCTTCGTCCGACGCATGGAGGAGTCCGGGCAGGGCCTCGACGTGCTCGTCAACAATGCAGGGGTGCAGGGGCGCAGGGGCCGCGAAGAGTCTGCGGACGGCCTGGAACGGGTCTTCGCCACCAACGCACGAGGGCCGTTCGCGCTGTCCGCCCGGCTGCGATCCCTTCTCCAGGAGGCCGAGGCGCCGCGCATCATCTGGACGTCGAGTTCGCGGGTCGGCTCCATCGATTTCGACGACCTCCAAAAGGTCGACAGCTACGACTACGGGCGAGCGTATGACGACACGAAGCTCGGGCAGCTGCTCATGGCCTTCGAATGTGAGCGCCGCAGCAAGGCCGCGGGTTGGGGCATCACCAGCATCGCCGTGCATCCCGGTGTGTGCCGCACGAACATCGTCCTGGACGGGCCGGGGCCCGATTCGCCGGAAGGTCTGCGCTTCCGGTACGTACGGCCACTCTGGCAGGACCCTGGGATCGGGGCACTTCCCGCGCTCTACGCGGCCACCTCACCACAGGCTGCCGGTGGCGCCTACTACGGCCCGAAACAGCTGCGCGGCCTGAGCGGTCTACCGGGTTTCGCCGTCGTTCCCGACGACGCCCAGGACCTCGACGTCGCCGCCAGGTACTGGAGGACCCTGGAGGACCTCGCCGCTGTGCAGTTCAGCTGATCGGGCTACGCGGCCCGGTCGGAACGAACGATCCGGATGGGCTCGGCCAGCAGCCCGGTGAGTGACTCACCGTGTTCGGTGAGGACGATGCGACCTTCGCTCTCCTCGGTGATCCCGTAGCGGATGCAGCCGGGTTCGCGGACCACCTCGTCGATCGCGTTCCTCAGCACGAGGCTCACCCTGCTGAACTCGGCCTCGAGCGAAGTGAGGACGGCAGTGACGTCCACCGGCGTGGTCGTCAGCGTGACCACGACCTTGCCTGCTCCGCTCTTCGCCAACGCATGCGCGCGCCGGATGGAGGAGACGGGTAGGACGTGATCGACACGGGGCGCGTACTGGCCGCGTCAGCACCGCGAGTTCCGCGGTGGTGTCACTGACGCCGCCGAGCCCGAACACCAGATCGCCGACGGACGCGCCGGACACCCCCCCTCGCCCACTTCATCGATGATCCCGACGGCGTCACGTCCCGGTATGGCCGGGAGTGGGAGCGGTAGGACATGCTGGATGACGCCCTGGCGCAGCAGGTAGTCGATGGGGTTCACGCTCACGGCCTGGACCTTGATGCGCACCGAGTTCGCGACGGCATGCGGTTCGGCCGCCTCCTCGATGACGAGGACGTCCGGATCGCCGTAGTGATGGAAGCGTGCAGCGCGCATGGGGTCTCCTGTCGATGGGTACGACATTTCCTTGCCACGGAAAGTAACCCTACGGCCGGGTCCTTGCCATGGCAAGCGTCGCTAGAATGGCGGGATGGATTCCCCGGAAGCACTGCCCGCGCAGGAGGACCGCGCCTGGTCGCTGCTCATCGGGGTCATGATGTGGCTGCCGGTCGCCCTGGACACCCATCTCGAACGTGTCGCCGGGATGGGTCACGCCGACTACCAGGTACTGCGCCGGCTCTCACTCACCGAAGAACGCGAGGCCCACATGACACACCTCGCAACCACCGCCGGCGTCACCCCGTCCCATCTCTCGCGGATCGTGGCTCGCCTCGAGGCGAGGGGCTTGGTCGTCCGCAGCATCGATCCCCGGGACGCGCGGAAGGTCCTCGCGCGTCTCACCGACGTGGGCGCGCGTGTCGTCGATGAGATCGAACCGGGCTACGTCGCAGAAGTCCGGACACTCGTCTTCAGCCGCCTGACGCCCGCGCAGGCCCACCAGCTCGAGGACATCACCGAAGCACTCCTCACACCTCTTCGCGCAGATTGCGTCGCGATCCTGCCGCCGCGCGCGGAACGGTAAGGCGGCGGGGAAGTATCCGGTCGCTCGCCTGTCGGAGTGGCTCGCCGGAGGGCTCTAACGCGTCGCTCCGGTGGATCGACAGCCCACTGCGCGATAGGGTGACTGCGATCGAGGGGCGAACACCATGGAGTCGGTAGTGCGGAAGGACGGCGCGCATCGCGCTGCCGTCGTGGTCGAGGACGACGCCGACATCCGTCAGCTCCTGGTGATCGTGCTCCGCTCCCACGGCTTCACGGCGCACGAGGCCGTGACGGGTGCCGAGGGCCGCAGCCTCGTGGATCAGGTGCAGCCCACGCTCATCACCCTCGACCTGAACCTCCCGGACATCGACGGGATCGACCTCTGCTCGCAGCTGCGGGCGGTGACCGACGCCCACATCCTCACCATCTCGGCTCGCCCTCCGCATCTCACGCAGGAGCAGTGCCTGCTCGCGGGATCTGATCACTTCATGCCCAAGCCCTTCAGCCCCCGCGAGCTCGGCGCCTACCTCGACGGCGTCTTCCCGCGCGAGGGCGCGGCGTAGCAGTGCCCTCCACCGTGAGCGCCGCCCACGACGAGTACGACGACGACCTCCTGGCAGCGCTGTACGACACGGACAACCTGGACGGACGGGACCACGACTACTACCGCTCGCTCGCGGCGAGTACCGGCGCGACCCGCATCACGGACCTCGGC
Source organism: Arthrobacter sp. TJ-266 (assembly GCF_058269115.1). Taxonomy (NCBI): domain Bacteria; kingdom Bacillati; phylum Actinomycetota; class Actinomycetes; order Micrococcales; family Micrococcaceae; genus Arthrobacter; species Arthrobacter sp. TJ-266. The sequence continues at coordinate 249,517 of NZ_JBZCNC010000001.1, forward strand.
TGCGGGACGGGCCTCCTGACGGTGACCCTCGCGACCCCGGGGCGGACGGTCGTGGGCATCGACCCCGCTGCGGCGATGCTCGCGTACGCCTGCTCACGGCCCCGGGGCGACGCCGTCGAGTGGCGGCTCGGCACGTCGGCGCTGATCGACACCCGGGGAAGCGATCTGATCCTGATGACCGGGAACGTCGCGATGCACATCATCGGCGACGACTGGCACGCCGCGCTGCAGGACATCGCCCGGGGGCTGGACGGTGAGGGCGTGCTCGCCTTCGAGACCCGGAACCCGGGAGCGCGGGCGTGGGCTGGATGGAACGATCCCGGAACCGAGCGCAGTACCGTCGCGGGCCGGCTCCGGGAATCGACCAGCACCACGCCTCCCGACGACGACGGCGTGGTGATGATGCGGTGCCACAACGAGTTCGTGGACGCGGGTCATGTGGTGGACGTCGAGCAACGCCTGCAGTTCCGTAGCCTCCAGCAGATCACAACGGACCTCGACCGGGCGGGTCTCGCCGTCGTCACCGTCAGTGGCGACTGGGACGGCACGGCGTTCGCGGGCTCGGCGGAGGAACCGCTCATGATCGTCCAGGCGGCGCGGAGAGGCTGACCGAGATACCGCCGAAGGAGTCGGCCGCGTGGACCGGGGACGGCCGGCGTCGTACTGTGAGGGCGTGATTCTTCCGGACACCTCCCAGGACGCCGTCGCTGTCGCGGACCACTACGACGAACTCGATCCCGTCTACCTGCGGGTCTGGGGCGATCATGTTCATCACGGGCTGTGGACGACCGGCCGCGAGACGCCGGCCGAGGCCGTCGTCGCTCTGAGCGACGCGGTGGGGGACAGGCTCGAGCTCTCGCCGGGTGACACGTGCGTCGACATCGGCTGCGGCTACGGATCGACCGCCCGGCGGCTCGCAGAGACGCGCGGGATCCGCGTCACGGGCCTCACGCTTTCCGCCGAGCAGGCCCGTTTCGCGGATGCCCTGCCCGTACCCGGGGTGACCATCGAGGTTCGCGATTGGCTGGCGAACGGGTTACCCGACGGGAGCGCAGACGCGGCGTGGGCGATCGAATCGAGCGAACACATGGTGGACAAGCCCCGGTTCTTCGCCGAGGCCCACCGCGTGGTGACGCCGGGCGGGCGCTTCGTCGTCTGTGCCTGGCTCGCGGAGACGGGCGCCGGCCCATGGAAGGTACGCCATCTGCTCGAGCCGATCTGCCGCGAGGGGAGGCTCCCCTCGATGGGAACGCGCGAGGACTACGAGCGGATGGCGGTGGCTGCCGGGTTCACCGTCACCGGCTACGAGGACGTCAGCGCTCGCGTGGCGCGCACGTGGAGCATCTGCGCGCGTCGCCTCCTGAAGGTCCTGATCGTCGATCGCGAGACCCGGCGCCTCGCCGTCCGGGGGCGAAACCGCGTGTTCCTCCTGAGCATCCCCCGCCTGATCCTCGCGTACCGCACCGGGGCCATGCGGTACGGGATCCTGACGCTCACCAGGGATCCCGAGCCGGCGGTTCCCACACCGGGGCGGTAATCGCCCGGACACGAGGGACGCATCGGCGGCTCTCCGTGTGTCCCCTTCACCGTTGTACGGAGTCGGTCGAGGGCGCGATCGTCCTCGCTGAGTTCCGGAGAAGCGTCGGTCAGGAGTCGCGGCTCACGGAGTCCGCGAGGTGTCGCTCCAGGAGATCCGCGCTGCGTTCGCTCGCGTCGCGGATGCGGTTCAGGGCACCGACGATGCTGATGCTCGCGAACAGGACCACGAGGACGAGGAGCACGAGCAGCCAGGAGGTATCCACGCGGCAACTCTAGCCGCAGGTCCGAAGAGCGCTACGGACCCGCGGACGAACCGGCGTCAGTCCGCCCGGCGCTGCGGCGCGACGACCCGGATGATCGCGGAATCGTCCTCCGCGGCCAGTCCTTGGGCCTGCCCGAGGAGGTACAGCTGCTCGGCGGCCGCGGCGAGGGGCGCAGGGAGACCGTGTGCGCGGGTGGCACGGCCGACGATCCCCATGTCCTTCACGAAGATGTCCAGGCGGCTCAGCACCTCGGCGCCGTCGTCGTCGTACGCCTCGAGCATCCGCGGGCCACGGTTGGAGAGCATGAAGGACCCCGCGGCGCCCGCCTCGAGGGCGGTGAGGGTGGCGGCGCGGTCGAGCCCGAGCGCGTCGGCGAGGGCGAGGGCCTCTGCCGCTGCGGCGATGTGGATGCCGCACAGCAGCTGGTTGACGGTCTTCATCGCCTGGCCGTCGCCTGGGCGGTCGCCCACCACGGTCAGGGTGGAGGCGAGCAGCTCGAGGGCGGGCCGCGCGGCGTCGAGTGCCTCGGGTGCCGCGCCCACCACGATGAGCAGATCGCCCTCGCCCGCCCGCTTCGGTCCGCCCGAGAGCGGCGCGTCCACGAGCGCGACCCCGTACTCGGCGAGCCGCTGCACGGTACTCGCGACGGCGTCGGTGCCCACGGTGCTCGTGAGGATCACGACGGCGCCGCGCCGCAGCGCGGGAGCCACGCCCTCGGGGCCGAACAGCACCTCGTCGAGCTGGTCGGCGTTGCGGACCGCCAGCAGCAGGGCGTCGGTCCCCTCGGTGGCCTCGCGCGCCGACGAGAACGTGCGGATGCCGGCTTCACGGGCGAGTGCGAGGCGCGGTTCCGCGATGTCGAACCCACGCACGGAGACGCCCGTCGCGAGCCGCGTGGCCATGGGCAGCCCCATCGCGCCGAGGCCGAGAACCGTTACCGCGTAGTCAGTCATGTGATCCGTCCGATGCTTCGGTGATGGGCAGGTCCGTCCACGCGGCGCTGAGCTTCCGCACCACGTCCACGAGGGAGTCGTCGTTTCCGACGTTACCGGCGAACACCACGAAGGGTATGCCCTGCGCGGGCCCGCCCACGGGCTCCCACAGGCTGACGATCCCGGGCAGCATGGGCCCGCGCACCATGGCGTGGCGGATCTGCAGCCCGTGCGCGGCGACGTCCGAGGACGTGATGCCACCCTTGGCGATGACGAAGCGGGGCGGGGCGAGCGCGAGGACGCGCCGCACGGCGTCGACGACGGCGGCGGACACCGTGCGTGCGATCCGCAGGCTCTCCTCCGGCGACCGGGACCTCACGAGGGAGCGGCTCGTGTGCAGGACGACGTCCCGCCCGGCGAGGGCTTCGACCACCGCGGACACCACGGCGTCCAGGTGCGCCTCGGCGCGCGCGTCGAGGAGCTGCGCGACGTCCATCTCGACGACGACGGCGTTCGGGTGCCGCGTGGTCAGTGCCTCGAGCTGCCGAGTGGTCACGGCGACGTGCGAGCCGACGACGACGAGCCCGCCGACCGCGGAGCCCTCCGGCCGGTCGTAGCTCTCGGCACCGGTCAGGACCGCCGGCACCTCCTGGCCCGCGCGGGCCCGCATGAACGGCGGGCCCACCCGGTAGAGCAGGGAGGAGCCGCGGCGTTCCGCCTCGTCGAGGCCGAGGGAGAGCGCGCGGAGATCGTTCTCCGCCACGATGTCCGCGACGATCGGCGTTCCCGCGCGGGCGTGCCCGACGGCGTCGGCGATGGCGCGCGACGACGCCTCCGCGGTGCCTCCGGACCGGATGACCCCGAGGTCGAGCACGATCACCGAGTCCGCCGGGATGCGGCCGCCGCTCTTCTCCTCCACATAGTCCGGCAGGTAGGAGGAGCGGTATCCGAAGCTGGCGTCCGAGGCGAACTCCGTCTCCGCTGAGGGTGTGAGGCGGTCCGCGCCGGGGCCACGGACGTAGTGCGTCCCGCCGATGGTCACCCGCCCGGCGTCCGGGAACGCCGGGACCACCACCACGCCGTCGACCTCCTCGCCGGTGACGTCCCGCAGCGTGGCCGCGAGGGTGTCCGTCTCCAGCGGGAAGTGGCCGCGCAGGGTGGAGTCGCTGCGGCTGACGAAGCTGATCCGCAGGGGAGCGGGGCCCGAGGCCGGGACGTCCGCCGCCGCTGCGAGCGCCGCGCGCACCACCTCCTCGTTACGGGTGGCGGCCTCCGCGGGGTCGAGGCTCCGCGTGTTGGTCAGGACGTAGACCGCCGGGGTGCCCTGCTGGTACGCCCAGGCGAAATCGCCGACCTCCCACTGCGTGAGCACCGGGAGGTCGGCGACCGACTGCGTGCCCGTCGGGTCGTCGTCGAGCACCACGAACACCCGGCGTCGGCCGTCCGGTGCGTGCCGGACGGCCGCCGCGACGTCGGCCGCCGCGACGGCGTACTCGGCGGGGAAGGCTTTGAGCAGGGACTGTTCGTTGACGGCCATCAATGTCCCGGAGTTGCCGTGGCCTTTTCCTCGGCCTCGAGCAGTGCGTCCGACTTCGACCGCATGCGCTTGGTGAGGATGAACATCACGGCCGCAACGAAGGCGAAGACACCCACGGACATGGTGCCGAACATTCCCGTTTCAGTGACGAACCGCTGGTCCACGGCGGTACGCATGATCGGGGCCACGAAGCCGCCGAGGTTGCCCAGCGAGTTGATGAGGCCGATGCCCGCCGCGGCGGCCGTACCCGTCAGGAACGCCGTCGGGTAGGACCACGTGATGGGCCCGCACGCCAGGAAGCTGGAGACCGAGACCACCAGGAAGGCGATCGCGAGGACCGGCATGCCCGCCTCCCCGGCGAGGGCGGCACCGATGGTCGCCACGGCCGTGGACACGTAGAACATGGTGCCCCAGACGCGACGGCGCCGGATGGTCGTGGCGTTCTTGCCCACGTAGTAGCAGACGAAGAGGCCCACGAACCACGGGATGGCCGAGATCAGGCCGATCTGCCAGAACTCGGCGTCGGGGCTGATGATGCGCCTGACCTGCTGCGGGAGGTAGAACGTGGTGCCGTAGACCGCCACCTGCAGGCAGAAGTAGATGATGGTGAAGTACCAGACCTTCCAGTTGCCCATGGCGCGGACGATGCCCGACGGACCGTCGCTGGCCCGGACTTCGTCCTCCGCCTCCATGACCCGCAGGAGCGCCCGTTTCTCGTCCTTATCCAGCCACTTGGCCTTCTGTGGACTGTCGATCAGGAAGAAGATGGCGGCTATGCCGGCGACCACCGCCATCATGCCCTCGGTGAAGAACATGACCTGCCAGCCGCGCCACGGGGTGTAGGTGTCACCGAAGGAGATGAGCGCACCGGAGATCGGGTTGCCGAGCATCTGCGAGAACGGCTGCGCGAGGTAGAACAGCGCGAACATCTGCACGCGGACCTTGTTGGGGAACCACTCGGAGAGGAACATGATCACGCCCGGGAAGAGCCCGGCCTCGGTGACGCCGAGGAGGAACCGCAGCACGATGAACATGGTGTCGCCGCTGGTGAAGGCGAAAGCCGAGGCCACGATGCCCCACGTGATGGCGATACGCGCGAGCCACCACCGGGCGCCGAACTTCTTGAGGAGCAGATTGGAGGGGATCTCGAAGATCGCGTACCCGATGAAGAAGATGCCGGCGCCGAGGGCGAACGCACCGGCGCTGATACCGCGGTCCATCTCGAGTGCATCCTCGGCGTAGCCCACGTTGGTGCGGTCCAGGAAGGCGACGAAGTACAGGATGATCAGCATCGGCATCAGGTGCCGGGCTGCTTTCTTGACGGCGGAGGCGAGCGCTGGGCTGTCCAGGTCGTCTTTGACCGCGTCCGTTGCGGACATGGGGCTCTCCTTGTTCGGAAGTGGTGACGCGTGGGGTGGAGCGGAGGACTGCGCTGACTCCTAGCCGACCAGGGACGGCACGATGAGCCAGAGACCTATGCCGACGAGGACGACCCCGACGGCGAGGAACAGAAGGCGGGACTTCGACCAGTCGCGCATGTCAGTGCATGTAGAGGCCGCCGTCGACGTTCAGGGTCTGCCCCGTCACGAAGCCGGCGTCCTCGCTGATGAGATAGGCGATGGCCGCAGCGATGTCGCGCGGCGTCCCGATGCGGGGGAGGACGCCGTCGGCCGCCATGGCGGTCTTCCGCTCCTCCGTGAGCGTGCCGCCCATGATGTCGGTGTCGATGGGCCCGGGCGAGATGGCGTTGACCGTGATGCCCTGCCCGCCCAGCTCCCGCGCCACGGACCGCGTGAAGCCGATCACGCCCGCCTTCGCGGCCGAGTACACGGTCTTCGAGAAGGTACCGCCGCCGCGCTGCGCGGAGACCGAGGACAGGTTGACCACGCGGCCCACGCCGTTCCCGACCATCGACTCGACGGCCCGCCGCGTGGCGAAGTGGACGCCGTTCATGTTGATGCCCATGACGCGGTTCCACTCCTCGGGAGTGACCTCGAGGTACGGCACGGGGCTGGAGACGCCGGCGAGGTTCACGAGGGCCACCATCTGCGGCAGCTTCGCCTCGAGCTCGTCGAAGGCCGCACGGACCGCGGGCTCGTCGGCCACGTTGGCGCCGGCACCCGCCGCCGTCACGCCGTGTTTCGCCGCGATCTCCTCGGCGACGGACTGAGCCGCTTCGGCGTCGAGGTCGATGATGCCGATGTTCCAGCCGAGGCCGGCGAGGTAGTGCGCGGACGCCCGGCCGATACCTCGGGGCGAGGCCGCGCCCGTGAGGACGACGGACCGTGAGTCGGGGAAAGCAGATGCCATGGGTGTCTCCTGGGGTGGGTGGAGGGGCTGGTGTCAGTGGATGGGCGCGGGGCCCAGCTCGTCCATGAGCTTCTTGATGGCCACGTAGGCCCTGTTGCGGTAGGCGATGAGCTCGGCGGTACGATCGGCCGGCACATCGAGGTACCCGGAGCCGGTCTTCGTCCCGAAGTGTCCGGCGTCCACGAGGTTCTTCAGCGACTCGGGGGTCGCGAAACGTTCGGGCCAGCGGGTCTGCAGCGAGGCGTAGCAGAACGAGTAGACGTCGAGCCCGGCCATGTCGGCGATCGCGAAGGGCCCGAACACCGGCAGGCGGAACCCGAACGTCGTGCGGACGATCGTGTCGATGTCGTCCGCCGTCGCGATGCCCTCCTCGACGATCTGCGTGGCCTCGTGGAACAGCGCGTACTGCAGGCGGTTGAGCACGAAGCCGGTGGCGTCCTTGACCCGCGCGGTCTCCTTGCCGGTGGACGCGACGATCTCCTCGACCATGGGCAGCACGGAGTCGGCGGTGCCGGGGTGCGGGATGAGTTCGACGCCGGGGATGAACGGCGCCGGGTTGGAGAAGTGGACGCCGAGGAAACGCTCGGGCCGCTCGACCGCCTCGGCCAGGCTGGCGATGAGGATGGTCGAGGTGTTGGAGCCGATCACGGCGTCGGGCAGGGCGGCGGCGGAGATGCGCCGCAGCGTCTCGTGCTTGATCTCGAGGCGTTCCGGCACGGCCTCCTCGATGAACTCGGCGTCCGAGACGGCGGCCTCGATGGACTCCGCCGCCGAGACGTTCGCCTCGATGCGGGCCCGGGCATCCGCGGGGAACAGGCCGTCCGCGGTGAACTGGTCGGCCTCGGTGAGCAGCCGCTCGAGGTTCGACGCCGCGATCTCCGCGCTGACGTCGGCGATCCGGACGGTGTGGCCCGCGAGTGCCAGGACCTGCGCGATCCCTCCGCCCATGTAACCGGAGCCGACGACGGCGATCCTCCGGCCGGTTGGTTCCTGCGTCATGTGGTCTTCCCTCCGGGGAGCAGCGAGCGGATGTACTTCTGGTTGGTGGCGCAGTTGCCGAGGCTGTCCCCGCCGTAGTGCTCGCAGAGGAAGATGCCGTCGAAGCCGAGGTCCACGGCGTCGCGGATCACCTGGCGGTAGTTGATGAGGCCGGCCTCCATGGAGGTGGGGACGCTGGTGGCCCAGGATCCGTCCGCCGCCTCGTCCCGCGAGTAGTTCTTGACGTGCCAGTAGTTGGCGTAGGGGAGGAGCTTGGCGTGCAGCTCCCGCCAGTCCTCGATGGGGCGGTGCAGGCGGATGAGGTTGGCGATGTCGGGGTTGATGCCCACGTTGTCGAGGCCGATCTCCTCGACCAGGCGCACCGCGCTGTCACCGGTGCCGAGGTAGGTGTCCTCGTAGAGTTCCAGAGACATCTTCAGCCCGACGTCGGCCGCGTGCCTGCCGAGTTCGCGGAGCCGTGCGACGGCGGTCGCGAAGAGCTCGGGATCGTCAGGGTCCTTCGGGCCTTCGGCGGTCCAGAACCACAGGGCCTTCCGCTGCGCATCGCTGAAGGGCTGGTGCAGGCCGGTGGAGAAGACCTCCATGCCCCACGCGGCGGCGGCGTCGATGGTGCGGTGCGCGTAGGCGAGGTTCTTCTCCTCGTGACCGGGCATGATCACGCTCTGGCGCTGCAGGTGGACTGACGGGATCCGGACGCCGTGCGAGGCGGTGATCGAGAGGAACTCGTCGCGGCGGGAGGGCTCGAGGTCCGCGGGCCGCACGTGGCTGTCGGCGAGTTCGGCGAGTGAGAACCCCACGCGCTCCACCTCGGCGAACATCTCGTCCCAGACCTCCGCGCCGGCGTCGTGCAGTGCCACCCCCTCGCGTGTGACGGTGGGGATCCCGTGGAGGCACGTGGCGATGGGCCACTCCTGCGCGGTGAATGCGGGCTGCGGGGACATGTCAGTGCTCCATTGCATGAGAGTTCGCCGGATGAAAGATCCTATAGGAAATATAAACGGCGCAGCAGCCCTCCGCAAGGCCCGATCAGGGATGGGCCTGTCAGACGGAGTCGTTCAGCGATCTGCTGCGGACGCCCTCGATGTGCGCCCTGAGCGCGTTCACCGGGGCCGCGTCGTCGCCGCCGACGAACGCCTCGAGGATCGCGGCGTGCTCGGTGGCGGCCTCCGCGACGTCGTTGGTACCGCGGATCACGGCCTGCCGCATGCGGTGCGTGAGGGCGCCCAGGTTCCCGTACATCTCCCGGAGGTACCGGTTGCCCGCGGCATCGAGGATCACGGTGTGGAACGCGGCGTCGGCGTCGAAGTAGTCGTGGATGGTGCGCACGGGAACGGAGCCGCTCATCATGGCGGCGGTGACGCGCTCGCCCATCTCGTGGTGGTGCTCGTGCGCTTGCCGCAGTGCGGGGAGGAAGGAGGCCGCGCGCGGGGTCGCGAGCCGGGCAGCCTCCACCTCGAGCATGGTGCGCGCCTCGAAGAGCTCGTCGAGCTGCTCCCGGCCGAGCGGGGGCGCCACGCGGTAGCCCTTCAGCGCCTGGCGGGTCACGAGGCCCGTCCGCTCGAGCTGCACCATGGCCTCACGCACGGGGGTGGGAGAGACCTTCAACTGCTTGGCGAGGGTGTCGATGGACAGCCGTGCGCCGGGCTCCATGGAACTGGAGAGCAGGATGTCGAGGATGCGGTCGTGGACGCGGTCCCGCAGGCCGCGCCGGTCGATCCCGGGGAACTCCTCCGCGCCGTCGTCGCCCCTCGGGTCGACGGGCGGGTCGGCCATCATGTTCGCCGTCATCGTGTGTCCCCTACCTCCCACGCCTCGTCCAGGATCGCCTCGAACGCCGCGGGATCGTGCGCGAACCGGCCGAGGAACATGCCGTCCACGCAGTCCGCGATACGCGTGAGCAGGCCCGGGCCGGCACTTCCACCGTAGATCACCCGGGCGTCGTCGAGGAGCGGATCCGCCGCCACGTGGTCACGCAGGGCGCTCGTCACCGCCCGGATGTGGTCATCGGGTGCGGGATCCGGCGCGCCGATGGCCCACACCGGTTCGTAGGCGACGATCAGGCCGCCCGGCGAGCCGGCGTGCCGCGCGTCCTCCAGGCAGGCCTCGAGCTGGCGCAGGCACTGCTCGACGGCGGTGGCCTCGTCCCCTGCGTCCACGCGGTCCCGTTCCCCGATGCACAGCACCGGGGTCAGGCCGTGCTGGAAGGCGGCCCGGACCTTGCGTGACGCCGTGCTGTCCGTCTCGCCGAACATCGCCCGGCGCTCAGCGTGGCCGATCTCCACGAGGGAGATCCCGAGCTCGGCCAGCTCGGACGCCGACACCTCGCCGGTGAAGGCGCCTGCCTCCTCCCAGTGGACGTCCTGCGCTCCCACGAGCATCCCCGCCGGAGCGGCGAGGTCGCGGACGGCCGGGATGGACGGGAAGGTCGGGATGACGAACGGCTGCACCAGGTCACCGAGCACGGCCGGGTGCACCGCCGCGATCTCCGCCACCTGCCGCGTCCACTCGACCTGGCGCCGGTGGCCGAAGTACATCTTCAGGCTCGAGCCGATGGTGAAGCGCGGGGTCGCAGGCATGGAGGGGTTACACGCCCTCGTAGGAGCAGATGTCGTCCACCTTGGCCTTCGATGCGCTCGAGGTGTCGAACGTGTAGGTGAGCCACTCGCGCGCCATGCGCCGTGCCACCTCGATGCCGACGACGCGCTGGCCCATGCACAGCACCTGGCAGTCGTTCGAGAGCACGGAGCGTTCCACGGAGAAGGAGTCGTGCGCGGTGGCGGCCCGGATGCCCTGGACCTTGTTCGCGGCGATCGCCACGCCGATCCCGGTGCCGCAGATCAGCAGTGCGCGGTCGGCCTCGCCCCGGGCCACGCGCTCCGCGGCCTCGATGGCGATCTTCGGGTAGGAGGTGTGCCCGTCGGCGCCCACCCCGATGTCCACCACGGATTCCACGAGCTCGTTCTGCTCGAGGTCCCCGCGGAGGATCTCCTTGTACTGGAAGCCGGCGTCGTCGCAGCCGATGATGATCCTGAGTGCCATGGTCTCTCCTGGTTCTTTCGTGGTCGTGGGGGCGTCGGTCCGGGTGTCAGGGTGCGGACGTCAGGATGCAGAGGTCCGGGCAGGCGTGTCGAGCATGGACGTCGCCGTGCAGATCAGCGCGAAGGAGACGGCACCGGGGTCCGCGGTGCCCACGGACTTGTCGCCGTGGGCCCTCGCCCGCCCGAGCGTCGCCTTCAGCTCCGACGTCCGCTCGGCGGCCTGCGTGGCCACTCCTGCGGCATCCGTCCAGGCCGAGCGCAGGTCCGCGCCGTCGGCGACGCGGGCCGCGAACGCCTCGGCGAACGGGACGATCGCGTCGATCATCGTCTTGTCGCCCACCGACGCCTTCCCGAAGGCCATGACGGCGTCGCGCCCCGCCTCGACCGCGCGGACGACGTCGGCGGGTACGGGTGCGGCGTCGTCACCGAGTGCCTGGCCGGCCGTCTTGAGCATCGTGGCCCAGATGGCGCCCGAGGTGCCTCCGGCGCGGTCGCTCCAGGCGTTCGCGGCGCGGCGGAGGGTCGTGTCCGCTCCCGCTCCGGATGCCACGGCCTCCCGCGCGGCGTCGCGTCCGGCGTGGGAGCCGCGCTGCATGCCGATACCGTGATCGCCGTCGCCCGCCACCTGGTCGAGCCGGCCGAGGTGGTCCGCGTGCTCGTCGATCACGGCGGCCACGGCCTCGAGCGCCGCGGCGATCAGCGAGGCGGCAGCCTGCGATTCCGGTGACGCGCTGCCCACGGTGTCCTCGGCGTCGTCCTGCACCACGGCGTCGAAGCGTTCCTGCGTCTCCACCTGCCCACGGCGGAAGCCGGGGGTGTCCGCGGGGGCGGTCCAGAGCCGCTCCAGCTCGTCGTCGAGCCACAGGAGCGTCAGCGAGCAACCGGCCATGTCGAAGCTGGTGCACAGCTCGCCGACCTCGGGGTCCACGACGGTGAGGCCGCGCTCGGTGAGCAGGCGGTGCACCGTGCCGTAGACGACGAACAGCTCCTCGTACTTCACGCTGCCGAGGCCGTTCAGGAGCGGCACCACGCGGGCTCCGGCGAGGTCCACGCCCTCGGGCACCTCGTCGAGGAGGCGCTCGACGAACAGTTCCGCCAGACCGGCGGCGGTGGGGACGTCCACCTCGTCGATCCCGGGCTCACCGTGGATGCCGAGGCCGACTGCCATGCGTCCGGCCGGGACCTCGAAGAGCGGTGCGTCGGCGCCGGGGAGGGTGCAGCCGCCGAAGGCGACGCCGAGCGAGCGTGTGCGGTGGTTCGCGAGGCGCGCCACGCGCTCCACGCCGTCGAGGTCGTAGCCCTCCTCGCACGCGGCGCCGGCCACCTTGAACACCGTGAGGTCCCCGGCGATGCCGCGCCGTTTGGTCTCCTCGCCCTTGGGCGCGCTGAAGATGTCGTCCGTGACGACCACGGTCCGGACGTCGATCCCGGCCTCGCGCAGTTCCGCCTGTGCCTCGTCGAAGTGCAGCACGTCGCCGGCGTAGTTGCCGTAGCTGAGGAGGACACCGCGGCCCTGATCGGCCGTGCGGGTGACGGTGCGGACCTGGTGGGCGGAGGGTGAGGCGAAGAGGTTGCCCATGACGGCGCCGTGGGCGAGGCCCGGCCCCACGAGACCGCCGAAGGCCGGGTAGTGGCCGCTGCCGCCACCGATGACGAGGGAGACGGTGGGAGTTCCCGACCGCGTGGAGCGGACCACACCGCCGGGAACCTGCTGGACCCATCGGGAGGATGCTGCGACGAAGCCCGTGAGCATCTCGTCGACGAAGTCCTCCGGTGTGTTGAACAGTCGCGTCATTGCGATTCCTCTCGGTCGGGTTTCCTAGATTCTATAGGATAAGGAGACGTGGGCGCCTGCCCCGCACGGCCCTTCCGACGTGGAGCGTCAGCGCTCCAGCGCCGTGCAGACGCAGGCGCGGTTGCCCTCTGGATCCGCGAGGACGGTGAACGAGGGGGCCTGTGCGTCGTCGACCACGGTGCCGCCCGCAGTAACGGCCGCCGCGATGCGCGCCTCCGCGACGTCGTGTGGCACCCAGACGTCGAGGTGGAAGCGTTGCCGCGTGGTCTCGTGCGCATCGGTGTGCTGGAACCAGAGGAGGGGTACGCGACCGGTCGGGTCGGCGACGTCGTCGCCGTCCACGGTTCCGGCGTCGCCCGTGAGCAGTGCCGCCCAGAAGGGCCCGACGGCGGCGACGTCCGCGGTGTCCAGCGCGAGTTCCACGACGGTCGGCGCGGCGGGGTCGGCGGTGATGCCGCGCTCGCTCGCGAGGTCGCTGATGCGGCGGGCGAGGTCCACGTCGCGCTCCGACACGCCGCCTGCGTCGTGACTGAGGAGCGTGATGTCCACGTGCGGGTAGGTCAGGGAGATGTCCGGGTGGTGGTCGGCCTCGTCCGCGAGCTCCCCAATCGCGGAGACCAGGGCGAGGCCCGTGGTGAAGTCGCCGGTGCGGAACCGGGCGTGCAGGGCCTGGGCCAGCTGGCGCCAGTCGTCGAGGCCGGCGTCGAGGATCTGCTCTGCGGTGAGGGTGCTCATGCGGCCAGTATGTCCCGCCGTCGCGGTCGGGTCCACGGAAACGGTCTGGCCCGAAGCGTCAGGCCGAGGGCGGCTTCCGGGCCACGATCGTGTAGGTGCAGGGCACGAGGTCCCGCTCGCCCTCGGGCCAGGACCACCCGCCGGGTACCTCGACCATGCGCGAGGAGAAGCGCCACGGCAGCGTGGTCGCCTCGGCGACGTGCATGATCTGCAGGCCGGCCGCGATCAGGGACGTCAGGATCTCCGAGAGGGGGTGCGCCCACTGGTAGGTCCTGGAGTGCGCGAGCTTCCCGTCCCCCACGTAGGAGTGCTCCTCGTCCCACACCTGCGGTCCGCTCCCGAAGTACGGGTACCGCAGGACCAGCCCGGGTGCGTCCTCGTCGATCGAGTACAGCGAGGGGTGGCCGTCGCGGATGAAGAAGGTGCCGCCGTCGCGGAGGAGCGCGGCGACCTGCTGGGCCCAGCGCCCGAGGTCGGGCAGCCAGGTGACCGTCCCGATGCTCGTGTAGACGACGTCGAACTCGCCGACGACGGCGGCCCGCGCGTCGAGGACGTCCGTCTCGACCCAGGTGGCCTCGAGGCCGAGACGGTCCGCGAGCTGCGCCGCCGACTGGAGGGCGGGAGCGGAGAAGTCGACGCCGGTGACCCGCGCACCGGCGCGGACCAGGGAGAGGGTGTCGGTGCCGATGTGGCACTGGAGATGGCCGACGTCAAGCCCGGCCACGGAGCCGTCCGGCAGGAACGGCGCCAGGGCGGCGAGGTCCTCGCGAACCACTTCGCTGAGGTGTGCGGGGTCGTCGAAGGCATCGCGTGCGTAGGCCTCCTCGTGGAGCGGCACGCGGTCGTCCCAGTTGTCGCGGTTCTCAGCCCGGGCGGTCGCCCAGGGCACCGGGGCGGCGTCGTGTTCCATGCGGCCATCCTAGGCGGGGCGCTGCGGGGCCCCGGGTCCCGCCTGCTGCGAGCGTCGCGGCCCGCGGCATCCCCTGGCGCGCGCGGGGAATCTCCCGCTAGCGTGCCGCCATGACCTCCGACGCCCTGCTGATCGACGCCGACCTCGTGCGGAGCCTCCTCGCGGAACAGTTCCCCGACTGGGCAGGGCTCGACGTGCGGCCGGTCGACGAGGACGGCTGGGACAACCGGAGTTTCCGTGTGGGCGCCGGGCTCGTCGCCCGGCTGCCGTCCGCCGCGGGGTACGTGCCGCAGGTGCGGAAGGAGGCGCGCTGGCTGCCTGTTCTCCATGACGCCCTCCGCCTTCCCGTTCCCGAGGTGCTCGCGGTGGGCCGGCCGGGGTGCGGCTACCCCTTCGAATGGTCGGTGCGGCGCTGGATCCCGGGTACACCGGCGGCGTCGGGGAGCACGCTCGCCGACGCCGTCGCCGACGATCTCGCCGATTTCCTGCTGGAGCTACGGGCAGTGGCGCCCGTAGGACCTGCTCCCGGGGAGCACAGCGCCCTCCGCGGCGCACCCCTGGCGGTCCTGGACGGCGAGGTGCGAGCTGCCGTCGGAGGACTGGCAGCGCGGAGCGGCCCGCGGGTCGACGCCGAGGCGGCGCTCGCGGAATGGGCGGCAGCGCTCGCGGCAGAGGACGACGGCGGTCCGAGGTGGTTCCACGGCGACGTTGCGCCCGGCAACATCCTGCTGCGTGACGGGCGGCTGGGCGCGGTCATCGACTTCGGCTGCTGTGGCGTCGGCGACCCCGCCTGTGACCTCGCGGTTGCCTGGACCTCGCTGGCCGCACCTGCACGGGACCGGTTCCGTACCCGGCTGGCGTTGGGCGACGCCGAATGGCAGCGCGGCCGCGGGTGGGCGCTCTGGAAGGCGCTCATCACGCTCGAGGAACCCTCCCGGTCGGCCCAGGCGCGGCGGGTTCTCGCAGCGCTGGGGTTACCGGTCCGGGACGCAGATGACGGCCGGTCGCCGGACCGGGATCGGCTCGAACGGATGCCATGAGCGGGTGCGATACTGCGGAGATGGCCAGAACAAGGAGAACGACGGCCCATCGAGTCCTGGCTGCGCGTTTCGACGACGAGCTGAGGGACCGCCTGCGCGGAGCCGTGGTGAATCCGCAGCTCCTCCTGGCGGGCAAGGCGGCCCTCGCTGCCGCGCTCGCCTGGACGATCGCCCTCGCCCTGCCCGGTACGCCGTCGGACTACCCCTACTACGCACCGCTGGGAGCCCTGCTCGCGATGTACCCGACGGTGGCCGGGACGGTGAAGCTGGGGCTCCAGACGGTGGCCGGTCTCACGATCGGGATCGTGCTGGCCCACATCGCCGTCTGGGCCGCGGAGCCGAACTGGCTGACGATCGCCTTCGTCGTCGGAGTGGGTGTGCTGCTCGCAGGTAGTCTCCGACGAACGGCGGGAGGCGGCTCCGGCATCGCGTCGGCGGGCCTTTTCGTTCTCGTCATCGGCAACGAGGACCTCGGCTACTCCCTCGGCTACTTCGTGCAGACGGTGGTCGGAGTAGGGGTGGGTCTGGCTGTCAGCGCGCTCATCCTGCCTCCGCTGAACCTCGACGACGCCGTGGGGCGCATCAGCGGCCTGCGGCGGACGGCTGCCGCAGAACTGCGCGCGATGGGGGAGGCGCTGCAGGAGGAATGGGCGGCGGACGATGCCCGGTGGGCGCAGCACCGGGAGGACCTGACGACCTCGGCCCGGAATGCCCGGGACGCGCTGCAGTATGCGGACGAGAGCCGGAAGGGCAACGTCCGGCGACGCCGCCACCCGCGTGACCTGCGGCGGGACCATCGACAGGTCGAAGTACTCGAGGTGGTCGCCTCGCACACCTTCAACATCACGAACATGCTGCAGGACGCACTGCACGGGACGTCCCGTGAGCGTCCTCTACCGGCGTCCGTCCGGCCGACGCTGCAGCGGGCGTTCACGGCGGTCGGCGATGTACTCGACCTCTGGACCGTGGAGGAGAGCGACGCCGAGACGCTGGAGGCAGCCGAGCAAGCGCTCAAGGACCTCGAACTCGCGGCCTACGAGGCGTCGTCCAGGGACGTCCCCTTCGGTGCCGCAGCGGCCATCGGCATGAGTCTGCACCGCATCCTCCAGGCGGTCATGCCGGAGCTGCGCGCCCAGAACTGAAGCGCCGGGACGTCTGATGACGATGGCCGCCCGTCAGCCGTTCCCGACGGCACCAGGTCACCGTTCCCGGCGGCCCCAGCTCAGGTGAGGTCGCGGGTCTTCGAGAAGCGCTTGATGGCCCGCTGGGTGGAGCGGTTCGTCAGCACCTGGATGATGGTGCTCACCGCGCCGGAGATGACAGCGAAGATCAGGGCCGAGCGGAGCGTGTTCTCGAGCCCGTCCTTGCTCTTGGGCGGTGCCTCGCCGGTGATCTTCTGCCACAGGAAGTCGACGAGCTTGGTGCCGACGAAGCCCGCACCCGCGCTGAGTCCCACACCGAGCAGCTTGAACACAACGTCCATGATTTCTCCTTCTGAGTTGTCGTCGTCCTTCGTCCACCCTAGCCCGGCTCCTGCGGCGTCGCAGCGGGTCTTCCGCGGCGATGGGACGCGTGCGCTCCCGCTCCGGAGCGGGCACGTGACACGATCACCGCGCCGGTGACTACACCGCTCACCCGACCTGGAAGAGCGCCACGACGACTGATCCTGCGGGCGCACTCTGCCGCCGAGCGGCCGGCACGTCAGGTGTAGGATCGTGAACGCTCTAGCAACGAAACGACAGGGGAGCGCAGATCCGCGGTACGCCGCCGGATCGGGCGCTGAGAGTGCGGACCACCGCAGACCCTCGAACCTGATCCGGTTAGTACCGGCGAAGGGAGTCGAGTTCTCAGAGTGCTCGGCTGCCGCATCCGCTGCTCGCCCGGCACTCTCCCCTCCTGTACCTCAGGAGGAAGCACCATGGCATCATCCACATCCCCATCGACGTCCCGATCAACGTCGCGAAGCGGCGCAGCCCCCTCCACCCGGCAGTGGCGCGTCGTCGACATCGTGGTGGCCTCGGTCATCGCGGTCGCCGTCGGCGTCGTCTTCGCCGCCTGGTCGGCCGGTTACAGCGGCATCAGCGTGCTCACGGCAGGCTTCCCGCCCCTCTCGGGCCTCTACACCGGCGGGTGGCTGATCGCCGGAGTGCTCGGCGGCCTGATCATCCGCAAGCCCGGCGCGGCCATCTACTGCGAGGTGCTCGCGGCCACGGTGTCCGCCCTCATCGGCACGCAGTGGGGCATGGCGACCCTGCTCTCGGGGGCCATCCAGGGCGCGGGTGCAGAGCTCGTGTTCCTGCTGTTCGCCTACCGGAAGTGGAACCTCTCCGTGGCCCTGCTCGCAGGCCTCGGCGCCGGCCTTGCCCTCTCGATCAGCGAGAACATCCTCTACAACACGCTCTGGACCATCGAGTTCAAGCTCATGTACGTGGTGTTCGCGAGCATCTCGGGCGTGGTCATCGCCGGTCTGCTCAGCTGGCTGGCCCTCCGCGGGCTCGCGAAGACGGGCGTCCTGTCCGCTTTCGCCGCAGGCCGCACGGCGGACGTGTGACACCAGCGCACACGCCGGCCCCAGATGCGGTGTACGTCCGCGCCCGGGGCTGGGGGTGGCGCCATGCGGGCCGGAAGGCGTTCGCCGCCCGTCACCTCGATCTCGACATCGCACCGGGCGAGCGTGTGCTGCTCCTCGGGGCGTCCGGAGCCGGCAAATCGACCGTGCTCCACGGCCTCGCCGGGCTGCTCGGCGCGCACGACGAAGGTGAGCAGGAAGGTGAGCTGACGCTCGACGGCGCCCACCCCGCTGCGGCCCGCGGGAGGGCCGGGCTCGTGCTGCAGGATCCCGAGACGCAGGTGGTCCTGGCGCGTGTCGGCGATGAAGTGGCCTTCGCCGCCGAGAACCTCGCCGTCCCGCGGGAGGAGATCTGGCGGCGCGTGAGCCGCGCCCTCGACGCCGTCGGACTGGACCTGCCGCTCGATCACCCGACCACGGCGCTCTCCGGCGGCCAGAAGCAACGGCTCGCCCTCGCCTCGGTGCTCGCCATGGAGCCCGGGCTGCTCCTGCTCGACGAGCCGACCGCGAACCTGGATCCCGAGGGAGTCCTCGAGGTCCGCGACGCCGTGGTCCGTGTCCTCGACCGCACGGGTGCCACGCTCGTGGTCGTCGAGCACCGCGTGGCGGTCTGGGCGGACGTGGTGGATCGCGTGATCGTGCTCGACGCCGACGGTGGGGCGCTCGCGGACGGTCCTCCCGGCGTCGTGCTCGCCGAGCGCACCACGCGCGCCCGGCTCGTCGCGGCCGGCGTGTGGGTGCCCGGGCACCGGCCGGTGGTGGGCGGGCCGCAGCCGCGGGGCGCCGCTTCACTCGATGAGCCGCTGCTGACGGCGCATTCCCTGTCCGTCGCCCGCACCAAGCGGGGACCGGCGGCGGTGACGGAGCTCGACGTCACCGTGAGCGCCGGGGCTGCCCTCGGCATCACGGGGCCGAACGGTGCCGGGAAGTCGACGGCGGCACTCACCCTCGGCGGCCTGCTCCGGCCGCGCGGGGGAGCGGTGACAGCGGGCCCGGCACTCGCCGGCGACGCCGGAGAGGATCCGTTCCGATGGCGATCCACCCAGCTGGTGGAGCGCATCGGCACGGTGTTCCAGGAGCCCGAACACCAGTTCCTGACACCGACGGTGGGGGAGGAACTAGCGTTCGGGCCGGAGCGCGTGGGCGGCGCGGACGTGTCGGGCAGGGTCGATCGTCTGGCCGAGCGGCTGCGCCTGACGCATCTGCTGCAGGCCAACCCGTTCACGCTCTCGGGCGGTGAGAAGCGGCGCCTCTCCGTCGCGACGATGCTCGCCACCGCGCCCCGCGTGCTGATCCTCGACGAGCCGACCTTCGGCCAGGACGCACTCACCTGGGCGGAACTCGTCACGCTCCTGCGTGAACTGATCGACGACGGCGTGGCCGTGGTCTCCGTGACGCACGACGCCGAGTTCGTGGCGGCGCTCGGCGGAGCCACCCTCTACATCGCGGCAGGTACCGGAACGCTGGTGGCGCGGTGACCGCCGTCGCCCCGGGACGTGCCGCATGAGTGCGGACGCCCTGACGCCCGTCCTGACCGGGCGCACCCTCGTGCGCGCCAACCCGGTGTCGAAGCTGTTCGCGGCGACCGTCATCACGCTGGTGCTCCTGGCGAGCATCGACTGGGTGAGCGCCGCCGTCGTCCTCACCGCCGAGGTGCTGCTCATGCCCCTGCTCGGCATCAGCGTGGTGGGGCTCGCGCGGCGCATCTGGCCGCTCCTGATCGCCGCCGCGCTCGGCGCGTACGGCACCGCACTGCTGGCGGAGAAGACGGGCGGGGTACTGCTCGACGTCGGCCCGTTCCTGTTCACCGAGGGCTCCGTCGCGGCCGGGATCGCGGTGGGGTTGCGCGGGCTCGCGCTCGCGCTGCCGGGCATCTTCATCCTGCTCACCACCGACCCCACGGACCTCGCCGACGCCCTCGCCCAGAAGCTGCACCTGCCGCACCGTTTCGTCCTCGGCGGGCTGGCATCGCTCCGGCTCGTCGGCCTGCTGGTGGAGCAGTGGGAGACGCTCGGACTCGCCCGGCACGCACGCGGCGTCGGGTCGGGCGGCTCGGTCGTGGCGCGGGCGCGGAACCTGATGGGGCAGTCGTTCGGCCTGATCGTGCAGGCCATCCGACGCGCCACACGCCTCGCGACGGCGATGGAGGCGCGCGGGTTCGGCGGAGCGGCGCGCACCTGGGCGCGGGAGAGCACCTACTCCCGGCTCGACGCCGTCGTGGCCGCCGTGGGGCTCGTGATCGCTGCGGGCGCGGCGACGGCGGCGGTGCTCGCCGGGACATGGAACTTCATCCTGTCCTGAGCCGCCGCACGGGCCTCGGCCCGCTCTCCGACATTCCCTGCTCCGGTACTACTGCTTCCCGCGGAAGACCAGGAGCGCCCACGGTTGTCACGGGACTCGTGGAGCCCCACTCAGAGTGAGGATGGTGTCTACGACGACGTCGAGTGGCGCGGTCGCGTCGATCACGACGTCCCAACCGGACACGATTCCCCGGTCGCCGTTCAGGCGCATGATCAACTCGCGCTCCGCGTGACGCCCAGCTCCTCCCCACTCGTCGTCGGAATGTTGATCCAACCGGTGCGCGAGGGTGTCGGCGTCGACCTGCAGAACGAACACGCCGTCGAAGACATCGAGGAAGGAACGGACGTTCCGTGATCCGCTACAGAAGAAGGTCACGTCCGCCTGCTGATCCGCAGCGAGCGCTCTGACCTTCGCCACGTCCCACACGTAATGGTCATGGGCGGCGGTGCCCGTGATCCCGGTGGCTGGTGCGCCTGTCAGCGGGTCGCCCTGGTAGGCGAGCTCCCGGTCACCGTGGATCGAGTGGTAGCCGCCTCTCGCCAACTCCTCGCAGACGGCCGTCTTCCCGGTCCCGGATCCGCCCTCGATCAGAAAGTTCCGTGTGCCCACACTGAAGGGTAGCCAGTGATCCGCGATGCTGATCACCCTGCTGAAGGAGAATCGACGGATGAGGGAACGACGCAGTTTTGATCGAGCGATGTACGACCAGCGGGTCTCGGCCGGTCCGTGTTTCGTGTGTGCGACGGTGCAGCGCCATCCCGACTATGTCCATGACGTGCTGTTCGACGACGATCGGACCATCGCATTCCTGTCCAGATACCCCACGCTGGTGGGTTACGTGATCGTGGCGCCGAAAGCCCACGTCGAGCGGTGGGAGACACAAAGCGTCGACGATCACCTCGCAGTGCAGAGGGTCCTCCATCAGGTGGCGCGCGCTTTGTCAGCCACCTTGCCGACTGAACGCATCTACGTCCTGAGTCTCGGCAGTCGCCAGGGGAACGCGCATGTTCACTGGCACGTGGCTCCCTTGCCGCCTGGAGTGCCGTACGACCACCAGCAGTTCGCAGCGGTGATGAGCGAGAACGGGGTCATCGACATGTCCGCGGCGGAGCAGTCGACTCTGGCGAGCATGCTCCGACATCACCTGCAGAGCAGTGACGAGGCCGAACGGCGTCCGCAGGGCCGCTCCGAAGCGGACCTGTAGACGGAGGGCGATAGACTGCAGTCCGGAGCCTTCACCCCACCGGGTGGAGGCTTTTTTCATGACCACTTCTCACAGACCCCTCGCCGTCGTCGCTGCGGGCGAGGACGATCGTCCGGTGCTCGAACAGCTCTGGACGATGTTCCGACACGACATGTCGGCGTTCACCGGAGCGCTCCCCGATGACCACGGGCGGTTCCGTCAAGAACGTCTCGACGCAGCGTTGGGCGAGCCGGGCTGGGCAGCTTTCCTTGTCCGGCTGGGTGCCGCGCCCGTCGGCCTGGCCGTTGTCCGCGGACTCAATTCTGCCGACCACATCATCAGCAGCTTCTTCATCGTCCAGGGCGCGCGGAGATCGGGAGTTGGGCGAGCTGCCATGAATCTGGTGATCGGGCAGAGTCCGGGCCGGTGGTCAGTGGCGTTCCAGGACAAGAACGCCCCGGCTGCCCGCTTCTGGATGACCGTGGCCGCTGCGCATGATGATCGCTGGGAGCTGGTGCATCGCGACGTGCCGGGGCGACCCGACCTTCCAGCGGACGCATGGATCCATTTCGCTGTCCGATAACGGATGCGCCACCGCTCGAGTACGAGCCGGGGAAGCCGGCACCGCTACTGCCCGGGCGACGACGAGCCGGCGACCGGGACGTAGCGTTCTGCCCGCACCCCCGAGGCGAAGTCGGTGATCCCCACGAGCCGCAGGTCGAGCGGCTTGGCGAGTCCCTCGAAGAGCCGTGGCCCGTGGCCGACGAGCGTCGGGGACACGACGAACTCGTACTCGTCGATGAGTCCCGCGTCGGCGAGGGCGAGAGGCAGCGTGACGCCGCCGACGTACAGCCCGTCACCCGGTTGCTCCTTCAACGTCCTGACCGCCTCGACAGGGTCGCCGGTGAGCGACTCGGTGTTCCACCCGTCCGGTTCGCGGGTACTCGACACCAGGTACTTCTTGGCCGCGCTGATGGACTCCTTGAACGGCTTCATCCAGGGCGGCAGGTCCTCAGCCGTCCGCCAGAACTCCATCAACTCGTACGTGGTGCGGCCGAGGATGATGGCGTCGGCGCGGGCGATGGTCTGCGCCGCGTGGTGATGGGTCTCCTCGTCCACGGTGCCGGCCGTGTGGTCGACACAGCCGTCGAGCGAGACGTTGATCGAATAGCGCAGAGGTCGCATCGACAAAGGATCACACGCGGGCCTGTCGCGCGGATAGCACAGGACTTCGGAGCGGAACAGACTGACGCCCCACGGGGAGGTCACGGGGTGGTGAGTAGGATCGGGAAATGACCAGCACCGAGAACGATCCGCTGCCCTACCCGGAATTCAACGATGCGGGCGAGCGGAATCCGGTCCGCCATCCACTGACGGAGGCCTCCGAGCAGTGGGAGGTGGACACGGTCCAGGCTGCGGAGTCCCTGGAGCCCGAGGAGCCGTGGAGCCTCGGCACGCCCACGGCCGAACCGGAGGAGAACTAGCCACTACTCTCCGGAGTCGGTCGGTGAGGGTCGCGGTACCACGTCCTGCATCCGCCCCGGGGCGGCTGTCGCGAGCCGCCCCACCCGTCAGCGCCGCAGGGCCTTCCGCGCCAATCCGTTGCCGAGGAACTGCACGGCCTGCACCAGGATGATGATCACGATGACCGCAGCCCAGGTGACCCACGGGTTGAACTGCCGGTAGCCGTACTGGATGGCGAAGTTTCCGAGCCCGCCGCCACCCACCACGCCTGCGACCGCCGACATGTCTACAAGGGCCACCACGATGAACGTGTAGCCGAGGATCAGCGGACCGAGAGCCTCGGGGATGAGGATCGTGAGGATGATCCGTAGGCGGCCTGCTCCCACCGATCGCGCCGCCTCGATGACGCCGGGCTGGACCGTCAGGAGGTTCTGCTCCACGATGCGGCTGATCCCGAAGGCCGCCGCGAGGGAGAGCGTGAAGATGATGGCGCTGTTCCCGATACCCGTGCCCGTCACCAGGCGCGCCAGGGGTTGCGCCGCCGCGAGGAAGATGATGAACGGGATGGGCCGGAAGATGTTGACCACCAGGTTCAGAACACCGAACACGGGCCGGTTCCCGAGGATGCTGCCGGCCCGCGTGGTGTAGAGGCCGAGCCCCAGCAGCAGGCCGCCGAGCCCGCCGAACAGCAGGCTGAGTCCCACGATGTAGAGCGTCTCGTACGTGGCCTCCCAGAGAAGAGGCGTCAGTGGGATGAGGTCGTCCATCAGGAGAGCTCCTTCACGGTGGTGCGAGCGGCGAGGCCGGCCAGCGCGGCGTCCACCTGGGCGTCGGGTCCGGTGAGGGCGAGTGTGAGGTGTCCGAAGGCGCGGCCGCGGATGTCGTTGATGCCGCCGTAGATCAGTTCGAACTCGACGCCGGCGGAGGCCAGTTCCAGGAAGACGGAGGCCTGCGAGGCGTCGCCGTCGCGGAAGGAGAAGGTCACGATGCGCCCTGCGTGGCGCTCGCGGAGCGCCGCGAGTTCGTCCGGAGCGGGGATGCCGCGCACCACGGTGGAGACGAACCGCTGTGAGGAGGCCTCCTGCGGGTCAGAGTAGACGTCGAACACGTTTCCCTGCTCCACGATGCGCCCCCGGTCCATCACAGCCACCTTCGTGGCCAGCGTCTGGATGACATCCATCTCGTGCGTGATGACCACGATCGTGATGCCGAGGTCCTCGTTCACGCGTCGGAGGAGCCGGAGCACCTCGTGCGTGGTCTCGGGGTCGAGTGCGGAGGTCGCCTCGTCCGCGAGCAGGATCTTCGGCGAGGTGGCCAGTGCCCGGGCTATCCCCACCCGCTGCTTCTGCCCGCCGGAGAGCTGCTCCGGGTAGGCGGAGGCTTTGTCGGCGAGGCCCACGAAGGCGAGCAGTTCGGTGACCCGGGCCTGGATCTCGTCCCGGCTCCTGCCGGCCACGCGCAGCGGGTACGCCACGTTGTTGAACACCGTCTTCGCGCTGAAGAGGTTGAACTGCTGGAAGATCATGCCGATGTCGAGGCGCAGTTTCCGCAGCCGGCGGTCGGGGACGCCGGTGACCTGCTGGCCGTCGACGACGATCTCGCCCGACGTGGTGCTCTCCAGGGCGTTGATGAGGCGGACGAGCGTGCTCTTGCCCGCTCCCGAGTAGCCGATGATGCCGAAGATCTCGCCGGCTTCGATGTCCAGGCTGACGTCGTCGATCGCGGTGACCGGGGGATCGCCCCGGCGGGCCGCGGGAAAGCTCTTGGTGACGTTCCGCAGTTCGATGAGCGGCATGGTCGCCTTTCTGACATGCCGACGGCCGGCCGGGGTGCGGCCGGCCGTCGGAGGGTGGTGGAGCGGTCAGCCCTGGGCGCGGGTGTCTTCCTCGACGCGCTCGAGGGTGGACTGGAGCTCCTCGGCGGGCACCTTCACGAACTCGGCCGTCCCGCCCGAGGTCTCCTGGACGTCGTCGAGCACGGCCTGCGTGTCCTGGTAGATGCTGACGAGGCGCTGGTAGGTCTCGTTGTCCTTCTCCCCGCTTTGGGAGGCGAACACGTTGACGTAGGCTGCGGCCGCCGGGTCCGTCGGGTCGTCCTTCGCGATGGCGTCATCGAAGCTGAGCCCGGCGTCCTGCACGAAATCGTTGTTGATGATGGCTGCTGCGACGTCAGGGAGCGACGTCGGGGTGAGCGCGGCATCCAGCGTGGTGACGGTGACGCGGGATTCGTCGGCGATCACGTCGTCGATCGTGGAGAACGCGCTGCCGCCGTCGCGCAGGGTCAACAGACCGGCCGACTGCGCGACGAGGAGGCCACGCGCGAGGTTCGACTCGTCGTTGGGGATGGCGATGGTGGCGCCGTCGGGGATGTCCTCGACGGACTCGTACTGGGTGGAGTAGAGGCCCAGCGGGTAGATGGCGGTGGAGCCGACGGGCACGAGGTCGGACTCGCTCGAGACGTTGTAGCGCGCGAGGTACACCAGGTGCTGGAACTGGTTGAGGTCCAGCTCGCCCTCGGAGAGCGTGGGGTTGGGCTGCGTGTACTCGGCGAAGTCGACGATCTCCACGGAGATGCCTTCGTCCTCGGCGGCCTGTGTGAACGCGGCCCACTCGGGGTCACTGGCGCCGACGACGCCGATGCGGACGGTCTCGGAGCCACCTGCGGCGTCTCCGCCGGAGAGGCCGCAGGCGGTGGTCAGGGCGAGGAGGGGGACGACGGCGGCGGCGAGCAGCCTGCGTGAGGTGATCATGGGTGTGTCCTTCGAGATGGCACGGCGGTACCGCGGAACTGCAGGGGGGCGTGACGAGGGAGGGCGCGCTGCCGACGGGGCAGCGACGAGGTGGGAATGACTTTCAGGTGACACGCTCGCTGTTCTGGGCTGAGCGTTGGGCGGTCCCTCCAGGGACAAGACCCCTCGGAGGACCGCACGACGCCGTACTTGCCAACCGGGGGACTTGACCCGGCGGCCCAATCTTCACCTGGAGCACCCCACTACGGGAGAGGGTTGCTGTCCAGCCGGCCAGGGCCTGTGGCTGGAACTCATGATTGCTAGGACGACGCTAGGACATCGGAGCGCGGCGGGTCAAAAAGGCCGGGGGAAGGAGCGTCATGCAGCGCCATATCGAGCGCCGTCGGGCAGTCGGGCCGATCCAGATGGACCGTGCCGGACGACGTGGTCCACGGGTCCCGCCTGCCGCAGGTGCAAAGCCTTTCGACGCCGGTGACGCGAACGGTCGCTCGAAGCGGGATCGGCTCACGGGTGCTGACGGACGGGCAGACGCGTCGCTGGGCCGGTTGGTCCGACACCGCCGGTTTGTCTTATACTCGACGTCGGTTTTCCGTCTCAGTGGAGTCCGATGGGGTTGAGCAGCCGGCTTCCAACCTGCAGGGGTCATACCCTGATCAGGTCGATGCAGCGCAGTTGAAAGCTCCCCCGTGAAGACGACACCACCCGCCCCTGAGCTCCTGGAGATCTTCGGGCGCACCTACGGATACCTCCTGACAGAGCAGACCGCTCATGACGCAGTCGACGGTCTTGCGGAAGTCGCCCGCGACGCCATCGGCGCCGCGCAGGGCGCAGGGGTGAGCGTTCTCAGCCATGATGGGAGGCGGTTGAGCGTCGGCGCGACGGACGAGGACGTGCTCGAAGCAGATGACCTGCAGTACGAGTTCGGTGAGGGCCCTTGCTTCGCCGCCTGGTCCACCGGTACCCCCGTCATCATCGAGGACACCCACGCCGATGAACGGTGGCCACAGTGGACGGCCGCGGCAGCTTCTTCTGGGATCCGGTCCTGCCTCAGCGTGCCGTTGATGCGCAAGAAGGAGGGGCTGGGTGCGATGAAGGTCTACTCCGACCAGCCCAACGCGTTCACCAGTAACGATCAGCGGATCCTGACGAATCTCGCCCGGGCCTCAGCGGTCCTGCTGGGACACATCCAGACCAGCGACACCCCGCAGCGCATCAGCGACGAAGTCAAAGCGTCTCTTGCCGACCGGGACACCGTAGGTATCGCCCGTGGTGTCCTCATGGAACGACTGGGTATCGACAAGCAGACAGCGATGGAGCACCTGGTCGAACTCGCGGCTGAGGAGAACACGTCGGTCACGGTGATCGCGGCCCGGCTCAGCGAGCGGTCGGATGGGCCAGGCGCCGTCAGCGGTCCGTGATGATCAAGCTGCCACCCGAAGAACAACGCCTGCGCACGCTCGAAGCCATCCATCAGAGTGGGCTCCACATGGAGGACGTCTGGATCCACTACTTCTCCATCGGCGGTGACGTCGACGAATTCCAACTCGACGGGTATCTCCGTGGTCTGATCAGCGCGAGAAGCTCCGACCGGAACCTCATCTCCCATGCAGTCAACGAGTTGATCAGCGACCTGCCGCGTCCGGCTGCGCCCTACAACGACGAGGCCAGGTCCGACTTCTGACGCTGGGACTCCCGGACGGGACGCCTGATGAGCGTGTATCAGCTCCGCATCGGGCGGGTTCCTCGGTCGTCAGTGCACGTCGCCGACCTGGTCACCCCAGCTGGGCGTCGCTGGTTGTCCGACCAGCGCATCGAGTATCTTGCGAGCCCTCCTGGTGTAATCCCTGACATCGAACTCGTCACCGCGGCTGTAGATCGTGCCGAGCGTGAAAGCGATGCGTTCGACCGTCTCGTCGTCGATGGTGATCCGATGAATGCCCCGCTCGGAGTCGGCGGCATCCGCGGCGGAGATGGCCCGGGTGATGCGCTCGGGGGTGGTCGCGTCGGGTGACTGGGTGAAGGCGTCGAGAGCCGATCTGACCCGGGGGTCGAGGGGCGCCCGGTCGGTGACGGTCTCGGTGCTCATCCGGATACCGTACTTCTCCGACAGGAGAAAGACGGTATCCCGACGTGCCCCGAGCTCCGATGGCCCACGGTCCTGTCGCCCAGAGGTTATGACGAGCGTGATCGGCAGCGTGCCGCTCGCGGCAGCGTCTGCTCTGTCAGCAGCCGTCCATGGGAAGGCTCCGGGATCGGCGATGATCGGTACGCGGCGATGTACTCTGCTGGTTGCTGTCCCCAGGGGTACCAGGACCCGTTCATCTCGTGCGCGAAGCGGGCGATCACGGCGAACGAGACGTGAGACCACGCCCCCGACGTACGGGCAGGGCCCCCTCTGTGGAGCGGGATCACAGCGTTCAGCCGAGCGGCTCAGACGAAGCGGTCCACCAGGTCACTGAGCTCCGCGGTCAGCGACGGCGAGGTGCGGAGCTCCTGCCCGTCGAGTGACAGCACGGGAGCGAGCAGCCGGATGCTCGAGATGAGCCACACGGCGTCGGCGTCGAGGAGGTGATGCGGCTCGAGCGGGCCGTACCCGAGCTCCCAGCCTTCCCTCTTCGCCGCGGCGAAGAGCGCGCTCTGCGATGTCCCGGCGAGGATGCCGCTCTCGAGCTGCGGGGTGAGCAGTGTCTTCACACCGTCGCGGTCATGGGCGAGGAGAACGGTCGACGTCGGGCCCTCGAGCACCTTGCCGTCGGACGAGGTGAAGATGACGTCGTCGGCGCCCTGCGCTTTTGCGTAGCGGACCGCGGCCATGTTGACGGCGTAGGAGAGCGTCTTGGCGCCCATCAGCAGCCACGGCGCGCGCTGCGCCACCGTGCTGTCGTACCCGCGTTCGAGGAACAGGACCTTCAGGCCGGCCTCGCGCTGCCGGACGGTCGCGGCGGGCACCGGCGCCACCTGGACCCACGCCGTCGCGCGCCCCGAGCCCTCGACACCGCGCGTGGCCATCAGCTTCACGACGGCGGTGGTCCGCTCCGGTTCGGCCGCTGCGAACGCGCGGAGCCCGGTGCGGATGGCACGGCCCCAGGCATCGGCGTCGGGCACGGTCAGGTCCAGGGCCGCGGCCGACGACGCCAGCCGGTCCAGGTGCGCCTGCTCCTTACGCGGTGCCCCGTCCACGGCGAGCATCGACTCGAAGATGCCGTCGCCGCGCGTGGCTCCGAGATCGGTGGCCATGAGCTGTGGTTGCGTCGCGTCGACGACCCTGCCGTCGCGATGTGCCGGGTCGAGGAACACGAGGACTGTCATGACGGACAGCGTATCCGCACCTTCCCGCCGGCCAGTGGAGGTCGGTGCGGCACAGCCGTTCGGCGCCCGCTGCAGGCCAGGGCGTCGCTAGTCCTCCGTGGGCTTGCGGGGGGTCAGGTAGGTGGAGCCGTCCGGGTTCCTGACCACCGTCCACTGCTCGAGCTCGGCCTGGCGGCGGTGTTGCGCCTCGTCGTCCTGGTAGACGATCGGCCCCGCCGTCGAGCCTCCTTGCGCCGGCCCGAAGAACATCCTCAATTTGCCGGTCGCCGCCATGAAGCGGGCCGAGAAGGGTTCCTTCTCGCTCATCGTCGTGTCCTTCCTGTCGGGTGGTGGCGGGGGATAGAAGGCGTCACGGGGTGCGCGCCGGGCGACCGGGCAACGTGGTCCCTGTGGCGCTGATGATGCCGTGCATCGCGTCGTTCAGGGCGTCGACCTGGGCACGGCTCAGGCCGAGCCGCTGCATCATGGTGGTCGGGACGGTGACGGCCCGCTCGCGGAGGGCAGTCCCCGCCGCGGTGAGATCCACCGCGAGGGCACGCTCGTTGCCGGGAACGCGGGTGCGCGTCAGCAGGCCGAGGGCCTCGAGCCGCTTGAGCATGGGCGAGAGCGTCGCCGATTCCAGGGCGAGGGCCTCGCCGATGGAGCGTACGGTCCGCGGGCTCTCCTCCCACAGGGCGAGCATCACCAGGTACTGCGGGTGGGTGAGGTTCAGGTCCTCGAGGACCGGCCGGTAGGCACCGATCACGCTGCGCGAGGCGACGGACAGCGCGAAGCACAACTGCCGCTCAAGGAGGAGGTCGTCGTCGTTCTGGGGACTCATGAATGATCCTGTCGGGAATACTGTTAGTGTACTAACTATTAGGATACTATACATCGAACGAGCCACCGAGAGGCCCCTCGTGAGCGGACAGTTTGCCGGTATCGCCTTCACTCCCGCAGTTCAGGAGGTGCAGGAGCGCTACGGCAGCGCTGCGTTCTTCGGCGGGCGCGCTGCCGAGGCCCGCCGACGGGCGGATGCTGACACCCTGACTCGGAGGGAGACGGACTTCCTCCAGGAACGGGACGGGTTCTATCTCGCGACCGTGGGTGAGACGGGCTGGCCCTACGTCCAGTTCCGCGGCGGCCCGCCCGGCTTCCTACGGGTGCTCGACGAGCGGACGCTGGCCTGGGCCGACTTCCGCGGGAACCTGCAGTACGTCTCGACGGGCTCCTGAGCGGCTCCGGCCGGGTGTCCCTGATCGCGATGGACTACGCAGGGCGCAGGCGACTGAAGCTGTTCGGCACCGCGAGGGTGGTCTTCGCCGACGAGGAGCCGGAGCTCGTGGCGTCCCTTGCCGTCGACGGCTACGACGCCGTCGTCGAGCGGGCCGTGATCGTCACCGTCGAGGCGTTCGACTGGAACTGCCCGCAGCACATCGAGCCGAAGTACACGCGCCGCCAGGTCGAGGAGATCGCCGCCCCGATACGGCGCCGGCTGGATGCCCTGGAGGCGGAGAACGCCGCGCTGCGCTCGCGGCTCGCGGCGTCAGGGGCCGACGACGGCGAGCACGCCTCGTGACGCGCGCGACTGCGAGCTGGGGACTCCGCGTGGTCCAGGCGCTGCTGCGATCCTGAATCGAGTCGGCGGATGTCCGCTCGCTCAGGTCGCAGGGGCTACGCCGTCGTCGGATGGCCGTCGAGTGTGCGGATGAACGCCGCGTTCGCCCGGATCGCCGCGGCGTAGCGCTCGATGTCGGGCGTGTGCGCGGTCTCCGCCAGCAGCTCGAGCAGGGATGCGACGGCCTCGTGCGGCCTGCCCTGGGCGTGCAGCGTGATGGCCTCGAACACTCCGAGCGACGGGGAGTCCGGGAAGGCCGCCCGCGCTCGGGCGAACACCTCCCGTGATGCTTCCAGCTCGCCGAGGTTGCGCAGGGTGGAGCCGTACTGCACGGAGCACCGCATGAGGAGGTCGCCGTCGAGCCCGGCTGCGAGGGCGTCCTCGTAGAGGGGGCGAGCTTGCTCCTCCTGCCCCGCGGTGTCGTATGCGCCGGCCACCTCGTAGAGCACGCGGGCATTCTGCGGATGCGCTGCGAGGATCGGCAGGAGGGCGTCGAGCGTGGGCTGCATGTCCGCGCGGTCACGCCGCGCGAGGATCAGGTCGAGCTCGTCGTCGAGTGTCATGGGCTCATCCTGCACGACGACGACCTGCACGTCGTCCACGTAGATGATCCGGCCCGGGGTGTCCGCTTCGACCCGTTCACAGGCCACGCCGTAGCGGGCGAGCAGCGCGCGGTACTCCTCCGCGACGTCGATCAGGTGCGTGGCCGAGGACCTGAACCACGCGTGCGCGCCCGGGTTCACGGCGTCGTCGTACACGTCCGCGTGCGCGTAGGCGTTGTCGCACCAGGCGTTCGTCGTGAGCCACCACCGGTGGTCCTCCGGGGTCAGCAGGCCCTGCCGGCCGAGTGCGTTCGTGAGCGCGAAGACGCCGGGTCGGATGCCCCGCCGGTTCGGCGTCGGCGCCCGGAAGCGGACGTACAGGGGTGTCACGGCGTCGCCGATCGGGTGCGCAGCCGCTCCTGGAGCACTCCACGGCAGCCCAGCCCGACGAGGGTGATCAGCGCCGCCGCACTGATGCTGCAGAGCACGAGGCCCCACGGGGTCCTGTCGCCACCGTGGGTCACGAAGGCGTCGGCCATGCTCATGCCGGGACGGTGCTCGCGACGGCGACGGACGCTCCGAGGAGGAGGCCGAGGATGCCCCAGATGAGCACGGACGTCACCGCCATGGGCTCGCGTGCGTCGGCCATCAGGCGGTAGATCTCCTCGAGCTCGCGCCCCGGAACGACGGCCAGCGGATTCCACACGAGGATCTGGAGGGATCCGACGACGGCGTACGCCGCACACGCGAGCAAACCGGCGACGACGACGCCGGCCCTCGTACTCCCCATGACGCCCCCTTGCACGCTCGCCGCTCGGATCACGGCCCGTGGTCCGCTCATGCTAGTTCGTCAGCTCCCGCCGACCGGGAACTCCGACCGGGAACGCGGCGTCCAGGGCCGACAGCACGCCGTGCGCCTTCGTCCGCACCTCGTCCCACTCCTCGCCGGGATCGGAATCGGCCGTGACCGCACCACCGACACCGAGCGACAGCGTGGTGCCCGCCGCACCGAACTCCTCCTGCAGCACGAGTGTCCGGATGATGACGGCGAGATCGGCCGCGCCGGTGAGGCTGAAGTAACCAGCGGCCCCCGAATAGGGGCCGCGCGGTGCCTGCTCGAGACCGTCGAGGATCCGCATGGTGCTGATCTTCGGCGCGCCCGTCATGGACCCCGCGGGGAAGGCGGAGGCCACGACGCCGGCCCGCGCGCTGCCCGGCCGGAGGCGTGCGTCGATGGTGCTCACCATCTGGTGCACGGTGGCGTAGGTCTCGATGGCGCAGAGCCGGGTCACCTGGACGGACCCGGGCACCGCGTGGTGCGAGAGATCGTTGCGGAGCAGGTCGACGATCATGATGTTCTCCGCGCGGTCCTTCTCCGACGTCCTGAGGTCCTCGAGGAGTGCGCGGTCCATGGCGGGGTCCGCGGACCGGCCGCGTGTGCCCTTGATCGGCTCGGCGCGCAGGTCACCGCCCGCGGTCAACGCGAGGAACCGCTCGGGAGAGGTGCTGGCCACGGCGAACCCGGGGAAGCGGAGCAGATGACCGAACGGTGCGGGGCTCACCGCCCGGAGGCGCAGGTACGCCGCGAGGGGGTCCATCGTCCCGACGCGCGCGGTCAGAGCCGTGGTCAGGCACACCTCGTACGTGGTGCCCTCGGTGATCTCCGCCTGCGCGCGCCTCACCTTCGCGAGGTACTCGTCACGGGAATCCCTCCCGAGGAACACGGGGACGGGCAGGGGTGGCAGAGGTGATGGCGCAGGTGCAGAGGACGGCGGGGGAAGGGGCGACGCCGCCTCGAGGACGGCCTGCCCCGCGCGGTCAAGCCAGTCGTCCCGCTCGCGGTCCGGCCGCCCGTCGTCGAGCGTCAGCAGGTGCACGGTGCGTTCGGCATGATCCACCACGACGGCACGTCCGGCGAAGAGCAGTGCCGCGTCCGGCAGGGCGCCGTCGTTCCCGGGGTGGTCCGAGCCGCCGGTCTCCCGTTTGAGCTCGTAGCCGAGGTAGCCGATCCAGCCGAGCGCGAAGCCGCACGCGTAGCCGTTGGGTGCGCGCACGGCGCGGCGGCCCCACACGTCCTCGAGCCAGCGGAAGAAGGGGGCGCGGACGCGTGCGGTCACCGCTCCCGCCGTGACCTCCGTGACGCCGGACCGGTGGTGCGCCTGCTGCCCGAACGCGCCGCCGTCGTCGGCCATGATGCTGAACCTGCTGCGGGGGCCGGGGGAGCCCGCAGCGTCGGAACTGTCCAGCCACACTGCTGCCGGTGCCTCGCCGTAAAGCGCGGAGAAGAGGGCGGCGCAGTCGGGGTCGGCGTGGAGCGTGACGCATTCCAGGGTCAGCCCGCGCCGCTCCGCCCGCTCGGGTGCCAGCAGCACGGCGCACGCGGGCAGCGAGGTGAGGGCCAGGCGCACGGCGGAGGGTGACGGCGGACCGTGGTGACCCCGCACGACGACGTCCGCGGCGACGGCGGGGCTGTCACGCAGGAGCCAGGCGTCCTCCTGCGCGGCCCAGCGCTCCCAGAAGGGCCGGTAGGCATCGCCGTCGCGTGCCATGGCCGAGCGGTGGCGGGTGTCGGCATCGGCCTCCACCCAGATGATCGCATCGAGGTGCTGCCGGGCTGCTGCTGCGGCGGCGCCCACGCCCTCCAGCACCACGATGTCCGCCGCCGCGGTGGTATGTTCCGCGCCGTCCCGCCCGTGCACCCAGTCCCATGCGTTCCAGCGGGCGGACTGCCCGGCACGAAGAGGCCCGAGGACGTGCTCGACATAGCGGTCGATGCCGCCCTGCAGCCCGTCCCAGCCCGGATAGACGTCCTCGAGATGGAAGACGCTGACGGTGTGGTGTTCGCGGAGCAGTGCGGCGAGTTCCACGGCGAGCGTCGTCTTGCCGGCGCCTGAGCGACCGTCGATCGCGATGAGGAGGGGAGCTGTGAGTGGCACGGCCCGTGCGTCAGTCGTCGGTCTCGGTGTCGGCGGAGGAGCCGGCCTCGAGCTCATGGGCGACGTAACGGACGATCCCGTCCACCGAGCCCTCCACCAGGCGCCAGGTCGCGTCGAAGTCGCTGGCGTCGCCGTACCAGGGGTCGTAGATGCCGAGCTGGTCGAGGTCCGAGTCCGTGGTGGCCGGGTCGAACTCGCGGAGCAGGTGGATGCGATCGCGGGCGTCGTCGTCGGGCGCGTTGGTCCGCAGATCGCCGTAGTGGTCGAGGTCGAGGGCGAGGATGAGGTCGCGCTCGCGGTACCACTCCGGCTCGAAGCGGCGGGCGCGGTGGAGGTGGCTCTCGATGCCGAGTTCGGACAGTTTGGTGGCCGCCCGCTCGTCGATGGGCCGCCCCGCCTCCCAGTCCGTGGTGCCTGCGGAGTCGACGGCGACGTCGTCGGCCATGCCCGCCTCCGCGAAGGCCTGCGTCAGCATGAGTTCCGCCATGGGGGAGCGGCAGATGTTCCCCGTGCAGACGGTGATGATGCGGTACATCCGAGAAGCCTAGCCGTGGTTCCGGCTCCGAAGTGGCGCGGCGTCGTCGGGCTGTCGGTCGAAGGGCGAGAAGCCGTGCTCGTCGCGGAATCGCCGGATCCAGCGGAGGCGGGTCACGCCGAGATGAATGCCCCACGCGCCGACGGCTGCGAACATCGCGAGAAGGAGCGCTCCTGTCCACAGGGCCGCGGAGTCGCCCTCGCCTCGATAGCTGTCGATGGATGTTCCCGCCATGAGAAGTCCGGCGAGGACGAGTCCCACACCGAACAGGAACGTGTTCCGGGGATTACTGAAGGGGTGGAAACTTCCCCGGTAGTTGGGGTGCGCCCACGGGTACGGCTCCTTGAGCCTCGGCGGCACATGGGAGTCCCACTGTCGGGGTCGCCAGAGAGGCGCGCTCATACGAGGAACCTGAGGACGTGCGGCTCCAGGACTGTGATGGTCGAGAGCTCCCGCGCTGCTGCACAGTGAGGCCCGATGATGCCGTTCGACATGCCCGTTCCCCCTGGTTGAGACCTTTGCCGTCAGCCTAGGCCACGGTTCGTCATGCGGCGATGGAGAGAGCTGCCCAGACGGTCACTCCGTCAGCTCCTTCTTCAGGACGGCGGTCGCGGTGGGCGGCGCGATGACCTGCAGGAGGCCGCCGTCGGTCTGCAGGAAGGTTGCCGGCCACCGCCGGTACCCGGCCACGAGCTTCGGAGGACGATTGCCCTCGGGTTCCCCGATGAGCGTGGCGTTCGCGAAGGTCTTCAGCCGCCCGACGGGCGTTGCGTCGAGATCACCCACCTGGCCCTGGACCTGCAGTGTCCCGTCGCGCAGGCGCGCGGTGCCGAACTCCCAGACGTCGGAGAGCGAGCCCGGGCGTGCGCGCGGGAAGCGGATGCCGCACTCGAAGACGCCACGGCCCAGATCCGCGGCCTGGCGCTGCACCCTCTCGCGCCGCACGCGCCGGAACAGGAAGTACGCGGCGACGCTGAAGACCAGGAGGCTCACGGCGATGCGCTCCCAGAAGGAGAACCCCAGGGCCTCGAGAGCGGCGGAGATCGGGAAGATCGGTGCCACCGGGGCGAGCGTGACAATGATCCCGATCTTCTCCCAGCGGCCCGGCGGTGTCCGGCGGATGTCATCATGCGAGTGTCCGGTCTCAGCCACGCGCGAGGATCTCCACGCTCGGCGTCAGGAACACGCCGCCGTCGAGCCGTGCCCAGCGCCGCCATCCGTCGGCGAGGCGCTCGAGGGTCCGCTGGTCCGCCAGGCCCCGCTCGAGTGTCTGCTCGGCGAACGCCGAGTGGAGCACCCGGTCCGCCCACGACGCCGCGTGGGCCGCGCGGTCCTCAGGAGCCGCGTGGACCCAGGTCGACGACGTCACCTCGACGCCGGTGAAGCCCGCCTCGGACACCCAGGACGCCAGGCGCCGCCCGGCGTCGGGCTCGCCGCCGTTGCTCCGCGCGAGGCTGCGGTAGAGCTCCTGCCACTCGCCGAGCTCCGTGACCTCCGGGTACCAGGTCATGGCACCGTAGTCGGCCTCGCGCACGGCCACCACACCGTCGGGCCGCAGGACGCGGCGCATCTCGCGGAGGGCGGCCACCGGATCGGCCAGGTGCTGCAGCAGCTGGTGGGCGTGCACCACGTCGAAGGACTCGTCGGCGGCGTCGAGGTCGTAGACGTTGCCCGTGCGGAACTCGAGGTTGAGGATGTCCTCGTACAGCTCCACGGCTTGGGCCACGACGTCGGGGGAGCTGTCGATGCCGAGCACGGAGCCGGGCGCCACGATGCCGGCGAACTCCGCGGTGATGCTCCCGGGGCCGCAGCCGACGTCGAGCACGTCCATCCCGGCCTCCAGGAGCGGCTCGAGGTACGCCGCGGAGGTCGCTACCGTGCGTGCCGCATGCGCCGCGAGCACGCTCGGGTGATGGCCGTGCGAGTAGGTCTCCTCGTCCATGGGTGGAGACTAGCGCGGGTCAGCCGCCCTGCGCGTCCTTCGTGGCCTCGACGGTGGCCTCCGTGACGCTCTGCATCATGGTGCGGAGCAGGGCCAGCTGCTCGTCGGAGTACCCGTCGAAGACGCCGTCGATCCGCCGGGCCAGCGGCGCGAACAGTGCCGCGCCGGTGGTGCGGGCCTTGTCCGTCAGCTCGAGGTGAACCTGCCGGCGGTCCACCTCGCTGCGCTTCCGCGTCACGTGGCCGGCGGAGTCGAGGCGGTCCACGAGGGCCGTGGTCGCGGGAGAGCTGAGGTTCAGCTCCTCGCGGAGCATGCCGGGGGTGACGGTCAGGCCTGCCCCGGCGGCGCCCATCATGATGCTCAGCGCGTGGAGGTCCGTCCGGTACAGGCTGTCGCGGTCGCTCGCGGCCCCGACGTAACGGTCCGTCTCGATCGTGAACTGCCGCAGAAGAGCCATCAGCTCCTGGCGCGTCGTCATGTACCACCTCCGTGCTCAGCTTAGAGCGAGTTCCATATATCTCCATGATAGATATACTCTGCGGTAGAGATTGATCCCGAGGTCTGGAGAGACATGAAGAACCGCTGGCTCAGGGTTGTGCTGCCCATCGTCGTCGTCCTCATCTGGCTGGCGGGAGCCGCGGTGGGCGGGCCCACGTTCGGCCGTCTGGAGGAGGTCTCGAGCAACGACCAGGCCTCCTTCCTGCCGGCGAGCGCCGAGTCCACGGAGGCCGGTGAGCTCCAGCAGCAGTTCAGCGAGTCGGACGCCATCCCTGCGGTGATCGTCGCCGAGTCCTCGACGGCGATCGCACCGGCCGACCTCGCCGCCTACGAGGAGCTCGGAGCCACGCTCGGTTCGGTCGAGGGCCTCGAGGCGCCCGCCGAGGGTGCTCCCGCCGTCGTCGGGCCCGTGCCGTCGGAGGACGGCCTCGCGGTCCAGTACATCGCGTTCGTTTCCTCCGACGCCGAACTGGAGGAGGTGGTCGCGGAGCTCCGGACCACGCTCGACGACGAACTGCCCGACGGCGTCACCGGCTATGTCACGGGGCCGGCGGGCTTCACGAACGACCTCGTGGCCGCCTTCGGCGGCATCGACGGGATCCTGCTCGCCGTCGCCCTCGGCGCCGTGTTCCTCATCCTCCTCGCGGTCTACCGCTCCCTCGTGCTGCCCTTCCTCGTGCTGCTGACCTCCGTGTTCGCGCTGGCCACCTCGATCCTGCTCGTCTTCGGATTCGCGAAGCTCGGGTGGATCCAGCTCAGCGGGCAGAGCCAGGGCATCCTGTCCATCCTGGTGATCGGCGCCGCCACCGATTACTCGCTCCTGCTCGTGGCGCGCTTCCGTGAGGCGCTGACCGAGCACCGCACCACGTGGGAGGCCATCCGGGTGGCCTACCGCGGCTCGTTCGAGCCCATCCTCGCCTCCGGCGCCACGGTGATCCTCGGCCTGCTCTGCCTGCTCTTCTCGGACCTGAACTCGAACAAGAGCCTCGGGCCCATCGCCGCGATCGGCATCGTCTTCTCGCTCGCCGCTGCTCTCACGCTGCTCCCGGCCTTCCTGGTGCTCTTCGGCAGGGCGGCGTTCTGGCCGCTCCGCCCGCGCTTCGATGCAGAGCGGGCCACCGTGGCGGCACCGCACCACGGCAGGCACGTGGCCCTCGACGGCCCCACGGCGGTCAGCGCGGAGACGGGCCTGGAGAGGCTGAAGGGTGTCTGGCGGCGCGTGGCCCTGCTGGTGGCGCGACGTCCGCGCGCGGTGTGGCTGGCCTCGCTGCTCATCCTGGTGGCGGGCGCACTCGGGCTCACCCAGCTGCAGGCCAACGGGGTGCCGCAGTCGGCCCTGATCCTCACGCCCTCGAACGCCGTGGACGGTCAGGACGCCCTGGCCCGTCACTTCGACGCCGGCTCGGGCAGCCCGGTGTACGTCGTGGCCCCCGAGGCGGAGCAGGAGGCTGCGCTCGACGTCGTCGCGGGGCAGGCGGGCATCTCCGACGCCATGGTCACGGCTGATCCCACCGGTGCCGCCGTCGTCGAGGACGGCCGCGTGCTCATCAGCGGCACGCTCGAGTACCAGGCCGATTCGGACCGCGCCGAGGACGTGGTGCGCGAGCTGCGGACAGCGCTCGACGACGCCGGGACGGACGCGCTCGTGGGAGGCGTCACGGCGGTGGCGATCGACACGAACGACACCGCGCTCGCGGACCTCGTGAAGATCATTCCGATCGTGCTGCTCGTGATCCTGCTGGTCCTGATCGTGCTGCTGCGTTCCGTCCTCGCCCCGGTGCTGCTCGTGGCGAGCGTCGCGCTGTCCAATGCGACGGCGCTCGGCGTCTCGGCGCTGGTGTTCAACGGCATCTTCGGCTTCGAGGGCGCCGACGCCTCGGTCCCGCTGTTCGCGTTCGTCTTCCTCGTGGCGCTCGGCGTGGACTACAACATCTTCCTCATGACCCGCGTCCGCGAGGAGTCGCTGCGCATCGGCACCCGGCCGGGGGTCCTGCGTGGGCTCGGCGTGACAGGAGGTGTCATCACGTCGGCGGGCGTCGTCCTCGCCGCCACCTTCGCTGCCCTCGGGGTCATCCCCATCCTGTTCCTCGCGCAGATCGCCTTCGTGGTCGCGTTCGGCGTGCTGCTGGACACGGTGCTGGTGCGTTCCCTGCTCATCCCGGCCCTCGCCTACGACCTCGGTCCGACGATCTGGTGGCCGTCGGCGCTCGGACGGGTACCGTCACCACGGTGACATCGGCCTTCCCTCCGGTGTCCTTGCCCGGAGGTGGACATGGGCACCTCTCTCCACGGACACCACCCGGCGCCCGCCATAGCCTGTGGTGAGATCCTCGCCGGTGTCGAGGGCAGGGCAATGAGCCAGGCCACGAGCAGAGGAGTGGGGGACGCATGACCGCCAGAGGCATGATCGGCGCGAATCTGGAGCAGCTGGAGCAGCTCGCGGTCCTCATGGGCACCTCCGGCTCGGGCACGGGGGATGTCGTCACGTGGGGGATGACCCTGGTGGGGGAGCCGAGCATTGCCGGTGCCACGAGCTACCCCGAGGTCTATCCGCTGAGCGGCTCCGAGGAGACACCGGGACCCGAGACGGTCTTCGGCCGGGACAACCCACTGCAGGGCAGCGTGGACTGGACCACAGGACTTCCCGACGGGAACATCGCCAACCAGGAAGACAGGTGGAAGTTGATCGTGGAGGACACGTTGCCGGGCTACCAGGAGCTGCTGCAGAACGACCCGGAGGAGGCGCGGCGCATCATCGCTTCCGACTTCGGCGACCGGCTCGAGGCCAACCGGCCCTCCAACACCATCCCCGACCTCACGCAGAGGATCATCGATGGCTTCGGTGTGGAGGTGAACCAGTGACGCGTGCGACCCTCCGGCGGACCGTCGCTGGCATCGTGATGTGCGCGGCGCTTGCGCTCACCGCGTGTTCGTCATCAGGCAGCAACGAAGGAGCACAGGCCATGGAACTGACAAAGGCGGGATCCTCGCGATTCGACGAGGGAGGTGTCGAGGCGATCAAGGATGCGCGGTCCGCCACGTTGAACCTCACATCGGGCGCCCTGACGAAGTCCGACATCGGTCTCGCCGATGACGCCTTCATTCCCATGGTGACGGTGGACGAAACCACTCCGCTCGAGGTCACGGTGAGGATGCCGGAGGGCGAGGTGGTGCTCGAGACGCCCATGCTGAAGCTCTTCGACGCCTCGGGTGGTGCGGCCGTGGACACCATCACCCTGTTCCGGGTCTTCGATGAGCCCGACGAGCTGGTCGCCGAGGTGGTGGCCTCCGTGGACACCTACGGGGTGCAGGCGGAGGCGGTGGACCAGTGGGTGTCCGACGACGAATCCGGCCTGTACGCCTCGCACGACAAGGCTTTGCCGGTCGGGACGAAGCTCGGTTCCGGCGTCCAGATCAGCGTCAACTGGCAGGACGGGGATCCCCGTCAGGTCCTCGAATACACGATCACTCCCGGGGAGTGAGAGCTGGACCTCTTCCGATCCGCAGGAGATGGGGGAGGCGCGGTGAGGTCGAGGGCATCATCCTCAGGCTTTGCGCAAGAACCTGTGGATACCGGTACTGGGCACTCAGCCGTGGCTACCCTGAGGGGGTGTCCACGCATCCCACTCCGCAGCCTCGCGGCTTCCAGCAGGACGACGGCGCGGCCTCCCCCGACGACGCCGTTCCAGGAGCGGACGCGCCCTCGATGGTCCTGGATCCGCGGGTACTGCGGGAGATGCGGCAGGACTTCTCGGACACAGCTGTGGTATCCCGCTTCGCGAGGGATTTCTCCACGAGCCTCGGCGACAAGCTCGACCGCCTGGACCTGCGACTGCGCGATGGTGACACGACCGGCGCGAGGGACGCCGTCATCAGTCTCAGCATCTCGGCCGACATGATCGGGGCGGGCCGGCTGGGTGATGCCGCACGGGCCGCGCGCACCACCCTCGCCGCGGACGCGTCTGCCGGCTCCGACGTGATGGAGGTGCTCCGCGCCTGCGCCGCGGACACCCTGCGGCAGCTCGAGCTGACCTATCCCGGATCGGTCTGACGGTTCCGGCTCAGGGCGAGCGACTCGGCATGATCCTGAAGCCGACGCCGCGGACCGTGGTGATCAGGTCCGGGTCACCCTCGCTGCGCGAGAGCTTCTGGCGGAGGTTCGCGATGTGCACCTCGATGGCTCGCTCGTCCGTCCGGCTCACGAAGTTGTAGCCGCGGTACTCCTTGCCGCGAGACACCCGGACCAGATCCTCCTTGGTCCGCACGGCGCCCTTGCTGTTCAGCAGCTCGTGCAGCAGGTTGAACTCGGTCTTCGTGAGGGGCAGTTCCTTGCCTGCGCACTCCACCGTGCGGGTACCGCCGTCCACCACCAGGTTCCCATGGCGCAGGACGTCCGCGGGTGGGCCGCCGCCGGTTCCGGACGGCGGGATGACGACGGCGTCGGGTGAGGGCGGCTCGAGGCGCAGTGCCACGTCGCTGACACGAGGCCGGCGCAGCAGGGCGTCGATCCGCGCCCGCAATTCGCGGGGTCGGAAGGGCTTGAGTACGTAGTCGTCAGCCCCGGCCTGCAGGGCAGTGAGGATGTCCGTCTCCTCGTCGCGCGCCGTCAGCACCACCACGTAGCAGTCGGTCGTGGCGCGGATGCGGCGCAGCACCTCGTAGCCGTCGATGTCCGGGAGGCCTATGTCCAGCGTCACGACCGTGGGTTGTTCGGCGCGGACGGCGTCCACGCCCTCACGCCCGGTGGTGGCCCCGGACACCTGGAAGCCGCCCTGCTCGAGGATGGCGCACACAAGATTGCGGATATCGAGATCGTCCTCGATCACCACGGCCGCGCGGCGGTCGCTGACCGGGGCGCTATTCATACTGGGCCGATGTTCGTGGAGTGCGCGGTGAGGCCTTCGCGGTCACCACGTGTGCCGGGCAACGGCCGAGGCCATCGGCTACCGGTCGGGATGCATCGGAATGTCGTCTCCGGAACATGCTTCGTGACCCTGTTCTCTTCGGCGGCCCGGCTGACCCCGAGGGTCCCGTGGCTTTGCGTCCCTGCCTCGCACCAGGTTTGCCTTTGTCGACGGGCGTGCGCCCGCTCGACCATGGTAGCAACGCCGACCGACACTTCCGAGAGGTCGCCCGGGTCCGGGGCGAGGTCATGACGGGGTCTCCTGCCGTCGAAGAACACCCGCAGCCCGGCGCACCGCGTCGCTGACCGCGCCGAGCGCCCGGGATCCACGCCTCCACTGCTGCCAGTGGAGCAGGACGTCCACGTGAGCGCCGGGGTCGAAGGTGACGAGACCGGCCGCACCCTCCCTCAGTTCCAGTTCCGCCATGAGCCCCCAGCCCATGCCGAGCCTGATCGCCTCCGCGAACTCCTGGGCGGCCGGCACGTAGTGACGCGGTGGCGCCAGGACGCCGGGGGAGCGGCTGCGGAGGTAGCGGTCCTGGAGGTCGTCCTTGCGGTCGAACACGATCACCGGCGCGGCGGCGAGCTCGTCCGGCGTGGCGCCGGCGCTGAACCAGGTCCGCCGGAACTCGCGCGTGCACACCGGTACGTACCTCATGACGCCCAGCGGTTGTGCGCTGCACCCCTGGACCGCAGTGGCCACCGAGGTGATCGCGGCCGATGCCGCGCCGCTGCGCAGGAGCTCGAGGGAGTACTCCTGGTCCTCGCGCAGCACCTCGATCTGCAGGTTCCCCGCCACGGGGGCGAGGGCGGGCAGCACCCAGGTGTGGAGGGAGTCGCCGTTCACCACGATGGTGATGTGCTGCCGCTCCTGCTCGCCGGTCGCCGCGAGCTCCAGGGCGAGATCGGCCGCGAGAAGATCCAGCTGGCGGGCGAAGCGCACGACGGCGAGCCCGGCCTCCGTGGGCCGGAGAGGTCGTGTGCGCGATACGACCGGGCGCCCGACGGACAGCTCGAGAGCCCGGATGCGCTGGCTCACGGCCGACGGCGTGATGGCGAGCGCCTCGGCCGCGGCCTCGAAGCTGCCGCCGGTCACGATGGCAGCGAGAGCACGCGCCTGAGCGGCGTCGACGTCCTTCATGAGCACTTCTTACCATGCTGTAGAAGGATTAGCTGGTCTACACCGGGCGTCACGCCCTACGTTCGAGGCATGATCACCACCGTCGCCACCGGGCTCGCCGCCGGCCTCACCCTCATCATCGCGATCGGCTCGCAGAATGCCTTCGTGCTGAGGCAGGGCCTACGGCGCTCGCACGTGGCCCTCGTCGTCACCGTCTGCGCCGTCTCGGACCTGCTGCTGATCGGCCTCGGCGTCGGCGGACTCGGGGTGATCATCGAGCGCGCGCCGGTGCTGATCGACGTCGTGCGGTGGACCGGGGCCCTCTTCCTCACGGGGTACGCGGTCCTCGCGGCACGGCGCGCGGTGCAGGGGGAGGCGCTCGACGCCGAGGGCGGCACGCGGGCCACGTCGTGGCAGGCCGCACTCGGGACGTCCCTGGCCCTGACCTGGCTCAATCCGCACGTGTACCTCGACACCGTGCTGCTGCTCGGCTCCCTCGCGAGCACGCACGGCACCGACGGCAGGTGGTGGTTCGCCGCCGGCGCCGGGCTGGGCTCCGTGCTGTGGTTCACCGGTCTCGGGGTGGGCGCCCGCTACCTCGCCCCGCTCTTCCGGCGACCGTCGGCGTGGCGCGTGCTCGACGCCCTGATCGCCGTCGTCATGCTGGCGCTCGCCGTGATGCTCGTCCTCGGGTGACCGCTCCCTCCCCGTTCACCGCTCGAGGTTGGCGCGTTCCTCGATCCAGTCCGTGGCGGCGTCGGACAGGTGGACGCCGTCCGGTCCACGCTCGCCCATCCACCAGGTCTCGGAGGCGATCAGGCCGCCCGCCCGGCTGATGTCGGCCACCACCTCTGGCGAGAGCGGCTCGCCGTTGTGCGCGATCAGCCAGTCACGCGTCTGCGGCATCACGAGCATCCACCACTGGTCCAGGTCCATCCGGGAAGTATCGCATCACCGCCGCCGGCCGCACAGGTTGCGCGCGTACCGTGGGCGCATGGACGCCAGCACCGTACGTCAGCAGCTCATCGTCAGCACGCTCGTCGAGGCCCACCAGGACCTGATGGTGGCGGATCCACTCGCCTTCCGCGCCCGGTTCCGCAAGATGGCCGCTGATCCGTACGCGTTCTACCGCGGCA
This sequence comes from Arthrobacter sp. TJ-266, assembly GCF_058269115.1. Taxonomy (NCBI): domain Bacteria; kingdom Bacillati; phylum Actinomycetota; class Actinomycetes; order Micrococcales; family Micrococcaceae; genus Arthrobacter; species Arthrobacter sp. TJ-266. Next base: position 293,399 of record NZ_JBZCNC010000001.1, read on the forward strand.
GCGCCGCCCTCTTCTACACGGACATGGCGGAGCTCGACGACGCCTGGGCGGACGAGCGGACCGCCCGGGTCTGGATCCACGGCGATCTGCACGCGGAGAACTTCGGCACCTACATGAGCAACGAGGGTCGGCTCATCTTCGACGTGAACGATTTCGACGAGGCCTACGTGGGCCACTTCTCCTGGGACCTCCGCCGCCTCGTCGCATCCCTGACGCTGCTGTGCTGGCAGAAGGCGCTGCCGTCGCAGTCCGTCCGTGCACTCGCACGCACCTACCTCGAGGCCTACCTCGGCCGCGTGGCGGACTACGTCGAGGACGAGCAATCGGCCTTCGCCTTCGGGCTCGAGAACACCGAGGGCACCATCCACCGGGTCCTGCAGCAGGCCCGCTCGGCGCGGCGGACACGCCTGCTCGACGCACTCACGGTGATCGTGGACGACGAGCGGCAGTTCCGTGACGACGGCTCCATCCGGATGCTGGACGACGCCGAGTACGCGGAGGTGGCGGAGGCCTTCGCGCGCTACCTGGAGACGATCCCGGACGGTGACAGGTCCCGACGGCGCGTGTACTACCGCGTCAAGGGCATCGTGGGGAAGAAGGGGTTCGGCATCGGCAGCGCCGGGCTGCCCGCCTACAACGTCCTGATCGAGGGCTTCGACGAGGCACAGGAGAACGACATCATCCTGACCCTCAAGCAGTCGGCCATCGCGGCGCCCAGCCGGATCGTCGACGACGAGCGCGTCCGGGGTTTCTTCGAGGACGACGGGCACCGGGCCGTGATCAGTCAGCGATCACTGCAGCCGCACACCGATCCCTTCCTCGGCCACACCACCCTTCGCGGGGTCTCCTTCGTGGTGTCCGAACTCTCGCCCTACAAGCGCGACCTCTCCTGGGACGACCTCACCGAACCGGACCAGATGGCCCCGGTGCTCGAGGCGCTGGGGCAGGCGACGGCGAAGATCCACTGCTCCACCGACGAGGACAGCGACCACGACCTCGTGCCCTTCCGGACCGAGACGGCCATCCTCGCCGTCGTCGGCTCGGCGACCGAGGCGTTCATCGAGGACATCGTCACCTTCGGTGAGTCCTACGCGGAGCGGGTGCGGGAGGATCACGCCCTCTTCGTCGACGCCTTCCGGGAAGGGCTGATCACCGCCGTGCCTGCTGCCTGAGCTGTCAACCTGAGTCGGGTCGACTCAACTCGGTTTGGTCCTACCGACCCGCGGGACTACAGTTGAGTGCAGAACGCTCAATCCACGCGCCCGGCGGATGAGCGCCTCGCAAATCCCGGGCAGTCGAAAGGAACTTGCATGTCACGTGCAGTAGGTATTGACCTCGGAACCACCAACTCGGTCGTCTCGGTCCTCGAAGGTGGCGAGCCCACCGTCATCGCGAACGCCGAGGGCGCCCGCACCACGCCGTCGATCGTCGCCTTCTCCAAGTCCGGCGAGGTCCTGGTCGGCGAGATCGCCAAGCGCCAGGCCGTCAACAACATCGACCGCACCATCGCCTCCGTCAAGCGCCACATGGGCACCGACTGGAACGTCGACGTCGACGGGAAGAAGTACACCGCGCAGGAGATCTCCGCGCGGACGCTCCAGAAGCTGAAGACCGACGCGGAGAGCTACCTCGGCGAGAAGGTCACCGACGCCGTCATCACCGTTCCGGCGTACTTCAACGACGCCGAGCGCCAGGCCACCAAGGAGGCCGGTGAGATCGCGGGCCTCAAGGTGCTGCGCATCGTCAACGAGCCCACCGCGGCCGCCCTCGCCTACGGCCTCGACAAGGGCAAGGAGGACGAGCTGATCCTCGTGTTCGACCTCGGCGGCGGAACGTTCGACGTCTCGCTCCTCGAGGTCGGCAAGGACGAGGACGCGTTCTCGACCATCCAGGTGCGGTCCACCGCCGGCGACAACCGCCTCGGCGGCGACGACTGGGACCAGCGCGTGGTCGACTACCTGCTCTCGCAGGCCAAGGCCAAGGGTGCGGACCTGTCGAAGGACAAGATCGCCCTGCAGCGCCTCAAGGAAGCTGCCGAGCAGGCCAAGAAGGAACTCTCCTCGGCCACCTCCACGAACATCTCGCTCCAGTACCTCTCCGTCACGGCGGACGGGCCCGTGCACCTCGACGAGCACCTCTCGCGCGCCAAGTTCCAGGACCTGACGAAGGACCTGCTGGACCGCACCAAGAAGCCGTTCAACGACGTCATCTCCGAGGCTGGCATCAAGGTCGCTGACATCGACCACATCGTCCTCGTGGGCGGATCCACGCGTATGCCCGCCGTCGTCGAGCTCGTCCGTGAGCTCGCGGGCGGCAAGGAGCCCAACAAGGGCGTCAACCCGGACGAGGTCGTGGCCGTCGGCGCCGCACTGCAGGCCGGTGTGCTGAAGGGCGAGCGCAAGGACGTGCTCCTGATCGACGTCACGCCCCTCTCCCTCGGCATCGAGACCAAGGGCGGCATGATGACCAAGCTCATCGAGCGCAACACGGCCATCCCGACCAAGCGCAGCGAGACCTTCACCACGGCGGACGACAACCAGCCGTCCGTGGCCATTCAGGTCTTCCAGGGCGAGCGCGACTTCACCCGCGACAACAAGCCGCTGGGTACGTTCGAGCTGACCGGCATCGCCCCGGCCCCCCGCGGCGTGCCGCAGGTCGAGGTCACCTTCGACATCGATGCCAACGGGATCGTGCACGTGTCCGCGAAGGACAAGGGCACCGGCACCGAGCAGTCGATGACCATCACCGGTGGTTCGTCCCTCTCCAAGGAGGACATCGACCGCATGGTGCGCGAGGCCGAGGAGCACGCCGCCGAGGACAAGAAGCGCCGCGAGGCCGCCGACACCCGCAACGGTGCCGAGCAGCTCGCCTACTCGGTGGACAAGCTCATCGCCGACAACTCGGACAAGCTGCCCGAGGAGGTCCGCACGGAGGTCCAGGCCGACGTCGACGCCCTCAAGAAGGCGCTCGAGGGCCAGGACAACGACGACGAGGTGAAGACCGCGTTCGACAAGCTGCAGGCATCGCAGTCCAAGCTCGGCGAGGCCATCTACGCCTCCGCGCAGCAGGACGCCTCGCAGGCCGGTGGCGCCCCCGCTGATGACCAGTCCGCCTCCGCGAGCGCCGACGAGGACATCGTCGACGCCGAGGTGGTCGACGACGACACCAACGAGAAGAAGTAGCCATGCCGCACCACGGAAACGACGAAGAGCACCAGGCGGAACCGGTGAACTTCCGCGACAACCGGAAGATCGATCCCGAGACCGGTGAGGTCCGTGGGCAGCAGGACGACGCCGGTGAGCCGACTGCGGGGGATCCCGCGGCCGGCGGCCCGGCCGCTCCCGCGGCCGACGCGTCGCAGGGAGACGCCCTGGCCCAGGCCGAGGCGATCCTCAACGAGGCCGGCGGCGAGAGCAACCCGGCGGTGGACGTGGTCGCGGAACTCCGCAACGATCTGCTCCGGCTGCAGGCCGAGTACGTGAACTACCGGCGCCGCGTCGAGCGTGACCGCGACGTCGCACGGGACCAGGCGGTCATCGGGGTCATCACCACGCTGATGCCCGTCCTCGACGACATCGATGCCGCGCGTCAGCACGGCGATCTCGCCGAGGGCCCGTTCGCGGCGATCGCGGGGAAGCTCGAGAACGTGCTCAGGACGTACGAGTTGACGCGGATCGACGAGGTGGGGGTGGAGTTCGACCCGAACATCCACGAGGCCCTCATCCAGCAGCCGAGCGCCGAGGTGCAGACGGACAGCGTCAGCCAGATTCTCCGGGCGGGCTACCGCAAGGGGGAGCGCGTCCTCCGGGCCGCGCAGGTGATCGTCGCAGTACCCGAGTAGATTGCATCGCCGGGCGGACACCGAACGGCGGCAACGAAATTTCCCGACTCGCAGAGCTCGCTGGGAAATATTAAAGCCGCCTTCCTCGGTGCTCCGCCCGGCTCTCCCGGGTTAAGGGGGCTGTCAAAGGGCTTTTGACCCGCCGTACTTCATTGTTCTTCCTAGGAAAGGAGACTCCGATTGGCTAGTCAGGATTGGGTCGACAAGGATTTCTACAAGATCCTGGGTGTCTCCAAGGATGCGTCCGATGCCGACATCAAGAAGGCGTACCGCAAGCTCGCACGCCAGCACCACCCCGATCAGAACCAGGGGGATGCCGGGTCCGAGCGGATGTTCAAGGACGTGTCGGAGGCGTACTCGGTGCTGTCCGACGCCGAGCAGCGCCAGCAGTACGATGCCATACGTGCCATGGGCGGCGGCGCGCGCTTCTCCGCCGGGGGTCCGGGCGCCGGAGCCGGCGGAGGTGCGGGTTTCGAGGACATCTTCGGGAACCTCTTCGGCCAGGGTGCGGGGCCGCGCCAGCGGACCGGCTTCTCCAACAGCAACCTCCCGCCGGAGTTCGCGGACCTCTTCGGGGGCGGGGGCATGGGCGGCAGCACCTTCCCCGGCGGCTTCCAGCAGCCACGTCCGCAGAAGGGCGCCGACCGCACGGCCACCACGTCCATCTCCTTCGCGGGCGCCATCAACGGCACCACCATCGGGCTGCGTGAGCCCTCGGGCGAGCAGATCGACGTGCGCATCCCCGCGGGCATCCGCGACGGGCAGAAGGTCCGCGTGAAGGGCAAGGGCCAGCCCGGGCAGGCGGGCCCGGGAGACCTCATGGTCGCGGTGTCCGTGAAGGACCACCCGCTCTTCAAGCGCGACGGCGACACCATCCGCATCACCGTCCCGGTCACCTTCCCGGAAGCCGCCCTCGGTGCGGAGATCGAGGTGCCGACACTCTCCGGCGAGCTGGTGAGGATGCGCATCCCCGCGGGGACGCCGTCGGGCCGGACGCTCCGCCTCAAGGGCAGGGGCGTCAAGACCTCCAAGGCCACGGGGGATCTGCTGGTCACGGTCGAGGTGGTGGTGCCGCAGAACCTGTCGAAGGAGGCCGAAGCCGCCGTCGAGGCCTTCCGGGACGCCACGAAGGACGCCGACCCCCGCGCCGGCCTTGCCGCGAAGGCGCGGCTGTAACAGTACATTTGACCGAACGCCGGGAGGACCGGCACGGAAGGAGGCCACCGATGGACTACACGATGCCCGTCTACGTCATCTCCGTGGCCGCGGAGCTCGCCGACATGCACCCCCAGACCCTGCGTCAGTACGACCGCCTGGGGCTCGTCATCCCCAGCCGGGCGCCCGGCAGGGCGAGGCGCTACTCGCAGAAGGACGTCGGCACGCTACGGGAGATCCAGCGGCTGTCCCAGGAGGGCGTCTCCCTCGAGGGGATCCGACGCATCCTCGAGCTCGAGAACAAGGTTGCCGCCCTGCAGGCGCGCGTGTCGGAGCTGTCCTCCGAACTCTCCGCGCAGCGTGGTCGGTCGGAATCGAGCCGGATCTTCGCCGCGGGCCTCGCGGGCGACGTCGTCACGCTGGCACGCGGTCAGCGGCCGCGTCCGCGCAGTCAGGCCCTCGTGGTGTGGCGGCCCGAGCCGGAGCGCGCGCGGTCCTCCTCCGACGCGGTCGGGTGGTAGTCGGGTGGTCGCCGGGTGGTAATCGTCGGGGCGGGCGAGGAGACTGGAACCATGCACGTCGAACCGGGAGGTCCTGATGCTTGAGCCGATCATCGCGGCGTTGGCGGTCGGCGCCGGGATCCTCGCGACACTGGGCGCCGGAACGGGGGTGGCCGGCTGGCTCGTGGTCCGGAAGGTCAAGCGCTCCCGGATCATCGAGCGCACGCGGGACCGCGGGATGCTCGCCGCGCGCGCCTACGCGCCCGATCCCCTGACGCGGGAACCCGCGCGCCTGATCAGCAACCTCACGCGATCCTCCCGAGCCACACATCTCGCCCTCGAGGAAGCTGTGGCACAGCACCGCCCCGTGGGTGACCTCCCGCGCGCGGCCGCGGAGATCGACCGCGCCGCAGCGTCCCTCGAGACCCTTCTGAAGGCGGCGGACCGCGAGCCCAACCGCGCGCTCAAGCAGGAGTGGACCCGGGACCTCTCGGCGCAGGCGCGGGCACTCGACGAACTCTCCGCCGATCTCCGACGCTCCCTCCTGGCGACCTCCCGCTCGATGGACACGCTGCAGCTCGAGCAGGCCACCGCGCGGCTGCGCACCGAGATCTCGGCGATGAGCACCTGGCGTGACACCTACGGGAACCGCCAGGCCTGGTGAACTGTTGGTCTCGGTACCAGTGATCCAACGGCTTCGGGGGTAGAGCGTGACCATCAGGCGTCGCATCCAGCGCATCGTCACGGCGAACCGCACGGCCGCCGCGGACGCGAAGAAGGACCCGCGCGTGCAGGCCGAGGAGGCCCAGCGGTCCCAGCACGCGCTCCTCGACCAGGCCCGCCGCGGCGCCGCCGACCTCGCCGCCCACCATCACCGCATCGGCCTCTCGGCCAACGAGGCCGCCCTCTACCTCCACCGGGTCGAGCGGGCGGCCGAGGCGGCTGTGCAGCGCGGCGACGACGACGCTGCGCGCGCTGCCATCCGGGAGTCGATCTCCGCACGGAAGCGGCTGGAGGCCCTCACCTCCCAGCTGGCCGAGGCCGAGCACCAGTCGCGGAGGGTGCAGGACGACGTCCGGCGGCTCGAGGAGCGCCTGCAGCGCAACGCGATGGAGTACGACGCCCTCCTGGCCCGGCGGGCCGCGGCGGAGGCGACGAGAGGCGTCCACGAGGCGCTCGGCGCGTCCTCGCGGGAGTCGGCGGCCATCGATGCGGCCCGTCGCAACGCCGAACTCGAGGTGCGCCGCTTCGAGGCCCAGGCCCGGGGTCGCGAGGAACTCTCCTGGTCCGACCCCTCCTCGCCCCGGCTGGAACAGGCCTTCGAGGAACTGGAGGCGGAGGTCGCCGCGCAGCAGGAGCTCGAGGAGCTCAAGCGGCGGCACGGCGGCGGCCGCCCGTAGCGTCCTCGGTTGTCGCTAGTGGCCCGTGGGGCGTCGGTCGCCGTTGTTAGACTCGGCCCATGACTGAGCTCAGCGGGTCCCATGTCCTGGTCGTCGGCGCAACCGGAGTGCTCGGAGCGGAGCTCTCCCGCCAACTCGCCGCCCAGGGCGCGCAGCTCACGCTCTCCGGCAGGTCCGAGGAGAAGCTCACCGCGCTCGCCTCGGAGCTCGGGGACGCCGTCACCGCTCAGGTCGCCGCCGATCTCGGCAAGCCCACCGGCCCTGCTGACATCGCGGCCGCCGTGTACGGGCGGGAACTGAACGGCGTCGTCTTCGCCTCGGGTGTGGTGGCCTTCGGCCCGGCCGTCGAGGTGGACGACGACACCCTCGATGAACTCATGCTCGTGAACCTGCTCGGCTACATGCGGCTCATGCGGGAGGTCGCGCCGAAGCTCGCGAAGGATTCCTTCATCGCGCAGATCAGTGCCGTGGTCGCCGAGAGCCCCACCGCCGGCATGGCCGCGTATTCCGCCACGAAGGCGGGCCTCAGTGCCTACGGCAAGGCGCTGACCCTCGAGCTGCGCAAGCAGGGTGTGAGGGTGCTCGACGTGCGGCCGCCGCACACCGAGACCGGCCTCGCCACGCGGCCCATCGCCGGTGAGGCGCCGAAGCTCCCCCAGGGCAAGGACCCGAAGGCCGTCGCCGAGCGCATCATCACGGCCGTGCGGGAGGGCGAGCGGGACCTCCCGTCGTCGGCGTTCTGACGCCGAGGGCGGCCGCCGCTGCCGCTCCGCACATTGCTGCCGCGAGGGCGAACGCGGCACCGGGAGCGATGCTCCCGAGCAAGATCCCCGTGAGGAACGCCCCGCCCGCCTGACCGAGGACGAGCGCGATGAAGAGGGCGGATGTTCCCGCGGCACCGTTCCCGGGCGTCGTCGTGGCCCACAGGATCAGCACCGACGTCGCCGCCGTGTAGGTGAGGCCGAAGAGCAGAGCCCCGGCGATCGCCGCCACGGTCACCGTCGGGAGGACACCCACGAGCGCCGTGGCGCCGGCAGTTCCGAGGCAGGTCAGGGGCCAGGTCAGGGCGATCGGCCGGGACGCGAGCCACCGGGACAGCAGCACCGCGGCGCCGCCGCCCACGCCCAGCGCGATCCACGCCCCGGCGGATGCCGCCGGACTCATGCCTCCGACGTCCTCGAGGACGGTGCGGCCGTAGACCCAGACCGCCGCGCTGCCGACGCCCAGTAGCACCGCTCCCGCGAGCGGCCTCACGAGGTCGCGGAGACCTCCCCCGAGGGTGCGGACACCGCTCCCGAGCGTCGCCCCGTCGCGCAGCTTCACTTGTTCACGCGTCTGCACACGTCCCTGCGCCGCTGCCCGGACCGCCGCCCGTTCCTGCTTCCGTCCCGTCGCCCGCTCCTGCACTGACCTCCGCGGATCGCCGTCACCGCACAGCACGCCGACGGTCGACACCACGGCGATCACCGCGACGAGGATCCACGCCACACGCCACGCGTCGCCGAGCACGAGGGACAGCATCCCGGCCAGCACGACCCCGAAACCGGTGCCGGAGTTGACCGTGGACTGCGCGCGCCGCTCACGGGACGGCTGCACGTTGCGCCGCACGAGCTCGACCAGCGCGGGTGTGGCGAAGCCGGCTCCCATACCCGCCAGGAGGACGGCGACGGCGAACACGGCGGTCGAGTGCGCTGCTGCGATGCCGAGGCTCCCGATGGTGGCTGTGAGACCCGCGAGTACCGCGACCGTCCGGGGGCGGGAGCCTGCCCAGAGGAGCCCGAGGCCCGACGCGACGCAGTACAGGAGGGAGGATCCCGACGAGAGCATGCCACTGGTAACCGGCGTCAGCGCGAAGGACGAGGCGAAGACCGGCAGGAACAACCCGAAGCCGAGCCTCGCCAGGCCGTAGGTCGTGGCGATGAGGGCGACGCCGGAGACGAGGAGGATCGGGCCCGACCGAGCGCGGGCAGACTGTAACGAGCGTTTCATTGAAACGAACGTTATAGGGTGTGTCCATGCCAGCGCAATCACCAGCTCGTGACCGCCTGCTCGATGCCGCCGAGGATCTCGCGGCCTCGCACGGCGTCACGAGCACCCCGGTGGACGTGATCCTCGCCCGCGCGGGTGTCTCGCCGGCGACGCTGTACGCGCACTTCGGCACCAAGGAGGGGCTGATGGCGCAGGCCCTCGAGCGGCGGCTGCAGCGGTGGGCGGATCTCTGGCAGGAGTGCATCGACGAGGCGGCGTCCCCCGAGGACCGCCTGCTCGCGGTCTTCGACGCCCTGCTCCGCCTCCGCGGCGCGCTCACGCCGTCGCGGTGGTGCATGTTCCTGGGGGTCGCCGCGGAGACGCCGCAGCGGGGGAGTGCTCTCGACGACGTGCTGGCCGGTGACACCCGCCTCCTGACCGAGCGGCTCGCCGAGCTCGCGGTACCGCTGGTGGGCGCGGACCGGGCTCGCTCTGCGGCGGACCGCACGGTGCTGGTCTACACGGGCGTGCTCGGGATGATCCTGCGGGGCGCGGACGAGGAGACCGCCGTGGCCGAGGGCCGGGCGATCGCCGCCCTCACGCTCCAGGCCCTCCTGCCGCCGGGAGGGACTAGGCGCGCGTAGCGGCGACGGAACGTCCACGGAGCGTATCGATCGCCTGCCGCAGCGACCAGCCGAGCAGGACGACGCCGGACCCGACGCCGGAGACGACGGCGACCAGCCCGGCGCTGTGGGTCGTGAACGCGAGGACCAGTCCCACCACCCCGAGGACGGTCATGAGGGTGGCGATGCTCGTCAGCTGTGCTCGACCCTCGGGCCAGAGGCGCGCGAGCGGGAAGAAGTGCACGCCGACCACGAGGGCGATCCAGCCCAGGGCCGCGGCGGGTTCGATCGTCCTGAGGAGCGCGAGGCCGCCGAAGAGTGCGATCGCCTCCACGGCGACCACCGCCCAGTAGAACCGGGTGAAGCCGACGGGCCGGGGTCCGCCGGACCCATGGATCTCGCGGGCCGTGCGGAAGAACGCCACGAGGACGACGGCGAACGCGGCCACCGCGAGCACCCGCAGCACCACCGCGAGCGCCGGAGGAAGCGTGGAGGAGTTCACGAGGACGAACACCATGCCGAACGAGCCGCCGATCACGTGGCCGACGAAGGTGGGGACGCGGATGGTTCCAGGGGCATCAGGGGTCATGCGAAGTCCTGCACTTTCTTCCAGCCGGGGTCGGGAGTGTGTCTGGCGGTGATCGTCCGCAGGCCCTGCGCGGCGCGGTCGAGGACGTCCCGCCCGTTCTGGTCCTCGGAATCGGAGTAGAAGTGGAGCGTACGCACGCCCTTGGAGGTCTCGACGGCCACGAGCATGCCGCGCATTCCCAGAGTGCGGACGGTGCGGTCCTCGATGTCGTCGAGGCCGGGGAGGGCCGCGGCGACCGGGAGCCCGGCGTCGTCGGCGTCGTAGCGCAGGCGCAGAGCGGTGTGCAGGTCGAACTGCGGATGGTCGATCCACCGCAGTGGTCGCAGCACCCGGACGAAGACCGGCTCACCGGAACCGTGTTTGCCCTGCATGACGATCCAGCCGGGCTCCGGGAGGGTCCTCGCCAGCTCGGCCACGCGCCCGGGGAGCTCTCGCGCGGGGAAGCTGTCCACGACGTCGTGCACGATGCAGTCGACGCGCCGGACCCAGCGCTCCACGTCGTCCTCACCCAGCAGCCATTCGAGCAGCAGGACGCACAGGCCGTGCTCGTCGTCCCACTGGCCGGTGAAGCCGGGGTTGTGCACGGAGACGATCAAGCCGTCGCCCGCCCGGGTGACCGCAGCATGCACCGTGGTGCGGCGGAGATCGAACGTGCGGCCGCGGTAGGTGATGGTCGAATCGAGCATGTCCGGCTTGGCGCTCCGCGCGGGGATGAACTCCCACCGGCGGCCCGCGGGCGGGGACGCCCGGTACCAGCGCTCGGCCACCGGCCGGAGGGATGCGTTGCCGCCGCTGGAGATGCACAGCGTGTGCTCGGACTCCTGCCCGTTCCGCGTCTCCCATTCGAGGCCGCGGGCGATCGCGTGCACGCGCTGCGTCATGACGTCCACGTAGGCGTCGAAGTCACCCGCGCGGGTGGCGGTGGTGAGCAGTTCCTCGCCGTCCGCCGCCCACCACTGCCAGAAGGCCTCGATGGGATCCTTCCGGCCGCGCCGAACACCGGCCCGGCGGTTCACAATGCCCATGGTGCTCGCGTTCCCTCGGTGTGTGCGCCCGGGATCCTCCGGTCGCTCCGACCTGAGTGAATCTACCCTGCGGGATGGCCCCGGCGGGAGGTGTCCGCCGGGGCCGCGGCGGGGCGCCGCCCAGTGGAACGGACGTGTCGCCGCGCTCTCAGGAGGGCTGCGTCGCCGCGCTGCCGGGCGCACTACGGAGGACGACGACGGCGATGAGCCCCGCGGTCACCGCCAGTGCACCGGTGAAGAGCACCACGCCCGACCAGCCCAGATGGCCGAAGAACAGGCCACCGACCCAGCCGAGCAGGCTGGAGCCCGCGTAGTAGGCCACGTTGTACAGGCCGGAGGCCTGCGCCCGGCCCTCCGAGGAGAGCGCCGGGGCCCACCCCGAGGAGACCGAGTGCGCCGCGAAGAACCCGCCGGTGAACACCACGAGCCCGAGCACCGCGAGCGGGACGGACGGCGAGAGCGTGACCAGCAGACCGACGAGCATGACGGGGATCGCGGCGACCAGGACCGCGAGGCGTCCGAAGCGGACACTCAGTCCGCCCGCCAGGCGTGAGGTGACGGTGCCGGAGAGGTAGGCGAGGAAGAGCAGACTCACGAGCGAGGCGGGGAGGAGGAACGGAGGCCCCTCGAGGTGGAAGCCCAGGTAGTTGTAGACCGCCACGAAGCCGCCCATGAGGAGGAACCCCTGCGCGTAGACCGCCAGCAGGCGGGGCGAGCGGAGGTTCACGCCGACGCGCGCGGCCAGCCCCGGCCCGGAGCCGCGCCGGGTGGGCCGGAAGCCGCGTGCGGCGGGCGCGAGGACCATGAACGCGACGGCGGCACCGGCGGCCATGATGCTGACGGCGAGGACACCGGCGCGCCAGCCGAACAGCTCTCCCACGGGACCGGCCACCAGGCGGCCGGCGAGCCCGCCGAGGGTGGTCCCCGCGATGTAGGTCCCGGCGGCGACGGCGGCGTGAAGCTTCTGCACCTCCTCGTACAGGTACACGAGCGCGGTCGCCGGGACACCGCCGAGGGCCACGCCCTCGAGGAACCGGACGGCGAGCAGCACCTCGAAGGAGGGAGCCGCCGCCGCGAGGAACCCCAGCACCACGGCCACGGTGATCGCCCACGTCATGGTCCGACGTCGTCCGGCGCGGTCCGCCACCGCCGACCAGGGGATGACCGCGACGGCGAGGCCCAGCGTGGCCGCGGAGACCGAAAGGGCGGCGTCCGCCGGCGAGACCTGCAGATCCGCCGCCACGCCCGTGAGCACACCCTGCAGGGAGTAGAGCTGAGCGAAGGTCGCGAGGCCCGCGAAGAGCAGGGCCAGGAGGATCCGCCGGTACGCGCGGGAGTCCTTCGGGTGTCCCTGCCAGGTGCCGTCGCTCATCGTCGCGCCGTCCGGGCACGCGCCCGTGCGTGCGCCGTCACGGGTTCCGCCGACTCCCCGGGTCGCGCTCCCGACCGGCAGCCCCCGGTGAGCGCCCGGCCCTCCGGATCGCGCTTCCCAGCGGGCTCCCGGCCCTCCTGACCGCGCTCCCCAGCGGGCGCCCGGCCCTCCTGACCGCGCTCCCCAGCGGGCTCCGAACTACTCTCCCGATGGCCCTCCCCACGGTCAGCTCGGTGCGTCAACGGCGCCGGTACGCGAGGTCGAAGACCATCCGACCGGCGGTGATCGCCTTGTTCTCGAAACTCGTCAGCGGCCGCCCCTCGAAGCGGGGCGCCCACCCGCCGACGTCGTCCACGCCCTCGTTGGCTCCCGTGTTCCCGGTGCTGACGGGGTCGCGGCCCTCACGGACCGGCGCGCCACCCACCACCGACTCCACGCCGCTCTCCCACACCTGGGTGAGCGGACTGTCGGCACCGCGGCGCTCGCCGTCGTGCAGGTTCTCGAAGTCCGGGCTGGCGTCGAGGACCGCTCGCATCTGGACGGCGTAGCTGGACCAGTCGGTGGCGAGCCGGAAGACGCCGCCGGGCTCGAGGACGCGGGCCGCGAGCTCCACGTAGTCCTGCTTGACGAGGCGGCGCTTGTGGTGCCGCGCCTTGTGCCAGGGGTCGGGGAAGAACGTCCACAGTTCGCCCACCGACGCCGCGGGGATCATCCCGGCGAAGGCCGCCGCGGCATCCACCTGCGCCGTCCTGACGTTCGTGAGGTCCTTCTGGCTGATCCTCAGCATGGTCTGCGCCAGCCCGGGCCGGTAGACCTCGAGGGCCAGGTGGTCGCGGTCGGGTCGCTGCTCGGCGGCGTGGGTGATGGCCTCGCCCAGGCCGGAGCCCACCTCGACGACGAGGGGCGCCGTCCTCCCGAAGGTCGCCGGAAGGTCGAGGACGAAGCCGGGGGCCACGGACGTGTCCGCGCTCTCCACCCGGGGGACGTCGATCAGGAAGGCCGCTGCCAGCTCGTCCCATGCTTCGCGTCGTCGGCCCTGCAATCGCGAGCCGCGCCGCACGAAGGAGACGGGCTGGGTTCGGTGCTGCTGCTCGGAGCTGGGGGCGTCGGATTCCATCGCCCCCAAGGGTACCGGCACCCGGGTCGAGGAGCGGTGCTCCCAGCCGCTAGCTCCGGGCGGCTCCCAGCTGGAGGCGCGAGATGGCGAGCTGCGCGTACAGGGCCGCGCCGTCGGCGAGGACGCTGTCGTCGAACACCGCGTAGGGCGAGTGGTTGTAGGGCGACGCGGCGAGATCGACGCCGGGTGTCACGGCCGAGAGGAACGCGAAGCTGCCGGGCACGGCCTCGAGGATGCGCGAGAAGTCCTCGGAGCCGCTCATCGGGTTCGGCATGGTCACGTACCGGTCCGGGCCGAGCAACTCGGCGACCTGCGCCTGCACGTGCGCCGTCTCGTCGTGGTCCGTGATGGTCAGCGGGTACTCGTGGACGTACTCCACCTCGGCCTCGAGACCGTGTGCCCGGGCGATGTGCTGCGCGAGGCGGGGTGCCGACTCCGCCATCCGCTCCCGGTTGGCCGCGCTGAACGTCCGGACGGTCGCCTCGATGCGCGCGGTCTCCGGGATGATGTTCCGCTTGGTTCCGGCCTTCAGCACACCGACGGACAGCACCACGGGATCGAACATGTTGAACTGCCGCGTGACCATGACCTGCAGTTGCGTGACGATCTCCGCGGCGACCGTCACGGGATCCTTCGCCGAGTGCGGTGACGAGCCGTGCCCGCCCATCCCGCGCACGGTGATCATGAGCCCGTCCGACGCCGACATCAGCGGTCCGCCACGGCTCGCGACGACGCCCGTGGGGATGAGGGAGGAGACCACGTGCAGCCCGTAGGCGGCGTCGGGTCGCCGCCCCGCGGCGTCGAGCACGCCCTCGCGGATCATGACGCCGGCGCCGTCGTACCCCTCCTCGCCCGGCTGGAACATCAGCACGACGTCGCCCGGTAGGTCGGCGCGGCGGTCGGCGAGGAGCCTCGCTGCGCCCGCCAGCATGGCGGTGTGGAGGTCGTGGCCGCAGGCGTGCATGGCGCCGTCGACCTCCGAGGTATAGGGCACCCCGGTGGTCTCCTGGACCGGCAGGGCGTCCATGTCACCCCGGAGCAGGACGAGGGGCGGGGCAGCGTTGCCGGTCTTCGCGCCGCCGTGCGGCGTCCCGGGGGAGGGCACGCCCGAGCCGCGGAGGACCGCCGTGACCGAGGTGGTGTCCGTGCCGAGGGTGATCTCGTACGGCAGGCCGTCGAGTGCCGCGAGGACCTTCTCCTGCGTGCGGGGGAGATCGAGGCCGATCTCCGGGTGGCGGTGCAGGCGGTGGCGGAGGTCCGTGATGTCACCCGCGAGGTCGCGGGCGTCGGCGAGCAGTGCAGCGGGGGAGAGCGTCACAGAATTCCTCCTGGCAGGCGGGTGCGGGCGTTCCTCCACCCTCGCAGATCCGACCTGCCGTGGCGAGGTCCCCGACCGGTGGCACCGCACCGGGTCCGACGTCGTCGTCCGGGCCGCGCCCAGCACGTGCGGGCCGTGCGACGGCTGGTCCTGGATCCGCTTGACCGAACAGAAGGGCCCGGACGTGCCGCGGCACACATCGGCCCGCCCTGATGCCGGGAACGGTGCAACCTGCTGGTAAAATAAAAGTACTTGCCTGCGCACGGCGGAGACCCTCCGCGTGACACACGCGCAGCCTGCGTCGATAGAACGCATTCTTTTGTCTCGCATGAAGCTCCCAGGATCGTGAGCGCGGTGGACACTGTCTGATTTTTCTTCGGCGAACCCCTGCTCCAACCGGCGCCGGGGAAGATGAGAAGAAAGCTCGTGTACTTCACATGACTACTTTTGCTGCCCTCGGTGTGCCCAAGGCGCTGGTCGAGAACCTCGCCGCGCAGGGCATCACCGAACCGTTCCCCATCCAGGTCAAGTCCCTCCCGGATTCCCTGGCCGGGCGCGACGTCCTCGGCCGCGGCCGCACCGGCTCGGGCAAGACCCTCGCCTTCGCGCTGCCGATGGTGGCCCGCCTCGCCGAGCAGGAAGCGGCGTACCGCCGCAAGCCCGGGCGTCCGCTGGCCCTCGTCCTCGCGCCGACCCGCGAGCTCGCCACCCAGATCAACGCCACCGTCGAGCCGCTCGCGCAGCAGCTCGGCCTGAACACCACCGTGATCTACGGCGGTGTGTCCCAGCAGCGCCAGGAGAAGGCGCTCCGGGCCGGCGTGGACATCGTCATCGCCTGCCCGGGCCGCCTCGAGGACCTGATGCGCCAGAGGCTCATCAGCCTCGAGTCCGTGGAGATCACCATCCTCGACGAGGCGGACCACATGGCGGACCTCGGCTTCCTGCCCGTGGTCAAGAAGCTCCTCGACACCACACCCAAGGAGGGCCAGCGGCTGCTGTTCTCGGCCACGCTGGACAACGGGGTGGACAAGGTGGTCAACCGCTACATGTCCAACCCGGTGACCCACTCCGTCGACGACCCCCAGGCCGCCGTCACCACCATGGAGCACCACGTGCTCCTCATCGGCGACCAGACCCAGAAGAAGCAGCTGATCGTCCAGCTGGCCTCCGGCACCGGCCGCCGCCTGCTCTTCATGCGCACCAAGCACCATGCGCGGAAGCTCGCGAAGACCCTGACGGACGCCGGCATCCCCGCCGTCGACCTCCACGGCAACCTGTCGCAGAACGCCCGCGACCGCAACCTGGCCGAGTTCTCCTCGGGCGACGTCCGCGTCCTCGTGGCCACCGACGTCGCAGCCCGCGGCGTGCACGTGGACGACGTCGAGCTCGTGGTGCACGTGGACCCGCCCACGGAGCACAAGGCCTACCTGCACCGCTCGGGCCGCACGGCGCGCGCCGGTTCCTCGGGAACGGTGGTCACGATCACCCTGCCCGAGCAGAAGTCCGAGGTCCAGAAGCTCATGAAGGCGGCCGGCGTCGACGTCGCGTTCGAGAACGTGAAGGCCACCTCGCCCCTCGTGCAGTCGCTCATCGGCGATGTCGCGGACAGGATCGACCCGCGTACCCGTGCTGCTCTGCTCGCTGCGCGTGAGTCCTCCCGCGAGACCCCCCGGGGTGACGGGACCTCGACGGGTGCGAACGCCGAGCGCAAGCGCGCCCGTCGTGGCACCGCCGCTCCGTCGGCCGGCGGTCGAGGCGGTCGAGGCGGCCGTGGCCGCGTGAGCGCCGAGCCGCAGGCTCAGGGCAACCGCGCCGAGCGCCGCAAGGACCAGCCGCAGGCACCGCGTTTCGGGTCCGACGGCGGAGGGTCCGCGGCGTCGGGCACCCGCCGTCGTTCGGAGGAGCCGCGCACGGCATCGGAGACGTCGACGCGCAGCAGGCGTCCCGCCTCCGGGCAGCGCGTGGGCGACGCCGTCCGCTGGTCCAGCACGTCCGCGCCCGCCGCGGGCGGTCAGCGCAGCCCGTCGGCCCCTGCCGCGGGAGGCCAGCGGAACCACGCCCCGTCGGCGCCCCGCACCGAGGGCGCCCGCCGTGCCGGTGGCTCCCGCCGGGCCAGCGCTCCCGCGTCGAACGATCGCCGCACCCGCTAGTCACGCAGGACCATGACAGGACCCCCGAGCGCACCGCGCCCGGGGGTCCTGTCATGTCTGCAGGTCATCCCGATCCGGTGACCTGAGGGATAGCCCGGAGAACATGCCTCGGTGTTCCTGCCGAGGGTGCGGGACAATGGATGCATGAACGCACTCCTGAACGTCATCTGGCTCCTCTTCGGAGGCATCTGGCTCGCCCTCGGCTACTTCGCGGCGGGCATCATCTGCTGCCTGCTGATCGTGACCATCCCGTTCGGCATCGCCTCGTTCCGGATCGGCGTCTACGCCCTCTGGCCCTTCGGGCAGATGGTCGTGCACCGCGGGGGGACCACCGGAGCGCTGCCCGCCATCGGCAACGTCATCTGGCTCCTCGTGGCCGGGATCTGGATCGCCATCGGCCACGTGCTCACGGCCATCCCGATGTTCGTGAGCATCATCGGGATCCCCCTCGGCATCGCGAACCTCAAGCTCATCCCCGTCTCGCTGGCACCGCTGGGCAAGGTGATCGTGCCCTCGACCACCTATCTGCCTACCTACCGCTGAACCTGTCCGTCCGTCGGCGGAACCCTCCGGCGGAAGCTCGCTCGGCGAGGGCGGACGGAGTCGGCGTGCGCTGAGGCCGGGATTCGTCGGGCGATCGCAACCAGCGCAGGGCCGCGTGCTCGTCGTCGAAGTGACGCACCTCGAAGGGCGGGGCGTACAGCTCGTTGTAGAGGTCGAGGAGCAGTCCGTCGATCAGCGACCGGCCCGTCACGGCCATCCGTGAGACCCAGCCCGGCTGGGCGAAGGACTTCAGTGCGGCGCGGCAGATCGAGGTCATACCCGCCGGTCGGACCAGCAGGGGCCGCGGACCGTCCGTGCCGAGGGTCCGCATGTACCCGATGATGTCCGCGGCGTCCTGCTCGGTGAAGCGGATGGAAGGCTGCCACTGGACCACCACGATGTCGGGCTCGACGTGATGGGGTGTGAAGCGCGTGGGCCCTTGCGCGTGGTGCATGAGTACCTCCCCGTGGAGCGGGCGCCCGAGGCGCGCCGCCCGATTGTGGTGCAGGGCTCCGTGAGACCTCCGGAACCCTCCACGACCGCTCGAGACCGTCAACTGCCGTCGTGTAGAACCCTGTATAGCACTTCGCCGCTGTGCGTTTCTGCGCGCCACCTGCCCGGCGGCGCCCCGCGCAGCAAGGAGGAGCCGCGACGGCGTCCGTCGCGGCTCCTCCACCACCCGTGCTGGGCTGCGCGGCGTGAGCTCGCGCGTGCCGGGAGTCTACTCGGGTCCACCCACCACGGTTGAGCCTCCGCTGGACCCCGCACTGGAGCCCGTGCCCGGCTTGTCGGCGTTCTTCAGCAGGTCACCGAGCAGCCCGATGATGTCGAGACCCGTGGTGTCCTTGACCATCTGCGTGGTCTGCTGCACACCGTTCGTCACGTTCCTGCTCAGCTGGCTCGCACCGTCCGTGGAGACCACCGTCATGGTGTCGATGGCGGACATCGGTGCCGCTATCTCCCGCGCCATGGACGGCAGGACCTCGAGGACCTTCGACAGGATGGCGGCCTGGTTGAACTGCTTGTAGGCCTCGGCCTGCGCGGCGATACCGGCGGCCTCCGCCTTACCGCGTGCTTCGGTGGACTGCGCCTCCGCATCACCTCGTGACGCGATGACAGCTGCCTCCGCGCGGCCCTTGGCCTCGTTGATGGCTGCCTCGGCGTTACCGCGGGCGGTGTTCGCGGCGGCGTCGGCCTCGGCCGACACCCTGTCACCCTCCGCGCTCAGCTTCCGCTTCGCGAGGTCCACGCGGGCTTCGATCTCCGTGGCCTCCGAGGCGCGGCGACGCTCCTCGAGTTTCGCGTCGGCCTGCTGGATGAGCCGGTACTTCTCGGCGTCGGCCGGCTTGCGGACCTCGGTGTCGAGCTCGCGCTCGCGCAGTTCGGCACGGCGGAGGGCCACCTGCTGTTCGCGGATGATCACCTGCTCGTTCTGCTCGGCCTGCGCCAGCGGCCCTGCGGCGTCCGCACGCGCCTGGCGTGCGTCCGCTGCTTCCTTGAGCTCGGCCCGGCGGATGGTCAGCTGCTGCTGCGCGAGGGCCACCTGCTCGTCGGAGATGGCGCGAGCCTGCTCGGACTCCTGGACCGAGCGGGCCTCGGCGATCTTCGCGTTGCGCTCGGCGGACGCCGCCTCGGGGCGCCCCAGGTTCTTCAGGTAGCCGGAGTCGTCATCCACGGACTGGATCTGGAAGGTGTCGATCTCCAGGCCCTGGTTGTGCATGGAGTGCTCGGCCTCCTCCTTCACGCTCTTCGCGAAGGTGGCGCGGTCCCGGATGATCGACTCGACGGTCAGGGTGCCCACGATGGAACGTAGCGAGCCCGAGAGCGTCTCCTGCGTGTAGTGGTCGATGGCGTCCTGCTGGTTGAGGAAGCGCTGCGCGGCCTTGCGCACCGAATCGGCGTCGCCACCCACCTTCACCTGGGCCACGCCCGTGAGGTGCAGCTTGATGCCGTTCAGCGAGATGCCCTCGATGCGCAGGGACACCTGGCGCGACGCCAGGGAGAGCGGGTACGCCCGCTGGGAGAACGGGTTGATGAAGACGCGGCCGAAGACGACGCGCTGGCTGTCGACGTCGGGCTGCCCCTTGTTGTCCTTCGACGAGATGATGAGCGCCTGGTCCGGACTGGCGATGTGGAGTGCCATCTTGGCGAGGATCGCCAGGACGATCAGGAGGATGACGACGACGACGATGACGCCTATGGTGATTGCTGCAGTGGTCACTGAGACCCTTTCACGGTGAACTGCGGAATTAGGTCAGTGGGCCGTGCGGCCCGCTCGGACATCAACCTATGCGATGCATTGCGCTTCTCTGACCCCCATGTCGTGAAAGTGGACAAACCGTTATGCGCCCTCGGTCAGGACGCCGCACCTGCCAGGAACGCCTGCATGAGCGGGCCGCCCGAGGTGGACCCGAGCTCGCCCTCCTCGACGAACACGGCCACCGCGAGGTCGCCCTGGATCGCCACGACCCACGCGTGGGTCCGCGGCGGCGTCTCGCTGCCGAACTCGGCGGTACCGGTCTTCGCGAGGACGGGCTCCCCGGGCACGTCCTGCAGGAGCTGGGCGCCGCCCTGGCTGACGACGGCGGACATCAGGGTGCGGAGGGTCGCGGCCTCGGCGGCGGAGAACGCGCTCGGCGGGGCGTCGGTGGCCGGATCCTCGGCGGCGTCGCCCGGTGAGGCGGCATCGTCCGGTGAGGTGGCATCGTCCGTGGGAGCCGCCGTCTCCGCGGCACTCTCCGAGCCGGGATCGAGGTCCGTCGACTCCCCGGCGGCGAGCAGCGTGGGGGTCACCCGCGCCCCGGCCCCGACGCTCGCCGCCATGGTGGCGAGCGAGAGGGGCGAGACGAGGACCTCGCCCTGGCCGATCATCGCGGCGGCCTGCGCCGTACCCTCTGCTTCCGTGGGCACGGCTCCGAAGAACGCGGGGGTGCCGATGGCCGCCTCGACGCCGATCCCCAGGTCAGCGGCCGCGCTCGCCAGCTCGGCCTGCGTGATGTCGCCGCGCGTGCTGATGAAGCCCGTGTTGCAGGACTGCGCGAAGGTCTCGAGGAGCGGGATGGTGCCGAGGAACTGCGCGGGGTAGGTGCTGGCGTTGTTGAACGTGCGGCCGTCCACGGTCACCTCCTCCGTGCACTCGGTCGGCGTCTCGGGCGTGAAGCCCTTGCGCAGGAGCGCGAGGCTCGTGGCGACCTTGAAGGTGGAACCGGGCGGGTACTGGCCGAGGAGGGCCGTCTGCAGCCCCTCGCTGCCCGGTCCGTTGGCGGCGGCGAGGATCTCGCCGGTGCTCGGCCGGATGGCGACGATCGACGACGCCGAGGGCTCGTCCGCGAGTACGTCCTCACCGAGGGACTGGAGGCGGGGATCGAGGGTGGTGGCGAGATCCGTGCCGTCCACGGCGGGCTTGCCGAACAGGCGCTGCGTGGGGGTGGCGGGATCATCCACCGCGACGGCGTTGACCTCGAGCCCGGGGGTGCCGGTGAGCTGGGCGTTGTGCTGCAGCTGGAGCCCGCCGAGCCCCGTCACGTCCCCGGCCCGGATGGCCCCGCCGGACTGCTCCACGAGCTCCTCCGTGGCTTCGCCGACGCTCCCGAGCAGCTCCCGCGCGAACGTGCGGGTGGGCGCGAGTTCCAGCGTGTCCGCCTGGCGGAGGGCACCGGGGACGGCGTCGATCTGCGCGTCCGTCACGGTGCGGCCGGCGTCGTCGCGCAGCACGAGGGCGACGACGAACGCCTCGGCACCCGCGGCCGTCACCTGTTCCTCGTAGCCGGCCGGGTCGAGCTCGAGGAGTGTTGCGAGAGCGCGTGCCGACGCCGTCCACTGCGCCTCGGGGACGAGGGTCTTGTCGATGCCCACACGGATCACCGGGCGCTGCGTGACGATCACCTCGCCGTTCGCGCCGGTGATGTCACCCCGGTCTCCGGGCACGCTCGCGAGGGTCAGCTTCTCGTCCGGCAGGAGGTTCGGGACGAAGACGTCCGGCTCCCACGCCGCCTGCCAGTTGTCCTCGACGCGCGTGAGGTCCGCCGTCGTGCTGTAGGTCCAGTCCTGGTCCGTGTCGTCGAGGTCCCACACGTAGTCCAGGGTCGCCGTCGCGCTGTCCTCACCCGTCTCCTCCACGCCGCGCACGGTGACGGCCGGCGCTTCCGGGCCGAAACCGTCCGTGATCGTGGCGAGGTCGGCGGTCACGGCGGCCGGATCGGTCCCCGCGAAGGCCGACTGCCCCACATCGAGCTGCGCGAGGCCTTCGGCGAGCGTCCTGGCGGCGTCCTCGGCGGTCGGCCGGTCGTCGGTGCAGGCCGTGAGGCCGAGGGTCAGGGCGGCGATGATCAGGACGGTCGTGGCGCGGCGGAGGTTCCCCATGGGGTCATTATGGCTGAGCCCGAACGCCCGGGAGCGGACCCGCGGTGCGTCACGCGTGGCTCAGCGCACAAGGGCCCCCACCGACGGCGGGGCTGGAGCGCCGGGCGTGCGGTCACCCCGCAGCGCGAGACCGAGGGCGATCACCGCCGGCAGGAGGACGAGCATGGCACCCATCCCGAGGGTCAGGGCGTCCGGCGCGACGACGGACAGGCCGCGCTGCGCCTGCACGAACAGGGTGAGCATGAGGCCGAGATAGGCGACCGCGGCCACCGCGACGATCCGACGGATGCGGTGCTCCGAGAGGTTCAGCACGCCGCGGCCGACCAGCCAGGTGAGGGCGAGCGCGATGAGCGGCAGGGCCTGCAGGGCGTGGAGCCCGACGAAGTGGGCCACCCGGCTGTCCCCGAAGTCGGTGGACCACCCGAGCAGGGGCAGGCCGGGACCGCCGTCGGAGGAGCCGACCGTGTGGCCGCCGGTCACCGGGCCCATTCCCGTCTGGCCGGGCCGGGGACCGGTCATGACGTAGCCGCTGAGCGCTCCGACGGTCATGAGGGGCACGGCCAGCTGCACCGCCAGCCCGAGGCCGCCGTCCAGCCGTCTCCGCGCGAGCACAACGCCGACGATGATCACGCACAGCGAGAAGACTCCGATGCCCGCACCCATCACGGCCCAGAGGGTCGTATCGAGCGGCGTCGCGGTGTTGAAGTGCGAGGCTCTGCCGCGTGCGGCCTGGAGGACGAGGACGCCGAGTTCCACGATCAGTGCCCAGCCGAGCACCTCGAGCACCGCCCGGGTGAACCGGCCGCGCTCGATCCGCCCGTAGATCCACAGCATCACGGGTGCGAACGCGACGAAGGACAGGGCGAACTTGAGCGGTTTGTTCCAGACGGGAGCCCCCGCGACCTGCGTGGGGTCGGCCACGGCGAGGACGGCCGAGATCGGGAGGACGACGACGGCGCACGCGAGTAGGAGCATGAGCGCCGGGCTCACCCGCCACCCGGCGCGCAGGACCGCCGCGGTGGTCACGACGGCACCCGCTCGGCGCGCGCGGGGGCGCCGCCGTCGACGGTCCGCATCAGGTGGTGTTCCCGCCAGGCCAGGAACAGCGGGAAGGTGAACGCGATGGCGATGACGAAGCTGAGGGGGACGAGGAGCCAGACCGCCCGGGACATACCGAGGCGCCTGCCCTCGAGGATCATGAACATGCAGGCGACGAAGGCGACCACGATCACATCCACGGCGGCGGAGGTCGACGCGGCACTCGCGAACCAGCCGGCGAGATAGTCCTCCTGCGCGGCCATGGATCGAAGGTTGAAGGTCCAGGTGCCGACGCCGCCGACGACGGCCAGGAGCAGATAGAGCACGCGCATCGGAGAACTCCTCGCAAGGGTGAACACTGTTCACCGATAGTAGGGTGAACAGTGTTCACAGCACAAGACCCGAGATTCGGAGGCACATCCCGTGGTCACGACGCCCCTGACCATCGACGCGATCGTCGCGACGAGCCGTTCCCTCCTGGTCGAGGGAGGTCCGGATGCGGTGGTGGTCCGCGAGGTGGCCCGGCGTCTCGGGGTCACGGCTGGCGCCCTGTACCGGTACGTACGAGGGCGGGACGATCTGCTCACCCTGCTCATCACGGCCTGCACCCATGAGGTGACCGCCGCGTGCGAGGACGCGTTGCGCGCCTGCCGGCCCGACGACGTCGAGGGCCGCATCCTGGCCGCCACCCTGGCGTTCCGCGCCTGGGCTCTCGAGCACCGGCCCGAGTTCGGTCTCGTGTACGGGACGCCGCTGATCGGTTATGCGGCTCCCGCAGGTGGACCGACCGTGGAGGCGGGTCAGCGCTTCGGTGCCCTGTTCGGATCGCTCTTCGTCGAGGCGCGGGCCGCCGGACGGCTTCGTGCGGTCGACGACGAGAGCCTCGCGCCGGGAGTCCGGGCGTCGCTCGTGGCGACGGCGTCACGGCTCGGGCTGCCCATGCGGGCGGGGGAGGTTCAGCCCTTCATCGTCGGGTGGCACCGCATGCTGGGGGTGGTCTCCGTGGAGGTGGCCGGTCACCTCCGCTGGGTCTTCGGCGAGGACGCCTCGGCCTTCGCGCACCAGCAGATCGACGAGCTGCTCGCCGACCTGCTGGTACCCGCGCCCTGAGCCGTACCCGCGGAGCGTCGGACCGCGGCGATGCAAGGGGAATATCCGCTGCCCGTGAAAAGTTGAGTCGAGTACACTCAATGTGATTGTCACGCACCCCCCCCGCACCTCCAGAAAGGAACCGCGCGTGGATACCAACTTCACCACCAAGAGCCGGGAGGTGCTGTCGGCCGCGGCCATGAACGCCTCCACGGCGGGCAACGCCCAGATCGACGCACCGCACTTCCTCAAGGCCCTCATGGACCAGCGCGAAGGCATCGCCGTCGCGCTCCTCAAGGCCGCCGGCGCCGATCCGGACTCGGTCAGCGTCCAGGCGAGTTCCGCCATCAAGGCCCTACCGTCGTCGTCGGGCTCGTCCGTCGCCCAGCCGCAGTTCTCCCGCGGCGCGCTGCAGGTCGTCAATGCCGCCCAGCAGGAGGCGGAGACGCTCGGCGACCAGTTCGTCTCGACCGAGCACCTGCTCCTCGCCCTCGCGGCCGATGGCGGGACCGCGGGCTCCATCCTCCGCGGCGTGGGGCTCACGCGGGAGGCTCTCGCCTCGGCGCTGCCCGGGGTGCGCGGCGACCGCCGCGTGACCACCCCCGATCCTGAGAACACCTTCCAGGCCCTCGAGAAGTTCGGCGTGGACCTCACCGAGGTGGCCCGCAGCGGCAAGCTCGATCCCGTGATCGGGCGCGACGCCGAGATCCGCCGGGTCGTCCAGGTGCTCAGCCGACGCACCAAGAACAACCCCGTGCTCATCGGCGAGCCAGGTGTCGGCAAGACCGCCGTCGTCGAGGGGCTCGCCCAGCGCATGGTGGCCGGCGACGTCCCGGAGTCCCTGCGCGGCAAGACGCTCATCAGCCTGGACCTCGGTTCGATGATCGCCGGCGCGAAGTACCGCGGCGAGTTCGAGGAGCGGCTGAAGGCCGTCCTCGAGGAGATCAAGGGTTCCAACGGCCAGGTGGTCACGTTCATCGACGAGCTCCACACCGTGGTCGGAGCGGGTGCCTCCGAGGGGTCCATGGACGCCGGCAACATGCTCAAGCCCATGCTCGCCCGCGGCGAGCTCCGGCTCATCGGCGCCACCACGCTGGACGAGTACCGCGAGCGGGTGGAGAAGGACCCGGCGCTCGAGCGCCGCTTCCAGCAGGTGTACGTCGGGGAGCCGACGGTGCCCGACACCATCGGGATCCTGCGCGGGCTGAAGCAGCGGTACGAGGCGCACCACAAGGTCTCGATCGCGGATTCCGCTCTCGTCGCGGCGGCCACGCTGTCCAACCGGTACATCCCGGGCCGGCAGCTCCCCGACAAGGCGATCGACCTCGTGGACGAGGCGGCCTCGCGCCTCCGCATGGAGATCGACTCCGCCCCCGTGGAGATCGACGAACTGCGCCGGTCCCTGGAACGCATGCACATGGAGGAGATGGCGCTGTCCCGCGAGAAGGACGAGGCGTCCGTCGAACGGCTCCAGGCACTGCGCGCCGAGATGGCCGACCGCCAGGAGGACCTCGACGGACTCAACGCCCGGTGGGAGGCCGAGAAGGCGGGCCTGAACCGCGTGGGTGACCTGAAGGCCTCGCTGGACGACCTGCGCTCCCACGCCGACCGCGCACAGCGCGAGGGCGATCTCGAGACGGCGTCGCGCATCCTCTACGGCGAGATCCCGCAGGTGGAGCGCGAGCTCAGCGAGGCGCAGGCCGCCGAGGAGCAGAGTGTCAACGCACCCGAGCTCATGGTCGCGGAGGAGGTCACGGCGAACGACATCGCGGAGGTCATCTCCGCATGGACGGGCATCCCGGCCGGCCGCATGCTGCAGGGGGAGAGCGAGAAGCTCCTGGCCATGGAGGACGTCGTCGGGGCACGCCTGATCGGGCAGAAGAAGGCGGTCGCCGCCGTGTCCGATGCGGTTCGTCGTGCACGGGCGGGTGTGTCCGACCCGAACAGGCCCACCGGCTCCTTCCTGTTCCTCGGCCCCACCGGTGTGGGCAAGACGGAACTCGCCAAGGCGCTCGCGGACTTCCTGTTCGACGACGAGCGCGCCATGATCCGCATCGACATGTCCGAGTACTCCGAGAAGCACTCGGTGGCCCGCCTGGTGGGTGCTCCTCCGGGCTACGTGGGTTACGAGGAGGGCGGCCAGCTCACCGAGGCCGTGCGGCGGCGCCCCTACAGCGTGGTGCTGCTCGACGAGGTGGAGAAGGCGCACCCCGAGGTGTTCGACCTCCTGCTGCAGGTGCTCGACGACGGCCGGCTCACGGACGGGCAGGGCCGCACCGTGGACTTCCGGAACGTGATCCTCGTGCTCACCTCCAACCTCGGTTCGCAGTTCCTCGTGGACCCGTCCCTCGACGACGCCGCCAAACGCTCCGCCGTGATGTCCGCGGTCAACGCGAACTTCCGGCCGGAGTTCCTCAACCGGCTCGACGACGTCGTCATCTTCGACCCGCTGGGCCTCGACGAGCTCTCGCGCATCGTCGACCTGCAGGTCAAGGCCCTCGGCGACCGACTGCAGGACCGCCGCCTGGAACTCGACGTCAGTGCCGCTGCCAGCGAGTGGCTGGCGCTCACCGGCTTCGATCCGGCGTACGGCGCCCGGCCGCTGCGCCGGCTCGTGCAGCGCGAGATCGGGGATCGCCTGGCACGGGGGATCCTCGCCGGTGACATCGTGGACGGCGACACCGTGGTGGTCGACCGGCAGGAGCCCGACGCCGATGCGATCGGCGTCCCGGGAGCCGGCGAGGGCGGGCTCTCGGTACACGCCGCACGCTAGCCGCACGGAGAAGGGGGAGGGGCCATCGGTCCCTCCCCCTTCTGCGTCCCCTTCAGAACCGTGGACACCCCGGACCCCCCTGACGGGTCAGGGGAGCAGCATGCTCCGATCCAGTGTCGCGCCGTTCTCGAGGACGGCGAAGCAGTCGACGCGCCGATCGCCGTCGGCCCACGTGCCCTCGGTCGGTGTGGCGCGGAGGAGTGTCACCTCGAGGTCCTCCGTGACGACGTCGGGGTCGATCGACTCCGAGGCCTCGGAGCACTCCGCCTCGGCCCGGGCGGCGAGTTGCTCGCGGCCCGGGAACGCGTCGTCCTCGCCGTAGCTCTCGCTGGCGAGGAGCTGGGCGTTGTGCGGTTCGGAGCAGTCGACGAGCCGGGCGTCCTCGGTGATGACGGTGAAGCCCGCGAGGCACTCGCCGGTCGCGAGCGAGGACGGGTCCACGAGGTCCTCGTCCTCCGAGCTGCCGAAGAGCGAGACCAGGAGCCAGGTGAGCAGTGCCAGCACGACGACGGCGGCCGCGAGCGCGAGCAGCAGCGGGCGGGTCCGCTTCCGTTGCGTGCGGTCGCGCCTGTACTGCGCGTCGGCGCCGGGCGCTGTAGGAGTCCAGCCTGGACGCGACCCGTCGGTAGCGGTCGCGAGGCTCGTCACGCCGGCTGCGGCTCCTGCGGTGCCGGCGGCGCCATCGGTGCTCGTCGGGCCGCCACCCTCCGCACCGAGGTGATCGGTGTCGTCGAGGGCATCACGATCCGGCTGACCTCCCTCGACCGGATCCGGGCCGCCAACGTGGCCGGGGTCGACGCTCGGGCTCAGGCCCGGGTACGGGCCCGGATCGCCGAGCCCGGGCTCTCCGCCCTCGGGCTCGAATGCGTAGGGGCCGCCCACGGGTTCGGCGTCCGTGCTGTCGGCGACCTCGCCGGCGGGGCCGGTGTCGTCGTCGTGCGCGCCAGTGGTGTCCGCCGCGACGTCGGGGGTCTCGGCGGTGTCTGCTTCGTCGTCGTGCGCGCTCCCGGAGATCGGGGCGCGGTCATCGGCGACGCCGTCCTCGGCCATGGTGACGGGGTGTGACCCGTGCTCGGGTGACGAAGCCGGTTCGGGCGCGATGTCGGGCTCGGGTCCCGTGGGAACGTGCTCCTCGTGCTTCATGGTGAGCCGCTGTCTCCTCGTTGCTCGTGGTTCCCGATGCCGCGCGCCGGCCGCCCGCGATGTGCCCTCGACTCTATCCACATTCGGGCCGGAGCACGGGTGTGGGCCGTGCGGGGGCGGACCGACGCCTCCGGTTCACCCACTCCACCGGATCGGCTGTCCGACGGCCTTGGGCGCCGACGCTCGGATGCCGCTCCGAGCATGTAACCTATACTTACGACGAATTAACCAAATACTCCGGGGCCTCGCTGCAGCCTTGGGCCTCGTGCCCCAGTGACCACCCTCGGATCGACGCACAAAGGGGGTCACGCCATGGGGCGCGGCCGTCAAAAGGCAAAAGCTACCAAGCAGGCCAGGGACATGAAGTACTTCAGCCCAGCCACCGATTACACCGCCCTGCAGCGAGAGCTCACAGGACCGGATGGTCGAGCGTCGAATCGACGCACCGAGATACCGGAGCCGGTCGAACCGGACTACTCCGAGTACGCGGACAAGTACGGCGACGAGCTGGACGACGACGGCGAGAGCGATTCGCGCCGTACCGGCTGAGCTGTCTATAGCGTCATACGAGAACCCATCAGCATGAGCTGGTGGGTTCTTGCTTTTGCGAGACGGGCGGGCAGGTACCGGGTGTCTCAGGAGGGTGAGGCCAGGAGGGACTGGAAAGCCAGCTCCGCGGCTCCGACGAGGAGCAGTTCCGACCCGAGCGCTGCACGGCGGACCTCCACGTCACCGGCGAGCGCACCGGCGTTCACGGCGTCGCTCAGCTGGTGTTCGCGTGAGCTCGCGAGAACCCCGAGGAATCCACCGAGCACGATCAGCCGCGGGTCGAAGATGTTGGTGACGTCGACGAGGGCCGCGGTCAGGAGCTCGAGCTGGCGGTCCACCTCCGCGTCCACCGCAGGATCCGGAGTGCCGGCGAGGACCTGCTCCAGCGCCTCGATCCCGCCGGCGTCGATCCCCGCTGCTCCGAGCAGCCGTTCCAGCCGTACCTCGGCGTCGAGACACCCCGACCGGCCGCAGTGGCACGGGGCACCACCGGGCCGCACGGACGTGTGGCCGAGTTCGCCGCCGTAGCCGCGGCTCCCCACGAGATGCGCGCCGCCCGTGATGACCCCGCCGCCGATACCGCTCGCGCTGCCGTTGAGGTAGAGGGCGTCGTCCACCCCGAGGGCCGCACCGAAGATGCTCTCGGCGAGCAATCCGAGGAAGGCGTCGTTCGCCACCACGACCGGCAGACCCAGGGCTTCGCTGAACGGGGTGGTGAGATCGGCGTCCTGCCAGCCGAGGTGAGGGGCCAGCAGCACGCGGCCGGTCCGGGCGGTCACCAGGCCGGGGACGGCGATCCCGACACCGATGACGCGGTCCAGGCGTGACAGGTCGGGTTCGAGTTCCTGCAGGAGCTCGCGCGCGAGCTCCACGACCTCGGCGACCGTGGGGATGCCCGGTGTCTCGCGGCGGATCCGCCGGTGCACGTGGCCGCCAAGGCCGACGAGCCCTACGGTCAGCGCGTCGATGTCGGGGTTGACGGCGACGACCGCGATGCCTGGGTTGACGCGGACGATCGGGCTGGGGCGGCCCACCCGCCCGTCGATGGCGGGTTCCACCTCCTGCACCAGGTTCTTCTCGGTGAGGGCCTGCACGAGGGACCCGACGGTGGACCGGTTGAAGCCGCTGCGTCGGGTCAGTTCTGCCCGCGAGAGGGGGCCGCTCCGGTGCACCAGCGTCAGGATCTGCGACAGGCTCTGCGCGCGGAGTCCTTCGGGCCCGTTCAGGGCGCGGGCGGCTGGCTGCACGGGTCGGCGCCTCCTTCGTCCTGCAGGAGCGCGGTGGGCACCTGGCACATCCCATCCTAGTGAGGGTGGGTGTTCCTCAGGCTCGCTGGCCGATCACGCCGTCGGGCGCGAGGGCGCCGGCGGGCGCCGCGGTGCTCTGCCTGACCACGAGGCTCGTGGCGAGGTCCAGCCGGAGGTTGTTGGGGCGCTCACCGCTGCGCAGCCGCAGGACCATGCGGGTTGCCTCCTCCGCCATCTGCAGCAGCGGCTGGTGCACCGTGGTCAGCGCAGGGCTGGACCACTGGGCGAATTGCAGGTCGTCGTACCCGACGATCGACAGTTCCTCCGGGACCCGCAGGCCGATCTGGCGGGCGGCGTCGAGCACGCCCAGCGCCTGGAGGTCGCTGCCCGCGAAGATCGCCGTGGGCGGGTTCTTCCCGCGGAGCAGCGAGAACGCGTGGTCGCGGCCGCCGTCCACGTGGAAGTTGCCGTAGCGGACGAACCCGGGCTCGATCGCCAGGGCGGCCATATTCATGGCCGACCTGTAGCCGTCGATCCTCGCGAGGGAGCACATGATGTCCTCGGGGCCGCTGATCGCGGCGATCCGCGTGTGGCCGAGGTCGATGAGGTGGCGCGTGGCCATCATGCCGCCGGACCAGTTGGCGGACCCTACCGACGGCACGTCCGGTGACGGGTCACCGGCGGGATCGATGATGACGAACGGGATGGAGCGTGATGCCAGCTTTCTCCGGTAGTGCTCCGGAAGGTCCGAGAACACCAGGACCACGCCGGCCGGCCGGCGGGCCATGACACCTTCGATCCACTCCGGCCCGGGCGCGTGGCGCGTGCCCGACTCCGTCAGTACGACGCTCATGCCGTGCTCACGCGCCACGTTCTCGACACCCCGGATGATCTCGAGGGCCCAGGCGCTCTCCAGCTCGTGGAACACGAGTTCCACGAGGTAGGAGCGCATTGCGGACATGGTGCGGCGCTGGTAGCCGTGCTCCTCCAGGAGCTCCTCGACTTTCGAACGGGTTGTCGCCGACACGTCGGAGCGGCCGTTCAACACCTTGGAGATCGTGGAGAGGGAGATACCGGCCGCTGTTGACAACTGGGCGAGGGTGACGCGCGGTTCCCCCGCCGGCAAAGACATCCCCACAGCCTATACCCGGCCTTCGGCGCGCAGGTGGAACCTTTCGACGGCTCCGGGCCCGACCCGGTGGCCGACGGCGCCGGTGAACAGCCGGCGAATCCTCGCGGCCGTGGTGGCGCGCGGTCAGGGCTGCGTGGTTGTCTGGGGGCGTGACCTCCCACGACGACACCACGCACGTGCCCGACGACGCCCATCTGCGTCAGGACGTCAACGTGCCCGAGCAGGCACTGGCTGAGAACGACGAACCGGCACTCCAGCTGGGCCCGTGCGCCTGATCCTCGTCCGTCATGGACAGACCCCGAGCAACGTGGCAGGTGCCCTCGACACGGCGGCTCCCGGAGCGCCGCTCACCGCCCTCGGCGAAGCGCAGGCCGCAGCTCTTCCCGCGGCCCTGGCAGGTGAGCCGATTGCCGGCATCTACGCCTCGGCCCTGACCCGTGCCCGGCTTACCGCAGCGCCCCTCGGTCTCGCACGGGCCCTGCCGGTACAGGTGCTTCCCGGGCTCGAGGAGATCTCGGCGGGGGAGTTGGAGATGCGTGCCGACGAGACCGCGCGGCAGGACTACGCGGCCTGCCTGATCGGCTGGATGCACGGCGATCTCCGGCGGACGCTGCCGGGCGGTGCTGACGGGCGGAGCTTCCTCGACCGCTTCGACGCAGCGGTGGGGCGCATCGCCGGATCCCACGGCGAGGACGAGATCGTCGTCGTCGTCTCCCACGGGGCGGCGATCCGCGTCGTGACTGCCGTGTGGACCGGGATGGACGGCGACCGGGCCACCCGGCTCGACATCAGGAACACGGGCGCGGCCTTCCTCGACGGCTCGCGCGCCGCTGGGTGGCGCCTGGAACGGTGGCACCCCGAGCCGCTCGGCGGCGCCGGGCTGGCTGATCCCTCCGCCGTCGACGTCACCGGTGAGAGTGCCCGCGACGCCGCGGAGGAGACGCCGGAGAAGGACTGACGGATCATCCGCGTCGTCGGTGGTGGAACCGGCCGTGTCATGAGCCGTGACGCCCCCGGCTGTCCGAACGATCCCCGCTCATTCCCTGAGGGTGAGCCCGCCTCGCGCCCCTCCTCCTCCCATGACACGACAGCGCGGGACAGAAAAAACGTTGCACGGGGGGCAACATAAGTCGCTTGCGCTCGGCATGCGTGATCCGTCACGGTAGTAAGCAGACTGATCATCTCCTCCGATCCGGCATCGCGAGGGGTTCGATCTTCCCTACTCATCAAGGAGCACGAGCATCATGGCAACAGAGAACACATCGGGCGCGAGCACCCCGAAGAGCCGGCGCAATGACGTCGTCGCCGCGGAGAAGGAGCAGTTCGGCGGCATCAAGTTCGGGTCGGCTTTCTTCGGCTGGCTGACGGCGATCGGGCTGACCGTCATCCTCAGTGCGCTGGCAACGGCCATCGGCGTGGGGGTCGGGGCCGCGAACTCGAGCAGCGCGACCGAGGCCGCCGACCAGGCGCAGCAGAACGCGCAGACCATCGGGATCGTGAGCGGGATCGTCCTGGCCGTGATCCTCTTCCTGGCCTACTACTGCGGCGGGTACGTCGCGGGCCGCATGGCCCGGTTCGACGGCGCCAAGCAGGGCCTGGCCGTCTGGCTCTGGGGCATCATCATCGCCATCGTCCTCGCGATCCTCGCGGCCGTGGCCGGTGACCAGTTCAACGTCCTCTCGCGCCTCAACGGTGCGCCGAGCATCCCCGTGGACGGCAGCGCCCTCACCGCGAGCGGCCTGATCGCCCTCGCCATCGCCGTCCTGATCCCGCTGATCGCGGCGATCCTCGGCGGCAAGGCCGGTATGAGCTTCCACCGCAAGGTGGACCAGGTGGGCATCAATCACCAGTCCGGCATCTGATCGGCACCTGATCGGCACCTGACCGGCGCGCCGGCCGGAACGCAGCCGGAACTCAGCCGGAACAGGAAAGGCACCGCTCCCGAGGGGCGGTGCCTTTCCTGTGCGTCCGTGGTCCGGTGACGGAGGTCGGGGGCCAGAACTCAGAAGTTGACTGAGCCGACCGCCGCCCGGTACTGCTCACGGATGACCGGCCGGTGATCGACGGCGCGGCCCTCCAGGGTCTCGACGCTCCACCGCGGCCTCGCCCCGGACAGGGCCCACGCGGCCTGGACGGCTCCGCCCCGTGCCACGTACTCGCCCGGAGCCGGGATGCGCACGGGCAGGTCGAACACCTGTGCCGCGACGTCCTGCACCGCGGTGTTCTGCGCCGCACCACCGATCAGCAGCAGGTGCCGCGGTGTCACGCCCGCCGCGCGGACGGCGTCGAGCGCATCCGCCAGACCGCAGAGCATGCCTTCGATCGCCGCGCGGGCGAGGTTCTCCCGCGTGCCGGAGGCGATGCTCAGGTTGTGGATGCTGGCCTTCGCGGTCGGCAGGTTGGGTGTGCGTTCCCCTTCGAAGTAGGGCACGAGCACCACGCCGCCGGACCCCGGCTCCGCATCGCGCGCCAGCTCGGCGAAGCCGTCGTAGTCCACGCCGAGCATCCCCGCCACGGAGGAGAGCACCCTCGCCGCATTGAGCGTCGCGACGAGGGGCAGGAAGAGACCGCTCGCGTCGGCGAAGCCCGCCACCGTCCCGGACGCGTCGGCCACGGCATCCGCCGCGACGGCGAACACCGTCCCGCTGGTACCGAGGGACACGACGACGTCGCCCTCCTCGGCGCCGAGTCCCAGGGCGGCGCCGGCGTTGTCACCCATACCTGCACCGAGGACGATCCTGCGGTCCGAGGCGAGGAAGGACGTGTGCACCGTGCCGGCCACGGCGTCCGCCGCGAGGACGCGGGGGAGGATGACCGATGCGGGGTCCGCCTCCTGTCCCGGCCCGTCCGCTCCCCGGGCCTCCCGGGCGGGGCGTCCGAGCATGCGCCCGAACAGGTCGAGGTCGTAGGACCCCGTGGCGGGGTTCCAGTAGGAGGTCCCGCTCGCATCCGAGCGGTCCGTGACCAGCTCCTCGAGGACCGGACCGAGCGGCGCGTCGCCCTCGGGGCCGAAACCTCGCAGGCGCCACGTCAGCCAGTCGTGCGGAAGCGCCACGGCCGCGATCCCCGGCACGATCTCCGGTTCGGCATCCCGCA
This sequence comes from Arthrobacter sp. TJ-266, assembly GCF_058269115.1. NCBI lineage: Bacteria > Bacillati > Actinomycetota > Actinomycetes > Micrococcales > Micrococcaceae > Arthrobacter > Arthrobacter sp. TJ-266. The sequence continues at coordinate 327,429 of NZ_JBZCNC010000001.1, forward strand.
CCCACCGCACCTTGGTGCCGGTGAAGGAGGCCACCGGCGACGAGCCGGTCCGCGCCACGAGCTCGTCGACACCGAGCTCGGAGATGAGGTCGCGGGCGGCACCCGAGGAACGGGTGTCGTTCCAGAGCAGGGCGTCCCGGAGCACCCGGCCGTCACGGGCCAGCAGCACCATGCCGTGCTGCTGGCCCGCGATCGCGAGGGCGTCGACGTCGTCCCCCAGTCCGTCCGCGGAGGAGAGCGCCGCGAGCAGCGCCTCCCACCACGCCGCCGGGTCCACCTCGGTGCCCTCCGGGTGGGAGGCGCGGGCCGTCCTCTCCTCAGCGCCGGTCCGGCTGTCGAGCACGACGACCTTGCAGCTCTGCGTCGACGAGTCGACGCCGGTCACCAGCCCGGAGCCGCGCATGGGTCAGCGGGCTCCGAGCAGGTGCTCGATGAAGAGCTGCTGCAGCTTCACGAAGCCGAAACCCTTGCCGTTGAAGTAGGCATCGGCGTCGAAGTCCTCGTAGGAGGAGCGGTCGGCGCGGAGTGCCTCGTAGCCCTCGCCCTCGTTGAGCGTGGGCTGGTTGATTTCGGAGACCCGCGATGCCTCGAGGGCTGCCTGCACCTCGGGGTCCGCACGGAACGCCGCTGCGCGCTCCTTGAGCAGGAGGTAGGTCTGCATGTTCGCCGAGGCGGACTCCCACACGCCGTCCATGTCCTCGGTGCGGCTCGGCTTGTAGTCGAAGTGACGGGGGCCGTCGTAGGCGGGTCCGCCGTCGGGGCCACCGTTCTCCAGGAGGTCCACGAGCGAGAAGGCGTTCTGCAGGTCACCGTGACCGAACACGAGGTCCTGGTCGAACTTGATGCTGCGCTGGCCGTTCAGGTCGATGTGGAAGAGCTTGCCCTGGTAGAGGGCCTGCGCGATCCCGTGGGTGAAGTTCAACCCGGCCATCTGCTCGTGCCCGGTCTCGGGGTTGATGCCCACCAGCTCCGGGCGCTCGAGGGTCTCGATGAACGCCATGGCGTGGCCGAGCGTGGGGAGCAGGATGTCGCCGCGGGGTTCGTTGGGCTTGGGCTCGATCGCGAAGCGGATGTCGTAGCCCTTGTCGGTGACGTAGTCGCCGAGCAGGTTGACGGCCTCGCGGTAGCGCTCGAGGGCGCCGCGGATGTCCTTGGCGGCGTCGTACTCGCTGCCTTCACGCCCGCCCCACATCACGAAGGTCTTGGCACCGAGCTCGGCGGCGAGGTCGATGTTCTCCAGCACCTTGCGAATGGCGAAGCGGCGCACATTGCGGTCGTTGCTGGTGAAGCCGCCGTCCTTGAAGACGGGGTGGCTGAACAGGTTGGTGGTGACCATCGGGACGATCAGGCCGGTCGACTCGAGGGCGCCCTTCAGGCGGTCGATCTCGGTCTGCCGCTCGGAGGCGGTGGCGTGGAAGGGGAAGAGGTCGTTGTCGTGGAAGGTGAGGCCGTAGGCGCCGAGGTCGCTCAGGCGGTTGACGGCCTCCACGACGTCGAGGGGCGCGCGGGTGGCGGAACCGAACTGGTCCTGGGCCTCCCAGCCCACCGTCCAGAGTCCGAAGGAGAATTTGTCATCGCGGGTGGGCTCGATCGTCATTGAGTGCTCCAGGAGTGTTGAGAACTAATATGTTGCCGTCTCAAACATATTCGTTTTCAGAGGAGAGTCAAGAGTGACATCCGGTGTTGCGCTGCGACCGGACGCGGCCTAGGACCCCAGGGCACGGACGCTCGCCCGCACCACCAGCTTCGTGGAGAGTTCGATCCGCGGGCTCTCCACGGCGTCACCGCGCATGAGGCGCACGAGAGTGCGGGCGGCGAGCATCCCCATCTCCGAGAGCGGCTGCCGCACGGTCGTCAGGGGAGGCGAGGCCCATGACGCCTCCGGGAGGTCGTCGAAGCCGACCACGCTGAGGTCGTCCGGGATACGGAGGCCCCGCTGCCGGGCGGCTTCGTACACACCGAGGGCCATCTGATCGCTCGCCGCGAAGATGGCCGTGGGGCGGTCGTCGAGCGCGAGCAGTTCGATGCCGGCCGCGAAACCGGATGCGTAGTCGAAGTCGCCGTCGGCCACGAGCTCCGGGACGAAGGCGATACCGGCGGCATCGAGCCCGGCCCTGTACCCGTCCAGCCGTGCGCGGCTGCACCAGAGGCCTGGCCGTCCGGCGACGAAGCCGATCCGCCGATGGCTCTGCTGCAGCAGGTGCTCCGTCGCGGTCACGGCCCCCGTCCAGTTGGTGGCGCCGATGGTGGGCACGTCGAGATCGGGCACGCCCGCGGGGTCGATCACGATCACGGGGAGGTGCAGCCGCTGCAGCTCCGCGTGCAGGAAGGAGTCGAGATCGGTGGTGACGAGGATGGCGCCGTCGCTCGCCCGGTCCGCAAGGATGTCCAGCCATTTCCGCGTGGAGTCCGCACCGCCCCTCCGGTGGATGGCCGAGACCACCACCGAGAGCCCCTCGGCGTTGAGCGACTCCTCGACGCCCCGGATGATCTCGACCGCCCAGGGACTGTCGAGGTCGTTGAAGACGAGATCCACGAGGCCCGACGGAGTCGGTGCCACCGCTCCTCGACGGCGATAGCCGGAGTCGCGGAGCAGGGTCTCGACGCGCTCGCGCGTTGCGGGTGCGACGTCGGACCTGCCATTGAGGACCCTCGACACCGTCGGGATGGAGACGCCCGCCGCCGCGGCGATGGCCGAGATGGTCACGGCCGGCTGGGGCGGTGCCTGGGCCTTGTCCTGCATGCGGTCCTCCTCGGGACACGGGCGCTGCAGTCCTGCACCCCCGGGTCGAAAGATCAGCACCCTTGACGTTCCGGGTGCCGTGTCCCTAACCTACAGCAACGGTATTTCCGGAAACTTCCGGAAGTTATCGGTCGGAGTCTCGGAACTCCACGCCTCAGGTACCTCAAAGGAGAGCTCATGCAGGTTCGTTCATCCATCGCCGCTGCGGTCCTCGCGTCGGCCATGCTTCTGCCCGTCGCCGTCACGGCCCACGCCGCACCCGAACAGCCGACCCGGAAGCCCGGGGTCACCAAGGGCATCGACAAGAAGGACACCCTCCGCTGGGTGGCCCCGAAGGACCTCAGGATCGGCACGGCCGTCGCGGGCGGCGGTCACCACGAGGACCAGCCCTACCCCGACCCGTTCACCTTCGACCAGGAGTACCGCTCCCTGCTCGCGGCGGAATTCAACTCCGTGTCACCCGAGAACCAGCTGAAGTGGGAATTCGTCCACCCGGAGCAGGGCACCTACCGCTTCGCCGAGATGGACGCGATCGTCCAGTTCGCCCAGGAGAACAAGCAGGTGGTCCGCGGACACACCCTGTTCTGGCACAGCCAGAACCCCGCGTGGCTCGAGGAGGGCGATTTCACCAAGGACGAGCTGCGGGCCATCCTCAAGGACCACATCCAGACGGTCGTGGGACGGTACGCCGGCAAGATCCAGCAGTGGGACGTCGCCAATGAGATCTTCAACGACGACGGCTCGCTCCGCACCACGGACAACATCTGGATCCGCGAACTCGGCCCCGAGATCATCGCCGACGCCTTCCGGTGGACGCACGAGGCGGACCCGAAGGCGAAGCTGTTCTTCAACGACTACGGCGTGGAGAGCGTCAACGCGAAGAGCAACGCCTACCTCGAACTGATCCCCAGGCTCCAGGCCCAGGGCGTCCCGGTGGACGGCTTCGCCATCCAGGGCCATCTCAGCACCCGCTACGGCTTCCCCGGGGACCTCCAGACCAACCTGCAGCGCTTCGACGACCTCGGACTGGAGACCGCCATCACCGAGATCGACGTCCGGATGGACGTCGCGGCGGGTACCGCCCCCACGGCTGCGCAGCTCGCCACGCAGTCGAGCTACTACGACCGCGCCCTCGAGGCGTGCGTCGCGGTGGACGAGTGCAACTCCTTCACCATCTGGGGCTTCACCGACAAGTACTCGTGGGTCCCGGTGTTCTTCAGCGGCGAGGGCGAAGCCACCGTCATGCGGAACGACTTCTCGCGCAAGCCCTCCTACTACGCACTCCAGGACACCCTCGAGCAGGCAGCTCCCGGACGCGGGAACCGCTAGACCGTGACCTCGGAGAGAGCTCACGAGCGAACAACCGACAGGACAGGACGAACCATGCAACGACGACGGTGTCTGATCGCAGGTGCCACGGCCTTCGGGCTGGTGGCCGGCGCCGGCGCGCTGGCGCTGCCCGCCGCGCACGCCGTGGATCCGGCAGTACTCCTCAGCGAGGACTTCGAGGACAGCGCCTTCGGGCCGCTGGTCGCCAACGGCAACTCGACGCTCTCCGTCGTGGACGCCGACGGTGACAAGGCGCTGCTGGTCACCGGGAAGGCCAACGACTACGACGGCGTCAAGACGCCGGCCAACCTCCTGCAGGCGGGAGGGACCTACTCGTTCTCCGCCCAGGTCAAGCTCTCCGCCCCGGCGGGAACGACGACGTCGGCGCGCTTCGTCGTCGAACCGTCCTACACCTGGGTGGGCAACACCACGGTGTCCGCCGACGTGTGGACCACCATCAGCGGCACGTTCGACGCGCCGACCGGCGCAGACCCTGCCGCGTTGCGCGCCTATCTCGGCACGGGAGATCTCGGTGCGCCCTACGACTACCTCGTGGACGACGTCGTGATCACGGGCACCGCCGCAGCAGGCGACGGCGGCGCCTGGCAGCCCACTCCGGACGCCGGCTTCGTGCCGGGCGGAGCCGTCAACCCGACCGCGACGCCGCAGGCCGCCGCACGGGGCACCGGCAACGTCGTGGCGCTGACGTTCGACGACGGCCCCAATCCGGGCGAGACCGGCGCGGTCCTCGACCTCCTGAAGGAGCGGGGCGTCACCGCGACGTTCTGCGTCATCGGACAGAACATCCAGGCCGACGGCGGCGCCGAGCTCCTGCGGCGCATCGTCGCCGAGGGCCACACACTGTGCAACCACGGCACGTCCTACGCCGACATGGGCTCGTGGACCCAGGCGCAAGTGGAGACCGATCTGAAAGAGAACCTCCGGATCATCCGCGCCGCCGCCGGAGACCCCACGCTCCAGGTCCCCTACTTCCGCGCACCGAACGGCAGCTGGGGTTCCACCGGCGAGGTCGCCGCGGCGCTCGGCATGCAGCCGCTCGGTCTCGGGAACGTGATCTCGGACTGGGACGGCAACGACCTCAGCGAGGGGACGCTCACCGCGAACCTCCGCCGGGCCTTCACGCCCGGCGCGGTGGTCCTCGCCCACGACGGCGGCGGCGACCGGTCGAACACGGTCGCCGCGGTGCGCACGGTGCTCGACGAGAAGATCGCCGAGGGCTGGACGTTCGCGCTGCCGAGCGGCGGCGCGACCGGTGGGGCGACCACGCCGGTGGCCCCCGGTGTCTCCAGTGATTTCGAGGCCGGCACGGACGGCTGGACCGCCCGGGGCGTCGGCGTGCAGGTCGCGGGCTCCGGTGACGCCCGGACCGGTACCGGGAGCCTGCTGGTGACCAACCGCACGCAGCCCTGGCACGGTGCAGCGCTGGACGTCACCGCAGGCCTCTCCGTGGGGCAGCCCGTGGAGATCTCGGTGTGGGCGAAGCTCGCACCGGGCCAGCAGCCCGCATCCCTCAAAGCCTCCGTGCAGCGTGACAACGGCGGCGGCAGCGGGTACGACAGCGTGGCCGGCGCGAGCGCGAGCGTCTCCGCCGACGGCTGGACCGAACTCAAGGGCACCTACACGCTCGGAGCAGCAGCCGACAAGGTGCAGGTCTACGTCGAGGGACCGGTGGGCGTGGACTTCCTCCTGGACGACTTCAGCCTGGCGGCGGACGTCGAGACGCCCATCCAGGCGGACGTGCCGGGGCTCAAGGACGTCCTCGGGGCGGACGGGATCGAGCACGTCGGCGTGGCCATCGACTCCCGCGAGACCGTGGGAGAGGCGGCGGAGCTCATCCGCAAGCACTACAACGCCATCACCCCGGAGAACGCGGGCAAGCCCGAGAGCGTGCAGCCGGTCGAGGGACAGTTCACCTTCACCCAGCTGGACCAGCTCCTGGACTTCGCCGATGCGAACGGCATCGAGGTGTACGGGCACGTGCTGGCATGGCACTCGCAGACCCCGGCGTGGTTTTTCAAGGACGGCGCCCGTGACCTCACGAACAGTCCCGCGGACCAGGCCCTGCTGAAAGCCCGCATGGACGCGCACATCAAGGGCATCGCGGACCACATCGACGCCCGCTACCCGGACGGCGACAGCCCCATCTGGGCCTGGGACGTGGTCAACGAGGTCATCGCGGACGGCGACACCGCCAACCCGCACGACATGCGTGACAGCCGTTGGTTCCAGGTGCTCGGCGAGGGTTTCGTGGACGAGGCGTTCCGTCTGGCGGACCGCTACTTCCCCGACGCCGCCCTGTTCATCAACGACTACAACACGGAGATGCCGGAGAAGCGGGCGGACTACCTCTCGCTCATCAGCGCGCTCGAGGGACGGGACGTGCCGATCGACGGCGTGGGCCACCAGGCCCACGTGGACGTCGCCCGGCCGGTCGAGTGGCTCGAGGATTCCATCGTGGCGGTGGAGCGGCTCAACCCGCAGCTGCTCCAGGCCATCACCGAGCTGGATGTCAACGCCTCGACCGAGAACCAGGGTGCCGACGTCAGCGGTGCACCCGTGGACCCGTACAGCCCGGCCTTCGAGAACGACGCCGACGCAGCAGCCGAAGTGGGCTACTACTACCGGGACCTGTTCTCGATGCTCCGTGAGAACAACGAGTCCGTGGACTCGGTGACCATCTGGGGCATCAGCAACGCCCGCACCTGGCTCCGTACCTGGCCGATGGCACGTCCCTGGGAGCAGCCGCTCCCCTTCGACGACGAGCTGCAGGTCACCCCCGCGTACTGGGGCATCGTCGATCCGTCCAGGCTTCCTGCCCGGCCGGCCGACGTGCTGCCGCCGCGGATCGCCGACACGTCGGACATCCAGGCGGTGTCGAACGGCGCGAGCGGAGTGAAGGTCGCCTATAATCTGCCCTCGGCGATCGACACCCTCGACGGCGCTGTACCGCTGAACTGCGCTCCGGCGTCGGGCTCGCGCTTCGTCATCGGTACCACCACCGTCACTTGCACCACGACGGACAAGGCCGGGAACGAGAGGACCAGCTCGTTCGACGTCGTGGTCACCCGCAAGCAAACCGGTAAGCGCTGACCGGCCGGCCCTTCCACGACGAAGCCCCTGACCTCCTCGAGAGGTCAGGGGCTTCGTCGTCCGGGGGAGTCGCGCGGGTCAGGAGGCGTAGGCGCCCAGCAACCGCACGGACCCGCCGTCCACTCCCTTGGCGCCCTGCACGTAGTCCGGCCCGTCGGTGCTGCCCGTCCCCGCGGCGGCCACGGAGCCCATGACCCAGGACGGCACGCCTGCGTCGTTCAGTCGCGCGAGAGCGGCGTCGGCACCCGCGGCCCCGACGACGGCGACCATGCCGACACCGAGGTTGAGCGTGCGCTCGAGGTCCGGCAGCGGCACGTCGCCGAGCTGCGAGACCAGCGTGAAGATGGGCGGGAGGCCCCAGGTGGAGCGGTCCACGGTGGCTTCGAGGCCGCGCGGCAGCACGCGCGCCAGGTTCGCGGCGAGCCCGCCGCCGGTGACGTGACTGAACGCGTGCACCTGGGCGGCGTCGTCGCGCGCGAGTGCCAGGCAGTCGGCGGCGTAGACCCGCGTGGGTTCGAGGAGCTCCTCACCCAGCGTGCGGCCGAGCTCCGAGACCTGGCGGTCCAGCGCCCACCCCGCCTGGTTGATCACGCGGCGCACCAACGAGTACCCGTTGGAGTGGAGCCCGGAGGACGCCATGCCGATGACGACGTCGCCCGCCCGCACGCGCTCCGGGCCGAGCACCCGGTCCGCCTCGACCACGCCGGTCGCGGCGCCCGCGACGTCGTACTCGTGCTCACCCAGCAGGCCTGGGTGCTCCGCGGTCTCGCCGCCCACGAGCGCGGTGCCCGCCACGCGGCACCCGGCCGCGATGCCGCGGACGATGTCCGCGATGCGCTCCGGGACCACCTTCCCGCAGGCGATGTAATCCGTCATGAACAGCGGTTCGGCGCCGACCACCACGATGTCGTCCACCACCATCCCTACGAGATCGAACCCGATGGTGTCGTGGATGTCCATGGCCTGCGCGATCGCGACCTTCGTGCCGACGCCGTCGGTCGAGGTGGCCAGCAACGGCCGCGTGTAGGTCAGGAGCCGGGACACGTCGAAGAGGCCGGCGAAGCCGCCCACCCCGCCGATGACCTGATCACCGTGGGTCGCGCGGACGGCGTCCTTCATGAGTTCGACGGCGCGGTCTCCCGCCTCCACATCGACCCCGGCGCTCGCGTACGTGATGGGTCCGGACACGCTCATACCCGCTCTTTCTTGTCCTCGTCGGTCAGCACGGCCTCGAACTCGGCGTCCGGGCCCGGGTCGCAGCCGGTGGCACCGACCTTGTCGGCCGGGTCCAGACGCTCCAGCAGGTTCTTGCCCAGGCGGTCGGCCTCGGGGAGCTCGATGGGGTACGTGCCGGTGAAGCACGCGGTGCACAGGCTCTCGCGGGGCTGCAGCGTGGCGTCGATCATGCCGTCCTCGGAGATGTACGCGAGGCTGTCCGCGCCGATGGACTGGGCGATCTCCTGCACGGCCGCGCCGTTGGCGATGAGCTCGGCGCGCGAGGCGAAATCGATGCCGTAGAAACACGGCCAGCGCACGGGCGGTGAGGAGATCTTCACGTGCACCTCGGCGGCGCCCGCCTCCCGCAGCATCCGCACGACGGCGCGCTGCGTGTTTCCGCGGACGATCGAGTCGTCGACGACAATGATGCGCTTGCCGCGGATCACGGACTCGAGCGCGTTGAGCTTGAGCCTGATCCCGAGCTGGCGGAGGGTCTGGCTGGGCTGGATGAACGTGCGCCCCACGTAGGCGTTCTTCACGAACCCGTGGGCGAAGGGGATGCCGGACTCCTCCGCGAACCCGACGGCCGCGGGGGTCCCGGACTCGGGCACGGGGATCACGATGTCACCCGGGGCCGAGTTCTCCCGCGCCAGCTGCCGGCCCATCTCCACACGGGACTCGTACACCGAGCGGCCGGCGATCGAGGCGTCCGGCCGGGCCAGGTACACGTACTCGAAGACGCAGCCCGCCGCCGTCGGGGTGGCGAAGCGGCTGCTGCGCACGCCGTCCTCGTCGATGGCGATGAACTCGCCGGGCTCGATCTCGCGGATGAAGCTCGCGCCCACCGTGGCGAGGGCGGCCTGCTCGGAGGCGACCACCCAGCCGCGCTCGAGGCGCCCGAGCACGAGGGGGCGGACGCCGTAGGCGTCGCGCGCGGCGTACAGCGTGCCCTCGTCCATGAAGACGAAGCAGAAGGCACCGCGGATGCTCGGCAGCAGTTCCATGGCGGTCTGCTCGAGGGAGCGGTCGTCGTCGCCCGCCAGCAGGGCCGTCACGAGCGCGGTGTCCGTGGTGTTGCCCTGCGCGAGCTCACCGGCGCGGGGCTTCCCGCGATCGAGCACCATGCGGTGGAGCTCGGCCGAGTTGGTGAGGTTGCCGTTGTGCGCCAGGGCCACGGTGCCCGCGGCGGTGGCACCGAGGGTGGGCTGCGCATTGGCCCAGTGCGAGGAGCCGGTGGTGGAGTAGCGGCAGTGCCCGACGGCGATGTGCCCCGTCAGCGTGTTGAGGGTCGACTCGTCGAAGACCTGCGAGACGAGCCCCATGTCCTTGTAGACGTTGATCCTGCGGCCGTCACTCGTCGCGATGCCCGCGGATTCCTGCCCCCGGTGCTGCAGGGCGTAGAGGCCGTAGTACGTGAGTTTGGCGACCTCCTCGCCGGGCGCCCACACCCCGAAGACGCCGCATGCGTCCTGAGGGCCTTTTTCGCCGGGGAGAAGATCATGGGAAAGTTGTCCGTCGCCGCGCACCATGGGCCCATTCTCTCACGCGGCGCAATGGCCGGGATCGGGGCCGGTGCCCGTCAGTCGTCGTCGAACGTGCGCTCGGCGCGTGCCCGCTCGGCGCGCTTGAGGCTCCTGCGATCGAAGATCAGCACCAGCAGGGCCGCGAGCAGCAGACCGGGGATGGCAAGTGCCACCGTGAAGAACCCGAGGACCGACTCGCGCGTCAGCGTGGGGTCCTCGGGGCCGGTGTAGGCGACCACGAGGGCGGCGGTGAAGCCGAGGATCGCGCCGATCATCATGAAGGGCACGAACTTCGGAGCACGCCGCACGGTGACGTCGCGGTACGCCGGAGCGTCCCCGCGCGGGGTTCCGGCGTCGTCGCCCACGCCCGGCTCGGTGCTGGCTGCTCGGGCCACCGGCTGCACGTGCGCGCTCGGATCCGCGGCGCTTGCCTCGCGGTCCGAGCGGAGGTCCTCGGGCTCGCCCGGGACGTCCTCGCGGTCCGCCGGGGCCGGTCGGCCGTCCGCCGGGACCGCGCCCCGCGGGTCGAGGCGACCGTCCGCATCGGCGGGCAGGGGCGTCTCGTTCTGCGCAGGCTGGTCGGGGGTCATGCTTTAAGGCTACCGGGCTTCATCGCTGCCGCTGCACCAGCTGGTAGCCCGCCTCGTCGAACACCAGGGCGTAATCGGTGCCGGGATAGCGCTCCTCGGCGTGCCGCTCGGCGTCACTCGGGCGGACCGCTCCCCAGCTCCAGTCCTCGGCGTCCACCACGAGGTAGTCCGGCGCCGGGTTCGCGTTGCCGAGCCAGTACACCCGGGTGTCCGGCACGAGGTAGGCCATGAGCACCACGCCGCTCTCCACCGAGGCGTCCTCGGGTACGAGGTCCATCATGCGGTGCGCGGCATCCCAGCGCTCGGACACCCGGTACGTCTCCGGCTCGGCGAGCACGGCGAACTTCTGCGCGGGCAGCAGGACCAGGCACGCCACGACGGCGGTGGGCACACCGAGGAGCGCCGCGGCCCTGACCCACTCCCGGCGGCTCCGCCGCAGCCGGTGCACCCCGTCCACGAGCCCGAGGAACAGCACGGGCATGAGCACGGCGCTGTAGTGCCACTCGGGCCCCCAGTACCCCTCCTGACCCGAAGCGAAGCGCCACAGCAGTGTGGGCACGAGGACCAGTGCGAGGGACGAACGGAGGAACAGCACGCCTCCCGCGAGCAGCAGGAGCAGGAGGGTCTCGTGCTTGGCGGCCCCGGAGACGAGGTCGACGACGGCGCCCGCGGGGTCCGCGAGCATCGCGCCGACGTCGATGCGGTCCGAGTAGTCGTACTCCCCGCCCGAATTGAGCGCGGGCAGGATGACCCGCACGGAGAGGATCAGCCAGAGGGCGCCCCACGCCGCGAGCCACAGACCCGCGACCGTCCGCAGCCGCCAGGCGAGCACGACGCCGAGGGCCATCACCGTGAGCCCGAGATCCTCCTTGACGAACACGAGCAGCCCGCCCCAGACGACCGCCTGGCCCACACGCCGGCGGAGCACCGCCTCGAGGGCGAGGGCGAGCAGGGGCACCGCGAACGCGATCTCGTGGAACTGGGCGGCGACGGCCGACTGCAGCCCCCACGAGAGGGCGTACGCGCCACCCACCGCGGTCCCTGCGAGCGTGCCGATCATCCGGATGCCGGTGCGCGCCACCACCACCACGGAGAAGGCGAACAGCAGGTTCTGCACGATCAGGAGCGTGAGGCCCGACGGCGCCACCGCGTAGGCAGGTGCCAGCAGCACGAGGAGCGGGTGGAAGTGATCGCCCAGCAGGTTGAAGCCCTCACCCTTGATGGGCACGATCGGGGCGCCCCGCTCCGCGTAGGCCTTGGCGAGCTGCGTGAAGATGCCGAGGTCCCACGAGGGGGATTCCAGCCGGATCCACTGCGTCACGGAGAAGACGGTGAAGAGGACGAACGCCGCGAGTCCCGTGGACCACGCCCAGGGTGACTCGTTGCGGACCGCGGACGAGGTGCGGTTCCTCAGCAGCGTGAGGCCCTCGCTCATGTGTGCCGGCCGAACAGGGGAAGCAGGGCGCCGAGGTCTGCGCGCGAGCCGGAGGCCGCCACCCTGCCCGCCGCAACCGCGTCCGCCCAGGTGAGCGAGCCGGTGACGAGGCCCAGCCAGGTGGTGGCGTCGGTCTCGACGACGTTCGGCGGGGTCCCGCGGGTGTGGCGCGGTCCCTCGACGCACTGCGTCACGCCGAACGGTGGCACGCGGACCTCCACGCTGTTGCCGGGGGAGACCTCTGCCAGCTCCTCGAGGGTGAACCGCACGGCGGTCGCGAGGACGGGCCGCGGGGCGGTGCCGGCCGCCACGTCCTGCAGCGCGCGGTGCCCGTCCTCGGGCGAGATGCGTCGTCGTGCCATGCCCGTCGCGGTCCGTTCCTAGTCCAGCAGCGCCATGACGGGGGCGGCGAGCCGCAGGCTGCCGACGGAGCGCCCACCTCCGAGGATCGGTGACACCACCTTCTCGAGGACCGGGCCCACGCGCTCGGCGTCGATGGCGCCGGTCGCGGCGAAGAGTGTCAGCCCCACCAGGGTGGCGGCGCGGGAGTTGCCGTCGAGCACCTTGAGGGCGAGGGTGGCCCCGGTGCGGGCCGACAGGACGAGCACGCCCTCGGCGCCGCTCTTGGCGATGATCCCGAGGTCCTCCATGACCACCGAGTTCTCCCTGCCCTCGCCGTGCACGGCCCAGGGGTAGTCGAGCATCGCCGTCGCGATCGTGGCAGCCCGGGCATCGGCGTGCTTGTCCGCCGGGGCCTTCGCGATCCTGCCGATACCGCGCGCCAGGCCCGTCAGGGACACGGCGCCGACGGGTGCGCCGCAGCCGTCCACGCCCCACGCCGCCACGGTCTCACCGGTGTACTCCTCGATCACGGACGCGATGGACTGCTGGAGCGGGTGCGACGCCTCGAGGTAGGTGTCGGTGTCCCAGCCGTTCTCGGTGCAGGCCCAGAGGAACGCCGCGTGCTTGCCCGAGCAGTTGAAGGCGATGCGCAGCCTACCCTTGCCGCTGAGTACCAGCTCGTTGCGGGCGGCTTCGTCCTGCGGCCAGTCGGCGGGGCACTGCAGGTGCTCCTCGGTGACGCCCGCGGCGTCGAGCATGGTCCGCACCACGTCCATGTGCCGGTTGCTCCCCACGTGGCTGGCCGTGGCGAGCGCCACCTGCGGACCGCGCAGCGGCACCCCGGCTTTCATGCTCGCAAGGGCCTGGAAGGGCTTGAGCGTGGAGCGGGGGAAGATCGGGCTCGTGATGTCGCCGAGCTCGGTCACCACCGAGCCGTCCGCGGCGAGGACGACGGCGGCACCGACGTGGCGCGACTCGATGAAGCCGCTGCGTTCCAGGACGGCGAGGTCCACGGCGGACGCCGAGGTGAAGGTGGAGGGCATGGTCCCAGTATTCCCTACGTCTTTTCCGTTCCCCACGGCGGCTGCGCCCACCGGAGGGAACGGACATCCGGTAGGCGCAGGCCTGTGTGGCACGGAGACTGCAGCCCTGTGGGCCGGCGAGGACACCCGGCCGGGGATCAGGTGACCGTGAACTGGACCGACTGCCAGCCGGACGCCCCGTTGGGCACGGTGTCCGCGCGCTCCTCGGTCTGGACGCCGTCCTCGGCGTCGGTGGCCCGGGTGCGGATGGTGTGCAGACCGGACTCGAGGGTCACCTCGTGCGACCACTGGCGCCAGGTGTCCACCGAGGCCTCGGCCGCGAGGGTCACGGGCTGCCACTCGCCGTTGTCCACGGAGACCTCCACCTCGGTGATGCCCCGGTGCTGGGACCAGGCGACACCGCCGAGCATGACGCTGCCGGCACCGACCTTCGCGAAGGAGGCCGGTACCTCGATGCGCGACATCGTCTTGATGGGCCCCATGTCGGACCACCCGCGGTCGGTCCAGTAGGCGGTCTTGTCCGCGAAACGCGTGACCTCGAGGTCCACCACCCACTTCGTCGCGGAGACGTAGCCGTAGAGGCCCGGCACCACCATGCGTACCGGGAAGCCGTGCTCCAGGGGGAGGGGCTCGTCGTTCATGGCGATCGCGAGGATGGCATCGCGGTCGTCCTGCAGGATGGGCAGGGGAGTGGAGGCGCTGAAGCCGTCCGAGCTGGTGGAGAGCACCATGTCCGCGCCGTCCAGGGGCTTTGCGCGTGCCAGCACCTCGCGGAGCGGATAGCCGAGCCACTTCGCGTTGCCCACGAGGTTGCCACCCACAGGGTTGGAGACGCAGGTGAGGGTGACGTGCCGCTCGATCAGGTCGGCGTCGAGAAGGTCCTGGAAGGTCAGGGTGAACTCCTCCTCGACCATGCCGTGCACGCGGAGCTCCCAGGTGTCGGTGGCGAGCTGCGGCACGCTCAGCGCCGTGTCGATGCGGTAGAAGTCGGCGTTGGGGGTGATGAACGGCGTCACGCCCGGGGTCGGCGACTGGACACCTGCCGGGAGGGCCGGTGCGGGGCTCGCGGGGGCGGGGAAGGCGAGGCTGTCCCGGACCGCTGCCACGTTGTTGCGGGCCCCGGCGAGCAGGCGCCCGCCACCGGCGGCCGCTGCAGCCACGACGGCGGTGATGCCGGCCGCTGCGAAGAAGCCGCGGCGGGAGGTGGTGCCGGCGGGGCGCCTCGAGGAGGCTCCGGCGCGAAGGAGGGCGTCGTCGTGCACCGTGCCTGCGGGGCGCTCGGTGATGGTGACGCCGTCGGACCCCGCTGATCCCGACGCCGGTGCGCCTGCCCCGACGAGCACGGGCTCGGGGGAGGGAGCCACGGCGGCGTGCCGGAGCCGCGCCGTCAGCCAGCGGAGTGCCAGCAGGCCCGCGGCGGTACCGACCACGGTGGGCACGGCATCGGGCAGGGCCGCCCCGGCGCGGGTCAGCACGCAGGCCACGATGATGGCCCCCATGAGGAGCACCCCGGCGACGCCGAGAGCCCAGCGCCGGAGGGCGACGATGCCGAGGACGGCCGCGAGGAGTGTGATGGTGACACCCATGCCGACCAGGAGGGCCAGCTTGTCATTGGTGCCGAACGTCGCGATCGCGAAGTCCTTCATCCACGGCGGGGTGAAATCGATGAACGTGGAGCCCATCGCGATGACCGGGGTGGCGCTGGCGCGGAAGAAGGCGCCGACGAGTTCGGCGACACCCAGCACCACGCCTGCGGCGAGGATGCCGGCGAGGGCGGCGAGAAGGGTCTGGCCGCGGCGGGGACTGGTGGCTTTGCTCATGTCAGGTATTCGGAGAGGCCCAGAGCGGGTATGGGTAGGCGAGGGGCCCGCCGCATACGCAGCGACCCGGCCACCCGACGGCGCCGCTCCTCCCTGCGGCTCCGTACCCCCCCCTCCGCGCTTCCTCCGTGCTCTGCGGCGCTCCCGTAGGCTGTCCTACTGTGAAGGTTCTAGTCCTCGGGCCCGGCGGCCGCGAACACGCCATCGTCCTGGCCCTGCTGGCCGACCCCTTCGTCCGCGAGGTGCACGCCGCGCCGGGCAACGCGGGCATCGCCGAGGACGTCACGGTGCACGACGTCGACGCGAACGATCCCGCGGTCGTGACGGAGCTCGCGCGCCGCCTCGCGGCCGACCTCGTGGTGATCGGCCCGGAGGCACCCCTCGCCGCAGGGGTCGCGGACGCCCTGATCGACGCCGGCATCCCCGTCTTCGGACCCACCCGCGCCGCCGCGCAGCTCGAGGCGTCGAAGGCGTTCGCGAAGCAGGTCATGGCCGCTGCGGGCGTCCCCACGGCCATGGCGCGCGTCGCGACCGACGACGAGCAGGCGAACGAGGCCCTCTGCACCTTCGGCGCCCCGTTCGTCGTGAAGGACGACGGCCTGGCGGCGGGCAAGGGGGTCGTGGTCACGGACGATCTCGACGAAGCGCGCGCCCACGCGTCGGCCTGCTTCGCCGCGGGTGGCAGCGTGGTCATCGAGGAGTACCTCGACGGCCCCGAGGTCTCCCTGTTCGTCCTCTCGGACGGGCGCACCGTGGTGCCGCTCGCCCCCGCCCAGGACTTCAAGCGCATCCACGACGGCGACCAGGGGCCCAACACCGGCGGTATGGGGGCCTACTCGCCGCTCGAGTGGGTCCCGGACGGCCTCGTCCAGGACGTGATCGAGCGGGTGGCCCAGCCCGTCATCGCCGAGATGGCGCATCGGGGAATGCCCTTCGCGGGTGTGCTCTACGTGGGCCTCGCGCTCACCTCCCGGGGGCTGCGTGTCATCGAGTTCAACGCCCGCTTCGGGGATCCGGAGACGCAGGCCGTGCTCGCGCGCCTCACCACACCCCTCGGCGGCGTGCTGCTCGCCGCGGCGAAGGGCGCCCTCGACCGGATCGGCCCGCTCACCTGGTCGCCGAAGACCGCCGTCGCCGTGGTGCTGGCCTCCGAGAACTACCCCGACGCCCCCGTCACGGGACGTCGGGTGCGGGGACTGAAGCGCGCCGCCAAGGTGACGGGAGCCCGCGTGCTCCACGCCGGTACGGCCCTCCGCGACGGCAAGGTGGTGAGTTCCGGCGGGCGGGTGCTCGCCGTCGTCGGCCTCGGCGACTCGCTCGCCGCCGCGCGGGCCACGGCGTACGAGGGCCTCGCGGAGATCGAGCTGCAGGGCGGGCAGTTCCGCACGGACATCGCCCTGACGGCGTCCGGCGCTCCGGCGCCGGGTGGTCCAGCCGGCGGTGCGGCCGTCGTGCCGGCAGCGCACGCATGAGCGTCTTCGCCCCGGCGCACCTGGAGCTGCCGGGCTGGCGGCACGTCTACTCGGGCAAGGTCCGCGACCTCTACGAGCCGGAGGACGGGCCGGACGACGTCGTCCTCGTGGTCGCGAGCGACCGCATCAGCGCCTTCGACCACGTGCTCGCCACCGAGATCCCCGACAAGGGGCGCGTGCTCACCCAGCTGAGCCTGTGGTGGTTCGAGCGTCTCGGGGGCATCCCCAACCACGTGCTCGCGTCCGATGCCGCGGGGGGCGTGCCGGCCGCCGTCGAGGGCAGGGCCATGATCTGCCGGAAGCTGATCATGTACCCGATCGAGTGCATCGCCCGCGGCTACCTGACCGGCAGCGGTCTGCTCGAGTACCGTGCCTCCGGCACCGTGTGCTCGCTCCCGCTGCCCGGCGGGCTCGTGGACGGCTCGCGGCTCGAGCCGGCCCTCTTCACCCCGTCCGCCAAGGCCGAGGTGGGGGAGCACGACGAGAACATCACGTACGACGCCGTCGTCATGACCGTCGGTGACGATGCCGCGGCAGAGCTACGCGCCCTGACCCTGGACATCTACACGCGGGCCGAGGCGATCGCGCGCGAGCGGGGCATCATCCTCGCGGACACGAAGGTGGAGTTCGGGCTCGATCCGGCCACCGGTGCGATCACGCTCGGCGACGAGGTGCTGACGCCTGACTCCTCGCGCTTCTGGGACGCCGCGCTGTACGCCCCCGGTCAGGCGCAGCCCTCCTTCGACAAGCAGTTCGTGCGGAACTGGCTCACCTCGGACGCCTCCGGCTGGGACCGCGCGTCCGAACCGCCGGCCCTGCCCGACGACGTCGTCGAACGCACGCGCGCCCGCTACGTCGAGGCCTACGAGCGGCTGACGGGGCGCACCTTCGCCTGACCCGCAGTCGTCGTCCTCCGGTGTTCGCAGGTCGACCCGCTGTCGCGTCCGCGCTTCGGTGTCGCCTTCACGGGGATGGGACGCGTGCCAGCGGCGTGTCGTGGGCCGACACACCCTTGCGCCTCGAGAAGGTGACAACGAAGCCAGGCGACCACCGCACGACGGCGTTGTCCGACTGGTCCGGACGCGCTGAGAGGACCCGATGCCGACGAGGTCACGCCGATGACGGCCGGGGTGGGGGACAAAGGCCGTGACCGGAGCGTTACCCAGAAGGCGGATGCTCAGGATTCGCCGTGCGGCCTCCCAGTCGCAGCAGTGCACGCGGGCCGGCGTACCGACGTCGATCCGCATCATGTCAACCCGATACGCGCAGCACGGCGGTCCGCTCGGAGCGCCGTCGTCGTCCAGAACATCGAGGAGCACGATGAGCATCACTTCCCAGACCACGCCCGAGACCACGCGCCCGGCGGCAGGCCGCCGCCTCGCGATGACCCGCGCCGCCGTCGCCGTCGCCGCGGCGAGTGGCCTCCTGCTGTCCGCGACGCCCGCCGTCGCGGCGCCGCCGTCGTCCCCTGCCGCATCGGCGCAGCAGGACACCCTGATCCCCCTCCCCGGTGCATCCGGTGCCGAGGGCATCGCCGCCGGCAAGGGTGGCACGTTCTACGCCGGGGACCTCGCCGACGGAGACATCTACCGCGGCGATGTGCGGAAGGGCACCGCGGTGGAATTCATCGACGCGCCCGCCGGAAGGGTGGCCGTGGGCCTGAAGGCCGACGTCCGGAACGACCTCCTCTTCGTCGCCGGAGGCGCCACGGGACAGGCCTACGTGTACGACACCCGGACGGGGGAGCCGGTGACGGACATTCAGCTCGCGACCGGCGACGCCTTCATCAACGACGTCACCCTCACGAAGGACGGCGCGTACTTCACGAACTCACGCAGCTCCGACCTGTACTTCCTCCCGATCGGTCCGCAGGGTGAGATCGGCGAGGTGCGGACCATCGCGCTCACCGGCCCGGCCGCGCTCGTGACTCCCGGCTTCAACCTGAACGGCATCACCTCGGTGGACGGCGGCAGGACCCTGATCGTGGCGCACTCGGCGAACCAGGCCGTGTACACCGTCGATCCCACCACGGGGGTCAGCGCGCCGATCGCGACCGGCGCGCTGCCGAACGTCGACGGCATCCTCGCCAAGGGCGACACACTGTATGCGGTGCAGAACCGCATCAACCAGGTCAGCGTGATCGACCTGTCGAAGGACCTCACCACCGGCGAGGTGGAGGACGTCATCACGAGCCCGCTGTTCAACGTCCCGACGACCGTTGCCCTGTTCGGCAACACGCTCGGGTTCGCGAACGCCAAGTTCGGGGCGGTCAACCCGAACGGCTACGAGGTCGTCACCGTCCCGCAGCGCTGAGTACCTGCACCCATGCGAAAGGCCCGTCGGCTGGTGCCGACGGGCCTTTCGTGTGAACTGGGTCGGGGTGACAGGATTTGAACCTGCGGCCTCGTCGTCCCGAACGACGCGCGCTACCAAGCTGCGCCACACCCCGGTGTCGCCGGGCCGGAAGAAGCTCCCGAACGGCAACTGTCCAAGGATAGCCGAGGATGCGCGGCGACGAAAACCGCGCAGGTTGCCGTCGGTCGGCTCAGACCAGCGAGTCCTTCCACGCCGCGTGCAGCGTCGCGAACCGTCCGGTCCCGCCGATCAGCTCGGCGGGCGTACCGTCCTCCACCACGCGGCCGTCGTGCACCACGAGCACGCGGTCCGCGATGGCCACCGTGGACAGACGGTGCGCGATGATGAGCGCCGTCCGGTTGCCGAGGAGTTTCTGCAACCCCTCCTGCACCAGGCGTTCGCTCGGGATGTCCAGGGACGACGTCGCCTCGTCCAGGATGAGGACGGCGGGGTCGGCGAGGAACGCTCGGGCGAAACTGATGAGCTGGCGCTGGCCCGAGGACACACGGCCTCCGCGCTTGTTGACGTCGGTGTCGAAGCCGTCCGGCAGCTCGAGGATGAACTGCTCGGCACCCACGGCCCGGGCCGCCTGCTCGATCTCGGCCCTCGTGGCATCCGGCCTGCCGAGCGCGATGTTGTCCGCGACGGAGCCACTGAACAGGAAGGCCTCCTGCGTGACCATGACGACGGCGCGGCGCAGGTCCTCCGGCGCGAGCTCCCGCAGGTCCACGCCGTCGAGCGTGAGACGCCCCTCGGAGACGTCGTAGAACCGGGCGATGAGCTTGGCGAGGGTGGACTTCCCCGCCCCCGTCTGCCCGACCAGGGCCACGGTCTGGCCTGCGTGGATGGACAGGTTGAGAGCGGGCAACACCACGGGGCCGTCGCCGTACCGGAACTCGACATCGTGGAACCGGACGTCACCGCGGGGCTCACGCAGCGCCACGGGGTTCTTCGGCGGACGGACGGTGGGGACCTCCTCGAGGAGCCCGGAGACCTTCTCCAGCGCGGCCGCAGCCGACTGGAACGCGTTGTAGAACATGGCCATCTGCTCCACGGGCTGGAAGAACCTCTTGCTGTAGAGCAGCAGCGCCAGGAGTGCACCGACCTCGAGCGTGCCACCCAGCACGCGGAACCCGCCGAAGACCAGCACGAGGGCGACCGTCACGTTGCCGATGAGGACGAGGCCCGGCTGGAACACCCCGTTGAGGTTGATGGAGCGGACAGTGACGGTGCGGTAGTCCTCGGCCAGCTCGTCGTAGCGCTCGGCGTTCTCCCGCTCGCGGCGGAACGCCTTCACGGCGCGGATGCCGGTCATGGTCTCGATGAAGTGCACGATCAGCCGGGCCGAGACCACGCGGGACTCGCGGTAGGCGATCTGCGAGTGCTTTTGGTACCAGCGTGCGAGGAGGAACATCGGCACCGCGGCCGCGAGGATCAGGAACCCCGTGCGCCAGTCGAGCGCGAAGATCGTGGCCGCCGTCAGGATCATGAAGATGGCGCCCGAGGCGAGGGAGCTCACGCCGGAGTCGAGCAGCTCCCGCAGGGCCTCGAGGTCGGAGGTCTGGCGGGAGATGATGCGGCCGGACGTGTACTTCTCGTGAAACTCGAGGCTGAGGCGCTGCGTGTGCCGGAACACGCGGACGCGGAGGTCCAGCAGCATGGCCTGGCTGAGCTGCGCCGTCGCCCGCACGTACCCGGCGGTGAGCACGGCGCCCAGGACGGCCGCGAGCAGGTAGGTGCCCCCGGCGACCCACAGCATGCTCGGATCGCCGGCCATCAGCGTGGGCAGGGCGCGGTCGATGCCGAAGGCTATGATGGCGGGCCCCGCCACCCGGGCCGCCTGCGAGATCACCACGAGCAGCACGGTCCAGACGAACTGGCGCCGGTTGGGCCGGATGAGCGAGCCGAGCAGGCGGAACGAGCGGGCGCGGACGGACTTGCTCTGAGCGCGGTTCAGGAGGACGTCGTCCTCGTTGAGTACGCCGGCGGACGTCCCCTTCGGGTCGTCGTCGTCCCTGGGCGCCTGCCCGGGCGCAGCGGTGGTGCGGCTCATGCGAGCGCCTCCTCGTCGTCGTGCCGGGGTTGGGCCTCGCGACCGAGCTGCGCGATCTCCTCGTCGTCGAGGCTTGCGATCACATAGCGGTAGTGGTCGCTCCGGGCGAGCAGCTCCGAGTGGGTGCCCACGTCGGCGATCCGGCCGTCCTGCAGGAGGGCCACGCGGTCCGCCAGCGCAACGGTGGAGGGGCGGTGCGCGACGATCAGCGTCGTGGTGGCGTGCAGTACGGCCCGGAGGCCCTCCTCCACGCGCTCCTCCGTGGCGACGTCGAGCGCGGACAGGGGATCGTCGAGCACCAGGACCGTGGGCTGGGCGGCGATGGCCCGGGCGAGGGCGATCCGCTGGCGCTGGCCGCCGGAGAGACTGAGGCCCTCCTCGCCGATCAGGGTGTCGGCCCCGAGCGGGAGGTCGTACGCGAAATGGGCCTGCGCGACCTCGAGCGCCTCGGCGAGCACGCGGTCCGCCTCCGGGCCCTCCGCATCCGACCCCATCAGCACGTTGTCACGGACCGAGGTGGAGAAGAGCGTCGTGTCCTCGAACGCGACGGCCACGAGCGTTCGCAGCCGCTCCAGGGTGAGCTGCCGCAGGTCCACGTCGTCGATCGTGATGCTGCCGCTCGTCACGTCGTAGAGCCGCGGGACGAGCTGCAGCAGCGTGCTCTTGCCGCTGCCGGTCACGCCCACGAGGGCCATGGTCTCGCCGGCGCGGAGCGTCAGGTCCACGCCGGCGATCACGTCACCGGCGTCCTCCTGAGCGTCCGGATAGCGGAAGTGGACGTCGTGGAAGACGACTTCCCCACGCGGTGTCGGCAGGTCCTGTGGCTCGGCCGCATCGGTGATGGTGTTCTCCGACTCCATGACCTCGTAGTGGCGATCGATCGCCGTCTTGGCGGTGAAGGTCATGGCGAGCAGGGGGCCGATGAACTCGACCGGTCCTGCGACGGCGGCCGCCGTGGCGAAGAACGCCACGAGGGAGCCGATCGAGACGTCACCGCTCGCGGCGAGGGTCACGCCCACGATCAGCGAGGTCCCCAGCGCGAGCTCGGGCAGGAGCGTCACGATCATCGAGAACGTGGCGAGGGACTTGGCCTTGACGATCTCGGTCTGCCGGAGTTCCTCCGCCTGGTCCTCGAAGTCCTCGAGCGCCTCGCGGCTGCGGCCGAAAGCCTTCAGCACGCGGATGCCGCGCACGGACTCCTCGACCGTGGTGGCGAGGTCACCGGCCTGGTCCTGGCTCCTGCGCGAGACACGGCTGTAGGAGGTGCGGAAGCGGTAGCCGTAGATCATCAGCGGCACGGCCGCCGCGACGAAGATGAGGGCGAGCACCCAGCTCATGAAGAACATGATGATCACGCCCATGACCACCGTCAGCGACGTGACGACCAGCATGATCAGGCCGAAGGCCATCCACCGCCGCATGAGGTTCAGATCGCTCATGGCCCGCGAGAGCAGCTGGCCGCTGCCCCATCGGTCGTGGAACTCGACCGTCAGGTTCTGCAGGTGGCGATAGAAGGAGGTGCGCATGTTCGTCTCCACCGTCGTCGCCGGGGTGATGACGAACTGGCGGCGCAGGGCCACGAACGTGGCCTCCAGGACGCCGAGGAGGAGGACGACGCCGGACGCGATCCAGACGGTGCGTGCCGTTCCACCCTCGGCCAGGGCGTCGTTGATGAGGACACGGAGAACCTGCGGGATGGAGAGCGCCATCACGCTCGCGCCGAGGGCGCAGAGGAGACCGAGGACGAGGCGCGGGATGATCGGCCGGACGTGCGGATAGAGCCGTCCGAGCGATTCCCACAGCGTGTTTGTCTTGTCCGTCATGCCGACTCTTCGATGCTCGATGGTTGTTGGTGGCCCTCAGCAACCATCCTAGGCCAGCGCCCGCGGGAGGGAACCGGCAGTTCCGCCTCTGTCCCTCGAGGGCTAGCGCGTGCTCCGCGGAGTCAGGGTGATCAGAACGGCCTCGGGCCTGCAGGCGAACCTGATGGGCGCGAAGCGCGATGTCCCGATCCCTGCCGAGACGTTGAGCGGCACCGAGCGGCCGTTGGTCTCCCACTGGGTGAGTCCGCGTGCGCGCCACGTCGGCAGGTCACAGTTGCTGACGAGGGCGCCGTACCCCGGCACGCAGACCTGCCCGCCGTGCGTATGACCGGCGAGGATGAGATCAGCGCCGCCGTCGGTGAAGGTGTCGAGGACCCGCTGGTAGGGCGCGTGCGTGAGGGCCATCCTGATGTGGGGAGCCTCGGCCGAGGTGCTGCTGCCCGCCGGATAGGGGACGTAGCTGTCGCGGCCGAGGTGCGGGTCGTCGACCCCGGTGAAGTCGATACGCAGGTTCCCGAACCCGACGGACTGCGACCTGTTGGTCAGGTCCACCCAGCCGGCCGCTCCGAAGGCGCTGAACATGTCCGCCCAGGGGAGGTCCTGGGGGGTGGACTCCTTCGGGGCGATCGACGGGCCGGCGAAGTAGCGGAGCGGGTTCTTGAACACGGGCGCGAAGTAGTCGTTGGAGCCGGGCACGAAGACGCCGGGCACCTTCAACAGCGGTTCCAGCGCCTCGAGGAGCGGTGCAAGGGCCTTGCGGTGACTGAGGTTGTCCCCCGTGTTCACCACGAGGTCCGGCTTGAGCCGCGCCAGGCCGCGCAGCCAGTCCGCCTTGGACTTCTGGCCCGGCACCATGTGGATGTCCGCCAGGTGCAGGACCTTCAGGGGAGGTGACCCGGCCGGGAGGATGGCCAGGGTTTCCTCCCGCACCTGGTAGAGCGTGCGCTCGACGGCCGAGGCGTAGGAGAGAGTTGCGGCTGCCGCGGTCAGGGTGAGCCCTGCCGCCCAGCCGAGCGGTGCCCCGCTCCGGGATGTCTGAGTCGATGTCACGCTAGCCGTTTCCTCCAGTGCCGCCGTCGGTGTCGCCGCCGTCACCCGATGTCCCGGTGTCCGCTGCGCCTCCAGTCGTACCACCCGTGGAACCGCCGGTGCCAGTCGCCCCGGTGTTCCCGGTGTTTCCCGCGCCGGTGCCCGTGCCTGCGCCGGTGGTCCCGGTGCCCGGCGTCGCGGGCACCGTCGGGCGAGGAGTGCCTCCGGTGGCGGGCTGCGTGGTGCCACGCTGGGATCCGTTGATCATGCTGGCCGGCGGGTTGGCGAACGGCGTTCCCACGTAGAGGCCGGGGATCTGCTGCATGAAGCGGGCCCATGAGGGCGCCGCGATCAGGGAGCCGTCGATCTCGGGGTAGACCCGGCCGCCGATCTGCCGCCCACTCATCGAGGCCTCGGGGCCCTCGCCCTCGAAGTTGCCGACCCAGCTGGCCGTGACCATGCCCGAGTTGTAGCCCATGAACCAGGTCTGGCTCCGCGCGTCGTTCGTCCCGGTCTTGCCGGCCATGGGGATGTCGCCGTACTCCAACGCCTGTCCGGAGCCGGATTTCATCACTTCCTGGGTGGCGTAGTTGACTCCGCGTGCGACGTCCTGCGAGATCTTCCGCTCGCAGGAGACCGCCGGCACGGGGTAGCTCGTGCCATCGGCAGCCGTGACCTCGGTGAGGGCGCGTGGTTCGCATACCGTTCCCTCGTTGGCGAATCCGCCGTAGGCCTTGGCCATGGACATCGGAGCCGTCGAGACGCCACCTCCGATGAGTGCGGAGGGGAAGATCGACGGAGGCGTGGGTTCGCCGGCGTTGCTGCCCGCGTTGTGGACACCCATGTCGAAGGCGATGTCCCTGATGCGGCAGAGATCCAGCTGCTTCGCTGTCTCCATGGTGATGGTGTTGTAGGACTGCGCCAATCCTCGAAGGACCGTGTAGGTGCCGTAGTTGATGTCGCCGTAGTTCTGCGGGGTGTAGCCCTCGAAATCCTGGGTCTGCAGCACGAGGTTCCCGCCCGGCTCGCAGCTCGCGCGCCAGCGGTCACCCTCCGGGTACGTGCGCTTCCGGCCGTCGATGGGCTGGTTCAGGCTCTTCCCCGCCTCGACCCAGGCCGCCACCGTGAACGGCTTGTAGGTGGACCCGGGCTGGAATCCGCCGCCACCGCCGAGACTCTTCGCCGGATCGCCGTTGTCGTACTGGTCCACGTTGAAGTTGATGACGGTGTTTCCCTGCGCCGCCTCGGGGTTGTACCGGGTGTTCTGGGCCATCGACAGGATGTCGCCCGTCTTCGGGGCGAGGCTGACCATCGCGTGACCGACGGCGCCGTCGGTGGTGTCGGGATTCGCTGTCTCGTTCACGGCGGTCTGCGCAGCCGCCTGCACACGGGAGTCGAGTGTCGTTTTGATTGACAGCCCGGAGCGGTACAGCACCTTCCTCCGGTCCTCGGTGGTCTCACCGTAGGCGGGATCGTTCAGGATGAGGTGGGTGACGTAGTCGCAGAAGTACGGCGCCTGAGCCGCTCCCACGCAACCGCTGAGCGTCGGGGTGATGGCGAGGCCGAGGTCGGTCGCGACGGCCGCGTCGTGCTCCGCCTGGGTGATCTTGCCGCGCGTGAGCATGGCGCCGAGCACGATGTTCCGGCGCTCGAGTGCCCCCTGCGGATTCAGTTCGGGGCTGTAGACGGTGGGCCCGTTGACCACGCCGGCCAGAAGTGCGCTCTGCTGGATGTTGAGATCCTTGGCGTCCACGTTGAAGAAGTACTTCGACGCCGCCTGCACCCCGTAGCTGGTGCCGCTGAACTGCACGATGTTGAGGTAACCCTCGAGGATCTCGTCCTTCGTCAGTTCCTTCTCCACCGCGATGGCGAGCTTCATCTCGCGGAGCTTGTCACCCACGGACTTGCTCCCGTTGAAAACTGCGACGCCGTCGTTCTGCCGCGCGGTGTCGTTGAGGACGTTCGTGACGAACTGCTGCGTGAGGGTGGAGGCACCGCGGGTGGTGTCGCTCGTGAGGTTGCTCGCGATCGCGCCGAAGATGCCCTCCATGTCCACGCCGCCGTGATCGTAGAACCGGTAGTCCTCGATCGCGATGAGTGCATCCTTCATGTACGGGGACACCTGGTCGAGCGTGATGGGCTGGCGGTTCTCCTCGTAGAGCGTCGCGATCAGCGATCCGTCAGCGGCGAGGATGGTGGTGGGCTGAGCGAGCGCCTCTCGCTCGAGCTCCGCCGGGAGTTCCTCGAAGAACTGGATGGAGGCGGACGCACCCGTGCCGGCTGCCGCGGCCACGGGGACGAGCAGGCCCGCGGCGAGTACGCCCGCGAGTCCGCTGATCCCGAGGAACGCGACGATCTTGCCGAGGGTGGTTGCCGTGTCGAAGAGGGGAGATTTGCGCGCAGCCATTATTCCAGTTTACGGGCAAGCGATAGGCTTCCCCCATGAAGAAATGGGAGTACTCCACGATTCCGCTCATCATCCACGCGACGAAGCAGATCCTGGACCAGTGGGGCGAGGACGGCTGGGAGCTCGTGCAGGTGGTTCCGGGGCCCGACGGCAACGGTCTCGTGGCCTACCTGAAGCGGGAGAAGAGCTAGGGGTGCAGGCGGAACTTCCCGCTGTTTCCGCGGTCGAGGCGCGGCTGGCGGAGCTCGGACTCTCACTTCCCGACGTCGCCCCGCCGGTGGCGTCCTACGTACCCGCCGTGATCACCGGCTCTCTCGTGTACACCTCCGGCCAGCTGCCCTTCATTGACGGGAAACTCACAGCTTCGGGGAAGGTGGGAGCGCTCGACGGCGTCGACGCCGAGACGGCCGCGCAGCTGGCCGCGACCTGCGCCGTCAACGCCCTCGCGGCGATCAAGAGCCGGATCGGGAACCTCGACCGCGTCACGCGCATCGTCAAGGTGGTCGGCTTCGTCGCGTCCGATCCCTCCTTCACCGGGCAGCCGGCCGTGATCAACGGGGCCTCCGACCTCCTCGGGTCGGTGTTCGGCGAGGCCGGTGTCCATGCCCGGTCCGCCGTGGGTGTGGCCGTCCTTCCCCTCGACTCGCCCGTCGAGGTCGAAGTCATCGCGGAGTTCGTCTAGGCCGTGGACCGTCTCTGCACACGGCACTTCCCCGTGAACGCCGATCAGCTCACCGCCGCCCAGAGCTGGGTGGAACACGGCGAGCGGACGCCGCTGAAGGCCCGCCCGGCGTCGTCCGTGGTCCTCATCCGCGACACCGCTGTGGGTACGGAGACGTACCTCACCTACCGGCGCGGGCAGTCACCGCTCGGGGTCATCGGGTTCCCCGGCGGGAGCATCGAGGAGTCCGACGACGACGACATCCCCTGGTTCGGTCCCGCGCCCACGGTGTGGGCGAAGACGCTGGGCGTCGAGGACCACAGGGTGGCCCGCCGCCACGTGCTCTGCGCCATCCGCGAACTGTTCGAGGAGAGCGGGGTGCTGCTCGCGGGCGCGGACGCCTCCTCGCTGGTCGAGGGCACCCATGCGCGGGAGTGGATGAAGGCACGCGAGGCCATCAACGAGGGTGAGTGCAGCTTCGCGGACATCCTGAGGCGCCGCGGTCTCGGTGTCCGCACGGACCTGATCAAGCCGCTCTCGCACTGGCTGAGCCCCGACTTCGCCCACCGTCGCTTCGACACGCACTACTTCGCGGCCGCGCAGCCCGTCAACCAGGAGCCGAGCATCCTCGCCAGCAAGGGTGTGTGGGGCGAATGGCGCTGGGCCGCGCAGGAGATCGCCGACCGCGACACCACGCGTCTCGGTGACGAGGTGGGCCAGCCGAACTCCGTGGGTCGGACGCTGAGTGAACTCTCGGTGCCCGCCGTCGAGGTGATCCTCGAGAAGATCGGGTCCTCGCGCGGCTGCATCGCCTACCTCTCGCACAAGCGGCCGGTGAAGGTCTACCACCCGCAGCTCTCCGAGCAGGACGGCTCCCTCGTGCTCGAGGTCGAGTGCCCGAAGCTCACCGAGGGCGGATCGGTGCAGCGCGGCCTCTAGGTCCGGCGACCAGGTTCGCAGACCAGGTTCACCGGCCAGGTTCGACGGGCACCGCGGCGGGACGCCGGGGAGGCGTCGCCCGCGTCTCAGCGGCTGCGCTGACGGAGCCTCTGGATGTCCAGGATGACGACGGCGCGCGCCTCGAGGCGGAGCCAGCCACGCTGCACGAACTCGGCGAGGGCCTTGTTGACGGTCTCGCGGGAGGCGCCGACGAGTTGGGCCAACTCCTCCTGCGTGAGCTCGTGCGCCACGAGGACGCCGTCGGTGGCCGGACGGCCGAAGCGGTCCGCGAGATCGAGCAGGGCCTTCGCGACGCGGCCCGGGACGTCGGAGAACACCAGGTCCGCGAGGGATTCGTTGGTGCGGCGGAGACGGCGCGCAAGGGCCTGCAGCAGTTGGGCCGACACCTCTGGGCGGGTCTCGAGCAGCGTGTGGAGGTTCTCGTTGCGGAGGCCTGCGAGGCGGGTCTCCGAGACGGCGGTCGCCGTCGCGGTGCGGGGGCTCGGATCGAACAGGGCCATCTCGCCGAACAGCTCACCGGGGCCGAGGATCGCGAGGAGGTTCTCGCGTCCGTCCTGGGCCGTGCGGCCGAGCTTGATCTTGCCGGAGACGATGAAGTACAGCTGGTCGCCCTGGTCGCCCTCGCGGAACACGGACGAACCGCGCGGGAGGTCCACCTCGATGAGCTCGTCGGTCAGCGCGGCGAACACGTCGTCGCCCAGCGAAGCGAAGAGGGGCGCCCGGCGCAGTACTTCGATGTCCATGAAAACTCCTGTTGCGTCGTCGGTCGGCGGTTCCGCTCGTGTCTCCTGACCATCTTGCCGTACAGGAGCAGATGTGACGACTGATACACGCTCCGGCGCCGGGCAGCGCTCGTCCTGAGACCGTCCTGTCAGGCTGCGCGGCTAGAATCGCGGTCAGTGTCGGGAGCGCCGCCGTGTCCCGTCCCACCTCAGCCAGGGAGATCACGTGCAGGAATTCAGTGTCGGTGAGTTCACGCTCCTCGACGTCATCCTGGTGGTGGTGCTCCTCGGCTACCTGGTCACGGGACTCCGGAACGGCTTCCTCGTCACGCTCGGCGGGATCGCCGGTTTCGCCGCGGGTGCGGTGGCGGCGTTCTTCGCCATCCCGCTCGTGAGCGCCTGGGTGCCCGACAACCCCTGGCGCCTCGTCGCCGTCATCGCCACCGTCGTGGTCCTGATCGTCACGGGCCAGGCCGTCGGGTCCGCGCTCGGCGCGTCCATCCGCCGCTGGTCGGACTTCCCGCCACTCAGGGTGATCGACCGGCTCCTCGGTGGAGTGGTGAACGTGGCGGTCGCGGCGCTCGTCCTGTCCATGCTGGCCTTCAGCGTGGGCACGCTCGGCGTTCCGCTCGTGTCGCAGCAGCTCGCGGCGTCCCAGGTGATCCGCGGGATCGACTCGGTGACGCCGGGGCCGGTGCAGTCCTGGCTCGCGCAGCTGCGCACCGTCGTGGTGGACGACGGCATCCCCACCATCCTCGAGAGCGTGGGGCCCGCGACCCCCGCGGCGGTGCCGGACGCCTCCGTGGACACCCCCGAGCTCGCGGCCGCCGCGGCCTCGGTGGTGCGCATCACCGGCACCGCCTTCCAGTGCGGCCAGAACCAGACGGGCTCCGGGTTCGTCATCGCGCCCGGCCGGGTGATCACCAACGCCCACGTGGTGGCCGGCGTCAACGAGCCGGTGGTGGAGGTGCCGGGCAACGGTGCGCTGCCGGGACGGGTGGTGCAGCTGGACACCGCGCGCGACATCGCGGTGATCGCCGTCGACGGCCTCGAGGCCGCGCCGCTGGTTCTCGGCGACGAACTGGACGACGGCACGACGGCGGCCTTCGCCGGCTACCCCGCAGGCGGCCCGTACCGCATCCAGCCCGCCAGCATCCAGAACCTCTCGCCCGTGCTCGTCAACAACATCTACGGTGCGGACCCGCAGCCGCTGCAGGTCTACAGCCTCGCCGCGAACGTGCAGCAGGGGAACTCCGGCGGGCCGCTCCTCGACCTGCAGGGCCGTGTTGCCGGCGTCGTCTTCGCGAAGTCCACGGCGGACGCCCCGGTGGGGTACGCCCTGTCCCTCGAGGAGCTGCGGCCCATCGCGGAGAGCGCCCCGGACCTGCAGGACGCCGTGTCCGCGGGTCAGTGCACCCGGGGCTGACCCACCTCACCGTCCAGCCCCTCGATCAGTCCTCGGTCAGTCCCTCGATCGATTGGCCGTGCGGTCCCGTCCGGGCGACCGTGCGGCCGTTGTGCTGCAGCACGAACCGGCCGTCCAGCTCGCCCGGCGCACGCTCCAGCGCACCCGGCACGCCGGCCAGCGTGCCGTGGCCCTCGTGCGAGAGCCAGTGCACGGGGCGCGTGCGGTCGCCGACGAGCCGCATCATCGAGTCGCGGAACCGGCTCCGCCCTGCGGCGTCCACGTACGCGAGCACGGCGCTGTGGAACACGACGACGACGGCGCCCGCCGGAGCGCGCGCCACCAGGTCGGCGGTGCCGGTGACGAGATCGCCCCGGACGAGCAACGGCGGGTCGGCGCGCACCACGTCGAGGGCGGCCCGGAGGCGTTCGGCGCGGAAGGTGTGCTCCGGCCACACGAGGGCTTCCAGCCAGCGTCGATCGACGTCGTCGGACGCGTCGAGGGGATTCAGGTCGATGCCCGCCCGCCACACCACCTCGGGAAGACGGTCCGGCAGCGCGACCTCGCCGGAGACCTCGCACTCCAGCGGCGGCACGGGTGACCCGCCGCCCGGCCGGAGCTCCGTCCCGGTGACCAGCGACGCGGAGGGGGAGTAGGAGTAGGAGTAGGAGTAGGCGTAGCGGTCGGGGTACAGGCAGGCGCCGGCGGACGCGCCCACCTCCACGAGGGCGAGCGGCCGGTCCTCGCTCGCGCTGATGGCCGCGAGGTAGGGCAGCAGGACGGCGCAGCGCCCGGCCTCGTTGGTCTGGGTGGTGCGAGACTTCATGACCGAGCGGATGCCGTCCCAGTGCGCCAGCACGAAGGAGCGGAACGGGCCGTAGGCGGCGTCGTCGAGCGGTACTCCCTGGAAGCGCGCGGCGCCGAGGAGGAGGTTCGGCTGCCGGCGGGTCTCCGGGAGTCGGTCGATCAGCCCGAGCACCTCGGCGTCCCCGGCCACGCCGCTGCACCAGGCGTCGTAGAGCGGGGAGTAGCCGCGGGCCTCCACCTCCGCGAAGCGCCGGTAGCGTTCCGCCGTCGTCGTCCGGGTACCCGTCATGGTGCTCCTGTGTCGATCGTGTGTCCGCCGAGTGGCCGGCCGATGCCGGGCTGATTGCAGCGCGGCGCCGAGTGGCCCGTGATGCCAAATCGTAACCATGCACCCCGCCCAAATGACGTCCGCCGCTCTGCCGGAAGTTAGGCTCGTCACACGGATCCGCGCGCCCGGCGCTGCGATCTTTCGCGGATACACGGTTATCCGGTTCGAACCACTCGTCACAGGGAGCATCACATGACCAACCGAGGCACATCCGTGCGCGGTGCAGTCGCGAGAAAACGCGCTGCGCTCACCGCAGGGATCTCCATCGCAGCACTCCTCCTGACCGGCTGCGTGCAGAGCCAGCGCGAGGAGAACACCGGTGCCGAGGGCGAATCCGCCGTCGACGGCACCTTCGTCTTCGCGGCCTCCGCCGACCCGAAGTCGCTCGACCCCGCATTCGCCAGCGACGGCGAGTCCTTCCGCGTGAGCCGCCAGATCTTCGAGGGACTCGTGGGCGTGGAACCCGGCACCGCCGACCCGGCCCCGCTGCTCGCCGAGTCCTGGGAGACGGCCGAGGACGGCCTCTCCACGGTCTTCCAGCTCAAGGAAGGCGTCACCTTCCACGACGGCACACCCTTCAACGCCGAAGCGGTGTGCTTCAACTTCGACCGCTGGTACAACTGGACCGGCATCCAGCAGTCCGAGACGGTG
Source organism: Arthrobacter sp. TJ-266 (assembly GCF_058269115.1). Lineage (NCBI taxonomy): Bacteria > Bacillati > Actinomycetota > Actinomycetes > Micrococcales > Micrococcaceae > Arthrobacter > Arthrobacter sp. TJ-266. The sequence goes on from NZ_JBZCNC010000001.1 coordinate 359,256, forward strand.
GCCTACTACTACGGGTCGCTGTTCCGTGGCTTCGCCGACAGCCCCGAGAACGCGGTCTACGAGTCCTGCGAGGCGAATGGTGACAACGAGGTCACCATCAACCTCGCGAAGCCGTTCGCGGGCTTCATCGCCGCGCTCTCCCTGCCCGCCTTCGCCATGCAGAGCCCCACGGCGCTCGAGGAGTACGCGGCCGACGACATCGGCGGCACGGCCGAGACCCCCTCACTGAGCGAGTACGCGCTCGGTCACCCGGTGGGCACCGGCCCGTTCAAGTTCGACTCCTGGAACGTGGGTCAGCAGCTCGAGATCTCGATCTACGAGGACTACTGGGGCGACAAGGGGCAGATCACGAACACGATCTTCCGCATCATCGACGACCCGCAGGCGCGCCGCCAGGCGCTCGAGGCCGGTGACATCGACGGCTACGACCTCGTGGCTCCCGCCGACACGCAGTCGCTCGCGGACGCCGGCTTCAACATCACGCCGCGCGACCCGTTCACCATCCTGTACCTCGGGATGAACCAGGCCGTCCCCGAGCTCGCCGACCCCCTGGTCCGCCAGGCGATCCACCACGCGATCGACAAGCAGGCGCTCGTCGACCAGACGCTCCCCGAGGGCACCGACGTCGCCACGCAGTTCATCCCGGAGGTCGTGGACGGCTACAACGAGGACGTCACCACCTACGAGTACGACCCCGAGCGTGCGCGTGAACTGCTCGCCGAGGCCGGCTACCCGGACGGCTTCGACGTCACGTTCAACTACCCGACGAACGTCTCGCGCCCCTACATGCCGACGCCCGAGCAGGTCTTCACCAACCTGCAGGCCCAGCTCAGCGACGTCGGGATCACCGTCAACCCGGCACCCGCCGCCTGGTCGCCCGACTACCTGAACCAGGTGCAGGGCACCCCGGACCACGGTCTGCACCTCCTCGGCTGGACCGGCGACTACAACGACACCGACAACTTCATCGGTGTGTTCTTCGGTCAGGAGAAGCTCGAGTTCGGGTTCAACAACCCCGAGCTGTTCGCGGCCCTCGACGAGGCCCGCGGCATCAGTGACCGCGAGCAGCAGACGGAGCTGTACCGGGACATCAACGAGCAGATCGCCGAGTACAACCCGGCCGTGCCGCTCGCACACCCGGCGCCCTCCTTGGCGTTCGCACCCCGCGTGACGTCCTACCCGGCCAGCCCGGTCAACGACGAGGTCTTCACGGACATCGAGCTGAGCGAGTAGTAGCAGTACCCGGATGGAGCCGGTCCCTGTCAGGGGGCCGGCTCCATCCGCGCTGTACCACCCCTGCCCGGCCTCGGCCGGACAACCGGAAGGAACCTCCCGTGTTACGCGTCATCGGCAAGCGGATAGCCCTGCTCATCCCCACGTTGTTCGGACTGTCCGTCCTCCTGTTCCTCTGGGTGCGCAGCCTGCCCGGGGGCCCCGCGACGGCCCTGCTCGGGGAGCGGGCCACACCCGAGGCCGTGGCCCGGGTCAACGAGCTGTACGGTTTCGACCAGCCGCTCATCGTGCAGTACCTCACCTACATCGGCAAACTGCTGCAGGGTGATTTCGGGGTGTCCATCAACACCGGCCGCCCGGTCCTCGAGGAGTTCGCCACGCGGTTCCCCGCGACCATCGAGCTCACCGTCGTCGCCCTGATCTTCGCGATCGGCGTGGGCATTCCGCTCGGGTACCTGGCGGCACGGAACTACGGGCGGATCCTCGACCACAGCTCGGTGGTCCTCAGCCTGATCGGCATCACGGTGCCGGTGTTCTTCCTCGCGTTCATCCTCAAGTACCTCTTCGCCATCCAGTGGTCCCTGCTGCCGCCCGACGGCCGGCAGGACGCCCGGATCGACGCGACGCACTACACGCAGTTCTACGTGCTGGACGGCCTCCTCACGGGTGAGTACGACGCCGCGTGGGACGCGGTGCTCCACCTCATCCTCCCGGGGCTCGCCCTCGGCACCATCCCGCTGGCGATCATCGTCCGCATCACGCGCGCCTCGGTGCTCGAGGTGCAGAACGCGGACTACGTCCGCACCGCCCGCGCGAAGGGACTCATGGAGAAGACCATCCGCGGCAGCTTCATCCTCCGCAACGCGTTGCTGCCCGTGGTCACGACCATCGGGCTCCAGCTCGGCCTGCTCATCTCGGGAGCCGTGCTCACCGAGACCGTCTTCGCGTTCAACGGCATCGGCCGGTTCCTGCGGGACGCGATCTTCGGCCTGGACTACCCCGTGCTGCAGGGCTTCATCATCTTCATCGCGATCCTCTACGCCCTGATCAACCTGATCGTCGACCTGTCCTACTCCGTCATCGACCCGAGGGTGCGTGTGCAATGAGTACCATCCTGCCTCCCGCCGCCGGCGGTTCAGCCGCCCCCAACGACCCGGCCATCGACACCGGCCGCGGCACCGGTCTCTGGAAGGACGCCTTCCTCCGACTCCGGAAGAACCCGCAGGCCATCGTGGGCGCCGTCATCATCGGGCTGTTCCTGCTGGTGGCCCTCCTCGCGCCCCTGCTGGCCCCCTACGGCGGCAACGACCTCCCGGGCCGCACCTCGATCACGCCCACCACCATCCCCGGGCCCGGGGAGATCGACGGCTTCCCGCTCGGCCTCGACCGGTTCGGCGGTGACGTCCTCTCGAAGCTCATCTGGGGCGCGCAGGCCTCGCTCCTGATCGGTGTGGTCTCCACAGCGCTCGGGCTCGCGGGCGGCATGCTGCTCGGCGTCCTCGCCGGTGGCCTCGGCGGCTGGGTGGACAACGTGATCATGCGCTTCGTGGACATCCTGCTCTCCGTGCCGAACCTGCTCCTCGCCGTCAGCATCGCCGCGGTACTCGGTCAGGGCGCGTACGCGATCATGATCGCCATCGGCGTCTCGCAGATCCCCATCTTCGCGAGGCTCCTGCGCTCGTCGATGCTCTCGCAGCGCGGCGCGGACTACATCCTCGCGGCGCAGACCCTCGGGCTCAGCCGCCGCACCATCACCATGAGCCACCTGCTGCCGAACAGCATGGGGCCCGTGATCGTGCAGGCCACCCTGACGCTCGCCACCGCCGTCATCGACGCCGCGGCGCTGTCCTTCCTCGGGCTCGGTGGCGGGCTTCCCCAGGCCGCGGAGTGGGGCCGCATGCTCACCTACGCGCAGGCAGAGCTCGCCGTCGCCCCCCAGCTGGCCTTCCTCCCTGGCGCCTGCATCGCCATCACCGCGCTCGGCTTCACCCTGCTCGGGGAGTCACTGCGTGAGGCGCTCGACCCGAAGACCCGGAGGAAGTAGACCACCGCTCACAGCACGACACACAGACGGCCATCACCTGCAGAGGTGGTGGCCGTCGGTGTGTCCGGGGTCCGCGCGGCCCACGAGCGAAGCACCGCGCCGTCGTGCGGTCGAGCGGTCCTAGGGGCGGGCGTGCTGGTCGAGCCGGTGGGGGTCGATGACGAGGCCCTCGTCCCACGAACCCGTGGTCTCGGCCGCGCGGTAGGTGGCGCGGAAGAACGCGAGGGCGGTGGCGTCGGGGTCCGCGGACGTCCGCACGGCCTCGTAGGGCAGCAGGAACTGGCGGAACTCCTCGCTGTAGAAGGCGCCCTCGACGTCGATGGGGGTGTCCTTGTAGCCCTCCGGTTCCGGGTACGCGTAGGAGTAGAACGCGCCCTCCTCCCCTCCGCCGGGCCAGAACCCGCAGCTCGAGAGTTCGTGGGAGTAGCCCTCCACCATGACCCAGTCCCCGCAGTTCGGGGCTCCACCCGGGTGCGTCGGGGCGGGCCTGCCGGAGAAGCGCGTGCAGGCGAGGTCCATGGCGCCCCAGAAGAAGTGCACCGGGCTGACCTTACCGAGGAACTCGGCGCGGAAGAGGGTCATCACGCGGTCCGCCTGCATGAGCTGCCGCCAGAACGCCGCGACCGCGTCGCCGTCGTAGGAGTCGTTGTGGTGGTCCTCGGCGAACGGCACCGCGGGGTCCACCTCGGTGGGCACGGGCCGGATCGGCGCATCGATGTCGAGCTCCGCGAGTGCCGCCATGACGCGCTCGTGGAAGCGGGCCACGGACTGCGGCTCGAGGGGGACCGTACGGTGCCCGCCCGAGCTGCTGCGCACCACGAGCTGGTGCGCGACGACGTCGAACTCGAGGTCGAACAGCCCGCCGCGGTAGGGGATGGAGGACGTCCCGAGACCGCGCGGCGTCACGTAGAGGGGCACCTGCCACCAGTGGTTGACGAGGGGGGCGTGCAGCATGCGGACCTTGCCCACCACCTGCAGCCACATGTGGAGGGTCGCCCGGGTGTCCGCCCAGTCCGCGACGCGCAGCGCGGGCCACGCCTCCGGCGTCGTCGTTCCCTGTGCTGTTCCGGTCTTCATGGACGTCCCGCCGTTCGCTCGTCTGTTCAGTGCTGACGCCAATCTATGCGCCCACCGGGTGCTGGTACAGCTCGCCGGGGGAGCCCCTTGCTAGGGTGAGCCCGACGGGCCCCGGCCGAGGCGGATCGCGCATGCTGTGCGTGGTCCTCTCCGGGGTTACCCCGGGGCACGCAGACCGACCAGGACCGGAGCACCTCAGGCGCCCGACTGCGCTCCGCGCAGCTCAGCGCCCGAACAGGAGGCAGGTCGGCCGGGGCCCGTCGCACGATCGCGAGGACCGAGGGGGAGCCACGGACAGCACGGAGTCGACGGCGGCCGGTGGCACCCGCCCGCCTTTTCCGCGCGGAGGCGGGAGCGTCACGCCCGCGTCGCAGGTCCTCGCCCGCCAGCCGTCACCGGGAGCCGACGGCCTCGCCCATCTCCTCGCGACGGCCTTCCTCGAGGCTGCCGAGTGGGAGCGGGAGCATCTCGTCGCCGCGGGTGCCCTGATCCTCGGGGCGCGGCGGCGCTGGCTCGGCCCGCTGGTGCGTGCGGTGCTCTCGGGCTACCCGCGGCACCCCTCGGGCGCCCGCCGCGAGCTGGCCAGCTGGATCCTCGCGCAGCCGGTGTTCACCACCGCGGTGGCGAAGGCGGCGCGGCGCGGTGAGCCGATCCGCCCCGAGCGGTTCCTTCTCGAGCCGTCGGGAGAGCCGTCGTCGGCACCGGCCTCGGACTCGGTTCCGGCCTCGGGAACGGTTTCGGCCTCGGACGCAGTCCACTACGACGGGCCGGGACCCGGCGGTACCGATGCCGCGGACCTGGCCTGGCTGGCCCGCGAGCTGCGCCTGACGCCGGGGGAGCTGGACTGGTTCGCGGACACCCGCCTCTGGAACCGTCGGGAGGGCGACGACGCACTGAGGCACTACCGCTGCGTGTGGCGTGTCCGGCCGGGTCGCGTGCCGCGGCTCCTCGAAGTGCCGGGCCTCCGGCTCCGGACGGTGCAGCGCCGGGTGCTCGACCGCATCCTCACGCCCTTGCCCCTGCACCCGGCTGCCCACGGGTTCGTTCCCGGTCGCAGCGCCCGGAGCAACGCCGCGCCGCACGCGGGCGCCGAGGTGGTGATCTCCCTGGACCTCACCGCGTTCTTCGCGCACGTCACCCCGGGGCGCGTCTTCGGTGCGCTGCGCCGGGCCGGGTACCCGGAGGCGACAGCGCACACGATCACGGGCCTCTGCACGCACTCCGTGCCCGAGGCCGTGCTGCGGGCCATGCCGGACGGCGGTACGCCCGCCGACCGCTTCGCACTGCTGCAGGCGTTGCGCGCACCCCACCTACCACAGGGTGCGCCGTCGTCGCCCGCCCTCGCGAATCTCGCCGTGCGACGGCTCGACGCACGGCTGACCGGCTGGGCCGAGCGCGCCGGCGGCGTCTATACGCGGTATGCGGACGATCTCGCCTTCAGCGGCCCCGCGGGTCTGCGCCGGCGGGCCGACGCCTTCGTCCGCGGCGTGGAGCGCATCGTCGCGGACGAGGGGTATGCGGTGAACCGGACCAAGACGCGCATCCGCGGGGCGTCCGTCCGGCAGTCGGTGACCGGCGTCGTCGTCAATGCGCACCCCAACGTGACGCGCGCGGAGTACGACCGCCTGAGGGCGATCCTGCACAACTGCCGCGTGCATGGGGTGGAGTCCCAACGACGCGGCCACCCGGCGTTCCGCGAGCACGTCGCGGGCAGGATCGCCTGGGTGTGCCATCTCAACCCCGCGCGCGGGCAGGGGCTGCGGGAGGCCTTCGCCCGGATCGACTGGTGATCGATCCGGGCCACCCGATTCTCGGCGGTTCGGGGCCTGGCGGGGGACGCTACGAGGCGATGTCCTGCTCGATGTTGAGCTCGTTCCCCGGGATCGACGCGAGGAGCTTCCGCGTGTACGGGTGGCGCGCGTTCTGGAAGACCTCCTCGGAACTCGCGGCCTCCACCAGTTCGCCGTCCTTCATCACGCAGACGTAGTCGGAGATGAGGCGCACCACGGCGAGGTCGTGGGAGATGAACAGGTAGCTGAGACCGAGTTCGGACTGCAGGTCACCCAGCAGCGTGAGGATCTGCGCCTGCACCAGGACGTCGAGCGCGGAGACGGGCTCGTCGCACACGATCAGTTCCGGCTGCAGCGCGAGGGCCCGGGCGATCGCCACACGCTGCCGCTGCCCGCCGGAGAGCTCCGCCGGGTAGCGCCGCAGCGCGTTCTGGGGGAGGGAGACCTGGTCCATCAGTTCCCGGACCCTGGCCGAGCGCTCCTTCTTCGAGCCGCGCTTGTACGCGTTGAGGGGTTCCTCGACGATGCGCTCGATGGTGAACATCGGGTTCAGCGAGGAGTACGGGTCCTGGAAGATCGGCTGGACGCGCTGCCGGAAGTCGTTGAGCTGCGCCTTGTCCAGGGTGGCGACGTCCATGCCGTCGAAGGTCATGGTCCCCGACGTCGGCTCGATGAGCTTGAGCAGCATGCGCGCCGTCGTCGTCTTGCCCGAGCCCGATTCGCCCACGATCGCGACGGTCTGCCCGCGCGGGACATCGAGCGTCACGTTTTTCGCCGCGTAGAAGTCCTCCTTGCTGCCGCGCCGCTTGTAGATCTTCGTCAGGTCGCGGAGCTCCACGATGTTCGCGGGAGGGGTGTGAGCGGCAGCGGCGGGCGCGCCGGTCGGGCGGTCGGACGACGTCGTCGCCGCATGGGCGCCGGAACCGGTCCGCTCTGCGGGCGCAGCTGCATCCGAGGACACGTCAGTGCTCGCAGCCCGATCGGTGGTCGCGGCGCCGTCGCGATCTGCTTCGTGCTCCGCGTAGACGGCCTCGGCGAGCTTGAGGCGGGACGCGGCGTCGGTCGTGAAGGCGCCGGGGCGCAGGCGGACGGCCGCCACGCTCGGTGCCGCCTTGACCAGGGACTGGGTGTACGGGTGCTGCGGATCGTTCAGCAGCTGCTGCGCCGGACCCACCTCGACCACGCGGCCGCGGTGCATCACCACGAGCTGGGAGGCGCGCTCGGCGGCGAGACCGAGGTCGTGCGTGATGAGCAGCACGGACGTACCGAGATGCTCGGTCATCGAGTCGATCTGGTCCAGGATGGTGCGCTGCACCGTCACGTCGAGGGCCGACGTCGGCTCGTCCGCGATCAGCAGGCGCGGCTGGCACGCGAGGCCGATCGCGATGAGCGCCCGCTGGCGCATGCCGCCCGAGAACTCGTGCGGGTACTGCTTGGCGCGCTCACCGGCGTCGGGCAGTCCCGCCGCGGTCAGCACGTCGATGACCCGCTGCTTGACGTTCTTCTTCGTCGCCATGCCGTGGACGAGGAGCGTCTCGGCGACCTGCGTGCCGATCTTCGTGACCGGGTTGAGGTTGGACATCGGGTCCTGTGGCACGAGTCCGATCGCGCGGCCGCGGATGGAGCGCATCTTCGACTCGGCCAGACCCACGAGGTCCTGGCCCTCGAAGAGGATGCTGCCGGACGTGACCCGGCCGTTGCCCGGGAGCAGGCCGATGCAGGCCATGGCCGTGGTGGACTTGCCGGATCCCGACTCCCCGACGATCGCGAGCGCGCTGCCGCGCTGCAGCGTGAAACTGGCGTCCTCGACGGCATGGACCTCGCCGTGCGTGGTCCGGAAGCTCACGGCGAGGTTGCGCACCTCGAGCAGGGGAGCGTCGGGATTCAGGGGCAGGCCGGTCGCGCCGTCCTCAGGGGTGATGTCCGTCATAGGACCATCGTGCCCTATCACCGCCGTCGCCCCCGCGCGGCGTCGCCCGTCCGGGTCTAACGTTCCGGGAACGATGCGCTGCCGGCGCCGCCCGCCGGCACCAGTGTCGAGGCGAGGTGATCGACGGCGAGGCGGTACCCGTCCACGCCCGCACCGACGATCACGGCGTCGGCCACGCCCGAGATGTAGGAGTGATGACGGAAGTCCTCACGCCGGTGCACGTTGCTGATGTGCACCTCGACCACGGGCAGGCCGACGCCGGCCAGGGCGTCCCTGATGGCGATCGAGGTGTGCGTGAAGGCGCCCGCGTTGATGACGATGCCCGCGGACGTCGACCGCGCGGCGTGGATGGCATCGATCAGCACGCCCTCGTGGTTGGACTGCACGGCCGTCGTGGTGCACCCCCTCGCACGGGCTGCCTCCTCGGCCACACGCAGCACGTCGTCCAGGGTCGCCGTCCCGTAGACGTCCGGTTCCCTGGTGCCCAGCAGGTTCAGGTTCGGTCCGTTGACCACGAGGATGGAGGGTGCGGGCGGCGTCATGCCTCAACTATGCCGCACCCGTGCTGCGCCGGCGCGTGGGCTCAGGCGCCGGCATCCGCGACGAGGCGGGCGCGCAGGCGCACGGCGCCGAGCGCCCCTGCCACGGTCACGAGGCTCATCACCGCGAGGACGACGCCGGGGTGCCACCACGCGCCGTCGGTGGCGATGCCGAACTGCTGGGTGATGGACGGCGCGAATCCGGCGATGATCGCGGCGATGCTGTAGGCGAAGGAGAGGGCGGTGTACGCCGTCGTCGGCTCGAAGATGTCCGCCATGAGGCCGCCGAGGGCGGCCCAGCTCGCCGTCGGCAGGATGCCTCCGAGGATGATCGCGGCGATGTACATCGGCTCGGTCGCGATGCTGATGATCCAGTACAGCGGGAAGGCGATCACGGCCGTCCCGAGGGCCCCGCCGGCGACGACCTTCGCGGAGCCGATGCGCATCGCGAGGTAGCCGAACGCCGGGATGGTGCCGAGCTGGAGGATCGACCCGATGAGGGCGGCGTTGAGCACCGTGGCCTGGGAGAGGCCGAGCGTCTCGGTTCCGTAGGCCTGGGTGTAGGTGACCATGAGGAAGTAGGAGCCGATGCCGAGGACCGCTGCGGCGATGGCGACGACGATCGCGGCCGGCTGCGACCTCAGGACCTCGAGGAAGGGGATGCGGGGCAGTTGGTGCCCCTCGCTCGCCTGCTTGAACACGGGTGTCTCGTCGATGGCCAGGCGCAGGTAGAGGGCGACGGCGAGGAACGGGAACGCGAGCAGGAACGGGATGCGCCAGCCCCAGGTGGTCATGATGTCCGGGGCCACGACCGTCAGCACCAGGAAGATGGCCGAGATCAGCATGGTGCCCACGGGGGAGCCGAGCTGGGGGATCGATGCGTACAGCGCCCGCTTGCGGGGTTCGGCGTGCTCGGTGGCGATCAGGATGGAGCCGCCCCACTCGCCTCCCAGCGAGAGTCCCTGCAGGAAGCGCAGCGCGGTGAGGATGATGGGCGCCCAGATGCCGATGGTGGTGTAGTCGGGCAGCAGGCCCACGGTGCCCGTCGCGAGGCCCATGAGGGTGATGGTCCAGATCAGGGTGCGTTTGCGGCCGATCCTGTCCCCGAGGTGCCCGAAGAGGATGGCGCCGAGCGGGCGGGCGACGAACCCCATGGCGAACACGAGGAAGGCCGAGAGGGTCCCTGCCAGGGGATCCTGCTCGCTGAAGAAGACGACGTTGAACACGAGCGCGGCGGCGGTGCCGAACACGTAGAAGTCATAGGACTCGAGGGCTGTCCCCACGAAGGAGGCTCCGGCGACGCGGCGGGCCATGCGGGGGTTCGTGACGGGAGGCTGCTGAAGGGTTGTGGACACGCTGATATCTTCCTCTCGCCGGCGCGCCGGGGCCACGTTTCAGGACGAAGGTCACAGGGGTGGACGCGCAGACCTGTGAGCGCCGACGAGAGCGCGGCCGGCCGTCAGGAGGGATGCGGTCACGGCCGTCGGATCGCTCATGAAACCGTGCACCATGGCGCCGTCGCGCAGCATGATCAGTTGATGCGCCACAGCCTCGGGTGCCTCCACCCCTAGCGTGGTCAGCTGTTCCGTCACCACCGCGTGGAGCCACGCCCTGTACCGCCAGACGGCGTCGCGCACCGCACCGCCCTCGGCCGGGTACTCCGCCGCGGCGTTGATGAAGACGCACCCGCGGAACCCGGGCCGGCAGGCGGCCTTCCCATTGGCCTCGGCCAGCCACTCGAGCAGGCTGCAGGCATCGCGGCCCGCCCTCACCTGCTGCTCCACGGCGTTCTGGAGCAGCCCGAGCTGTTGCTCGAGATAGGCGACCACCAGGTGGTCCTTCGAGGGGTAGTGCCGGTAGAACGTGACCTTCGTGGTGGCGGCGTCGGCAATCACCTTGTCCGCACTGACGGCCCGGATGCTGGTGGTGTCGAAGAGTCGCGTGGCGGACGCGAGGATGCGCTCCCGCACGGGTACCTGAAGCGGCATGACTGATCCTTCCCATCGATTGCTCGCAACCCCGCATCAGATTTCACCTGAGTAGAGTTACTGGTTAGTCTACTAGGGAGCGGCCACCTGAGCCGCCGGGACGAAAGGATCGACACCATGAGTGCTCTCTACACCGCAGTGGCCACTGCAACAGGAGATGGACGCAACGGAGAAGCGCGTACCGACGACGGCCAGCTCGTCGTCGACCTCGCCGTCCCCAAGGAGATGGGCGGGGCAGGCGGCGCCACCAACCCCGAGCAGCTCTTCGCCGTCGGCTACGCCGCCTGCTTCCACAGCGCCCTGAAGCTCGTCGCGGGCCGCAGCAGGGCGAAGATCAGCGACACCGCGGTCACCGCCGAGGTCAGCATCAACCCGGTCGACGGCGGAGGTTTCCAGCTCGCCGTGGCCCTGCACGCGGAGATCGGCGGCGTGGACCAGGATATGGCGGACTCCCTCGTGGAGCAGGCCCACCAGGTGTGCCCCTACTCGAATGCCACGCGCGGCAACATCGAGGTCACGGTCGACGCCACCATCGGCTGATCCGGACCTGACACGCGAAAGGCCCCCGCCTGCGCGGGGGCCTTTCGCGTGTTCGCCTACTTCCGCAGTTCGGCTACTTCCGCAGGGAGACTGCGATCTGCTGCATGATCGTCGGATCGGACAGCGTCGTGGCGTCGCCGACCTCCCGGCCCTCCGCGACGTCCTTGAGCAGGCGGCGCATGATCTTCCCGCTGCGGGTCTTCGGCAGTTCCGGGACCACCAGGATGTTCCGCGGCTTCGCGATGGGGCCGATCTCCTTCGCCACGTGGTTCCGCAGCGTCGTGACGATGTCGTCGTCGTCCTTCGCGGATCCGCGGAGGATCACGAACGCGACCACCGCCTCACCGGTCGTCTCGTCACTCGCCCCGACGACGGCGGCCTCCGCCACCGACGGGTGGCTCACGAGCGCCGACTCGATCTCGGTGGTCGAGAGGCGATGGCCCGAGATGTTCATGACGTCGTCCACCCTGCCCAGGAGCCAGATGTCGCCGTCGCTGTCCTTCTTGGCGCCGTCGCCCGCGAAGTACATGGCGTCGAACCGCGACCAGTAGGTGTCCTTGAACCGCTGCGGGTCGCCCCAGATGCCGCGCAGCATCGACGGCCACGGTTCGCGGATCACGAGATAGCCGCCGGAGCCGTTCGGCACCGATTCGCCCATCTCGTCGACGACGTCGATCGCGATGCCGGGGACCGCCACCTGCGCCGAGCCGGGCTTGGTCGCGGTGACCCCGGGCATGGGGGCGATCATGTGCGCGCCCGTCTCGGTCTGCCACCACGTATCGACGATCGGCGCGTTGCCGCCGCCGATGACCTCGCGGTACCACATCCAGGCCTCGGGGTTGATGGGCTCCCCGACGGAGCCGAGTACGCGGATCGAGGTGAGGTCGTACTTCTTCGGGATGTCCCGGCCCCACTTCATGAACGTGCGGATGGCCGTCGGGGCCGTGTACAGGATGCTGACCTTGTACTTCTCGATCAGCTCCCACCACCGGCCCTGGTGCGGGGTGTCCGGCGTCCCCTCGTACATGAGCTGCGTGGCGCCGTTCACCAGCGGCGCGTAGGTGACATAGCTGTGGCCCGTCACCCAGCCGATGTCCGCGGTGCACCAGAATACGTCCGTCTCCGGCCGGAGGTCGAAGGTGTTCCTGTGCGTGAACGCGGTCTGCGCGAGGTAGCCGCCGGTGGTGTGCAGGATCCCCTTGGGCTTCCCGGTGGTACCGGACGTGTAGAGGATGAAGAGGGGGTGCTCGGCATCGTGCGCGACGGCGGTGTGCTCGTCCGAGGCGCCCTCGACGACGTCGTGCCACCAGACGTCCCGGCCCTCCGTCCACTCGACGGGCTCGTTGTTGCGCCGCACGACGACCACATTCGTGACGGTGTGACCGTCCTTCTCGAGGGCGCCGTCCACCGCGGGCTTCAGGGCGCTGGGCTTGCCGCGCCGGTAGGTGCCGTCGGACGTGACGACGAGCTTCGCCTCGGCGTCGTCGATGCGGCTGCGGAGGGCGTCCGCGGAGAACCCGCCGAACACCACCGAGTGCACTGCCCCGATGCGCGCGCACGCGAGCATGGTGACGACGGCCTCGGGGATCATGGGCAGGTACACCGCGACGCGGTCGCCCTTCTGCACGCCGAGCGATTCGAAGGCGTTCGCGGCCTTCTTGACCTCCTGCGTCAGCTCCGCATAGGTGATGGTGCGGGTGTCGCCGGGCTCACCCTCGAAGTGGATGGCCACGCGGTCACCGAGCCCGGCCTCGACGTGGCGGTCGAGCGCGTTGTACGCGGCGTTGATCGTCCCTCCGACGAACCATTTGGCGAAGGGAGCGTCCGACCAGTCCAGGGTCTGGGTGAAATCGGTGTCCCACGTCAGGAGCGCGCGGGCCTGCGCGGCCCAGAATTCCGCACCCTGCGCGCGCGCCTCGTCGTAGAGGGACGGCTGGGCGACGGCGTTCGCGGCGAAGTCGGCGCTGGGGGGGAAGCGGCGTTCCTCGTGCAGCAGGTTCTCGAAGGCGTCGCCTTGTCGCTCGGCGTTCATGGTCTTACCCCTTTGGTGGCGTGTCGAAGACGGTGATGATGAAGGTCGGCAGTGCTCGAGCGCACGGGCCGTGCGGGCCGCCCGCACCACCTCGTGCCTGACGGAAGACTATCGAGTCCACCCGACACTCCTGTGGCTGGCGTCACATCACCTAGCCGAGTTGCGCCGATTGTGCGGTGAGCGGATGGGCGCCACCGCCACGACGCCTGGTGGAGAAGGCCGGGGCCGGTGGCTAGGGTGGGATCAGTTGAACGACGCCGGGCGGCACCGCCGGTGACCGCCGCGAGGAACGGGAGTACCACATGAGTGAACCACTCGAGGGCCGGCAGACGGTGGGTCAGCCCGCCGCGGACGCGACCACGTCAGGGGCATCGACGGTGGTTGCAGGTCCGTCCGGCACCACCGGAACCGCCCCGTCTCCCGGCATCTCCGATACTCAGGGCGCCGCAGCCGACACCACCGCCTCCGAGCCGAGTCACGTGGGCCCGTCCGAGGCGGTCCTCGGGCCCTTCACCACGCGGGAACTCGTGTTCGGTGGGGGCGTCCTGCTGATGTTCATCGGCACGCTCCTGCCTTTCGTCGGCGGCCGTGTGCTCTACACGACGTTCTGGAGCAGCGCATCGCTCTTCTTCGTCGGCGTCGGCATGCTGTTGCCTGTGATCGCGTTGGCGCTCCTGGCCGGCCGGCGCCTCGGCAGCTCGGGCCTGCGCGTCGGGTCCCTCTCGGTGGACCAGTTCGCCTCGGTCACCGCAGTGCTCGCAGCCACCTTCTTCTTCCTGCAGACCGTCACCGCGTTCCAGATCGGCCCTTTCATCGCGCTGCTCGGATCCCTGGCGCTCGTGGCAGCCACCGTCGTCGGGCCGCACCTGCCCGTCGTGCGGGACGACTTCCTGGAGCGGCCGGAGTCCGCCGCCCACCCGCTGGCCCGTCCCATCACCGCGGCGAGGCCGCGGCCGCCGAAGCCCGCGAAGCCCGTGAAGACTGCGTCACCGTCGAAGGAGACGGCAGTCGGATCCCCGTCGGGTGAGGCACTCACCGGTCAGGCACCCGGAGGCGATCGCGGTACGACGGGCGCCGGACTGTTCGGCCTCGGTCGATCAACCGGAGCACCGACACAGGCGGACCCAATACCGGGCGCAACCGCCGACCGGACGGACCACGATGCAGGCCACGGCGCCAGCGCCGTCGGTGCCCGTGATTCCCGTGGTTCCGGCGATGCGATGGACGATGCGACGGCGAGCTACCGGCCCATCCAGGACCGCGACGAGCCCATCGAGCACCACGACGTCGTCGGCAACCAGGCAGATCAGGCCCCGGCCGTCGACGGACCCGACCTCGGCAGCGGTCACGACGTCGACGACTCCCGGTCGGTGACGGACCGGACGAGAGTCCACGAGGCGATCCGCGATGAGACGCCGACGGAGGACGCCACGCAGGGCCGTGCACAGCAGGAGCCCATCACGGCCACGCGATCGGCCGAGGAGGAGGACGTCGTCGAGGCGTTCTGGTTCGCCGTCGGGTCCCCACGGCCCGTGTTCGACGAGCAGAACGGGCGCGAGATCTTCGTCCTGCAGCCGGGGGACTGGGAAGTGGGCATCGAGGATCGCGGCCGTGAGTTCCTGGTGCAGGACAAGCGCACCGGCGCGATCGGCATCCTGCGGGATCTGCGCAACATCGAACGGGCGCCGCGGGACTAATCCGCCAATGGGGCGATGCGCCCTGTCGGGACGGGTCGCGAGGCGGGTGGGTCGTGACGCGGACAGATCGATAGTCGGGTGAGCCGGTAGAAGGACCGAACGGACGGGATCGAGTGGGTGCAGTGAAGCCGAAACCGCAGGACGAATCGCCGGTCGCGCTGAAGCGCCGGGCCAGGAAGATCAACAGGATCCTGGGCGAGACCTATCCGTACGCCGTCGCGGAGCTGGACTTCCGCAACGCCTTCGAGCTGCTCGTGGCGACCGTGCTGTCCGCCCAGACGACCGATGTCCGGGTGAACCTCACCACTCCGGCCCTGTTCGAGCGGTACCCCGACGCGCGCTCGCTGTCCGAGGCGGAGGAGCTCGAGCTCCAGGAGATCATCCGGCCCACCGGCTTCTACCGCGCCAAGGCGAACAGCCTGCTCGCGCTGTCCCGCCGACTCGTCGACGAGTTCGACGGCCACGTACCAGCCACACTCGAGGAGCTCGTGACCCTCCCGGGTGTGGGTCGGAAGACAGCGAACGTGGTGCTGGGCAACGCTTTCGGCGCCCCCGGCATCTCGGTGGACACGCACTTCGGGCGATTGTCGCGGCGCTTCCGCTGGACGACGTCGGACGACCCGGTGAAGGTGGAACTGGAGGTGGGGCCGCTGTTCGAGCGCAAGGACTGGACACTGCTCTCCCACCGGGTCATCTTCCACGGCCGGAGGATCTGCCATGCGAAGAAGCCCGCGTGCGGCGTCTGTCCGGTCGCGGCACTGTGCCCCGCCTTCGGGGAGGGCGAGACCGACCCGATGAAGGCTGCGAAACTGCTCAAGTACGAGCTCGCGCCCGGGCGCGAGGACCTCCTCGAGCTCATGAGGAACGGGCGGACCCGGGCGGAGCTCCGGGAGGCCGGTCACGGGCTCGGTGCCTGAGGCGTGCCTGATCCGGGCAGGGGCGGACCGGATGGATCTTCCGACGTTCTTCGGGACGATGAAGCAGCCCGGGCCGTGAGTGCCCGTGACGAGCTGACGTCGTGGGTCCGGTCGATGGACCGCCCTGACGCGACGCTCCTCGCCCCCGACGGCTGGCAGTTCGCCGTGCTCGATCCGGAGCTGAGCCGCCGTGCTGCCGTGCTCGTGCTGTTCGGAGAACGGGCGGCGGAGGAGGATCCGTCGGGTGACCGTGCGTATCCCGCGCCGGACGACGCACCGCTCGACACCCCGCTCGACACCCCGCTCGGCGCGCCGTTCACCGGGCCGGTCGACACGCCGCGTCAGGACGACGAAACCGGGCCATTCGTTTCGCGGCCCGGTCCTACGGATCTCGATCTCCTGTTCGTCATGCGCGCGTCCACGCTGTCGAACCATCCCGGTCAGGTGGCGTTCCCCGGCGGCGGCATCGACGCGGGTGACGCCGACGAAGCGGGCGCGGCCCTTCGCGAGGCGCGGGAGGAGACGGGCCTGGACCCGAGGGGCGTCGACGTCCTCGGGTCCCTTCCCGAGGTGGGTCTTCCCGTCAGCAACTTCATGGTCACGCCGGTGCTGGGGTGGTGGCGTGAGCAGACCGCCGTCCACGCGGTCGACGCCGCCGAGTCCGAATCGGTATTCCGGTGCCCCGTGAGCACGCTTCTGGCACCGGGGAACCGCCGGACCGCTGTGCTCCGACGCAACGGGTTCGTGAGCCGCACCCCTGCCTTCGTCACTCCGCACGCGATCATCTGGGGATTCACTGCGATGCTGCTGGATGCGATGTTCGAGGGCCTCGGCTGGACACAGCCGTGGGACCGGTCGCAGGAGATCGCCGCACCGCTGTGAGGCGGCCGGGACCACCGGCGGCGGGGGCGAGCGTGCCGGGGGCGGCGGGCGCGTAGCGCTCCTTGAGTGAGGCGGGGAGGGTCACGAGAGCGGTGGCGTTGTCCCATCGCTCCTTGCTCGTGATTCCGATCTGCGTTGCTGCGGCGGCGCGCACGATCATCGGAGACGCGGATCGGCCCGCCATCGTGAGCACCTGCTCCGTCGCGTCGCCGGGCCCGGCGGCGGTACCGAGGACCCGCCGACCCACATGGTGCGAGAGCTGCTCGCGTACGAGCGCAGCCGGGCTGGACAGGGCGACGGACACCGCCTTGGAGTCCAGCAGGCGTGCTCCCGCTGCTCCGACCGGACGGATGATCCGCACCGCGGGTGCGAGTGTCGACAGGGCCGCGGACGTTGGTGGTGCCCAGGACGGCAGCGCGCGTCCTGCCGTCCCGCCAGTGATGCGCAGGGCCGAGGGTCCGCGGGCCAGGCTCTGCAGTCCGGTGGTGAGGCGCGCGGCTCCGGGAAGCCTGCTCGCGACGACGACCGCGGCTCTGCCCAGCGCGGTGAGACGTTCGATGGTCTGACGGACCTTCATCACCATCTGTGCTGTTCGCGCCACCCCGATGAGGGAGGTGATCGCTGCGGACCCTCCCAAGGTCAGGAAGCTCAAGGCCACGCCGACGGCCAGCATCTCAAGGCAGTCCTCGGCGAAAGCGCGCGTCTCGTCGATCAGTTCCTGGTGCGCCGTCTCGATCGCCCCTGCCAGGGCCTCGCACCCCGCGGCGATGTCCCGCGAGGACAGCGCGATCGCAGTGCCTGCCTCGCGCACCATGGCACTCCGGGTGCGGAAGAGGGCGAGGTCCTCCGCCAGCAACCCGACCACCGCGTCCTCCGCGAGCTGCGTGCCGCCGCCGATCCTGTGCTCGACGTCGGAGGCGAGCGTGGTCCACGCAGCCGCTGCGCTCCTGAGGAGCGCCGGATCCCCCGTGGGCCACATGATGCCGGCCACCCCCGCGACGATGTCCCAGTACTCCGGCGGCAGCGCCACGTGCGCTTCACAGGCCGAGGGGAGGCAGGACGACGTCGCCTCGGGCATCGACGACGGCAGGAGCGGTTCGATGAGCGCCGTGAGGCCCATGGACGCCACGTGCTCGGCGGCGATGTAGTTGCCTGCCGAGAACGTCAACGCCCGCGCTGAGTCCGCCGATGCGAGCGCGAGGGCCCGGGCCGCCTCGAGGACGTCCCTGGCCGCGGGATCGTAGGACCCAGCCCAATCGGTGCCCAGGGCGTCCCACCCCGCCATGCCGCCCGTTCCCATGAGCACGGCATCCGCCGAGGCGACGGCGTCCGCGAGCCCCCGGCCGGCCGCCGCGGCGAGTTCCGCCGCCTCCGTGTACCTGTCCGTGTCGATCGTCAGAACGCTCATGCACCCAACCCTTCCCCCCTTGTGTCCTGTCACCGTAGAGGCGAGGCGGGGGCGGGCGCTGGCCGCTGCGCCGATCTGTGGATAACCGGCAGGACGGTCAGCGGATCACTTGGCGTCGGCGTAGGAGGACACCGTGACCGTCGTGACGGGGAACTCGACGGGGATGACCCCGAAGACGAGCCGGGTGGCCGCCCGCGCCGCGTCCCGGACGATGTCCGTGGCCTCCTCCGCCGACCCCAGCGGCACGTGCAGCATCACCTCGTCGTGCAGGAAGAACGCGATACGGCTCCTGGGGGAGGGGATCCCGCTTCCAGCCAGCCGCCGTCGGATCTCGGCGAGCCAGCACAGCGCCCACTCCGCCGCCGTCGCCTGCACCACGAAGTTGCGCGTGAATCGTCCTCGCGCCCGCGCCGCCGTGTCGGCGCGCCGCTGCTCCTCGGCCGTCGTCGTGCGCTGACGCGCGGACCAGTCCTCGGTTGCGGGAGGGCAGCCGCGGCCCAGGTGACTCGCGACTCCGCCGCCCGACTCACCCGTGCGGGCGGCCTCCTCCACGACGCCGATGGCCTGCGGGTAGGCGCGCGTGAGCTGGGGCATCAGACGCCCGGACTCGCCGCTCGTGGCTCCGTACATGGCACCGAGCATGGCGAGCTTCGCCTGGGCGCGGTCACCGCCGAACCCCTGGTCCGCGATGCCCTGGTACAGGTCCTTGCCCCGGGCCGCGTCCGCGAGCGCCGAGTCCCGCCCGAGCGCCGCGAGGACACGCGGTTCGAGCTGGGCGGCATCGGCGACGACGAACACATGCCCGTCGTCGGGTCGCACCGCGTCGCGGACCTGCCGGGGGATCTGCAGGGCACCGCCCCCGCGCGACGCCCACCGACCGGACACACTGCCGCCCACCACGTACTCGGGACGGAAGCGGCCCTCGTGCACCCAGGCGTCGAGCCAGCCCCAGCCGTTCGCGGTGAGGAGCCGCGCCAGCTTCTTGTACTCGAGGAGCGGACCGATGACAGGATGCCCGTGTTGCTCGAGCTCCCACGAGCGGGTCGTCCTCACATCGATTCCCGCTCGGTGCAGCGCACGCAACATGTCCTGCGGGGAGTCGGGGTTGAGGCTCCGATTGTCGAGGGCGTCGCGCAGCTCCCCGGCGAGACGTTCGAGCGTCGCCGGGCGCGCGCCCTCGGGCGGACGCTGTCCGAGGGCCGTCTCGAGGAGCGCCTCGTGGACGTCGCGCCGCCAGGGGAGGCCCCAGTGCTCCATCTCGGTCGCGATGAGCGCCCCGGCGGACTCTGCCGCCACGAGCAGGGCGAGGCGCGCGGACCGATGGGCACCCGCGACGGCGGACGTCTGTGCGCGAGTCTCGGCCACGACGTCGTCGAGCACGGGCCCGGCGGCGGCGGCGGGGCGCGGATCGTCGAAGAGCGAGTGCTGGTCCGGGGACATCCGCGCCGGCGGCAGCATCCGGGACGGGACCGGGGTGTCCGTCGGCGCCGATGACGTGCGCACGGAGTCGAGGTAGGGGGAGGGCCGGCAGAAGGGTGAGTTCGCGAGCACGGCGCGCGTCAGCGCGAGGTCCCAGCAGCGCTCGACGTCGACGCCCGCGGCCAGCAGGTCCGGGTACCAGAGGCGCGTGGAACCCCACACCCACCGAGGCCGCCGCTGTTCCGCAGCGCGGACCACGTCCGGGAGTTCCGTCGTCGGGACGGCACGCGGCTCGGCGATCGGGACGCCTGCATCGTCGAGTTCCTGCACCAGCACGCCGCCCCGGAGATCGGACGCCGCAGGTGCTGCGGCCACGGCGATGAACATGAGGACATTCTCGGCTGCCGCGGTGTCATTCTGGCAATCGGTGGCTGTCGCGCTCGCGGCGTCCCGTCGTCGGGTGCGCCGTGCTGGTTGTCCACATAGCGCAACCCCGCTCGGGGGCGCCGTCCGGCTCGGACCATCCTTGGTCCATGACGCAGTCGATCCCGCCGCCCCGCCGCCCCCCGGTGGTTCTCGCCGGAGGCTCCCAGTTCGTCCGCGACCAGGTCGCTCGCGCCTGTGCCGCCGCCGGCGTGACGCCCCATTTCGAGAACCTGGCGACCGACGCGTTGGCCCTCGATCCTGTCGTGCTGATCGTGAGTGAGGGCCAGGCGATCTCCCTGTCGGGGCAGCGCGAGGTCGTCGTCGTGGGCACCAGCGAGGACGAACCGCGGGTGTGGGGAGCAGCCGCCCATCTCGCGTCCTCGCGGGTCGTGATCCTGCCGCAGGGCGCGGGCTGGCTCGCCGAGACGATCGGGCGCCGACTCAATCCGGCCGCTACCGGGGCGGTGACGGGCATCATGGGCGCCGCGGGTGGATGCGGAGCGAGTACCTTCGCCTACTGGTGCGCGCGGTGGGCGGCAGAGGGCGGCAGGGGAACGCTGCTCATCGACGGTGCGCCGCTCGCCGGGGGCGTCGATCTGGCGCTCGGACTCGAGTCGAGCCATGGTGTCCGCTGGCGCGACCTCACCGACATCCGTGGCACCCTCAACGCCGAGCAGTTCGCGGCAGCGCTGCCCACGGACAGGGGAGTGGCGGTACTCTCACACGACGCCGGCGACGCATACCTGAGCGCGTCGGGAGAGCCGATGCGCACGTCGGAGGCCGTCCTCGACGCCGCGCGCGGCGCCTTCGACGTCACGGTCATCGACCTCGGTAGCGTCGCCGGAGCCGACAGGACGCTGGTCGCCGCCTGTGATCACCTCGTCCTGGTGGTTCCGTCGCGGCCGCGGACCGTCGCCGCGGTGCCGCGCATCCTCGCGATGCACGGGTCGGTCCCGGTGACGGTCGTGGTCCGCGGTCCCGTGGTGGACGGTCTCGATCCATGGTTGGTGGCGGACGTCGTCGGGCGCCCGGGGCCTCTGCCCTTCCTTCCGTTCGTGCGCGGTGCGGCGGGCGCGGAGGCCGCCGGACGAACCGCCGGCCTCGCCGTACCCCGGCGGGCGCAAGCGGCCGTCGAGGCCGTCGGGCGCACCTGGGCCCCGTCGTCGTGAATGAAGGAGTCGCGGACCACCGACCGACCCGACGAGCTCTGCGTGCGGCTGAGCGGCCGGCCGCGGACGCCGATGTCCGGGCACGGGATGGAGTCCCGCCTGCGTTGCACGGCGACGGTGCAGGTGCGTCGATGGTGGATGCGGTCCGCAGGGCCGTGCTGACCGGCGAGGTCCAGGTCACGGCCGCGGCGTTCGCAGGGGCAGTCGGCTCGAGCGGCAGACTGCTCGGGTCGGAGGGAACGCTGTCCGCGCTCGACCGCGTGCGCGCGGAACTCGAAGGCCTCGGTGCGCTCGAACCGCTGCTCGCCGACCCCGGCGTCACCGACATCCTCGTCAACGGGCCCGACGAGGTCTGGGTCGACGGGGCCGAGGGCCTCCGGAGGGTCGGCCGGGTCTTCTCCCACGAGGACGAGGTGCGCTCCCTCGCCGTCCGCCTCGTCGCGGCCGGTGGACGCCGGCTCGATGACGGCTGCCCTGCGGTCGACGTGCGACTCGACGGGCTGCGCGTCCATGCGGTGCTGCCGCCGATCTCGACCACGGGCACGCTGCTGTCGATCAGGATCAGGCGGTCCCGGGTGTTCTCCGTGCGGGAGCTCCAAGCCTCCGGGACCCTGGCGCCCGTGACGGCGGAGGCCCTCACCCTGATGATCAGGAGGCGGATGAACTTCCTCATCAGTGGTGCCACGGGTACAGGCAAGACGACCCTCCTGTCCGCCCTGCTGGGTCTGGCGGCACACCACGAGCGCGTGGTCACCGTCGAGGACGCCGCGGAACTCGCTCCGGAGCACCCGCACACGGTCAGCCTGCAGACGAGGCACGGCAATCTCGAGGGGGCGGGAATCACGGATCTCACCGACCTCGTGCGGCAGGCCCTCCGGATGCGCCCGGACCGTCTGGTCGTCGGAGAATGCAGGGGCGCCGAGGTCCGGGAGATGCTGACGGCGATGAACACCGGCCATGACGGCGGTGGCGGAACCATCCACGCCAACAGCGCAGCCGCCGTCCCCGCGCGGCTGGCTGCCCTCGCCTCGCTCTCGGGCATGTCGGCGGACGCCGTCGCACAGCAGGCAGCGAGCGCGCTCGATGTCGTCGTGCATGTCACGCGCGGTCCGGCGGGACGACGCGTGGAGAGCATCGGACTGGTGGTGCTGGATTCCGCCCGAGGCCTCCGTATCCGCCCCGTCCTCGTCGACGACGGAGTGAGCTGCAGGGCGGAGGAGGGCTGGCCGGACTTCGCGGCCTCCGTGGGCTGGACCGCGCCGGCCCCCGCGCCATGACGGGCGTCGCCGTCGCGCTCCTGCTCGCCGTCGGGTGCTTGGTGCTCACCGTGCGCGCTCGAGGTGGGCGGTGGCCTCCGGATGCACGGCAGCAGCGAGGTCCGGAGAACCGGGTGGACGGTCGGCTCCGCCCGTCACCGGCGCCGACTGCGCGGACCGTGCGGCTGGGACGGAGGTCGCGGGAGCTGGAACTGCACGAGCTCCCCCTGTTCATCCATCAGCTGGCCGGTCTGCTGCGGGCGGGTCGACCACCGCACGCCCTGTGGTCGGACATGCTTCGACTTCATGCGGCAGCCACCTCCGCGTTCTCGGCCGCCGCGGTTCCGACGCTCGAGGCGGCAGGGCGCGCGGCGGTGCTCGGTCTGAGTGTCCCGCAAGCCCTTCGTGGCGCGTCACCCGAGGAGGGGCGCCGGTCGGGGCGGGAACGCGTGCTCGACCGCATGTGGGTGGATCTCGCGGCCTGCCTCGAGGTCGCGGAGCGGAGTGGCGCGCCGCTCGCAGGGATCCTCGAGCAGTACGCCGCGCAACTCGACGCCCAGCTCGACGGTGCGGCGTCCAGGGAGACGGCGTTGGCCGGGCCCCGGGCGACGGTCGTCCTGCTGGCCTGGCTGCCCGTGGTCGGTCTCGGCTTGGGATTCGGACTGGGCATCAATCCTGTGGTGCTGCTGACGACCTCGCTTCCCGGGCAGTTCGCCCTGCTGGCAGGTGTCCTACTCACGATCACGGCCCGGACCTGGTCGAGACGACTGGTCCGGCGAGCCGGCGGGGAGACCCGATGACCGGCCTCCTCGTGGCTCTTCTGCTGGCGTCGACGGCGGTGCTCCTGGTGCTTCCTTCAGGGCGCAGGGGACCCGGAGGGACGGCGTCTGCGGCGAGGGTCGCGGCACGTCCCGGGTTGGAGGACCCCGCCCTCATCCTCGATCTGCTCGGCGCGCTCCTGACGGCGGGCTCATCGGTCGAGCGGGCGTTGTCGACCGTGTCCGATTCGTGCGAGCAGAACCTGTCCACCGCCCTCGCGCGCGTCCATGCGGCGCGTCTGCTCGGCGCCTCCTGGGACGCCGCATGGGAGGCGGGGATCGACCGTCGTGTCGACGACGGGCCGTCCGCAGCGGCGCGGCCGGCCCCGGCGCGGGCCGCTGCCTTCGCGGAGCTCAGGCAGGGGCTCCGATTCGCCACGTCGACGGGAGCACCGTCCGCCGCGCTGCTGCACGCGCATGCAGGTCAGTTGCGGCGCCGCCACAACCGGGAGGTGGACAGGCGTGCGGCGGCCCTCGGAGTGCAACTGGTGCTGCCGCTCGGGCTGTGCTCCCTGCCGGCGTTCATCTGCCTCGGTGTCGTTCCCGTTGTCCTGGGGCTCCTGCCCGAGCTCTGACGTGGCAGGAGGTCGCGGGGATGTGCAGGACAGGCCGGCGCGCACATGTCGCCGGGCAGTCGTCCTCGGGTAAGCGGCCGGAGGTTATCCACTTAGGCGCCGTTCACGGAGCTGCGGCAGCCGGCCCGGGAAAGAGTTGGTTCAGCGACGACCGTCGCACCCGACGCGGGTCTACCGCGACCACCGGAAGGACATGACATGACCATGAAGACACAGCTGCAGCGCACGGAGGGCTCCCCCTTCGTCAGACCGACGACGGTGGGTGGCACCTGCGCGTCCCAGCCCGTCCATGCCGGAACTGTTCGACCCGGCGGGCTCGATGTCACTCCCTCACCGGGCCGGGCCATGGTTCGTCCCGGTGAGGGGCGTGTTGCATCCGGTCTCCACCTCGTCGGATCCGATCCCGACGACGCGACGCTCAACCGGGCGGAACGGCGCGGAGTGATGCGGCGCCGGAGGGCGGCAGCGGGTGAGGATCTCCAGGATCGCGAAGCCGGTATGGCGACTGCGGAATACGCGATCGCCACGCTCGCGGCCGTCGGCTTCGCTGCGCTGCTCGTCGCGGTGTTGTCGAGCAGCCAGATCAAGGGCCTGCTGACGTCACTCATCACGACTGCGCTGAACTTCGGCTGATGAGGAGCCACCGGGGCGGCGCTGCGGACCGACGTGCAGGGGTGACCCCGAACGGCTCGGGTGTCCGTCGCACGCGCACGCCGGTCCACTCGATACAGCGCATGGCCCGCTCCAGGAGCGACGCCTGCGCTGCCGATCGTGGGGCCGTCACCGCAGAGGTGGCTGTCGCCCTGCCCGCCCTGGTGGTCCTCCTCGCCCTGCTGCTGGGCACGGCGCATGTCGGCACTCAGCAACTCCGGCTCGAGGAAGCCGCGCGTGCCGGAGCGCGGGAGGTGATGCGGGGCGAATCACCGGACGCCGTCCAGCGGACTGCCGAGCGGCTGGCGGGTCAGGACGCCGTAGCGACCGTCTCCATCCGTGAGGGGTGGACCGTCGTGGAGGTGCGGACGACGGTCGACGGTCCGTTGACAGGTCTGCTGGACCTCGACCTGAGCGCATCGGCCACGGGGAGGACGGAGCAGGATGGCTGACACGGTGACGCCCGGCGAGAACGAGGGTCGCGACGGCGAGCGCGGCGCAGGGACGCTGCTGATGTCCGGCCTGGCATTGCTCGCCCTGATGCTCGTCGCCGTCGGCGCGCTCATGATGCACGCGACCACCGCCGGCTCGAAGGCCGCGACAGCAGCAGACCTCGCGGCGCTCGCCGCAGCTGACGCGGCTCGAGGCCTCAGACCGGGTGACCCATGCTCTGAGGCTCGGCTCACGGCGGAGCAGCACGGGGCGGAGCTGACCGCGTGCGAGGTGGGCGGTCCTGGGATGTCGACGGTGGTCGTGCGGGTCGTTGTCCCCACGCACGGACCGCTGCCGGATGCGAAGGGCGCGGCTCGTGCCGGCCCCCCGTCGTGACGGGCCGGGGTCGGTCCGGATCGACTCGCAACGGACGATCAGGAGGAAGTCAGGACCGGACCGGGGGAAGCGGATCGTGAGCGTCCCGGGCGGCTCCGGCCGGGACGTCGTCGGTGCCGGCCTGCTGGAGGATCAGGGACAGCACCGCGACGGCGCCGCCCTTGCTCAGCGGGTTGTTGCGGTTGCCGCACTTGGGGGACTGCACGCAGGAGGGGCAGCCCGTCTCGCACTCGCATGCCACGATGGCGTCGCGGGTGGCCGCCAGCCAGACCCGCGCGGCTTCGAAACCACGTTCGGCGAAGCCGGCGCCGCCCGGGTGCCCGTCGTACACGAAGATGGTCGGCTGCCCGGTATCCGCGTGCAGCGCCGTCGACACACCGCCGATGTCCCAGCGGTCGCTCGACGCGACCAGCGGGAGCAGCCCGATCGCGGCGTGCTCGGCCGCGTGCAGGGCGCCGGGCAGCTCCTCCGCCGAGATCTCCTCGGCCTCGAGCAGCTGTGGGCTGATCTCGAACCACACGCTCTTCGTGAAGAGGTCACGCGCCGCGAGGTCGAGCGGCTCCTCGCCGAGCACTTCGTTGGAGGAGAACGCCTTGCGCTGGAAGGACACCACCTGGGTGGTCACCTTGACGTCACCGAAGTTCGCGAGCACGCCTCCCCACAGTCGGCTGATGTCGCGGTCGATGACCTCGATCTGTGTGACGTCCCTCGCCTGGGTGTAGAAGTCGGGCTGCGCACGGGACACCGTGGCGCAGTGGTTCTCCTCGTCGAGGTCCTCCACCACGTAGGTGCGTCCCTGGTGCACGTACACCGCGCCGGCGTGCGCCTGGTAATGGCTCTGCGCCGATCCCATCGTGCCGAGCAGTGCCCCGGAGTCGGCGTCGACGATCGTGATGGGACCGCCGCCGTCCGCCCGCAGGTTCACCATCGACGCGGCGCTCTGCGGGTGCGTCCAGAACCAGCCGGCCGGCCGTCGTCGCAGGAAGCCCTGCTCGCAGAGCGTCCCGAGCAGGTCCTCGGACGTCGGCCCGAACAGGTCGAGGTCCGCGTCCGTGAGGGGAAGCTCCGCAGCGGCGGCACACAGGTGGGGCCCGAGCACGTAGGGGTTCGAGGGATCGAACACGGTGGCCTCGACCGCGAGGTCGAAGACCGCCTCGGGGTGGTGGACCAGGTAGGTGTCGAGCGGGTCGTCGCTCGCCACGAAGGCCGCGAGGGAGTCCTGCCCGGACCGCCCCGCGCGGCCGATCTGTTGCATGAGCGAGGCCCTGGTGCCCGGCCAGCCGGCCACGAGGACGGCATCCAGCCCGGAGATGTCGATGCCCAGTTCCAGGGCGGACGTGCTGGCGACCCCGAGGAGCTCACCGCTGCGCAGCGCGGTCTCGAGGAGCCGCCGTTCCTCCGGGAGATACCCGGAGCGGTACGCGGCGATCCGGTGCGGCAGGTCGGGATGCACGTCCTCGAGCATGCGGCGGGAGGTCTGGGCGATGCTCTCGGCGCCGCGCCGCGACTTGATGAAGGCGATGGTGCGAACGTGGGCGGACACGAGGTTGGCGAGCAGGTCGGACGTCTCGGCGATCACCGTCCTGCGGGTCGCCGCGCCGTTCTCGCCCCGTGTGCCCGTGAGCTGCGGTTCCCAGAACGCCACGGTCGTGGACCCGTGAGGCGAGGTGTCCTCGTCGACCGCCGTAGCGGGAGCGCCGATCAGCTTCCCGAAGGACGCCGCCGGGTCAGCCGACGTGGCGGACGCGCCGATGAAGACCGGATGCGCACCGTAGCTCGCGCAGATACGCCGGAGCCGCCGCAGAAGGTTCGCGACGTGGGATCCGAAGACACCCCGGTAGCTGTGGGCCTCGTCGATCACGACGTATTTGAGACGGCGGAAGAAGCGCGCCCACCAGGTGTGGTTCGGCAGGATCCCGAAGTGCAGCATGTCGGGGTTCGCCAGGACGAGGTTCGCGTGATCCCGGATCCAGCGGCGCGCCCCGGACTCGGTGTCACCGTCGTAGGTCTCGGCGCGCACGGTGGGAAGGCCGAGCGCAGTGACAGCGGAGTGCTGATCGGCGGCCAGGGCCTTCGTCGGCGCGAGGTACAGCGCCACCGAGCCCGTGGGTGCCAGCGTGGTGCGGTCCTGCAGTTCGCTGCGGTGGATCTCGTCGAGGACCGGCAGCAGGTAGCACAGAGACTTACCCGACGCCGTTCCGGTCGCGATGATCGTGTGCGTACCGGAATGTGCCGACGATGCACCCTCGACCTGGTGCCGCCACGGCTGGTGGACGCCGCGTCGCGCGAACGCATGGACCACGTCGTCGTGAGCCCAGGAAGGCCAGGCGGCATGCTCCGCCGCGCGGGCAGGGATCTCCCGCACATGCATCAACTGCTCGGGGTCGGTACCGCCCCCGAGGAGGGAGATGAGGGAGTCGTGCGCGGCCACACGGCCATCCTCCCATCGGCGGGCCGGACACCGTGGCGTCCGAGCGCTTTATCCTCTGATGACGAACACGTCGGCGAGATGCTGCCAGCCGAGGAACTCGTACAGGGCGCGGCCGTCGGCGGACGCCATGAGCAGCCCGGTGCTGACGTCGTCCTCGAGGACGTCAGCCGTCAGCGCGCGCATGACGTAACTGCCCAGGCCCCTGCGACGGAACGCCTCCTCGGTCACGATGCGGTCGTACACGGCGTGTTCGCCGACCACGGCGACCGAGCCCCGCGCGGCCTCCTGACCGTTCGCCCGGACGATCACACGTCGGCACGCGCCCTCCGAGCTCCGTTCGAGAGTGAATTCGTCGCCGGGAGCACGCGGGTCCTCGACGTCCTGCCCGTGCATGTCCACGCTCATGAGGGATTGCTGCCGGTCGGTGACGCGCATCCCCAGGGGGGCCGCTGCGTCGATGAGCTCCTGGGTGCGGTTGGAGACGACGGACAGCACGCGCAGCGGGTCCTGCTTCGTCTCCCGCGCGAGCTCGAGGAACAGCTCGACGGTCGGATCGAAGAGGAGGTGCTCGGTCTGGTTCTGCTGGTCGGTGAGGAGCACCGATGCACTGCGACCGTCGTCCTTCACCTCGTAACCGCGGCACGCGGACCACCCCGAGAGCCAGGTCCGGAACAGGTCGTGATCAGCAGGTGCGCCCATGTGCTGAACCATAGTTCTCGGACGCGACCAATGACATAGGCCGGCCCCAGAGTGATCGATTTGAGACGCGACGTACGCTTGAATCCGTGTCCACGAACCGCATAGCCCTCTATTACGCCTTCACACCGCTCCCTGATCCCGACGCCGTCCGACTGTGGCAGCGCGCTCTCTGCGAGCAATGGAACCTGCGCGGCAGGATCCTGATCTCGAAGGACGGCATCAACGGCACGGTGGGCGGCGAGGTCGGTGCCGTGAAGCAGTACGTGAAGCGGACCCGTGAGTATCCCGGTTTCGCGGGGCTGGACGTCAAATGGTCGGACGGCGGAGCCGAGGACTTCCCGCGGCTGAGCGTCCGGGTGAGGGACGAGATCGTCTCCTTCGGTGCGCCGGGCGAGCTACGGGTCGACGACGACGGTGTGGTGGGCGGCGGCACGCACCTGTCCCCGGAGGACCTGCATGCCCTCGTGGACGCGAAGCGCGGAGCGGGGGAGGACGTCGTCTTCTTCGACGGCCGCAACGCCTTCGAGGCGGAGATCGGCCGCTTCAAGGGAGCCGTGGTGCCCGATGTCCGCACCACGCGCGACTTCGTGCGCGAGCTCGATTCCGGCGCGTACGACGGCCTGAAGGACAAGCCGATCGTCACCTACTGCACGGGCGGGGTCCGCTGCGAGGTGCTCTCGAGCCTGATGGTCGCCCGCGGCTTCCAGGAGGTCTACCAGCTCGACGGCGGGATCGTCCGCTACGGCGAGACCTTCCGCGACGAGGGCCTCTGGGAGGGCTCGCTCTACGTCTTCGACAAGCGCATGCACCTCGAGTTCAGCGAGGACGCCGTCACGCTCGGGTCCTGCGCCCGTTGCGCGGCGCCCACCAGCCGGTACGAGAACTGCTCCGACCCCGCGTGCCGCACACTCACCCTCTTCTGCGACGACTGCGCCGCCGATCCTCGGACGCTGCGGTGTCCCGGTGGATGCAACGCGACCACCACGGACGGCGACCTCGCCGTGGGCGCCGCCTGATGATGATCCCCGACCTCCCGCGTCACACCGAGTTCGACGACGACGTCCCCTCGGCGCCGTCGAGCCGCGACCTCGCACTCGTCGAAGCGCTCGCTGCTGACCTGGTTGCGCTCGATTACACGGTCGACGGCGCCGGTTCGCTGCTCGGCGCTCCCGCCTATGCGGCACTCGGCCGCGGTCAGCTGGTCCCGGCCCTGCTGGAGTGCCGACGCCTCCTCGGTGACGGGTCGCAGGGCGGCCCGGTCGAGGAGCGTGCGCGGGCTGTCCCCGTCCTGCTGTGGCTGCTCGGGGAGACCGTGACCGAGGAGCTCCTCGCCGCCGCGTTCCCCGGCACCGGCGTCGTCGGCCTCCGGCGACTCAGGCTCATCGAACCCGGCGAGCACGAACCCGGCGAGCACGAACCCGGCGCCCACGAACCCGGCGCCCACGAACCCGGCATCGACGAGGACACCACGGACGACGCCGTATGGCGCGCCGCGGTGGAACTCCGTCCCACCGCGTCCGACGTGGGCGGTGACCTCTGGGTGGCGAGCGACCTCGGGGCCGAGCAACGCCCTGGTCCGCTGCGTCACGACCACGTGCTCGGCATCGGCGGGGCGTCCCTGACGCTGGCCCAGACCGTCATCCGGAAGCCCGTGGACCGCGCACTGGATCTCGGGACGGGGTGCGGCATCCAGGCCTTCCATCTCCTGCAGCATGCGCGGCACGTGACGGCCACCGATCTCTCCGAGCGGGCTCTCGCGTTCGCCCGCTTCAACCTCCTCCTGAACGCGCCGGCGCTCGGGATCGACCCCCAGCGTCCGGGGGATCGCGTGAGCCTGCGCCTCGGCAACATGCTGGACCCGGTCGAGGGCGAGCTGTTCGACCTCGTGGTGTCCAACCCGCCCTTCGTCATCACGCCGCGTGAGGGCGGCGACATCTACACCTACCGCGACGGCGGGCTCGCAGGGGATGCGATCGTCGCCTCGCTCATCGGCGAGGTCACGCGCGTGCTCGTGCCGGGCGGTTCGGCCCAGCTGCTCGGCAACTGGGAGATCACGGAGGGGACACCCTGGGACCGGCGCGTGGGCGCCTTCGTCCCGGCGGGCGTCGATGCGTGGATCATCCAGCGGGAGCAGCTCACGCCGGTGCAGTACGCCGAGACCTGGCTGCGCGACGCCGCGGAGACCCGCGACCGCGAGGCCCACGTCAGGAGCTTCGCCGCCTACCTCCGCGATTTCGCGTCGCGAAACGTCGAGGGCATCGGCTTCGGCTCGGTGT
The DNA here is from genome assembly GCF_058269115.1 of Arthrobacter sp. TJ-266. NCBI lineage: Bacteria > Bacillati > Actinomycetota > Actinomycetes > Micrococcales > Micrococcaceae > Arthrobacter > Arthrobacter sp. TJ-266. Next base: position 389,881 of record NZ_JBZCNC010000001.1, read on the forward strand.
GGCTACGGCGGCCCCGTACGCCGAGCGACCTCGTGCGCGTGACGCTCGAGGAGATCACGCACGAGATCGAGCAGCCGGTGGGCCCTCACCTCGCCGCCGCCGTCGAGCGCGGGGACTGGCTCGCGGCGCGGACGGAGCAGGCGGCCTCGGGCGTGGGCATCGCCGACGCGTTCCTGCTGGTGGCCGAGGACGTCACCGAGGAACGCCATCAGCGGCCCGGCGCCGAGCACCCGGGGGTCATCCTCCTACGGCAGGGGGCAGGTCTCCGGCGCACCTCGCTCCTGAGCACGGAACTCGCCGGGTTCGCCTCGGCGTGCGACGGCGACCTCACCGCGGGGCAGATCGCGAGGGCCCTCGCGATGCTCCTGGAACGGCCCGATCCGGCGTTCACCGCCGAGTTGCTGCTCGACGTCGAGCACCTCGTGCGGGAGGGTTTCCTGATTCCGGCGGCCTGAAACCAGCGGTTACCCTTGTGCAGGCAGGGGTGGCGCATACTGGGGAACGCGGCCACCGGCTTTCCGAACGGACGGTCCTGATGCGCCGCCTGCATCGCACTCGCATATATAGGAGAGAAGTGCCGACCAAGGCCACGGACAAGAAGCACGGCAAGAAACTCGTCATCGTCGAATCTCCCAGCAAGATCAAGAGCATCTCGGGCTACCTCGGCGAGGGTTTCCAGGTCGCAGCGTCCATGGGCCATATCCGGGACCTCCCGCAGCCCTCGGACCTCCCCGCAGAGCTCAAGAAGACCTCCGTCGGCAAGTTCGCCGTGGACCTCGACAAGGACTTCGAGCCGTACTACGTCGTCTCGCCCGAGAAGCGGAAGACCGTCGCCGAACTGAAGGCGGCGCTCAAGGACGCCGACGAGCTCTACCTCGCCACCGATGCGGACCGCGAGGGCGAGGCCATCGCCTGGCACCTCCTGCAGGTCCTGAAGCCGAAGGTCCCGGTCTACCGCCTCACCTTCGGCGAGATCACCAAGGAAGCCGTCACGCGCGCCATGGGTGAACTGCGCGACGTCGATATCCCCATGGTCGACGCCCAGGAGACCCGCCGCATCCTCGACCGCCTCTACGGCTACGAAATCTCGCCCGTCCTGTGGCGGAAGGTGGCGCGAGGTCTGTCCGCAGGGCGGGTCCAGTCCGTCGCCACGCGTCTCGTCGTCGAACGCGAGCGGGAGCGCATGGCGTTCCGCACGGCGTCCTACTGGGACCTGACGGGCACCTTCACGCCCGAGGACAGCAGCAAGGGCAGCGCGTTCCCCGCGAAGCTCGTGGCCGTGGACGGCAGCCGGATCGCGACCGGCAAGGACTTCTCCGACCGCGGTGAGCTGAAGGCTGCCAACGCCGTTCGCCTCGACGAGGAGAGCGCACGCTCGCTCGCCACGGGGCTGAAGAGCGCGCAGTTCACCGTCCGCTCGCTCGAGACGAAGCCCTACACGCGTCGTCCGGCCGCGCCGTTCACGACGTCGACCCTCCAGCAGGAGGCGGCCCGCAAGCTGCGCTTCAGCTCGAAGGTCACCATGCAGGTGGCCCAGCGCCTGTACGAGAACGGGTACATCACCTACATGCGTACCGATTCCTCGTCGCTCTCGGACCAGGCGATCAACGCAGCACGTCGGCAGGCGTCGGAGCTCTACGGGCCGGAGTACGTCCCGGAGTCACGGCGCGTGTACAAGGGCAAGGCCAAGAATGCGCAGGAGGCCCACGAGGCCATTCGCCCCGCCGGCGACTCCTTCCGCACGCCCGCCCAGGTGGCACAGGGACTCCGGGGTGACGAGTTCCGCCTGTACGAGTTGATCTGGAAGCGCACCGTCGCCTCGCAGATGGCCGATGCCAAGGGTTCGACGGCGTCGTTGCGCCTGGGCGCGAGAAGCGCGGACGGCAGGGATGCGGAGTTCTCGGCGTCGGGCACCGTCATCACCTTCCGCGGCTTCATGGCCGCCTACGAGGAGGGCCGCGACGCCGATCGGAACGAGGACGGCACCGACGACGACGCTCAGGGCACGCGCCTGCCCAACGTCGCAAAGGGTGACGCGCTGGGTGCGAAGGCCATCGAGGCCGTGGGGCACGAGACCTCGCCGCCGCCGCGCTATACGGAGGCATCGCTGGTCAAGGTGCTCGACGAGCGCGGTATCGGCCGCCCGTCCACGTACGCCGCGACGATGTCCACCATCATGGACCGCGGCTATGTCACGTCACGGGGTCAGGCCCTCGTGCCGAGCTGGATCGCCTTCTCGGTGGTGCGCCTTCTGGAGGAGCACTTCAACGACTACGTGGACTACGACTTCACGGCGGAGCTCGAGGAGGACCTCGACCGCATCTCGCGAGGCGAGACCGGCCGCGTCGAGTGGTTGAACAGCTTCTACTACGGCGACCGCAAGGGCACCGGGCTCCACACGATCGTGAACGATCTCGGCGAGATCGACGCCCGCCGCATCAACTCGGTGGAGATCGCCGAAGGCATCACCCTGCGGGTGGGCAAGTTCGGCCCGTACCTCGAGAAGCCGCTGCCCGCCGACGCACCGGAGGGCACCGAGCCGCAGCGCGCGAACGTCCCCGATGATCTCGCGCCGGACGAGCTGACGGCCGAGAAGGCCATCGAGCTCATGAACGCACCGACGTCGCAGGAGCGCGAGCTCGGTCAGGACCCGGAGACGGGACGCACCATCGTGGCCCGCGACGGCCGGTACGGCCCCTACGTGATCGAATTGATCCCCGAGGTGACGGCGGAGGACCTCGCGAACCAGCCGGTCGAGTACTACAAGAACGGCAAGCCGAAGCCGCCCAAGAAGCCCGCGAAGGTCAAGCCCCGCACGGGTTCCCTGTTCGCGTCCATGTCCGTGGACACCGTGACGCTCGAGGAAGCCCTCAAGCTCATGAACCTGCCGCGCGTCCTCGGGACGGACGAGGAGGGTAAGGAGATCACGGTCCAGAACGGCCGCTTCGGCCCGTACCTGAAGAAGGGCAGCGATTCGCGGTCCATCGGCTCCGAGGAGGAGATCTTCACGATCACCCTCGAGCAGGCCCTCGAGATGTACAAGCAGCCCAAGCAGCGCGGTGGTAGGACCGTCACGCCGCCGCTGGCCGAGCTCGGCGACGACCCCGTGAGCGAGAAGCCGATCGTGGTGAAGGACGGCCGCTTCGGCCCCTACGTCACCGACGGCATAACGAACATCACGGTGCCCGGCTCCATGGCGATCGAGGAGCTGACTCTGGAGCAGGCGATCGACATGCTCGCCGAGAAGCGCGCGAAGGGGCCGGCGCCGAAGAAGACCACGCGCCGGGCGCCGGCGAAGCGCAAGGTCGCGGCGGGCAAGTAGCCCCCCCACGCACGCGAGGAGCGGGCAGCATGACGAACAAGGTCTCGACGGGCGCGGTCCGGAAGGTGGTGGGTAGATGCGGTTAGGTGTGCTCGACATCGGTTCGAACACCGTGCACCTGCTTCTGGTGGACGCTCACCCGGGCGGACGGCCGGTGCCGTTTGCCTCGCACAAGAAGCCCCTGCAACTCGTCGCGTACCTGGACGAGGACGGCAGCATCTCGCGTAAGGGCCAGGACGAGCTGGTGGGCTTCGTGCGTGAGGCGCGTGCGTTCGCCGCGGGCCACGACGCCGAGGACTTCCTCGCCTTCTGCACCTCGGCGATCCGCGAGGCACGGAACGGCCGCGAGGTCCTCGCTCGTGTGCGCGCCGAGACCGGCGTGGACCTCCAGGAGCTCTCCGGCGACCAGGAGGCGGCGGTGACCTTCCAGGCCGTGCGCCGCTGGTACGGGTGGGGCGCCCATTCCATCCTCAACCTCGACATCGGCGGCGGTTCCTTCGAGATGGCCATGGGAACCGACGAGCTCCCCGAGGTGGCGCTGTCCGTACCGCTGGGTGCCGGCCGGCTCACGCGCGACTGGCTGCAGGGCGATCCGCCGTCGGCCAAGAGCGTGAAGGCCCTCCGGCGCTACATCCGCGAGACGCTGGAGGAGGCCGTGCCGCGCTTCGCCCCGCTGGGCAGGCCGCACCTCGTCGCCGGGACCTCCAAGACGTTCCGTTCGCTCGCGCGGATCGCCGGAGCGGCACCCTCGGCCGCTGGGCCGTTCGTCCGGCGCGAGCTGCGCCTCGAGGACCTGCGCCTCTGGACCAAGCGCCTCAGTGCGATGAGCATCGACGACCGCACGAGCCTCGACGGCGTCTCCGAAACGCGCGCCCCGCAGGTGCTCGCGGGTGCCCTCGTGGCGGAGTGCGCGCTGGAGCTCTTCGACGTGCCCGGCATGGACATCTGCCCGTGGGCACTGCGCGAAGGGCTGCTCCTGCGCCGTTTCGACGCGAAGATGTTCGACGCCGACGAACCGCTCCCGGGTGCCGGTGTGGGGCACGCACAGCTCGATGCGACACGCCGGACGCCCGTGATCGGCGGCGTCTGACGTGGCCGCTCCCATGCCCGCCGTTCCCGCAATTCCCGTGGCCCTCTCCAGCGCGTCCGTCTACCCGCTCTCCGTGGTGGACGCCTTCTCGCTGGCGCAGGACCTCGGGTACGACGGCGTGGAGGTGATGGTCACCAACAACTCGGTGAGCCAGGACCCCTCGCAACTGAACGTCCTCGCGGAGCGGTTCGAGCTCCCCATCCTCGCCATCCACGCGCCGACGCTCCTGCTCACCCAGCAGGTGTGGGGGCGGGCCTGGACGAAGATCGAGATGTCCGCCGCGATGGCCGCCGAGGTGGGGGCGTCCACGGTGGTGACGCACCCCCCGTTCCGCTGGCAGACCGGGTATGCGGAGGTGTTCCCCGAGGGGATCGCACGGATCGCTGCCGAGTACGGCGTGGAGATCGCTGTCGAGAACATGTACCCGTGGAAGGTCCGGGGCCGCGAGGCGAAGGCGTACCTGCCGCACTGGAATCCCGTCCCCGAGCCCTACGAGCGCATCACCTGGGACTTCTCCCACGCGGCGATCGCCGGCATGGACTCCTACGAGGAGATCAAGGCGCTCGGCAGCAGGCTGGCGCACGTGCACCTGACCGACGGCACGCCGAACGGCAAGGACGAGCACCTGCTGCCCGGTCAGGGTACGCAGCGGTGCGCAGAGGCGCTCGCACACCTCGCGGACTCGCAGTGGAAGGGCGTCGTCGCGGTCGAGGTGAGCACACGCCGTGCGCGCGGTGCGGGGGAGCGCGAGGAGTGGCTGGCGGAGACGCTGCGCTTCGCCAGGTCCAACCTCGGTCAGCTGTAGCGAGGACCCGGGCGTACCCGGCGTCCTCGTGAAGTGCCGTTAACGAAGGATGGCGCCGGTGGCCTGTGCAGATGTTGGGGGGATCATCTGCTGCCACCGACGCCGGACCGGATCAGGAATTCCGGTCCTCATCACTCGCACCTCGTTGAGGTAGTACCAACACTAGGACGCCACGTTGGGCGGCAACGGCGAGGATGCTGGGAGTAGTCTGTGAGACCCTCGTGGCAGGATGTCAGCATGACCGACGCGACGCCGCGCATCGCCTTCCTGGGCTGCGGATCCATGAACGAAGCCATCCTCGCCGGGCTCCTCGCGGCCGGGCTCGATCCCCGACACGTGGTGGCCACGGTTCGTCGGAGCGAGCGGGCGGCGGAGCTCCGTGAGCGCCACGGCGTGACCGCCCTCGCCACCGCGGAGGACGACGGCGCGAACCGCGCGGCGGTGCGCGGCGCGGACGTCGTCGTGCTGGGGGTGAAGCCTGTCGGCACCGTACCGCTCGCCCGCGAGATAGCCGGATCCCTCGAGACCTCGGCCGTGGTGCTCTCCGTGGCTGCGGCCGTAACCATCGAGATGCTCGAGCGAGCCCTCCCCGACGGCCAGGCCGTCATCCGCTCGATGCCGAACACACCCTCGCGGGTGGGCCGTGGAGTGCTCTCCGTCTCGCCGGGAACCTCGGCAGGTCCCGACCAGGTGCAGCTCGCACGCGACCTGCTGGGCTCCGCCGGCACGGTCGTCGAGATCCCGGAGGACCAGGTGGACGCGCTCTCGGCCGTGAGCGGATCGGGACCCGCCTACGCGTTCTACCTCGCCGAGGCGATGGCGGCCGCGGGGGTGGAGCTCGGTCTCGACGCGGACCTGTCCGCGCTGATCGCGCGCGAGACCGTGGCCGGCGCGGGCTTCATGCTGGCCGAGGACGGGGCGGACGCCGCGGCACTGCGACGCGCCGTCACGAGCCCCAACGGCACCACGCAGAGCGCCATCGAGACGTTCGAGCGGCTCGGGCTCGCGCGGACCGTCACCGACGGCGCGCGCGCCGCCACGGCCCGTGCTGCGGAGATCACACGGGAACTCTCGGGCCCGGCGTCGCCCTGACGGGTGTCCGCGCCCAGAGGGCCAGCAGTGCCACCGGGAGCAGGACGCCGAGCGAGGTGAAGATCCGGAGCGCGAGGGGACCCTCGCCGGACACGGTGCCGGTGAACGTGAGGGTGATCGTGATGGAGGAGAACATCATCACCGGCACCATGGCGGCCACGATCACACGCCCCGCGGTCCGGCGTGCACCGGCGGTGCGGCCCGCAGCCACCAGGCCCACGGGGATCAGCAGCGCCACCCACACCCAGTGGTGGAACCACGAGATCGGGGAGATGGCGAGCATCACCACGGCGTTCGCGGTCACCGCGCGGAGGGGGTCGCCGTCGTCGTCCGCCCGCCTGACCGCGACGTAGCCGACCGCGATCACGAGGAGGCATGCGACGAGCCAGGCGGGGCGCTGCAGTGCCTCGGGCAGACCGGACTGCGTGGCGATGGAATTGAGCGACACGTTGTAGAGGTCCGCCGTGGCTCCCACGCGCGACGAGTCGAAGAGCGCCTTCAGCCAGAAGATCGCGGACTCCCGGGGCGCCAGCAGCCACCCGACGGCCACGGTGCCCGCGAAGGATGCCGCCATCCACGCCAGGGACCGCCAGTCACGCCGGGCCAGGAACACGAGCCCGAACGCGAGCGGCGTGAGCTTGATCCCTGCGGCCAGGCCGATCAGTACCCCGGAGGGCAGGCGGGGGATCGCAGGACGTCCGCGAGCACCAGCACCATCAGGAGCGCGTTGATCTGCCCGAACCCCAGCCCCTCCCGCCAGGGGCCGCTGATCCCGATGAGCAGCATCGCGGCCAGGAGTGCAGCCGGCGTGAACCAGTCGGGGCGGGCTCCACGGGTCGCGGCGCCGACGTACCGCACCACGACGGCGGCCACCCCGAGGAGGCAGAGGCAGGTGAGTGCTGTAACGACCACCAGGGCTGCGGCCTCCGGCACCAGCGCGAGGGGGACGAGGAGGAGCGCCGCGAACGGCGGGTACGTGAACGGCAGGCCGCGCGTGTCCGTGGTGATCAGGGCGTCGTCGTACAGCTGTGTGTCCCCGGCGCGGCCGAGCAGCGCGAGCGCGCCCTCCCGGTACACGCGGAGGTCGAGTCCGTGGATCTGGGCAGCGAGCACGACGACGGCGAGCACGAGGGCGCCGCCGATCAGGACGGCAGCACGCCCGCCGACGCGTCGGAGCATCTAGGGCCGGCCGGCGAAGCGCTCGAGCAGGTCCACGTGCCCGGACACGATCAGCATGTCGCGCCCCGAGACCTTGGTGTCCGCGCGGGCGTACGTGAAGTCCTCGCCCGGCGACTTCACGCCGACCACCGTGACGCCGTACTTCGAGCGGACGGAGGACTCCGCGAGGGTGAAACCCTGCGTCTCCTTCGGCGGGTACATCTTGACGATCGCGAAGCCGTCGTCGAACTCGATGAAGTCCAGCATGCGGCCACCGACCAGATGGGCGGCCCGCTGCCCCGCGTCCGCCTCGGGGTAGATCACGTGGTTCGCACCGATGCGCTTGAGGATCTTGCCGTGCGAGGGCGTGATGGCCTTGACCCAGAGGTGGTCGATACCGAGATCCACGAGGTTCGCGGCGATCAGCACGCTCGACTCGATCGAGGTACCCACCCCCACGACGGCGGCGGAGAACTCCTGCGCGCCGAGCTGGCGGAGCGAGTCGATGTTGGTGGCGTCCGCCTCCACGACGTGCGTGAGGATGCTCGCGAACTTCTGCACGAGCTGGGGGTCACGTTCGATCGCGAGGACCTCACGGCCCTGCTTGACGAGCTGTTCGGCGGTCGCGGCCCCGAACCGGCCGAGGCCGATCACGAGGACGGGGGCGTTGTGGGCGGGTCTCTCAGCCAATGATCGGCCTCTCGTCGGGGTAGCGGTAGAGCGTGCTGCGCTGCCTCAGCGCGAGTGCCGAGGCGAGGGTGATGGTACCCATGCGCCCTGCGAACATCAGGGCGGACAGGACGTACTTGCCGGCGGGCGGCAGTTCCGCGCTCAGGTTGGTGCTGAGGCCGCACGTCGCGAAGGCGGAGATGACCTCGAAGACCACCTTGTCGAGGGGTTCGTCGGTCATGCTGAGGATCAGCGCGCTGCCGATCAGCACGAGCGTGGCGCCCATGAAGATCACGGAGATGGCCACGCGCATGGCGCCGGAAGGGATGGTGCGCCCCCAGGCCCGGACGTCGTTGTCACCGCGCGCCTCGGCCACGATGGCGAGGAACATGACGGCTATGGTGGTGACCTTGATACCACCCGCCGTGGAGGCCGAGCCACCCCCGGCGAACATCAGGGCGTCCGTCAGGAGCATGGTGGTGGTGTTCATGGCGTTCTGATCCACGAGGTTGAAGCCGCCGGAACGCGTCATGACCGAGGCGAAGAGGGCGTGGATGGTCTTGTCCACGACTCCGAGGTTCCCGACGGTGCGGTCGTTCTCCCACTCGAGGAATCCCCACGCGAACGTGCCCGCGACCAGGAGGATGAGCGAGACGAAGACCGTGAGTTTCGCGTGCAGGGTCCACTTCGAGAAGCGGTGGCGCACCTGCACGAGCACCATGATCACGGGGAACCCGAGGCTGCCGAGGAAGACGCCGACCATGAGCGGCGTGAGGATCCAGAGATCGGTCTCGTACGGCACCAGGCCGTCGGTGTGGGGTGTGAAGCCTGCGTTGTTGAAGGCGGAGATGGAGTAGAAGACGCCGTGCCACACCGCCTGCCAGATCGGCTCCCCGAGGATGATGAAGCGGGGGATGAGCACGAGCGCGAGGACCACCTCGATGACCACGGACGTGGTGATGACGATCCGCAGGAGCGTGCCGATCTCGCCGAGGCGGCTCGCGTTGTTCAGGGCCTCCTGCGCCAGCAGCTTGCCGCGTACACCGAGCCGCTTGCTCACGATCAGCGCGAGGAGGGAGGCGAGCGTCAGCGTACCGAGGCCGCCGATGAAGATGCCGAGGAGGATCACCACCTGCCCGAAGAAGGACCAGTGGGTGGCGGTGGACACCACCGTGAGGCCCGTGACGCACACGGCCGAGACCGCCGTGAAGAAGGCGTCGTGCAGGGCCGTCACCTCACCCGTGCTCGAGGACATCGGGAGGCTGAGCAGGGCCGTGAAGAGAAGGATCACCGCGGTGAAGATGAACAGGGCCAGCCGGGCGGGGGAGCTGTTGGCGAAGGAGTCGACGAAGTCGCGGACCGAGGCCAGTAACCCGAAGTACCTGTTCCGATCGTCCTTCAGCCAGCGTGGCTGTTGACTAACCATTGACGTCCGCTCTGCCCCGAGTGCCGGTTCCATGTGCGCAGTGTTCCTGCAGTAGTAAAGCATCCCACCGATGCCCGTCGTCGGACGATCCGGCATCGCGTACCCTTGCCTTGATGTCAACGCGCGCCGGGTCGGCTCCACCTCTCCAGGTCGTCTGGAACAGCTCCATGCTGGCCTACGACTTCGGCGGTCAGCACCCCATGAACCCCGAGCGCCTCCACCTCACGGCGCGTCTCGCCCGCGACTGCGGGCTCTTGGACCTCGACGGCGTCACCGTCGCCTCGCCGGAGGTCGCGTCCGACGACGAGCTGGCCTCCGTGCACGACACCGCGTACATCGCGGCGGTCCGCGACGCCAGCGGCAACCCCGACCGCCCGGACGCCGCCTTCGGCCTCGGCACCGAGGACAACCCGGTGTTCGCCGGCATGCACGAGGCCAGTGCCCGCCTCGCGGGTGGCTCCCTCGGCGCGGCGGAGGCCCTCATGGACGGCACCGCCGTGCGTGCCGTCAACTTCGGCGGCGGTATGCACCACGCGTCCCGAGCGCGGGCCAGTGGCTTCTGCATCTACAACGACGCCGCCGCGTCCATTCAGCGGCTCCTCGACCGCGGTGCCGAGCGTGTCCTCTACATCGACGTCGATGCACACCACGGCGACGGCACCGAGAGCATCTTCTGGGACGACCGCCGTGTCATGACCATCTCGCTGCACGAGACCGGGATGAGCCTGTTCCCGGGCACAGGCTTCGCCGCGGAGACGGGCGGGCCGGGCGCCGAGGGGTACGCCGTCAACGTCGCTCTTCCCACCACCGCGGGCGACGCGGCCCTCCTCCGGGCGTTCCATGCCGTCGTGCCGCAGCTCGCCGCCGCCTTCGTCCCCGACGTGATCGTCAGCCAGCACGGCTGCGACTCGCACCGCGAGGACCCGCTCACCAACCTCCGCGTGAGCGTGGACGCGCAGCATGCCCTGATGGTCGGCGTACGGGATCTCGCGGACGCGCTCTGCGACGGGCGGTGGATCTCGACGGGCGGCGGTGGGTACGCCCTCGCCAGCGTGGTCCCGAGGTCCTGGGCGCTGCTCGTCGCCGTGGCCGCGAACTCCGCCATCGGGCCCGCGACCCCCGTGCCCGCAGCGTGGCGGGACTACGTGCTGGAACGGCACGGCCTGGACACCCCGCGGCTCATGGGCGACGGCGCGGACACCTGGTGGCGGTCGTGGGACATCGGCTACGACCCGAGCGACGACCTCGACCGTACGGTGATGGCCACCCGAAAATCCGTGTTCCCCCTGCACGGGCTCGATCCCTGGTTCGACTGAGCCGCGTCCGCCGCAGAACACCGGGCGGGGAAGCGCGCGCAGGATGCCTCACGGCGTATATATCGCTAGGGTGGGCGGATGGGAATCGATGATGTCTTCGCCGTCATCGCCGAGGGCACGCGGAGGCAGATCCTCGAGACGCTGCGCGAGGGTGACAGGGCGGTGGGGGAGCTCGTCATCGAGCTGCAGGTCAGCCAGCCGACGGTGTCCAAGCACCTGAAGGTCCTTCGCGAGGCCGGTCTCGTGTCGATGCGCGCCCAGGGCCAGAAGCGCTTCTACTCCCTCGAGACCGCACCGCTCGACCACGTCCGGGCCTGGCTCTCCGAGTTCGAGGCGCGCCCCGATCCCACGACGACTGCGGTTCCCGGGAGCGTGGACGGGACCGCCGGTTCACCATCCGCGTCCGCGCCGGCGGAGGTCGGGGAGGCCCCGGTGCCGGGGTCCGTCGTCCTTCCGGTGCCCGACGCGGAGCTGGAGCCGATACCCGACGTGCTCGCGGCAGCGGTGCTCGCCGGGCACGGGCCGACATCCGGCGTCGACGCCCGGCGTCCGATCGGACGGACCATGGGCCGTGCGGCGGAACGTGCCGGGGACCTGATCTCGCAGCTCAGGCGGCGGCGGGATCCGTCCGCCGACCGCTAGCGCGCCGGGCACCCTCGCGGGCGGTAGTCGTGGCCTTTCACTTTGGTCACATCAGCCACTACAGTGAACGCCTAGGCGGATAATCCTGATCATTCAAGGCGACACGCCGATCAGTCGCCCTCGGATGCCCCTTCGAACCGTTCCCGAAGTGGATTCAGGCCTTCATGCAAAGGAATAGTGGTGAGATGGCAGACGGGATTAACTTCTCGGATGTGCAGTTCTTGACGGTCGCGGAGGTCGCGGACCTCATGCGGGTGTCGAAGATGACCGTGTACCGTCTCGTCCACTCGGGCGATCTCCCGGCTGTGCAGTTCGGCAGGTCCTACCGCGTCCCCGAGTCGGCGGTCGAGGAATTCCTGCAGCAGGCGCAAGTGGACGGGCAGTCCGAGAGCGCATGACCGCCGGGCCGTCCGGGCCGTTCACCAAACGGATGTACCCTATTAAGGAGCTTTTGGGCGGGCCACTGCCCGCTCTTCTGTGTACGTCATCCGGGTAGATGCCAGCAGGCATACGCCTCCGTCACCAGTGCTGCTCCGAGGCCACGGCCGCGGGAATGCCTGGCACCACAACAGTTTGTGAGGACTCTATGGGTTCAGTAATCAAGAAGCGCCGCAAGCGCATGGCGAAGAAGAAGCACCGCAAGCTGCTTCGCAAGACCCGTCACCAGCGCCGCAACAAGAAGTAGCAGCGCCCGGCTCACTGCCGCAGTGACCCGCACGGCCCGGACTCCCGCTTCATGGCGAGGATGCCGGGCCGTCGTCGTTCCACCGGAGCCGCCAGGCGAGGGACGGTCAGTGCGCCCTGAACCTCGAGAACCCCCGCCACAGGCCGTACACGGACCCTGCCACGGTCGCGACCCGCAGGCCGAGCGTGGCCGCGCGCCGGCCGCTGCGGAAGTCGTAGACGGGCCAGTTGTTGGCGCGGGCATGACGCCGGAGGCGGCTGTCGGGGTTGATCGCCACCGGGTGGCCCACCACGGTGAGCAGGGGGATGTCGTTGTAGGAATCGCTGTAGCCCCAGGAGCGTGCGAGGTCGAGGTGCTCCTTCTCGGCCAGGGCCAGCACCGCGGCCGCTTTCGCGGGTCCGTGCAGGAAGTCACCGACCAGCTGTCCCGTGTACAGGCCGTCCGCGACCTCCCCGACCGTCCCGAGCGCGCCCGTGAGCCCCAAACGGCTCGAGATCACCGCGGCCACCTCCACGGGCGTGCCGGTCACGAGCCACACCTGCCGGTTCGAGGAGAGGTGCTGCTCGGCGAGGGCCCGCGCGCCGGGCCAGATCTTGGAGGCGATCATCTCGTCGTAGACCTCCTCGCCCAGCGCGAGGATGTCCTCATGGGCGATCCCGATCGCGAAGGCCAGCGCCGCGTCCCGCACCGAGTTCACGTCCGTCATCGTCTCGCCGCGCATGATGAAGCGCAGCTGCTTCCAGGCGAGCCCCGCCGCGAATCGCAGGGTGAACGCCTTGCGCTGGTACATCTTCCGGGCCACGTGGAACAGGCTCGCACCGCGCATGAGCGTGTTGTCGACGTCGAAGAACGCGGCCTCCCCGGTCGAGGACGGCTGCGGACGCTCTGTGGAGGGTCCGAGACCCCGGCTGGCATCCGGCATGCTCCGAGTCTAGCGATGCTGTTCGCACCGCCCGCGTGCGGCCAGGCGCTCCGCAGTACGGTGGACCCCATGGACCCCATGGATCCCCTGGACCCCACCGAGCCCACGGACCCCGTCGAGCGCGCACCCGGATCGGTCGGCGCCGGCGTGGTCCTCCTGACCCGCGCCCAGTGCCACCTGTGCGACGCCGCGCGGGACGTCGTCGCCCGCGTCACCGCCGACCTCGGCCATGACTGGCGTGAGGTGACCGTGGCGGAGGAGCCGGAGCTCGGGGCGCGGTTCGCGGAGGAGCTGCCGGTGCTGTTCATCGATGGCGTGCAGCGCGACTTCTGGTCCATCGACGAGGCGAGACTCCGCCGCCTGCTCGCGCCTCCCCGCTGACGCCGGCACGTCGTCAGGGTGACGCTCGGAGCCCGCCTCTCCCGACGATGCCCGTCGGTCACCAGCCCCTCGAACGCTCCGTGACCGCCTGGCTTGGAGGGCCCCGTGGTGCCCGCATACAGTGGGGTTACTTCCGCCCCCGACGCCGCGGGACCGGACACGCGCACACCGCCAGGTGCGGCGGTGCTACCAACGGAGCCGATGACTGTGACACTGCCGGACATGCCAGGCCTGCACCCCGTCCCGGACGCGGCGCGCCAGATCCCTCCGGCGTCGGTGGCCCGACTCACCATCTACCTCCGGGCCCTCACCACGCTGCTGGCGGACGGGATCGAGAGGGTCTCCTCCGAGGAGCTGGCCGATGCCGCCGGCGTGAACTCCCCGATGCTGCGGAAGGACCTCTCCTACCTTGGCTCCTACGGCACGCGTGGCGTGGGGTATGACGTGCAGTACCTCAGCCGCCAGGTGTCCACGGCCCTCGGCCTGACCCTCGACTGGCGGGTGGCGATCATCGGGGCCGGCAACCTCGGTCGCGCCCTCGCGGGCTACTCGGGTTTCGTGTCCCGCGGCTTCGAGATCGTTGCGCTCCTCGACGCCGACCAGATGGTCATCGGGTCCGAGATCGGGTTCCTCAGGGTCGGCGCGGTGGACGACCTCGAGGGGATCCTCGGGCGCACGCGCGCCAACATGGCGGTGCTGTCCGTCCCCGGGGCGGTGGCGCAGGAGCTCTGCGATCGCCTGGTCGCGGCCGGTATCTCCAGCATCCTCAGTTTCGCCCCCGTGGTGCTGCAGGTGCCGCCACATGTCCAGGTGCGGAAGGTGGACATGTCCACCGAGCTGCAGATCCTGGCCTATCACGCACAGAGGGCGCAGGAGACGGATCTCGATCCGATCTCCCGCGCCCAGTAACGCGTCCTTCGCGGGTCAGGTTCGGGGGTCAGTACCCGAGCTGCCGCGGTGCGAAGTACGGGCGGGCCGGCTTCAGGTAGGTCATGACGACGCCGGCAACCCCGAGAAGCATGACGATCACGCTCAGCCCCAGGTTGAGCCCCGAGGTCTCCGGCATGGGCTGGGCCGCGGCCTCGGACATCTGTTGCATGAGGGGCAGGAGAAGGAACGTGGCGAGCAGGCCCAATGCGTTGAGAGCCGCGAGGACCGTGGCGGTGATGCGAGCCCAGTTCTGGCCCTTCCGGATGAAGACGGCCAGCACCACGTAGACGGCGGCGACGACTACGGCGAAGACGATACCCACACCAATGCCCACGGACGCGCCTGCCACGTCCGGGACGTCCGTGATCAGCGCCGAGACGATGGCCGACAGAAGATAGAGGGCACCGGCGGCGAGGATCAGGTAGTAGGCCCGCATGACCTCCTTGGGCGCCGGCCCCTTGTCTGTCGGAGCACCCGCGTAGGTTCCCCCACCCTGGGTGGGGTAGGCGTAGCCCGAGGGCTGGGCCGCCTGGTAGCCGTAGTTCCCCTGGTTCGGCTGCCCGTAGGTGTTCTGCTCGGGGCTGCCGTACTGGTTCGGCTGGCCGGCCCCGCTGGCCTTGCCTCCGGGCGCGCTCCAGCCCGGTCCGTTCGGGTTGTCCTGTGGCGTGCTCATTGCGGCGTCCTCCGTCGTGATGTCTGCTGCTGCCCGCCGCCGGTGCCCCCATCGGACGTTCCCTGCGCGGTGCACTGGTGATCGATCACCATCACCCTAGTTCGTCGCCTTCGAGCCGCACCAGAGCGGCGCCCACCCTCGGCAGCGGCGATCGGTGAGGGAGGGGCTCACGTGGTGAAGCGCCAGGAACGACGACGGCCGGCGTCGTCCGTGGGGACGACGCCGGCCGGCGGCGGATGCCTCGCTGTCCGGGAAGCGGATGCGCGGGGCGTGTCCGACGCTCAGGTCGGACGGAGGGATCAGACGGTGGCGGGAGCCGGAGCCACGAAGGCGGCCTCGATGGTGATGGTCACTTTGTCGCCGACGAGCACGCCACCGGCTTCGAGGGCGGCGTTCCAGGTCAGGCCGAAGTCCTTGCGGGAGATGGTCGTCGACGCGGAGACACCGGCGCGGGTTGCACCGAAGGGATCCACGGCCACGCCGTTGAACTCGGCGTCGAGCACCACGGACTTCGTGATGCCGCGGATGGTCAGGTCACCGGTGATGGTGTAGGTCTCGCCCGAGCCGGCGTGCGAGGTGGAGACGAAGGTCATGTCGGGGAACTGCTCGACGTCGAAGAAGTCGGCGCCCTTGACGTGTCCGTCGCGGTTCTCGTCACCGGAGGTGAAGGAGGCGGTCTTGATGGTGGCACTGATGGTCGAGTCCTCGAGCGAGGAGCCGACGGTCAGCGACGCATCGACGTCCTTGAAGGAGCCGCGCACCTTGCTGATACCGGCGTGACGGACGCTGAAACCGACCTCGCTGTGTGCGGGGTCGAAGGACCAGGTGCCGGAAGTGAGGCCTGAGGGAACGGTCATGGTGATCTCCTGGGAAGTGTGTGGGTATGTACGCACTACAAAAGCATGCGTATGCATGTTTTATTCCGAGGGGGCGCTCGGCGTCCAGCGCGCCGCGACACACTCCTTCACGGAGGAGGCCGGGCTGCCCACCCATCCGCGATTGGCCGAGGTGTGTGCGGATGCGGGAAACTGGATCCATGCAGCGATCAACCGTGCACCTGGTGCGCCATGGAGAGGTCCACAACCCGGACGGAGTCCTCTACGGACGGCTCCCGGAGTTCCACCTCTCGGACCTCGGCCGCCGGATGGCGTCACAGGTCGCGGAGCACTTCGCCCGACAGCAGGCCGACGGCGCGGCGATCGTGCACCTCGTCGCCTCGCCACTGACGCGGGCCCAGGAGACAGCGCAGCCCGTCGCCGACGCCCTGGGCCTCGAGATCGAGACGGACGATCGCATCATCGAGGCGGAGAACCGCTTCGAGGGCATGTCGCGGATCAAGAGCAGGTTGCGGCAGCCACGCTACTGGCCACTGCTCGTCAACCCCTTCCGTCCGTCGTGGGGCGAGCCGTACACCCTCCAGGCCGATCGCGTCCTGGCCGGCGTGCACGACGCACGGCTGCGCGCCCTTGCGCTGGCGGGGAGCGACGCCGAGCGCCCGCCCGAGGCCATCATGGTGAGCCATCAGCTGCCCATCTGGGTCACGAGGCTCGCGGCGGAGCAGCGGCGCCTCTGGCACGACCCGCGCCAGCGTGAGTGCACCCTGACGTCGGTCACGTCGCTCGACTTCGACGGCGACGTCGTCCGGCGTGTCCGCTACGCCGAGCCGTGCGCCGATCTGCTGCCCGGTGCCGCGAATGTCCCCGGGGCGTAATAGAATTACTACACGTCGTAGAAATGAACGGAAGAAGCTGTGACCACCATCTCCCGCCGCCAGGGCAACCGCCGTACAGGAGTGCTCCGGGTGCTCCTCGGCGTCGTCGTTCCGGTGTCACTCGCGCTCACCGCCTGCACGGCCGATGATCCGCTGGCGCAGCAGGCGGCAGCGGGTGACGGCAAGAACTACATCGCCGGTGACGGCTCGGTGACGGAGTACGCCGCGAGCGAGCGCGGGGAGCCCGTGGCGATCGAGGGGGCACTCTTCGACGGCACCGAGGTCTCCAGTGCCGACTGGGACGGCCAGGTGACCGTGCTCAACTTCTGGTACGCGTCCTGTGCGCCCTGCCGCGAGGAGGCACCGGACCTCGTCTCCCTGCACGAGGAGTACGCACCGCAGGGTGCCGCCTTCTACGGCGTCAACATCCGCGACGAGCAGGCCACCGCCGAGGCCTTCGAGCGCAGCTTCGCCATCCCGTACAAGAGCTTCGCCGACAAGAACGGCGGGGTGCTGCTGGACATGACCCAGTACGTGCCTCCCACGGCTGTTCCCACCACGATCGTGCTCGACCGCGAGGGCCGCGTCTCGGCGCGCATCCTCGGGCTCGCGGACCGCAGCACGCTGGACGCTCTGATCAGCGATGCGCTCGAGAGCTGACGCGCCGCTGCGGCGCCGACCATGACGGGCTCCCTCAGCGCGTCGGTTCCCCTCGTGGCCGGGAACGCCTTCGCCGACACCGTGCTGAACGGGTCCATGCTGCTCGCGCTGCCCGTCGCACTGCTCGCCGGACTGGTCTCCTTCGCCTCCCCGTGCGTACTCCCGCTCGTGCCGGGGTACCTCGGGTACGTCACGGGGCTCACCGGGGTGGATCTCGAGAAGCAGAGGCGCGGGCGGATGGTCGCCGGTATCGGGCTCTTCGTGCTCGGGTTCTCCGTGGTCTTCATGGCCTACGGCACGTTGTTTGGTCAGTTGGGAGCCTTCCTGACGGTCTCGCAGGGCTGGCTGATCCAGGTCTTCGGTGTGGTGGTGATCCTCCTCGGCGTGGTCTTCATGGGTGGCCTCTCCTGGTTCCAGCGTGAGAGCCGCGTCCACGCCCGTGTACCCGCGGGGCTCCTCGGGGCGCCGCTGCTCGGAGTGACGTTCGGCCTCGGGTGGGCACCGTGCATCGGCCCCACCCTCGGAGCGGTGCAGCTCCTCGCGATCTCCGGCGACGACGCCTCGGCGCTGAAAGGCGCGGTGCTGACGTTCGTGTACTGCCTGGGCCTCGGCCTGCCGTTCCTCCTCGTGGCCCTCGGTGTGCGGCGGGGCATGGGGGCCATGGCATTCTTCCGGCGGCACCGGCTGCTGCTGCAGCGCGCGGGCGGCGGCCTCCTGGTGCTGGTCGGCGTCCTGATGGTCACCGGTGTCTGGAACCTCTGGGTGACCCGGCTGCAGGACCTGGTGATCGGGAACGTGGTGCTGCCGATCTGACGGGCAGCAGTGAACGGGACCGCGAACGGCGGCTCGGGCGTTGAGAGGATGACGCCCCCGCAGGGCCGCGAACGACGACGAACGACGACGAACGACGACGAACGATGACAGTGACGGAAGAGGAACGGTGAAGCAGGACCTCACGCAGGACCGACGGACCGACGGTGCAGGACGCCCCGGGTCCGACGTCGTGCTGCCCACACTCGGCTTCGTGGGTACCCTGCGGTGGGCGTGGACGCAGTTGACGAGCATGCGGACGGCGCTGTTCCTGCTGCTGCTCCTCGCCGTCGCCGCGGTGCCGGGTTCGCTGTTCCCGCAGCGTCCCGCGAACCCCGCGGTGGTCACCCAGTACCTCCAGGACAACCCTGACACCGGCCCCGTCCTCGATGCGTTCCAGCTCTTCGACGTCTACTCCTCCGTCTGGTTCTCCTCCATCTACCTTCTGCTCTTCGTCTCGCTCATCGGCTGCGTGATCCCGCGGGCGATCGCGCACTCGAAGGCCGTCCGGTCGACGCCGCCGCGCACGCCCAAGCGGCTCTCCCGGCTGCCGGTCTACGGCACGCTCGAGGTGCCGGCGCACCAGGTGCGCGCAGCCGGGCTCACGCCGTCGTCCGCCGCCCAGGAGGCCGCGGTGTTGCTGCGCAAGCGCGGCTACCGCGTGGACGTGCGCGACGCCGCCACCGACCGCCCGTCCATCGGTGCGGAGCGCGGCCTGTCGAAGGAACTCGGCAACCTCGTGTTCCACACGTCGCTGATCGGCGTGCTCATCTCCGTCGCCGTCGGCGGCCTGTTCGGGTACAACGGGCAGAAGGTGATCGTCGAGGGCGACAGCTTCGTGAACACGCTGATCGGCTACGACAGCTTCAGCCCGGGCTCCAACTTCTCGGACGACCAGCTCGAGCCCTACTCGATCAGGCTCGACTCCTTCGACGTCCGCTTCGACCGCGAGCAGCAGAGCAGCTACGGGCAGCCGCTCGACTTCACCGCGAACCTCACCACCCAGGACGGGCCGGGGGAGCCCGAAACCTCGGAGGTGCTGAAGGTCAACGCGCCCCTGACCATCGGCGGCACCAACGTGTACCTCGTCGGCAACGGGTACGCGCCCGTGGTGACGGTGCGCGACGGCGAGGGCAACATCGCCTCGGAAGGTCCCGTGGTGTCCGTCCCCTCGGACGGCATGTACACGTCGCTGATGGTCGTCAAGGCGCCGGATGCCCAGCCGGACCAGCTCGGATTCGTGGGGTTCTTCCTGCCCACGGCCTTCGTGGACGAGGAGGGCGTCTCCTTCTCGCGGGACCCGGACCCCTTCAACCCGCAGCTCAACCTGAACTCCTACTACGGCGACCTCGGGCTCGACGACGGCACCCCCGAGAACGTGTACGTCCTCGACACGGAGAACCTGACCGAGCTCAACAGCAGGAACAACGACGACGGCGGGATCGTGCTCGGCGTCGGCCAGACCTACGACCTCCCCGAGGGGAAGGGTTCCATCACGTTCGACGGCCTGCGGCGCTACGTGGCCCTCGACATCCACCACGATCCCGGGGAGATCGGCGCGCTGGTCTTCTCGACCCTCGCCCTGCTGGGTCTCACGGCGTCGCTCTTCATCGGACGCCGCAGGCTCTGGGTGCGGACCGGCGAACACCCGGACGGCCGCCTCATGGTGGAGTACGGGCTCCTGGCGCGCGGCGAGGACCACAGGCTACCCGCCGAGGGTGCCGCGGTGCGCAAGCTGCTCGCGGACCGCTGGTTGGTGCAGGGCGCCGCGGCGGAGGACGATGGTAAGCAGGACGTCGGCGCAGGACCTGCCTCCGGCACGGGGCAGACACATCTCAACTCGAAGGACAACTGATGCCAGTACCAGTCAACGAAGAGCTCGGACAGGTCAGTGAGCTCTTCATGCTCCTGGCGTCCATCGCCTACGTGGTGGCCCTGATCTTCTTCGTGCTCGATCTCGTGCGGTCCAGCTCGACCATCGGTTCGCTCGAGAGCCGCCTGGCGAGCGAGAAGGCGGCGCCCGTCCTCGCAGGAGTGGGAGCACGCGGCAATGCCGGAGCGTCCGTCACTGCGCCCGCAGCCCCCGTCACGGCCGACGACTCCATGGACTACGGGTCCGGCGAACGTCGCGGGATCGCGCGCGTCGCCGTCTCGCTGACGGTGCTCGCCGCCGTCATCCATGGTGCCGCCGTGGTGACTCGCGGCCTCGCCGCGCACCGCGTGCCGTGGGGCAACATGTACGAGTTCTGCACCACCGGCGCCTTCTTCGTCGCCGTCATCTTCCTCGTCGCGCTCACGCGGAAGGACCTCCGCTTCATCGGGTCCTTCGTGATCGGCCTCGTGGTCATCATGCTGTGTGCCGCCACCGTCGGCTTCCCCACGCCCGTGGCGCGCCTGATCCCGGCCCTGCAGAGCTACTGGCTCGTGGTGCACGTCTCCATCGCCGTGGCGTCCTCGGCACTGTTCACCATCACCTTCGCGATGTCCGTGCTGCAGCTCCTGCAGACCAACCGCGAGGCGAAGCTGCTCGCGGGCAAGGCGGACGGCGCCAAATTCCTCCGGCTCGTACCCTCCGCTCTCAGCCTCGAGAACCTCTCCTACCGCCTGAACGCCGTGGCCTTCGTGGGCTGGACCTTCACGCTCATGGCAGGTGCCATCTGGGCCGAGCAGGCCTGGGGACGCTACTGGGGCTGGGACACCAAGGAGGTCTGGACGTTCGTGATCTGGACCGTCTACGCGGGCTACCTCCACGCCCGTGCGACGCGCGGCTGGACCGGTACGAGGGCGGCCTGGCTGTCGATCGTCGGCTACCTCTGCATCGTCTTCAACTTCACGATCGTCAACATCTACTTCGCGGGACTGCACAGCTACGCGGGCTGAGCACCACGTGAACGGCCACGAGGCCCCGCAGCAATCATCGCTGCGGGGCCTTTCGCATGTGATGGGCCTGAGGAACAAGGAGGGTCTTGACCTCCTGAACAGCGGACCAGTCCTTGACCTCCGGTCCGAGAACCGTGTACGAGTCAGCCTGGACGCATGGCCCGGACTGGTCCGCATCTGGCCGATGCGTCAGGACCAACTCCCCGAAGCACACAAAGCCCTCGATGACGCCGCGCACTTCCTGCTCGAAGCAACTGCCTACCCGACAAGAACCACCGGCGGACGCTCAATCGGCGCCCTACGGCGGCGGTCGACTGACGGGGTCCTGCTCGGTAGGCAGGACAGCGTAGCTCGGCACGCCAGGTCCTACCGGTGCGTTAACTCAGCGGCCGTTGCCGGTGAGGACCTGTGCTGTTTCGTACATGTGTTCCTCGACTGCGCGGGCTGCTCCGGGTGCGTCGCCGATCTTGATCGCCATCACGATGCCTGCGTGCCGGTGTGGACTCATATTGCTCAGGGCCTGGTGCACCCCGGCATACATGACGCTCATGCGGATCGAGCCCTCGAGTGACTTCCAGGAGTGCAACAGGGTCTGGTTGCCGGTAAGGGTGCAGAGCGTCTGGTGGAAGTGCAGGTCAGCTTCGATGCGGTCGTCCAGGGCACCGTCCGCCGACTCCTCCATGCGCTCAATACCGTCCTCCAGCTCGCGCACGATCGCACCCCGATCGCTCTGCTCGGACAGCATCCGGGCAGCCAGTCCCTCCAGGGCCGCTCGTACCTGGAAGATATCGCGGACATCGGAGCTGCCGAGGTGACGGACGGACAACCGTCCCCGCGCTCCAGCGGAGATGAGCCCTTCCTGTTGCAGCTGCCGCATGGCTTCGCGCAACGTGCCCCGGCTGATCTGAAGCTTTTCCGACAGTTCCGTCTCGACCAGATGCGTTCCCGGAGCCAGCTCTCCGGTCGTGATGGCACGCCGCAACGCGGTCAGCGCCAGTTGGCGGAGATTGTTCTTTTCCAGTCCTCCAAGGAGTGATGGTGGTGCTGCCGTCATGATGGGCCCTTCGCCGGTGGTGAATGTCGACATTTATTTGTTGACATTGATCTTACGGATCGACCGGTCTTTCACAGTGGCGGCTTCCGACATCTTTCAGTAAGGATTTGGGCTGGGCTACGCCAGTTCGCTGAGGACTTTCTGAACGATGCGGTCGCGGGACAGACCGTACCGTTCGTGCAGGGTTGGGAGGGCGCCGGCGTCGAGGAACAGGTCAGGCAGCGCGATCGGCACGATTTTGCTGCAGGCACCGTTGCGGACGGCGACGCCGGCAACGGTCTCGAACAGGCCGCCGATCTCGGTGTGGTTCTCCAGTGTCACCACCAGGCGGTCCTTGCCGAGCTCACGAAGCACGGTCTCGTCGTCGAACGGCTTGATGGTGGGGGAGTGGAGCACTGCGACGTCGACGTTGTGGGAGGCCAGGTCCTGGGCGGCCTGCAGCGCCCGCATCGTCATGAGGCCGCTGGAGATGAACAGGACGTCTCTTCCGGGGCGGAGTTCCTTGGCTTTGCCGAGCTCGAACGTGTAGTCGTACTCGTCGAGCACGGTCGGGACGTTACCTCGGAGCAGGCGAAGGTACGTCGGTCCGTCGGAGGCGGCGAGCTGGGGAACGGCCTGCTCGATGTCGAGGGAATCGCAGGGGTCCACGATGGTGAGGTTCGGCATGCCGCGGAAAATGGCGATGTCTTCTGTTGCCTGGTGGCTCGGCCCGTATCCGGTAGTCAGCCCGGGAAGCCCGCCGACGATGTTGACGTTGAGGTTCGGTTCTGCGATGTCCAGGCACAGGAAGTCATAGGCACGTCGGGCGGCGAACACCGCGTAGGTCGAAGCGAAGGGAACCAGTCCTGCTTCGGCCATCCCTGCGGCGGCTCCGAAGAGGAGCTGCTCGGCCATGCCCATCTGGAAGAACCGGTCAGGGTAGGCCCTCGCGAAGATGTGCATGTCCGTGTATTTGCCGAGGTCCGCGGTCAGACCGACGATCTTGGGGTTGTGCTCCGCTGCCTTGACCAGTGCGTGCCCGAATGGTGCCGGGGCGGTCTTCTGTCCGGGATCGGCGAAGGAGGCGATCATGGCGGAGGTCTTGAGCTTCGGCTTCACGGCAGCCGTGGTGTCGGGGGCCTCGGTGGTGGTGCTGGTGGTGGTGCTCATTGCGCGGCCTTTCCTTCGTCTCCGGCGGTGAGCTGCTCACGGCAGATCTGCCATTCGTGTTCTTCGATGCGCATGAAGTGGGCTTTCTCCCGCTCCTCGAGCAGAGGCACGCCTTTGCCGACCTTCGTGTCGCAGAGGATGACGGAGGGACGTCCGGTGGGGGCGGCTTCGCGGGCAATGTTGTCGAGCGCTTCCAGGAGAGCCGTGGCGTCGTTGCCGTTCACGCGTTGGGTGTGCCAGCCGAAGGCCGCCCACTTGTCAGCGGCAGGTTCGATGCTGAGCACGGTCTTGGTGGCGCCGTCGGCCTGCAGCGCATTCATGTCGACCAAAGCGGTGAGGTTGCCGAGCTGGTGGTGGTGGGCTCCCATGGCCGCTTCCCAGGTTGATCCCTCGTCGAGTTCGCCGTCCGAGAGGAAGTTGAAGATCCTCGACTCGGAGCCCTGCAGCCGCAGTCCCAGTGCCAGGCCGACGGCGACGCCGAGTCCGTGCCCGAGGGACCCGCCGGAGATCTCCATGCCGGGGGTGTAGGAGGCCATGCCGGACATGGGCAGCCGGGAATCATCGGACCCGTAGGTCTCGAGCTCATGGAGGGGGATGATGCCGGCTTCGGCCAGCGCGGCGTAGTGCCCGATGGCGTAGTGGCCGGTGGAGAGCAGGAACCGGTCGCGGCCGGTCCAGTGCGGGTCTGCGGGGCGGAAGCGCAGCTGGTCGGCGTAGACGGCAGCGAACATGTCCGCGGAACCCAGCGCCTGACCGACGTAGCCCTGGCCCTGCACTTCGCCCATGTTGAGTGCGTAGTGGCGGGCCCGGTAGGCGGCCGCCTCGACGGCGGCGACGCGGGCGCTGAAATCGGGGTGGTCGGCGCCGCTCACAGTGGTGTCCGCGGCGGTAGTGCTGGGGCCGTTTGTGGGTCGGGCGCTGGTGGCGGGGCTGGATGTCAGAGTCATGGGTGCTCTTTCTGGTTCCCGGAAGCGGTATCGGTCAGAAGTATCAGGCAGAGGGGTTGTCAGACGTGCTGGGGGAGGGGGACGTTCTTACCGGCTTCCTCGGCGAGCTGTCGTTCCTTCGGTCCCCAGGTCTCTCGGGTCATCAGCGCTGCGACGAGGCCGATGAGGGCGTAGGTGGAGAAGAGCAGTGCCGGGCCGAGCCAGCCGAGCTGGATGTAGAGCAGGGTGGTGATGAAGGGCGTGAAGCCGGACACCATGGCCGAGATCTGGTAGGCGAGCGAAGCTCCGGATGCCCGGGTCTTGGCCTGGAAGAGTTCGGGGAACCATGCTCCCTGAGCGCCGGCCAGTGAGTTCTGGCAGACGGCGTAGGAGATGACGATGGTGATCATCACGCAGATGAACAGGCCGGTGTTGGCGAGCAGGAACATGGGGATGCCGAAGAGGGCGGCGAATGCGCAGGACCACACGTAGAGGGGTCGGCGTCCGATGCGGTCGGTGAGGCGCGCCCATGCCATGGTGGCGAAGATGCCGATGAACGAGGCCACGCAGAGGGACGTCAGGGTTTCGGTCCGTGTCGCCAGCTCCGTCGTGTTCAGGTAGGAGATCATGTAGGTCACGGCGACGGCGTAGCCGGCTGTTTCGGCGACGCGGAGGCAGATGCCACGCACGATGCTGCGCCAGTCCTGGCGAACGACCTGGACGATGGGGTTCCGAACGATGTCGCCCTGTTCCTTGACGTCCTCGAAAACGGGGGACTCAGGCACCTTGGACCGGATAATCAGGCCGACGGCAACGAGCACGATGCTGGCAAGGAACGGTATGCGCCAGGCCCAGTCCCCGATGAGGTTGGCGCTGGCGAGGAAGACGAGGTTCGCCAGGAGGAGTCCGACGGGGAAGCCTGCCTGGACGATGCCGGTGTACTTGCCCTTGGACTTCCAGGGGGCGTGTTCGTAGCTCATGAGGATTGCGCCCCCCCATTCGGCACCGAACGCCAGGCCCTGGATGATGCGGACAATGACCAAAAGGATCGGGGCGAGGATGCCCACGGTCTCGTACGTGGGCAGGAGCCCGATGGCGAAGGTCGCCAGACCCATGATGATCAGGGAGGCCACGAGGACGGGCTTGCGGCCTACCTTGTCCCCGAGGTGGCCACCAATGATGCCTCCAAGCGGGCGGGCAGCGAAGCCGACGCCCAGGGTGGCGAACGAGGCCAGGGTGGCTGTGACCGGATCGGCGCCGGGGAAGAACGCCGGTCCGAAGTAGAGGGCTGCGGCGGTTCCGAAGCCGATGAAGTCGTAGGTTTCGATGACGGCGCCGACGCCTGATCCGACGGCGACTTTGCGGGCATCCTTCGTTCCGTGAACGTGGCCTCGCATCTGGAGAGCTTCGTTGCTCATCGTGATCCTTTACTCAGAAGGGCTTGTCGACTGTTAACACTGCGTTCACACAAGTGTGACCCGGGGCACATTACTTGTCAACAGTTGACAGACGGCGCGTTCGTTGGAGGTTCTCCGGGCGGCTGGGTCGGCAAAGGGGCCAACGCGATGTGTCCATCAGGCCGCGTGCCAACTACCCATCGACCGCATGCCACGGAGGGGAAGAGAGCCGGACCTAATGAATGTGGCTTCCGCCGTTGATGTCGATCGTGGTGCCGGTGAGGTAGGAGGAGTCATCAGAGGATAGGAAGGCGATGACTCCGGCGATTTCGTCCGTCGTCGCGGTGCGACCCAGGGGGATGTCCCGGGCGAGGGCCGCTTCCTGTTCTGGGGTGCTGCCGACCCGGATGTTGGTGTCGACGGCCCCTGGGGTGACGGCGTTGACGGTGACGCCGCTATCGGCCAGTTCCCGGGCCAGTGCTTTGGTGAAGCCGAGGATCGCGGCCTTGGCTGCGGAGTAGGGGACCTTGCCGAAGACACCGCCGCCGCGCTGCGCGGAGACGGAGGACATGTTCACGATGCGGCCCCACCCGTTCTCGAGCATGGCAGGCAGGAAGGCCTTTGTCACCAGGTACGTGCCGGTGGCGTTGACGGCCATGACCTTGTTCCACAAGTCGAGGGTGGTCTCGAGGAAGGGGACGGGTGAGGTGATGCCTGCGATGTTCGCCACGGCGCCGACGGGAGGCAGGTTGCCGGCTGAGATGTGGGCTGCGACGGCAGCTCGGGCTGCAGTGACGGAGGGCTCGCTGGTGACGTCGACTGCGTAGCCGAATCCGGGTACACCGAATTCCTTGCTGATCTCCGTGGCGACCTTCGCGGACGTTTCGCCATTGAGGTCCAGGACGACGATGGCCC
Source organism: Arthrobacter sp. TJ-266 (assembly GCF_058269115.1). Taxonomy (NCBI): domain Bacteria; kingdom Bacillati; phylum Actinomycetota; class Actinomycetes; order Micrococcales; family Micrococcaceae; genus Arthrobacter; species Arthrobacter sp. TJ-266. The sequence goes on from NZ_JBZCNC010000001.1 coordinate 416,494, forward strand.
ACCCGTCCTGCGCGTAGCGGCGGGCGGTGGTGATGCCGATTCCGCGGGGAGAGGTCGCTCCGGTGATGACGGCGGTTCGTTGGGCGCTGGGCATGATGCTCCTGTACTGGTCATGGTGCTCTTGCTGGTGCTTGTCGTGGAACGGGTTCAGGTGCTGGATCAGGGGAAGTGCCCGAACGGGCACGGGAGTCATGCCGCGGGGGAGCCGAGGAGTTGGGAGATATAGGTTGCGGCCGCCGCGGTCGCCTGTGGACGCTCATCATCGATGACGTCCCGGGTCTCGAGTTCGAGGGAGAAGCGACCGTCGTATCCGGATACCTCCAACGCTCTGAGGCCGGCCTCGAAGTCGACGGTCCCCCTGCCGATGCTGCGATTGATATCACCGGCGACGGCATCCCGGAGGTGTACGTGACGGATCCTCTGCCGGAAGATCTCGACGTACTCGACGGCATCTGCACCCGAGGCCTCGAGGTGACTGAAATCCATGACAAGACCCACGGTCCCGGGTAGGTGCGCCAGAAGATCGACGGTCCGATCCAGGTCCCAGCACAGGCGGTAGAAGTGCGGTGCTTCCACCCATATCTCTACTCCGACAGCTGCAGCACGTCGTGAAGCCTCCTCGAGCGCGTCTGCCATACGCACCATGTCTCTCCTGAGGGTGTCAACCGGTTCTCGAGACTGGGCTCCGCAGGGAAGGACCAGGGCAGGCGCATCGACGTTCACGGCCAGCCCCAGCAGCAGGTCGAGATGTTCCTCGCGTCGTGTGGCGGCTCCGGGGTCGAGGACCATTGTGAGATCGCCGATGTCCGCGTTGATCGACGAGACATCCATCCCAGCGGACCGAATGGTGGAGCTGACACCCTCCACCGCCTCGGCGTTCAGAACGAAGGGCACGTGATCGCAAACGCCTGGGAGAGCACCCAGATCCAGCGTGGAGAAACCAAGCCTCCTCATGGTGCTGAGGGCAGCCGGAAGGCTCAGGTGTCGAAAACTGATGGACGAGCACACAAGTCGGGGGTGGAACATCATCATTGACCTCACACTGACGGACGTGACCAGAAGCACACTACGGAGGTACGGTGTTAACAGTCAACTGTGGACCGATGGACTCGGGGCTCGACGCGCGGATCAACGTCATCGGGCTTAGTGGCTCGCCCGCAGATGGACGCCTCTGCACTCGTATCTCGGGCCATGCCCAGCCACAGGCGGATGACTCGTCCTGCAGTGGAAGACAGCCCTCCTCAGGCTCCAGCCGATCGCCGAGAACCGAACGCCACGTCACCAGAAGTTGACGAACCGCGTGAGCCGAGCTGGCCTCGGATCGACATGACGACCGTGTCGTTGCATGCCTTGGGGAAGCGCTCCTCGACCAGAGCGACGAAGCAGGCCTCGTGCCATGGTCCGCACCGTCGGACCGGACTGAGTGTGAGCCGATGCGCGGACGGGCGGACGGTGCGGCCGTCGGTCACCCGGCGCCGCCGACGCGCACAGGACGGCAGGCAGTCGATCGGGGAGTCAGGTGCGTGCAGAATCAGCCCGGCAGGCACTCGGGTGACTGATCCGGACGCCGGGGATTCGGCGGGGGTGGCATGTGGATCCACGGGAGCGGAGGCCAGGGCGATACCCCGCGGAGACGAACGAGGTGCGGAGGTCAGAGGCGGTGCGTCGGTGGGACTGCGCTCAGGGGCGGTGCGCCCCCGCCGGGCCGGAGCCGGCGTCGTCGTTGCCCTCGCCGTCGTGCTTGCCGTCGTCGGTGGGGGAGTCCTTGCCGGCGTCTCCGGTCTTGCCTTCGCGGGCCTTCTCCTGCTGCTCGCGGAGGCGCCGTTCCTTCTCGCGCGCCTGCTGGCGGCGCTGGGTCTCGAGGTTCTGGAGGAAGGCGGGGTCGTCGTCGGGCGCGGTCGGTTTGCGGGGAGCGGGGCGCCGCGGTCCGGACGGGCCCTCGTTGCGCGGACGGCCGAGCAGGAACCACATTCCCGCGCCGATGAGGGGCAGAACCAGGATGGTCACGAACCACGCGGTCTTCGAGATACTCCGCACATCGTGTTTCCTGCTCATGACGCAATCGATGAGTGCGTAGATGATGACGGCGACCCCCAGGATCGCGGCGAAGAGCAGGAGGCGGGGCATGCGCCAAGTGTAGGCGAGTAAACTTGGAGCGTGGCCTTCCTCAAATTCACTGCACTGCGCCTGCTGTTGATCGTCGTGTTCTACGTGGCGTGCGTGCTGCTGGGGATCGGGCTCTTCGTCTCCGCGGTGCTCGCCGCGATCCTCGCCTGGTGCGTCACGTACCTCTTCGCCCGCACGCTGCGCGACGACGCCGCGGCCACCCTGCAGCGTCGCTTCACCCCCGGCGCACCTCCCGTCCGGTCGGCCGTGGAGCTCGACGACGCCGCCGCCGAGGACGCCCTCGACCCGAACATGCCGGTCAACGCGGACCGCAAGCCCCGCGACCCGTCCGCCTGACGGGCCGTCCTACGACGTCGGCGCAAGGCGTCAGGCGATCTGCCTGCTGATGACGATGCCCGCCGCGAACAGCACGCTGAACGCCAGGTTGATCAGACCGGTCTGCTTCAGCACCGGGATCAGGCTCTTGCGCTTCTTGCCCTTCAGCATCAGCCAGCTCGGCATGAGGCAGGCGGGGATGAGCAGCAGCACCACCAGCACCCACGGGTACTCGTTGCTCAGGAAGAGCGGCAGCAGCACGGCCGCCGCGAGCATCATGACGTACGTGACGCGGGCGGCGGGGTCGCCGAGGCGCACCGCGAGCGTCCTCTTGCCCACCGCGCGGTCCGTCGGGATGTCGCGCACGTTGTTGGCCATGAGCAGGGCCGTCGCGATGAGGCCCGTGGAGATGGCTCCCACCCAGGCGGCGGCACTCACCGCGTTGGCCTGCGTGAAGGTGGTGCCGAGGGTCGCGATGAGTCCGAAGAACACGAACACGAAGACGTCGCCGAGGCCGCGGTACCCGTAGGGGTTCTTGCCGCCGGTGTACCCCCAGGCCGCGGCGATGCAGCCCACGCCCACGAGGATCAGCACCAGGGACTGCGCGAGGATCACGAGGGCCAGACCCGCGAGCATCGCGAGGCCGAAGCACGCGAAGGCGGCGGCCTTGACCTGACCGGGCTTCGCGGCGCCCGAGCCGGTGAGCCGCAGCGGGCCCACGCGCTCGTCGTCCGTGCCGCGGATGCCGTCCGAGTAGTCGTTCGCGTAGTTCACGCCGACCTGCAGCAGCACGGAGACGAGCGCCGCGAGAACGGCGTTGAGCGGCTTGAACGATCCGAGCCCGAAGGCAGCTGCACTTCCGATGATCACGGGCGCGAAGGCCATGGGAAGCGTGCGGGGGCGGGCTCCTTCGAGCCACTGAGCGGCAGTCGCCACGGATGTTCCTTCTGGTCGGGTGGAGCGGACGCGGTCAGGCGCGTTCGAGGAGCGAGAGGATGGTGCGGCGGTCCGGTTTGCCGCCGGGCAGCAGCGGGAACGCGTCGAGCGTCACGATCGCCTTGGGCACGGCGTGCGCTCCCAGTTCGACGTGCACGGCCTGGCGGATGACCTCGGCCTCGACGTCACCCACGACGGCGGCCGCCACGGCGGTGCCCCACTCGTCGCTGCTGATCCCCAGCACCATCGCCTGCTCGACGCCGGCGAGCTGCTCGATCACGGCCGTCACCATGGCGGCGGAGACCTTCAACGCCCCGGTGATGATGACGTCGTCCAGCCTCCCGTGCACGGTGACCGTGCCGTCGTCGCCGACCTCCCCGGCGTCGTCGGTGGTGAACCAGCGCTGCCCCGACGTGAACACGAACTTCTCACGCGTCAGCTCCGGCGCCCCCAGGTACCCGTCCGCGAGGACGGAACCGCCGATGGACAGCCGCCCGTCCTCGGAGCGGAGATCCACGCCGTCGAGCGGAACGCCGTCGTACACGCACCCGCCGCAGGTCTCGCTCATGCCGTACGTCTCGACGATCTTCAGGTCGTGGCTGCGTGCCAGGGCGCGGAGCGGCGCCCCTGCGGGAGCGCCACCGAGGAGGATCGCGTCGAAGCGGCGAAGGAGGCGCAGCGTCTCGGGCGGGGGGTCCACGAGCAGGCGGTGCAGCTGCGTGGGGACGAGGGACGTGAAGCGGACCTGATCGGTCAGTTCGGCCGCGGCGTCGGTGAACGCAGCGGGCGTGAAGCCTGCGGAGGTGTCCATCACCCAGGGCTGCGTGCCCGCGAAGAGGGAGCGCACGAGCACCTGGAAACCGGCGACGTAGTGGACCGGCAGGGTGAGGAGCCACTGGCCCTCGGCCCTGAGCGCGAACGCGGTGCCCATGGCCGAGGCGGCGAGGGCGTCCACGCTCAGCATGGTGCGCTTCGGCGTGCCCGTGGAACCCGACGTGCTGATCACCGCCGCGATCTCGTCATTGGGGAGGGTCTCGGCGAAGGTCGCGGCGGCATCGGCGTGGGGCGCGACGGCTGGGCCCTCACCGGCCAGCGCGGCGGCGAGGGGCTTCAGCAGTCCGAGGGGGTCGAAGCCTTCGGGGGTGTGGACGGGCAGCAGTTCCACGCCGCTCCTAGAAGTAGTAGGGGAACGAGGACCAGTCGGGAGCGCGTTTCTCCAGGAACGCCTCCTTGCCCTCCACCGCCTCGTCCGTCATGTAGGCCATGCGGGTGGCCTCACCGGCGAACACCTGCTGGCCCGCCAGGCCGTCGTCGGCCAGGTTGAAGGCGAATTTCAGCATGCGGAGGGCCTGGGGGCTCTGACGTGCGATGTCCGCGGCATAGGCGAGGGCCGTGGTCTCGAGCTCGGCGTGGTCCACCGCCTCGTTCACGGCGCCCATCTCCACCATCTCCCGGGCGGAGTACTCCCGCGCGAGGAAGAAGATCTCCCGCGCCTTCTTCTGGCCGATCTGGCGCGCGAGGAGCGCCGATCCGTAGCCGGCGTCGAAGCTGCCCACGGTCGCGTCCGTCTGCTTGAAGCGCCCGTGCTGCGCCGAGGCGATGGTCAGGTCGGCCACCACGTGGAGGCTGTGGCCACCCCCGGCCGCCCACCCGTTGACGACGGCGATGACGACCTTCGGCATGGTGCGCATCAGCCGCTGCACCTCGAGGATGTGCAGGCGCCCGGCACGGGCGGGGTCGATCGACTCCCGGGTCTCGCCCTCGGCGTACCGGTAGCCGTCACGGCCCCGGATGCGCTGGTCCCCTCCCGAGCAGAAGGCGTGTCCGCCGTCGCGCGGGCTGGGGCCGTTGCCGGTCAGCAGCACGGTGGCGACGTCGGGGGTCATCCGGGCGTGATCCATGGCCCGGTACAGCTCGTCCACGGTGCGGGGCCGGAAGGCGTTGCGCACCTCCGGGCGGTCGAAGGCGATCCGCACGGTCGGCAGATCGCGGAGGACGGCGCCGTCGGGGTCGCGCTCCACCTCGCGGTGGTAGGTCAGGTCCGTGAAGTCCTCGAAGCCCGTCACCACGCGCCAGCGGGTGGGATCGAAGAGGTCGGATACCTGGGCCGGGAGCTCGGAAGTCACCCGTCGAGTGTAGCCGCGCACGCCGGAGCGGAGAGGGCCGGCGGGTCGGGCGAAGATTGCTACGCTGCCGCCATGAGTGCTTCCCCCGGCCCCGCCGCCGCGACCGCAGCCCCCGTCGACTGGGACGGGGCCGTGAACGCCCGTGACCTCGGCGGGACGGGCGACGACGAAGGCCGCGTCCAGCCGGGGCGGCTGTACCGCATGGGCCGGCACGAGTGGGTCACGGCCGCCGGCTGGCAGCAGGCGTGGGACGACGGCGTGCGAACCGTCATCGACCTCCGGAACGGCTTCGAGCTCGGTCGCAGGCCCGAGGACCCCCCGGTGCCGCAGGCGGTGCTGGACCGTTTCAGCCACGTCAACCTGCCCACCGAGGACCAGTCGGACGAGGAGTTCATGGCCCTCTGCGGCCCCTACCTCAGCACACCGAAGTACTACCGGACGAACCTCGAACGCTGGCCCGAGCGCTTCGCGGGCATCGCCCGCGCGGTGGCCGGCGCGCCCGCGGGTGGCGTGGTGGTGCACTGTGCGGCCGGCCGGGACCGCACGGGCATGGTCATGGCCCTGCTGCTCAGCGCGGCCGGCATCCCGGACGCCGCGATCTCCGCGGACTACGCCCAGGCCGTGACGGCGATCAACGCGCGCTACCGCTCGCAGGAGACGCCGCACGAACCGCCGAAGACGGACGAGGAGCTCGCTGCGACGCTCCTCGACGCCCAGGGTCACCTCGAGGAGTTGCTCCGCACCCTCGACGCCCGGCAGTTCCTGCTGGACGCCGGGCTGACGCAGGCGGAGCTTGACGCGCTGACAGCGCGCCTGACCGAACCGGGGTGGACGACGCCCTAGCGCTGGAGCTGGGCGTCGCCCTAGCGCTGAAGCTGGGCGACGCCCTAGCGCTGGAGCTGGGCCAGGTTCACCGCGCTGCGGACCGCGGGGAAGTAGCCGGACCGGTAGCCCNGACCGAACCGGGGTGGACGACGCCCTAGCGCTGGAGCTGGGCCAGGTTCACCGCGCTGCGGACCGCGGGGAAGTAGCCGGACCGGTAGCCCTCGGCGGTCGGGTGCAGGTTGTCGTCCGCCCCGGCGGTGAACGTGATCCACGGGTCGGGGGAACCGAGCCCGTGACCGTCGAACTTCCGCACGAGGTCCACGTAGGTGAAACCGTTCGCCTCGGCCTGGTGTCGGATCACGGCGTTCACCGCGTCGATTCCGGCGTTGAAGGCCGTCTGCGAGGCCACGGGGATGATCGGCGTGCCGAACTCTGGGGAGAAGAGGTGCGGGTAGCCCGTGACCACGACCTCCGCCCGTGGGGCGGCCGCGGCGATGGAATCGTAGAGGGCGTCGAGATTCCGCCCGAGGACGGGGAGCGCGGTGGCCTTCTGCCCGGCGATGACCTGCTCGCACACGGCGGTGGACCGCGTGATGCATGCTCCGGCGATCAGGCCGAAACCGGCGTCGTTCCCGCCCGCCGAGATGGTCACGAGGTCGGTCCGTGCCGACAGGGCGCCGACGGCGCTGGCCTGCGCCACCTGCTCGGGGAGGTCGATGGCGTCGCCCGGCCGCGTCACGACCGTCGCCCCCGCGCAGGTGGCGTCCGCGACGAGCTCCACCTGCTTCTTCGAGTCGAGGATGCCGGGCAGGCCGAGGGGTGACTGGCCGCAGGCGTTCACGTACTGGCCCGCCCCGAACCCGGAGGCGTAGGAGTCACCGAGCGCCACGTAGGAGAGGGGGGCCTTGGGAGCAGCCACGGCGGGTGCTGCCGCTCCGCCGAGCAGTGCCGCCGCTGCCGCCGCGGCGACGACGGCGAGGCGGAGGGCGGGGGAACGCTTCGACGGATTCATGGGCCAACCGTACTCGTGGGCGCCGGCTTGTCCAGCAGGAGATTGGTGATGCGGAGCGTGCACAGCCGACGGCCGTCCTCGGAGGTGATGAGCACCTCGTGCGTGGTGAGCGTCCGGCCGAGATGCAGCGGTGTCGCCGTGATGGTGATGACCCCGTCCCGCGCGCTCCTGTGATGGGTCGCCGAGACGTCGACCCCCACGGCGGTCCTGCCGAGAGTGGACGCATGGATCACCGCGGCCCAGGACCCCACGGCTTCCCCGACGGCGAGGGAGGCGCCGCCGTGGAGCAGCCCGAACGACTGCCGGTTGCCCTCCACCGGCATGGTGGCGACGACCCGCTCGACGGACTGCTCGAGGATCTTCACGCCCATCTTCTCGTCGAGCTCGCCGAGGGTGATGGTCCAGGGGATCGGCTGGTCGGCGGTCATGGCGCTTGCTCCTCGTATCGTCGCACCGCTGGGGGTGCGTTGGTCCCTGGGTTCGGGCCGGAAGGCGGATCTCGGGCGTATCCAGGTCACTCTAGCGGCGGCGTCCACCCCTCCGACGACGGCGTGGAAGATAACGATCCGATCACGGCGGTCGACAGGTACGAGCCCCTGACATGGGGCGATGCAGGAATGAGGTCTCCCTGGCAATGGCGTGGAAGCGCTCCCACTTGACAGTGGCGCGCGTCACAGTAACTCTGGTTCGACGGCGTGAGAGCGCTCCCACCGAACAGATCATTCGAAGGGTCTGCTTTCGTCCGTATCCCGTTCAGCGGTGGCCCGCCGCGCCCTCCGGCGTCCGTGCCGCCCTCATTCCCCCGGTTCCACACCCGTTCGTCCGGCGATGGTCACCCTCAGCGGTGGCTCCGGAACCTTCACCCGCCCCACACGGTGGCGGGCACCCAGCTGACAAAGGAGTCATCGTGCAGAAATCAGCACGTATCACAGCACTTTCCGCCGCGGCCGCCTGCCTGGCGCTGACCCTCTCCGCCTGCGGATCCGGCGGATCGGACAATGCCGGCGTCGAAGGTGAGACCGGCACCGCGGACGTCACCCTGTCTGTCGGAACGTTCAACGAGTTCGGCTACGAGGACCTCTTCACCGAATACGAGGAGCTCAACCCCAACGTCACCATCGAGCACAAGAAGGCCGCGACTTCCAACGAGGCCCGCGACAACCTCACCACGAGGCTCGCTGCCGGCTCCGGCCTCTCGGACATCGAGGGCATCGAGGTCGACTGGCTGCCCGAGCTGCTCGAGTACCCTGATCAGTTCGCCGACCTGACCGACCCCGCCGTCGAGGGCCGGTGGCTGGATTTCAAGACCGCCGCCGCCACCACCGAGGACGGCTCCCTCATCGGTTACGGCACCGACGCGGGGCCCCAGGGCGTCTGCTACCGGGCGGACCTCTTCGAGAAGGCAGGGCTTCCCAGCGACCGCGAAGCCGTCGCGGACATGCTCGAGGGCGATTGGCAGAACTACTTCGACCAGGGCAAGGAATTCGTCGCTGCCAGCGACGGAGTGGCCTGGTTCGACTCCGCGGGAGCCACGTACCAGGGCATGATCAACCAGGTCCAGAACGCCTATGAGGAGGACGACGGCACCGTCATGGCGACGGACAACCCCGAGGTCAAGGACATCTACGAGCAGGTCCTGCAGGCCTCCGTTGAGGACGGACTCTCCGCACACCTCACGCAGTGGGAGGACGACTGGGTAGCGAGCTTCCAGTCCGACGCGTTCGCGACGAAGCTCTGCCCGGGCTGGATGCTCGGCGTCATCGAGGGCAACGCCGAAGGCGTCGAGGGCTGGGACATCGCTGATGTCTTCCCCGGCGGCGGCGGCAACTGGGGCGGGTCCTACCTGACCGTTCCTACTCAGGGTGAGAACCAGGCCGAGGCCAAGAAGCTGGCCGAGTGGCTCACGGCTCCCGAGCAGCAGATCAAGGCCTTCGAGTCCAAGGGCACCTTCCCGAGCCAGGTCGAGGCGCTGGACAGCGACGTACTGCAGGGTCAGACGAACGCGTTCTTCAACGACGCGCCGACCGGTGAGATCCTCGCCAACCGGGCCAACGCCATCGAGGTCACCCCGTTCAAGGGCCCCAAGTACTTCGCGATCAATGACGCGATGCAGCAGGCTCTGACCCGTGTCGACGTCGACCAGACCGATGATCCCGACTCCTCCTGGGAGAAGTTCGTCACCGCAGTAGGCGCTCTGTAGCCGATGGCCGTCACGGACCGGGTCCATACCCCACCCCCCACGAAGCAGCGCTCATCGCACGAGAAGAGCGTGAAGCGGGTCGCCTTCTCCCAGAAGGTGTCCAAGTGGGACGTCAAGCTGTCTCCGTATCTCTACATCTCGCCGTTCTTCGTCCTCTTCGCCGTCACCGGGCTCTTCCCGCTGATCTACACGGCGTGGGTCTCGCTCCACTCCTGGAACCTCATCGGTGGCCAGGGCAAGTTCACCGGACTGGAGAACTACGAGTTCGTGCTCGCGCAGCCGTTCTTCTGGAACGCGGTAGGCAATACGTTCAGCATCTTCCTCCTCTCGTCCGTCCCGCAGGTCGTCCTCGCCATCGCCATCGCGGCGGTGCTGGATGCGAACCTCCGGGCCAGGACTTTCTGGCGGATGGGCGTCCTCGTACCGTTCGTGGTGGCCCCCGTGGCCGTCGGGTTGATCTTCAACAACCTGTTCGCTGATCAGGCAGGCCTGGTCAACGAGCTGTTGTCGGGAATAGGGCTGGACCCGGTCCGCTGGCACGCCGACTCGTTCGCGAGTCACACGGCGATCGCCACCATGGTGAACTTCCGCTGGACGGGCTACAACGCGCTGATCTTCCTCGCAGCCATGCAGGCCATCCCCAGGGACGTCTACGAGGCTGCGACCATCGACGGCGCCGGACGCCTCCGCCAGTTCTTCTCGGTAACCGTCCCGATGCTCCGCCCCACCATCATCTTCGTGGTGATCACCGCGACGATCGGTGGCCTCCAGGTCTTCGACGAGGCGCGCGTGTTCGACCAGGCCGGTCTCGGTGGAGCCGACCGTCAGTGGCAGACACTCACCATGTACATCTGGGAGCTCGGCTGGGGCCAGCGCAACTTCGGTAGGGCTTCGGCCGTGGCCTGGCTGCTGTTCCTGATCATCGTCCTCATCGCGATGGCCAACTTCCTCATCACCCGCCGCATCGCCACCCAGGGAGGTCGCAAGTGAGCTCCATCCCCATGATCGAGCAGACCGCGGGTAAGGGGGCCGCCCGCGCAGCCCAGCGCGGGGTGGGTACCCGGCGCCGCGGGGCCCCCGGTGGCACCATGCGCCGGCCCGGGTTCCTCACCTACGGTTTCCTCGGTGCTGTGATCCTCGGCTCCGCGTTCCCGCTCTGGTGGTCCTTCCTCGTCGGCAGCCACGACAGCTCGGTGATCAGCCAGGGGGTCCCGCTGACGCCCGGTGGCAACTTCTTCGCCAACGCCGCCACGGTGCTGGACAGCATCCCTTTCTGGAAGGCACTCTCCAACAGCATCATCGTCTCGACGGTCACGGCCGCCTCGGTGGTCCTCTTCTCCACCCTGGCCGGGTTCGCCTTCGCCAAGCTCCGCTTCCGCGGCAGCAAGGCCCTGCTGGTCTTCGTCATCGCCACGATGGCGGTGCCCACGCAGCTCGGCGTGGTCCCCCTGTTCATCGTGATGGCGAAGCTCGGCTGGACCGGGTCGCTATGGGCCGTGATCATCCCCGGCGTCGTCACGGCCTTCGGGGTCTTCTGGATGACCCAGTACCTGCGCGATGCCCTGCCCGACGAACTGATCGAGGCCGTGCGGATCGACGGCGCGTCGATGATTCAGGCCTTCTGGTACGTGGGGCTTCCCGCCGCGCGGCCGGCCGCCGCTATGCTCGCCCTGTTCACGTTCGTCGCGACGTGGACCAACTTCTTCTGGCCGTTCATCGTGCTGGATCCGTCCAACCCCACCCTGCCGGTGGCACTTCAGCTGCTCCAGGCGGCGCACTTCGTCGATTACTCGATCGTGCTCGCCGGGGCCGTGCTGTCCACCATCCCGCTGCTGCTCCTCTTCGCCGTTGCGGGCCGCCAACTCGTGGCAGGCATCATGCAAGGAGCAGTCAAAGGATGAGTACCACCGACATCACCTTCCCCGAGGGCTTCCTCTGGGGAGCGGCCACGGCCGCCTACCAGATCGAGGGCGCGGCCCGCGAGGGCGGCAGGGGGCCGTCCATCTGGGACACCTTCTCCCGCGTGCCGGGCGCCGTGGCGGACGCCCACAACGGCGACGTGGCATGCGACCACTACCACCGGTTCGGCGAGGACGTCGAGCTCATGAAGAGCCTCAACCTCCAGGCGTACCGCTTCTCCACCTCGTGGTCACGCTGCATGCCGGACGGGGTGACCCCGAACGTCGAGGGCATCCGGTTCTACTCGCGACTCGTGGACAAGCTCCTCGAGGCCGGGATCACGCCGTGGCTGACCCTCTACCACTGGGACCTCCCGCAGGCCCTGGAGGACAAGGGCGGCTGGACCAACCGCGACACCGCGTACCGGTTCGCGGACTACGCGGCCGTGATGCACGAGGCCCTCGGGGACCGCGTGCGCATCTGGACCACGCTGAACGAGCCCTGGTGCGCGGCCTTCCTCGGCTACGCAGCCGGCGTGCACGCTCCCGGGCGCCAGGAGCCGACGGCGGCACTCGCGGCGGCGCACCACCTGCTGCTCGGGCACGGTCTCGCGACGCAGGAACTGCGCCGCCGCGACGCCGACGCCACGCTGGGCATCACCCTCAACCTGACCGTGCCGGATCCCCTGGATCCCACGAGTGAGGCGGACCGCGACGCCGCGCGTCGCATCGACGGGCAGTTCAACCGGATCTTCCTCGATCCGGTGCTGCGCGGGGCCTACCCGGCGGACGTCCTCGCGGACGTCGCCCACCTAGGCCTCGAGGACCACATCCTGCAGGGCGACCTCGAGATCATCGCCACGCCGCTCGACGTGCTCGGCGTGAACTACTACCACGGCGAGGCCGTCACCACGACGCCCTCGGACGAGGCCGCACCGCAGGAGGGGCACGCGCCGCTCGAGCGTCCGGTGTCCTCGCCGTACGTCGCAGCGCACGGCGTCCGGTCCGTGCCGCGCGGCCTGCCCGTCACCGCCATGGACTGGGAGGTGCAGCCGGACGGCCTCCGCCGCCTGCTCAACCGGCTGCAGGACGAGTACACCGGGCCCGCGGGCATCCCGATCTACGTCACCGAGAACGGCGCCGCCTACAACGACCGGGCCGACGACGACGGCTTCGTGGACGACCAGGACCGCCTGGGCTTCTTCGACGCCCACGTGCGGGCCATGAGGGACGCGCTCGACGACGGCGTGGACCTGCGCGGCTACCTGGCGTGGTCCCTCATGGACAATTTCGAGTGGGCCTGGGGCTACCACCAGCGCTTCGGCCTGGTACGGGTGGACTACGCGACACAGCAGCGCACGCCGAAGGCGAGCGCCCTCTGGTACGCACAGCTCGCGGCCACCAACACGGTGACCGGTGCGCCCGTCGACGGCGCAGCGACCGGCACCTCCGACGGCACCGCGCCCACGGATGCCGGAAGGGCGGGTGTCGTATTGTCGGTGTGATGAGCGCTTCTCCGCCCCGGTCGCTGCGGCACGTCGCGGCCCGGCCGAGCCCGACGCTCGAGCATCTCGCGCTCGCGGCCGGGGTGTCGCGCTCCACGGCGTCGCGCGCGATCAACGGGGGGGACCGCGTCAGCCCGGAGGCGCAGGCGGCGGTGGACCGCGCCGTCCTCGAACTCGGGTACATCCCGAACCGGGCGGCGCGCAGCCTCGTGACGCGGCGGACGTCCTCGATCGCCCTGGTGATCCCCGAGCCGGACGTCCGCGTCATGATGGATCCCTTCTTCGCGGTGGTGATCACCGGCATCACGGAGGCGCTCAGGGACACCGACGTGCAGCTGGTGCTGCTGATGTCGAGGGCCGACGACGACTCCGCGCGGACCCTGCGCTACCTGCGCGGCGGGCACGTGGACGGGGCGATCGTGGTCTCGCACCACGAGGCCGATTCCTGGACAAGGTCTCTCGCGCAGACCGGGCTCCCCACCATCTTCATCGGGCGCCCGTGGGACACGACGTCGCAGGTCACCTATGTGGACACCGACAACGAAGGCGGCGGCCGGCTCGCGGCACGGCACCTCGCCCAGATCGGCCGGCGGCGCCTCGCGACGGTCGCCGGTCCGGCGGACATGACCGCGGCCGTCGACCGCCTGGCGGGCTGGCGGGCAGGTCTGGCCGAGGCCGGGATCCCCGACGGTCCCGTGGTCCACGCGGACTTCACCACGGAGGGAGCCGCGGCAGCAGCGCGGAACCTCCTCGCCGACCACCCGGGGATCGACGGCATCTTCGCGGCCTCGGACCTCATGGCGCTCGGTGTGATCGAGGCCGTGAAGGCGTCCGGGCGCAACGTTCCCGGGGACGTCGCGGTGATCGGGTACGACAACCACGCCGTCGGCGCCACCGCCGCGACGCCGCTGACCACCATCACGCAGCCCATGGTCGAGATGGCCGTGAAGGCCGGCTCCATGCTCCTCGAGGAGATCGAGGCCCCGGGCTCGCACCCGGAGCCCGTGATCTACTCGACCGAGCTGGTGGAGCGGGCGAGCACCTCTGTCGCGCCCACGGCGTCGGCCGCGAACGCGTAGTCCCACGCGACGTCCCGCCAGCGGGAGTACCGGCCGCTGGCCCCGCCGTGGCCGCCGTCCATCTCGGTCTTCAGGACGATCGGCTCCGTGCCCGTGGTCGTCTCCCGCAGCTTCGCGACCCACTTCGCCGGTTCCACGTAGAGCACCCGGGTGTCGTTGTAGCTCGTGACGGCGGCGATCCGCGGGTACGCGACGGCGCGGACGTTCTCGTAGGGGGTGTACTCCTTCATGTAGCGGTACACCTCGGGGTCCGTGATCGGGTTGCCCCACTCCTCCCACTCGAGCGCGGACAGCGGGAGCTCCGGGTCGAGGATGGTGGTGAGGGCGTCCACGAAGGGCACCTGCGCCACGATCGCGCGGTACTTCTCCGGAGCGAGGTTGGCCACCGCCCCCATGAGGAGCCCCCCTGCGGACCCGCCCATGGCGGCGACCCGCCCCGTGTCCACCCAGCCCGACGCGACGAGGTGGTCGGTGGCGTCGACGAAGTCCGTGAACGTGTTCTTCTTCGCCAGCTTCTTGCCCTGGTCGTACCAGCTCCTGCCCATCTCGCCGCCGCCGCGGATGTGGGCCGTGACGAACACGATGCCGCGGTCCAGCAGGGAGAGCCGCGCGATCGAGAACGCCGGGTCCATGCTCACCTCGTAGCTGCCGTAGGCGTAGACCACGGCAGGGTTGGCGCCGTCCTGCCGGAGGTCGGCGCGCCGGACCACGGACAACGGGACCAGCGTGCCGTCGGCCGCCGGAGCCCACTGCCGCTCGGCGACGTACGCGGCCGGGTCGTAGCCGCCACGAACCTCCGTCTCCTTGCGCAGTTCGAGCGAGCCGTCCCCGAGCACGTAGTCGTACACGCGCGGGGGCGTCAGGTAGGAGGCGTAGGAGAGCCGGATGATCGGGGAGTCGAACTCCGCGTTGGAGAGGTTGCTCGTGAAGAGCTCCTCGTCGAAGTCGGGCTCGGAGGGCAGTGCCTGGTCCGGCGTCCCGAGACCGGCGAGCGGGAGCACCTGCACGCGCTCGATGGTGTCCTTGCGGACCGAGAGGATCAGGTGCGTGCGCGTGATGGCGATGCCGTTGACGCGGACGGCGTCGTCGTGCGGGATCACGGTGATCCACTGCTGCTCGGCGAGGGGCCGGG
Source organism: Arthrobacter sp. TJ-266 (assembly GCF_058269115.1). NCBI lineage: Bacteria > Bacillati > Actinomycetota > Actinomycetes > Micrococcales > Micrococcaceae > Arthrobacter > Arthrobacter sp. TJ-266. Next base: position 431,649 of record NZ_JBZCNC010000001.1, read on the forward strand.
CGAACTCGGCGGCCGCCACGAGGCTCACCATCGAGTTCTTCGCGTCGCGGTCGTGGGTGAGGAGGTAGTGGCGCATGCCGTCGATCGTGACCGGCTCGGCGTCGTACAGGATGCGCTCGTCGCGGGAGATGAGCGTCGTCAGACCGTCCGCGGGCGAGGCGAGGTCGAGGACGCGGGTCTCGCTGTACTCCGAGCAGCCGATGCTGACGAGGAGCTGCGTGCGGTCCGCGGAGATCTCGAAGCCCGTCCACATGGCGACGTCGTCCTCCTGGTACACGACGTCGTCGTCCGCCACGGGGGTGCCGAGCGTGTGGACGCGGACCTGGTAGGGCCGCCACGAGTCGTCGACGACCGTGTAGTAAACGCGCGTGCCATCGGGGGAGAAGGCGAGCCCGTAGAAGACGTCGGGCACTTCGTCGGGGAGCAGGTCGCCGGTGGTGAGGTCCTTGATGCGGAGCGTGAAGCGCTCGTCGCCGGCGTTGTCCTCGCAGTACGCGAGCAGCGTGCCGTCCTCCGTGACGGACAGGCCGCCCAGAGAGAAGAAGGGCTTGCCCTCGGCGAGGACGTTGCCGTCGAGCATGATCTGCTCACCCTCCACGGGCTGCCCGGGCACCACCTCGGGCGGTGTCCAGTCGCGATCCAGGTTCCCGGTGTCGGTCGCGGCGACGCGGCACTGGATCCCGTACTGCTTGCCCTCCTCCGTCCGCGAGTAGTACCACCAGCCCCTCTTGCGGGCGGGGACGGACAGGTCGGTCTCCTGCGTGCGGTCCTTGATCTCGGTGAAGATCGCCTCGCGCAGCGGTTCCTGGTGGCGGGTGACGGCATCGGTGTAGGCGTTCTCGCGCTCGAGGTGGGCGGCGAGCTCGGGGCTCTCCTTCTCACGCATCCACTCGTACTCGTCCACGAACGTGTCGCCGTGGTGGGTCCGCTCGAAGGGCACCTTCTTCGCGGGCGGGGGAACGGGTAGGCGAGCGGCGTCGGGCGCGTCGTGAGCGGTCATGGTTCCCATCTTGCCACCGGGATCCCCGACCCACCGGACGGCCGTCAGCACGCGGGAATCAGGGATCGGGCTCGGTTGACCGCGTAGGAGGGGCGTGCAATTCTGGAGGCGGTCTTTACAGAACGAGCGTTCGGTAATTCGTGCCCACTGGGCGAGGCCGCACCACTTTCGACGAGGGGACGACCATGGCCGAGGCATTCCTGGTGGGCGGCGTCCGCACACCGGTCGGTCGCTACGGCGGAGCGATCTCGAGCGTGCGACCGGACGACCTCGCGGCGCTCGTCCTCACCGCCGTGACCGGGCGCGCGGGCCTCGATCCCGCCGTCGTCGACGAGGTGATCCTCGGCAACGCGAACGGAGCGGGCGAGGAGAACCGCAACGTCGCGCGCCTGGCGTCCCTACTCGCGGGCTTCCCGGACACCGTGCCGGGCATCACCGTCAACCGCCTCTGCGCCTCCGGGCTCTCGGCCATCATCATGGCCTCCCACATGGTCAAGGCCGGAGCGGCGGACGTCGTGATCGCCGGCGGTGTGGAGTCCATGAGCCGCGCACCCTGGGTCATGGAGAAGCCGGACAAGGCGTTCGCCAAGCCGGGCGCCGTGTTCGACACCTCGATCGGCTGGCGCTTCACCAACCCGGCCCTCGCGGCGCGGGACAAGACCACGTACTCGATGCCCGAGACGGCCGAGGAGCTCGCCTCGCAGGACGGCATCACGCGCGACGACGCCGACGCCTTCGCGCTGCGGTCCCACGAGCGGGCGCTCGCCGCCATCCGGGACGGACGGTTCGACGACGAGATCGTGCCGGTGCAGGTGAGCCGCGGGAAGACCTCCTTCTCGGTCTACACCGACGAGGGCCCGCGCGCCGACACCACGCTCGAGGTGCTCGGGAGGCTCCGGCCGGTGGTGCGGCCCGACGGCGTCGTCACCGCCGGCAACTCCAGTTCCCTCAACGACGGCGCCTCCGCGGTGATCGTCGCCTCCGAGGCGGCCCTGGAGCGGTACGGGCTGACACCGCGGGCACGCATCGTCGACGGCGCCTCCGCCGGGGTGCCGCCGGAGATCATGGGCATCGGCCCGGTCCCCGCCACGCAGAAGATCCTCGACCGGACGGGCCTCGGCATCGGTGACCTCGGCGCCGTCGAACTCAACGAGGCCTTCGCCACCCAGGCACTCGCGTGTATCAGGAGGCTCGGCCTCGACGAGGGCGTCGTGAACCGCGACGGCGGGGCGATCGCCCTCGGTCATCCCCTCGGCTCCTCGGGCGCGCGCATCGCCGTCACGCTGCTCGGACGCATGGAACGCGAACTCGGCGGACCCGCGCGTCGGCTGGGCCTGGCCACCATGTGCGTGGGCGTGGGGCAGGGCACCGCGATGCTCCTCGAGGCCCTCTGATGCCCGCGGCCCTGCTGCTGACCGAGGGGCCCGACAGGCTCGTCGTCGAACTCCACCGCCCCGAGGTGCGCAACGCCATCGACCGGCAGATGGTGGACGAGCTGCACGCCGTGTGCGCCGACCTCGAACAGTCGCCGCGCACGCTGATCCTCATCGGGTCCACGGGCGTCTTCGCGTCGGGGGCCGACATCGCCGAGCTGCGCGAGCGCCGCCGCGACGACGCGCTCGCCGGGATCAACTCGACCCTCTTCACGCGCATCGCCGCCCTGCCGCTGCCGGTGATCGCCGCGCTCGACGGCTACGCCCTCGGCGGCGGCGCGGAGCTCGCGTTCGCGGCGGACTTCCGGATCGGGACGCCTCGCCTGAGGATCGGCAACCCGGAGACCGGTCTCGGTATCCTCCCGGCCGCCGGCGCCACGTGGCGGCTCAAGGAACTCGTGGGGGAGCCCCTCGCGAAGGAGATCCTGCTCGCCGGGCGCATCCTCACCGCCGAGGAGGCGCTGGAGGCGAGGCTCGTCACCGCTCTCCACGAGCCCGCAGACCTCCTGCAGGCCGCGCACGATCTCGCCGACCGCATCGGGCGGCAGGATCCCCTGGCCACGCGCATCACGAAGAGCGTGTTCCACGCCCCGCGCGAGTCGCATCCCATGATCGACCAGCTCGCGCAGGCCATCCTGTTCGAGTCCGACGCCAAGTTCGAGCGCATGCAGCGCTTCCTGGACCGGAAGAAGGGCTCATGACCACGTCCCTCGCCGTTCCTCAGACGGTCGGCGTCCTCGGCGGCGGCCGCATGGGCGCCGGGATCGCGCACGCCTTCGTGCTCGCGGGCGCCGACGTCGTCGTCGTCGAGCGGGACGACGCCGCGGCAGACGCCGGGCTCGCGCGCGTCCGTCAGGCGCTCACCCGGAGCGTCGAGCGGGGGACGACGGCGGTTCCGGCCGCAGACCTCGCGGCGCGCGTGCGGGCGTCCACCGACTACGCGGCCTTCGCGCCCTGCGGCCTGGTGGTGGAGGCCGTGCCCGAGGACGCCGCCCTCAAGGGCCGGGCACTGCGCGCGGTGGAGGACGTGCTCGACGCCGACGCCTGGCTCGCCACCAACACCTCCTCCCTCTCCGTCGACGCGCTCGCGGACGTGCTTCAGCGCCCCGAGCGGTTCTGCGGCCTGCACTTCTTCAACCCGGTGCCGACGTCCACGCTCATCGAGGTGGTCTTCGGGTCGCGGACGTCGGACGAGCTCCACGCGGCCGCGCGGTCGTGGGTGGCCGCGCTCGGCAAGACGCCCGTCGTCGTGCGTGACTCGCCCGGCTTCGCAAGCTCCCGGCTCGGCGTCGCGATCGCGCTCGAGGCGATGCGCATGCTCGAGGAGGGCGTGGCGAGCGCCGAGGACATCGACGCCGCCATGGTCCTCGGTTACAAGCACCCGGTGGGGCCCCTACGCACCACGGACCTCGTGGGCCTCGACGTCCGCCTCGGCATCGCCGACTACCTCGCATCCACGCTCGGGGAGCGCTTCGAGCCGCCGGCCGTGCTCCGCGAGAAGGTGGCCCGGGGAGAGCTCGGCCGGAAGTCCGGGCGAGGCTTCTTCGACTGGGCGGAACCCTCCGCGCCCGCGACCGGCCCCGGCCCCACCACGCATCCTGCAGCACCAGTGAAAGGCGAGCGGACATGACAACCGCCCCGGAACGAGTACAGATCGACGTCGTCCCCAGCTTCCTCGAGGACGCCTGGTGGACACCCGAGCGCGCAGCCGCGGACGCGGACGGCACCATTGTCCGCGACGCCAGCACGGGGGAGGAACTCGCGATCGTGAGCACCGCGGGCATGGACACCGCGGCGGCCGTCGCGTTCGCGCGCACCACAGGACAGGCCGCGCTGGGACGCTTCACCTTCCACGAGCGCGCGCTCAAGCTCAAGGAGCTCGCGCAGTACCTGAACGCACACCGCGACCCTCTGTACGAGCTGTCGGCCACGACCGGCGCCACGCGGATCGACTCGATGGTGGACATCGACGGCGGCATCGGCGTGCTCTTCACGTTCGGGTCGAAGGGGCGCCGCGAGCTGCCGAACTCCCACGTGATCGTCGACGGGCCGCCGGAGGTGCTGTCGAAGGACGGCTCGTTCCTCGGCACGCACATCCACACCCGGATCCCCGGCGTCGCCGTGCAGATCAACGCGTTCAACTTCCCCGTCTGGGGCATGCTCGAGAAGCTCGCACCCGCGTTCCTCGCCGGCGTCCCGACCATCGTGAAGCCCGCCACGCCCACCGGCTTCCTGACCGCCGCCGTCGTGAAGCTCATCGTCGGCTCGGCGATCCTCCCCGAGGGTGCCCTGCAGCTCATCTCCGGCCCCGCCCGGGACATCCTCGACCACCTCGACTACCGCGACCTCGTGTCCTTCACCGGCTCGGCCTCGACCGCCAACCACCTGAAGGCACACGAGTCCATCGCCCGCGGCGGCGTCCGCTTCACCTGCGAGACCGACTCCCTCAACGCCGCGATCCTCGGGCCCGACGCCGTGCCCGGCACCCCCGAGTTCGACGCCTTCGTGAAGTCCCTCGTCACCGAGATGACGGTCAAGGCGGGCCAGAAGTGCACGAGCATCCGCCGGTCGATCGTTCCCGAGGCACTGGTCGACGACGTCGTCGCGGCTGCGGGGGAGCGCATCCGCACGCGCGTGACGCTCGGTGACCCTCGGGCCGAGGGTGTCACGATGGGGGCGCTGGCCTCCCTCGCGCAGCTCGAGGGCGTGCAGGAGTCGGTACGCGAGCTGATCGCCGGTGGCGCGTCCGTCGCGTTCGGGTCGCTGGACGCGCCCGACGTCGTCCTCGGCGACAACACGTCCGGCAAGGCGCCGGGCGGGGCGTTCATGGAACCGGTCCTGCTGACCTGGAAGGACGTCGAGGCCGGGGCGCTGCACTCGGTCGAGGCCTTCGGTCCCGTCGCATCCGTCATCGGGTACGACGACGTCCAGCACGCCATCCGGCTCGCCGCCCTCGGGGCCGGATCCCTCGTCGCGACGGTCTGCACCAACGATCCCGCCGTCGCGCAGGAACTGGTCCTCGGTATCGCCGCGCACCACGGCCGCGTGCTGATCCTCAACCGCGAGGACGCCCGCTCGTCGACCGGCCATGGCTCGCCCGTGCCACACCTCGTCCACGGCGGACCGGGCCGCGCGGGCGGCGGCGAGGAGCTCGGCGGCATGCGCTCCGTGCTGCACCACATGCAGCGCACCGCCGTGCAGGGTTCCCCGAACATGCTCACCAGCATCACCGGCGAGTGGCACACGGGCGCGGACCGCCGGTTCGACGACGTCCACCCGTTCCGCAAGGACCTCGCGACGCTCCGCATCGGGGACGCCGTCCGCTCCGAGCTGCGCCAGGTGACGCTCGAGGACATCAGCGCGTTCGCCGAGACCACGGGGGACACGTTCTACGCGCACACCGACGAGGAAGCCGCCGCCGCGAACCCGTTCTTCCCAGGGATCGTGGCGCACGGCTACCTACTGCTCTCCTGGGGTGCGGGCCTGTTCGTCGACCCCGAGCCGGGGCCCGTCCTCGCCAACTACGGCCTGGAGAATCTGCGCTTCATCACGCCGGTCGCGGCCGGTGATTCGATTCGCGTGACACTGACGGCGAAGCGCATCACGCCGCGCGAGACGGACGAGTACGGCGAGGTGGCCTGGGACGCCGTCCTGCACAACCAGGACGACGAGATCGTGGCGACCTACGACGTCCTGACCCTCGTGCAGAAGTAGCGCCTTCGGGCGGCGCGGGGCCGGAACGTGCGGCGGGCGCCCTCGGGCGGCGCCGTCCACCTTGCTGCGCAAGTTGGATCTCCCACGAGGCCACGTGCTCATCCCACTTCATCAGCCCTTGAAGTGGGCATGCTCGAGCATTCCCGGTTGATGACCTGATGAAGTGGGAGGAAGAGCCCACGCATACTCGTCGCGCCGGTACAACGCGGGTGAACTGCAGCTCAGCGGGAGCGAGAAAGTGTGGCGAGGGCGGACTCCACCAGCACGAGGAACCGGTCAGGCTCGTTGACGAGCAGGGCGTAGGTCACGCGAAGGACCGGGTAGCCGCGGGTGGTCAAGAGGTTCCAGCGGCGCCGATCCTCCTCGAACTCACGGCGGTCCGTGTGATGTTGCCGCCCGTCGGCCTCTACCCCGAGCACACCGTCGACCACGAGGTCCAGCCGCCCCACGCCGGGGAGGTGCACCTGGGACGCAACGTAATGTCTTGCGCGGAGGAGGTGATATCGCGCAACGGTCTCGAGGATGGACTCCGAGTGGGGATCGATCAGAGCAAGCAGCCTCCGCAGGGCTCCGGAATTCATGAACGTGGCGCGTTCTCGTAGATCAGCGATCGCTACGCGTCGTGCGACAACTGCACTCTCGAGGATGCAGAGCCTGTCGAGTTCGGGGAGGCAACGAGCGGCTTGCAGACAGACGCTGAGGTCCGAGACCGGTCGGACCGCGCGATGTATGAGCAGATCGTCGTCGGGAATGCCTCGTCCGTGGTCCACGGCGAGGTGCAGTTTCCTCGGCTGCCGCATGACCCGGAGACCGCGGGCTTGTGCCGCGCTGATGCACGCGAGGTCCGCGCCGAGTGACAGGGCGCGAAGAGCAAGCCCGTCGTGACCCGGCAGCGCGTAGATCCCGCGCGCCGGCCGAGTGACGACGCCTTTCCTGACCGCGCGTGCACGTGCGGCTTCCGATACACCCGCGGTTGCCATGTCACGGGCTCGACCGATGCCGCCGTGTTGATCGAGGTACTGCTTCACATCCATGGGTAAGAGCTTCGTGTGCCGAAACCAGGGTCTTCGCGGGAGTGCGAGCTATGTGGACAAGGCTTCCTCCCACAGCAAGGCGTCGTCGAAAGGGAATGCGTGAGCATTCCCACTTCAGCGGCACGTGAACTGGGAGGATCCGACGTCGGCGCGGGCTGTCTGGCGGCGTGGCGGTATCCGGGAGGGCGCAGCCGAGCGAGCGGCGCGCGATGTGGGATGGGCGGGCGGCGCTACGGCACTACGGCACCGACGTCGGCCGGGGCGGACGGCACGACGGCGGGCCCAATCGCACGACGACGACGCCCCCGCGCCTGGTACTAGACTCGGGCCGGTGCGCGCGTACTGGGAGTTGACGGCATCGTCCTTCCGGCGCTATTCCACCTACCGCCTCGCGGCCTTCGCAGGAGCCTTCACCAACTCCATCTTCGGCCTGATCCGGGCCTCCCTCCTCCTCAGCGCCATCGCGACGGCGGGCGGGAGCATCGGGGGCTACTCGGCGGTCGAGGCCGCGACCTACGTGTGGATCGGGCAGGCGCTGCTCGGCCCCCTCGGGCTCTTCGGCAACACCGAGCTCTCGCGGCGGGTCAGGACCGGCGACATCGCGATCGACCTCACGCGGTCGGTGAGCCTCGTGGGCTCGTACTGGTCGCAGGACCTGGGTCGCGCCGCCTTCGACCTGCTGCCGCGCGGCATCCCGCCCCTGGTCGTCGGGGCGCTGGTGACCGGACTGTCACTGCCGACGACGGCGGGCCCGTACCTCCTCGCCGCCGTCTCGATCCTCGCGGCGTTCTCGCTGACGTTCATGGGCTTCTTCATCGTGAACCTGCTCGCGTTCTGGCTCGTCGAGATCCGCGGGTTCTGGATGCTGTACATGGTGCTGATGAACCTCCTCAGCGGGTTCCTCGTCCCGATCTCGTGGTTCCCCGCCTGGCTGGCCGACCTGGCGCGTGCCACCCCGTTCCCCTCGATGCTGCAGACTCCGGCGGACATCCTTGCGGGCCGGACCGTCGGCGCGGAGAGCGTGGGCCTCGTCGTCGTGCAGGTCCTGTGGCTCGGCGCGCTCGTGGCCCTTGCGCACGTCATGGTGCGCCGTGGCGCGTCCAAGTTGGTGGTGCAGGGTGGGTGAGGTGCTCGACGCCGACAGCCGGCCCGTGAGCACGGCGGCTCTCGTGCGCATGCTGGTCGGCTCGCGGTTGCGCTCGCAGCTCGCCTACCGCGGCAGCTTCGTGACGGACCTCGTGGGGCAGGTGGTGCTCGGGCTCACCGAATTCGTGGAGCTGTACGTGATCGTGAGCAACGTCCCGGCGTTCGGGGGAATGACCTTCGCGCAGACGCTGCTCGTGTTCGGCCTCGCCTCGCTCTCCTTCGCCATCGCGGACCTCGTCATGGGGGAGACGGACTCGATGGCCGAGGCCATCAGGACGGGCAAGCTCGAGGTGCTGCTCGTCCGCCCGGTGCCCGTGCTGCTGCAGCTCATGACCATGGACCTGCAGTTGCGGCGCGTGGGGCGGGCCCTGTTCGCGGTGGCCGCCCTCGTCGTCGCCCTGGTGCTCACGGACATCGACTGGAGCCCGGCCACCGTGCTGCTGATGGTCGTCACGCCGGTGGCCGGCGCCGTGATCTTCTGCGCGCTCTTCCTGGGCGCCGGGGCCATGCAGTTCTGGTTGCTGGACGGACGGCAGTTCGCCAACGCGTTCACCTACGGCGGCCGGTACGTCTCCACGATGCCCGGGGCGGCGCTGTTCCTGCCCATGCAGATCCTCTTCACGTTCGTCATCCCGGCGACGCTCGTGGCCTACGCCCCGAGCCTCGTGATCCTCGGCGTCGAGGGTTCGGCCGCCATCCCCGCCTGGACGGGATGGCTGAACGTGCCTGCCGCGATCCTGCTCTCGGGCGCCATGCTGCTGCTGTGGCGCGCAGCGATCCGCAAGTACACCGGAGCAGGGGGCTGACATGGCGATCATCGAGGCGGAGCAGCTGAGCCGCAGTTTCGACGTGATGGAGTCCGCGGGCCGGTTCCGGCGCCGACGGCGCGTGATGCACGCCGTGCGCGACATCACCGTGACGGTCGAGCCGGGCGAGGCCGTCGGGTACATCGGGGCGAACGGCGCGGGCAAGTCGACGACGATCAAGATGCTCACGGGCATCCTCGTGCCCAGCTCGGGCACGGTCCGCGTGTGCGGGCTCGACCCCGTGCCCGATCGCCGCGCCCTCGCCCGGCGCATCGGCGTGGTGTTCGGCCAGCGCTCCCAGCTCTGGTGGGACCTGCCGCTGCAGGACTCCTACCCGATCCTCGCCGCCATGCACCGGCTACCGAGGACGGACTGGTCCCCGCGGTTCGACGAGCTCGTGGAACGCATGGACCTCGGCGGCTTCCTCACCACCCCGGTACGTCAGCTCTCGCTGGGGCAGCGCATGCGCGGCGAGGTGGTCGCGGCCCTGCTCCACCGGCCGGGACTCGTGATCCTCGACGAGCCCACCATCGGACTCGACATGATCAGCAAGGAGAGCCTCCGCCACTTCCTCGACGTGGAGCGCCGCGAGCACGGCACCACGCTGCTGCTCACCACGCACGACATGAGCGACATCCAGCGCCTCTGCCGCCGCGTGCTGGTGGTCGACGACGGCGCACTCGTGTTCGACGGCGCCCTCACGGAGCTCGCGGGGCTCGACGGCGGCACCCGCACCATGATGGTGGACCTCGCCGAACCCGTGGTCGACGCGCGGCTGCTCCTTCTGCCCGACGGCGCCCGCCACGTCGGTGTCGAGGCCCAGGGCGTGCGCCACAGCATCGCCTTCGATCCACGCCGCGTCAGCGCGGCCGCGCTGCTGGCCGCGATCTCGACCACCGCGGAGGTGGCCGACCTCTCGCTGCAGGAGCCGGACATCGAGCAGTTGGTGCGGCGGCTGTACGGCACGGCTCAGCCCGTACCCGACGACGGCGCGGAGTAGCGCCGTGAACGACGGCGGGTCAACCTCGCGCCCGACGGCGGGAGGCGGGGCTCCGCGGACGACGGCGCGGCTCGCGAGAGCGCTGACGCGGCGGGTCAGCGCCGGTGCAGGCCGTCGAACACCATGACGATGATGTCGTCGGCCAGGGTGTCCGGGGTCAGCGGCCCACCGGGGCGGTACCACTCGACGATCGAGTTGATCGTCCCGAAGATGAGCCGGGTGGTGGTCCTCGGATCGATGTCGCTGCGGAGGGAGCCTTCCCGGCGGGCGGCGTCCACGAGGTCCGCCACGCGGCGGTCGAAGGTGCGGCGCCGCTCCAGCGCCTCCCGCTCCACCTCGGTGTTCCCCCGCAGCCGCAGGAGCAGGGTCACGAAGGGCAGACGGTCGATGAGCACGGCGATGGTGCCGCGCAGTACGAACTCGAGGCGGGCGTCGGCTGCGCCGGTGCTCGCGCGGGCGTCCTGCACCACGGCCTCGAGGCCGCCGAGCGCCTGGTCGAGCGCGAGCCGCAGGAGGTCGCCCTTGGACGGGACATGGTGGTAGATGGCGGACTTGCTGATGCCGAGGTCCTCGGCCAGCATCCCCATGGAGGTGGCCTCGTATCCGTGCCGGTTGAAGGCGGCCACGGCGGCGGTCAGGACCGACTGCTGGTCGTAGCCCGGTCGGCCCCTGCGGGCGGTCGTGATCGGGGATCCTCCCGCGGCGGTCATGCCGTCATTTTTGCACGACCGTTCGGTCAGTATGCCCCCTTCAGGGCCGCCGGACCGTTGACTGCCCCTCCCGCCCCTCCCTATACTGAACGAACGGTCGGTAAATAGCCGCGCCGTCGAGATCAGCGAGGTAGCACCATGACGACGACAGCGATCGACGCGGGAACCCGCGCGGACCACGACGCCGACGGCGAGCGTCTCTTCACGGGACTGATCGCGCAGGACTCCCGGATCGAGCCGCGCGACTGGATGCCGGCGGACTACCGGAAATCCCTGACGCGGCAGATCTCCCAGCACGCGCACTCCGAGATCATCGGCATGCAGCCCGAGGCCAACTGGATCACCCGAGCGCCGTCACTGAAGCGCAAGGCCGTCCTCATGGCCAAGGTGCAGGACGAAGCAGGCCACGGTCTCTACCTCTACTCGGCGGCGGAGACGCTCGGCACCTCGCGTGACCAGATGACCGAGGACCTCATCGCCGGCAAGGCTCGCTACTCCAGCATCTTCAACTACCCGGTCCTGACGTGGGCGGACATCGGTGCCATCGGCTGGCTCGTCGACGGCGCCGCCATCTGCAACCAGGTGCCCCTGTGCCGTGCCTCCTACGGACCCTACGGCCGGGCGATGGTGCGCATCTGCAAGGAGGAGTCCTTCCACCAGCGGCAGGGCTTCGAGATCCTGCTCGAACTCGCCAACGGCACCCCCGAGCAGCGGGCCATGGCACAGGACGCCGTCAACCGCTGGTACGCGCCGTCGCTCATGATGTTCGGCCCGCCGGACGAGGACTCACCCAACTCGCAGAAGTCGATGGAGTGGAAGATCAAGCGCCACTCCAACGACGAGCTGCGCGCACGCTTCGTCGGCATGATGGTGGAGCAGATCGCCGTGCTCGGCCTCGAGCTGCCGGACAAGGACGTCCGCTTCAACGACGAGACCGGCCGCTGGGAGCACGGACCCCTGGACTGGAACGAGTTCAAGGAGGTCCTCGCCGGCCGCGGACCCTGCAACGCGCAGCGCCTCGAACGGCGTCGCGAAGCGCACGAGGACGGTGCCTGGGTGCGTGAGGCCGCCGCGGCCTACGCCGAGAAGCAGGCTCTCAAGCACGCGCAGGCGGCGTAGGTGACCGGCGGATCGACCACGGGCGACGACGGCGCCACAGCACCGTCGTCGGGCCCCCGCGCGCCGCGCGCGGCCTGGCCCCTGTGGGAGGTCTTCGTGCGGTCCTCGCGCGGACTCTCGCACGTGCACGCCGGGTCGCTCCACGCACCGGATGCGCAGATGGCCCTGCGGAACGCCCGTGACCTGTACACCCGCCGCAACGAGGGCATCAGCCTGTGGGTGGTGCCGGCGACCGCGATCATCACGAGCGACCCCGACTCCAAGGACCAGTTCTTCGAGTCCCCGCAGGGCAAGGACTACCGTCACGCCACGTACTACACCAAGAGCGAGGGGGTGAAGCACCTGTGAGCGAGGCCAACGCCAGCGCCACCCGCATCACCCCGGGCAACGCGCTCCGTCCCGAGGACATCGCACTGCTCGAGGCGAAGCCGACCGACGCCGTCGCGCAGTACGCACTGTGGCTCGGGGACGACGCCCTGATCCTCGCCCAGCGCCTCGGCTGGTGGATCTCCCGTGCCCCCGAGCTCGAGGAGGATGTGGCGCTCGCGAACATCGCGCTCGACCAGATCGGGCACGCGAGGTCCTTCCTGACCTACGCCGGCCAGGCCTGGGACAAGACCGAGGACGATCTCGCCTACTTCCGCCGGGAGCCGGAGTTCCGCTCGGTGCATCTCGTGGAGCAGCCCAACGGGGACTTCGCCCGCACCATCGCGCGCCAGTTCGTCGTCGCGCTCTACCAGTGGGAGCTCTACTCGCGCCTGGTGCGCTCGAGCGATCCGACGCTCGCCGCGATCGCCGCCAAGGCGGTCAAGGAGGTGGACTACCACCGGGACCACAGCATCCAGTGGATCCTCCGCCTCGGCCAGGGCACCGAGGAGTCGCGCCGCAGGATGATCGCCGGGCTCAGGCTCACCTGGCCGTACGTCGAGGAGCTCTTCACCGACCACCCGCTGCTCGATGAGCTCGGCGACGCCGCGGTGCGCCCGAGCAGCCTCCGTGAGCCCTTCGACGCCGCGGTGCAGGCCGTGCTGGCCGAGGCCGAGCTGGACGTCCCGCAGGTGCCCGGTGCCGTGGGCGGCGGGCGGTTCGGCCGTCACAGCGAGCATCTCGGCTACATCCTGGCCGAGCTCCAGGTCCTCGCCCGCGAGCATCCCGGGGCGTCATGGTGACCGTCATGGACCTCCGGCCGTCCTCCGCCGTGGACGCCGCGGCCTGGGACATCGCCGCGACGGTCTGCGATCCGGAGATCCCCGTGCTCACCATCGAGGACCTCGGCATCCTGCGTGACGCCCACGTGTCCGAGGACGGACAGGTCCTCGTGACCATCACTCCGACGTATTCCGGCTGCCCCGCCATGGACGCCATCCGCGACGACGTCACCGCGGCGCTCACGGGCGCCGGCTACTGCGAGGTCGCCGTCCGCCTCGTCCTCTCACCTGCTTGGACCACGGACTGGATGAGCGAGGACGGCAAGGCGAAGCTCGCCGAGTACGGCATCGCGCCGCCCTCGGGCCTCACCACGGCCGGTCCCGTGCGCATCGGGCTCAGCGTCAAGTGCCCGCAGTGCGCGTCCCTGAACACCCGCGAGATGACGCGCTTCGGCTCCACCTCCTGCAAGGCCCTGTACGTCTGCAACGACTGCCGGGAACCCTTCGACTACTTCAAGGTGCACTGATGGCCGTCGTCCTCGCCCCCTCCACTCAGCGGAGGAGCGCGTTCAACCGCCTCACGGTGCGCGAGGTGCGCCGCCTGACCGAGGACGCCGTCGAGGTCACGCTCGACGTCCCCGCCGAGCTCCAGGAGAAGTACGACTACCTGCCCGGCCAGTACGTGGCGCTCCGGACCACGCTCGATGTCGACGGCGAGCCGAAGGAGGTGCGGCGCAGCTACTCGATCTGCGCCGACCCGCGTCCCGGCGAGCTGCGGGTGGCCGTCAAGCGTGACCTCGGGGGCGTCTTCTCCACCTGGGCCAACGAATCGCTGAAGGCCGGGGACACCCTCGACGTGATGAGCCCGCTCGGCCAGTTCACGCCGCGCACGACGGCGGGGCAACAGGCCGTCTCGCTCGTCGCGGTGGCCGCCGGGTCCGGCATCACCCCCGTCATCTCGATCGCCCGGTCGATGCTCGCGAGCGGGCCGAACGTGCGCTTCGACCTCGTCTACGCGAACCGAGCAGCCATGGACGTGATGTTCCTCGAGGAACTCGCCGACCTCAAGGACCGCTTCCCCGCCCGCTTCGCCCTGCACCACGTGCTGTCCCGTGAGCAGCGCATCTCGCCCCTGCTCACCGGGCGGATCGACGCCGAGAAGCTGGAGATGCTGCTCGGCACGGTCATCTCCACGGAGGACGTGGACGAGTGGTTCCTCTGCGGGCCCTTCGACCTGGTGCAGCTGTGCCGGGACTCGCTCGCCGAACGCGGCGTCCCGGCCGAAAAGATCCGCTTCGAGCTGTTCACCACCGGTGAGCCCACGCGTCCCGAGGGGAGCGTGGGGCGTCCGGTCGCGCAGGCCAAGGCCGGTGAGAACTACACCATCTCCTTCAACCTCGACGGTCTCCGAGGTTCCGTCCAGAGCCCCACCCATGCGCGCGAATCCATCCTGAACGCCGCGCTCCGCGTACGGCCCGACGTGCCCTTCGCATGCGCAGGGGGAGTGTGCGGCACCTGCCGTGCCAAGGTGGTCGAGGGCACGGTGGACATGGTGGAGAACTACGCCCTCGAGCCCGACGAGGTGGCGAACGGCTACGTGCTCACCTGCCAGGCCCACCCGACGAGCGACGCCGTCGCCGTCGACTACGACGCCTAGGAGTACCCGTGCCCGCAGAAACCCCGCCGTCGGTCGCGCCCGCCGATCCGGCTCCCTCGATGGTGCGTCTGACCATCGCCGACGGCATCGCCGAGGTGGTGCTGGACGCGCCGTACCGGCTCAACGCCGTGGACGTCCAGGCGCTCGATGATCTCGCCGCCGCGTACGACGACGCCGCTGCGGGCGTGCGCGAAGGCACGGTCCGCGCCCTGGTGCTGCGCGGAGAGGGGCGCGCGTTCTGCGCGGGCCGCAACCTCGGTGCCATCACCTTCGAGGACGACGACGCCTACGCGTTCCTCGACGTGACGCTGACGCCGCTGCTGAGGAAGATGGCCGAATTCCCCGCGCCGACCTTCGCGGCGGCGCAGGGGGCCTGCCTCGGTGTGGGCCTCGGGCTGCTGATCACCACGGACGTCGTGTACGTCGCCGAGGATGCGAAGATCGGCTCGCCGTTCGCGAACCTCGGGCTGGTGCTGGATTCCGGTGGACACTCGCTGTTCACCGACCGGCTCGGCTCGCACCGCGCGCTCGACCTCATGTACACCGGGGACCTCATGACCGGTGCGGAGGCGGTGGCAGGCGGTCTGTTCAGCCGGGCCGTCCCCGCCGCCGACCTGCTCGGGTTCACGCGTACGAAGGCCGCACGGGCCGCGAGCGGACCGCTGCTGTCCCTCGTCGCGTCGAAGCAGCTCGTGGGCCGGATCCGCGACGAACGCCTCGGCCTGTGGGAGGCGATCAGGGGCGAGAACGACATCCAGGGCGTGCTCGGGGCATCCGAGGACTACCGCGAAGGCCTCGAAGCATTCAGGGAGAAGCGGGCGCCGCGTTTCGGCCGCAAGGACTCCTAGGCAGACAGTTTTTGACATCGGAAACCGCTCGGCGTCTTGCACGACAGCGCTGGTCGTCCACATGTTCGGGCTTCCCGACATGCGTGCGCTCAACCCTTCAGGACGCTAGAGCCTCGGTGAAGCGCGCCGAGGGAGACGACGCTCGCTGAGCGATGTCGTCCGGCGTACCTACGGCGTCGGCAGGATGTAGAGCTGGGAAACGGCCTGCTCGAAGTAGGCGGAATCGGCGTCCAGCACCGACTGCGGGCAGGTGATGATTGTGCTCACGGCGCCGCTGTTGACGGGCATGGCGCGGGTGGCGATCAGACGCACGCCGGTCTGGCCGTCGAGGGTCAGGCCCGGCAGCGTGCTGGTGGCGAGATCCATGGTCGGTCCCCCGGCGAAGTTGATGCTCACCGGCACCGAGCCGGGCGATCCCTCGGCGGTGCCGCCCTCGAGCTCGGCGAAGTACTCCCGCAGGAGCGTCAGGTAGCTCTGGGTCGCCGTGGCATCGCTCGTGAGGTCGTCGAAGCCCTCCACGGGTTCGATGATGGACTGTTCGAGCTCCATGTCGCATCCGTTGGCGTTGCTGAAGTAGAAGATGCCCTCGACAGGCGAGTCGTCGAGCGTCCACGGGTCCGGCGGAAGCCCCCACGAGGGCGTGGTGGTGAAGGTCGTCGCGACGTCCAGCGGCTGAAGCTCAGGAACTTCGATCGCCGTCCCGGCACCGGCGTCGTCGGTGAATTCGGGAGTCGCAATCTCAGTGGGAGCGGGCACGGGGTCGGAGCCGGAGGACGTCGTGGTATCCGAGACCCCCGCGGCCAGGCCGATGAAGAACAGCGCGACGATCAGCCCGATGAAGCCGACGACGACCACGCCCACACCGATCAGGACCCAGCCCCAGACCGGCAGGCCGCCCTTCCGCGGCGGAGGGCCCATAGGGTAGGGCCCCGGTTGCCCACCGCTCATGGGATACGAACCGGGCTGCCCGGGTCCGGACGGATACGAACCAGGCTGCCCGGCTCCGGTCGGGTAGGGACCCTGCTGCCCGGGCGCCGACGCGAAGGAGGCGGGACCGGCGGGCGGCATCGACGGCGACGACCGCGGACCGGGCGGCGGCGCATGCGGATCCGGCGCAGCAAACGTCGGGACCGGTCCTGGCCGCTCCGGGGAACCACCGGAGTGCTGCTGACCGCTGAGAGGGCCGGGCGGGATGGGCGGCACTCCGCGGCGGGAGTCGTCGTGCTCGGTGTTGTCGGTGCCGTCCGGTGATGCGTCGTTCGTCATGGTTCCCCCGTCGAGAATGCTCGCGCTGCGGCGGAGCTGAGCCTCTGCCTCCTGCATTATGCAGTTCGCTGTTCCGCTGCGCGATGGGGACCCGCAAGCTCATCGACCATCCGATGATGAGCACGGGCCCGGCGACCCGGTGCCGTGTGAGGTGGCGGGCCCTACAGTAGGTGCACGCCACCAGTCACCAGGAGCTGCGATGTCCCTCGTCCGCGTGCACAACTTCTCCATCTCCCTCGACGGATTCGGCGCCGGGGAGGGTCAGACGCTCGACGCCCCATTCGGTCACGCGGGTTCGCGCCTCGTCGAGTGGGCATTCGAGACCCGGACCTTCCGCGCAATGGGCCTGCACGGGACGTCGGAGGGTTCCTTCGGCGTCGACGAGGCCTTCGCGAGCGCGTGGAAGCCGGGCATCGGCGCCGAGATCATGGGTCGCAACAAGTTCGGCCCCCACCGCGGACCGTGGCAGGACCACGAGTGGACGGGGTGGTGGGGCGAGGATCCCCCCTTCCAGACGCCCGTCGTCGTGCTCACGCATCATCCGCGGCCCGTGCTCGAGATGAGTGGCGGGACCACCTTCCACTTCGTCGAGGCGGAGCCGTCGCGGGCACTCGCGCAGGCGCGCGAGCTCGCAGGCGATCTCGACGTGCGGATCGGTGGAGGCGTCACCACGGTGCGCTCGTTCCTCGAGGCCGACCTCATCGACCACCTGCACGTGGTGCTGGTGCCGATCGTGCTCGGGCGGGGTGAGCGTCTCTGGGACGGACTCGAGGGACTTGAGGAGCGCTTCGAGATCGAGGCGACGCCATCGCCGTCCGGTGTGGTGCACCTGGTTCTCACGCGCCGCGCGCGGTAGCCGACGGGAAACGCTTGCACGACGACCGCTCAGCGGGTGTCGAGGTCCTCGAAGACGAGGAAGGTCTGCGTGTCGAGGACGCCCGGCATGGACTGCAGCTGGTCGAAGATGACCCGCCGGAGGTCCACGTTGTCGCGGGCACGCACCAGGAGGATCACGTCGAAGTCCCCGCCGACGAGCGCGATGTGATGCACCTCGGGGATGGCCCGGAGCACCTCGCGCAGTTCCCGCCATGAGTGCTGGCGGACCTTGAGCGTGACGTAGGCGGAGGAGCGCAGCCCCGCCTTGGTCGGATCGATGATGGCGGTGAAGCGCGTGAGCACGCCCGTCTCGGTGAGCCGGGCGATCCGCGAGTAGGCGTGCGCGCGGCTGATGTGGACGTTCTCGGCGACCGACGTCACGGACTGCCGGCCGTCCCTGGTGAGCTCGGCCAGGATGCGTCGGTCGACGTCGTCGAGCGGCCCTTCGGTCATCGGAACACTTCCTCACGTAATGCGCGTCACATCGCGCTTTTGTCCACAGAATACGGTGCTTCGTGCACGAACATCCACACTAGGGCCTATCCGTGGATACGAACGGTTCCTTTGCTCATACTGGAGCGACACAGCATCCAGCGTCGGATTCGATCCCGGCGCCTTGAGAGTGCCGCTTCGGCGGTGGACCACGGAGGCAGGATGAGCACGGCAACCAACGAAGGCCGCGGGAGCCTGATGGGCGGATCGAGAGGCCGGGATGCATCATCCGCCGGCGCACTCCTGCCGTCCGCGGAACCCGTCCAGCTGGTGTCCCCGGAGGGTACCCACGTCCCGGACGAGCACTACTCCCTGCCCGACGGCGACCTCCTGCTCAGCGCCTACGCCCGGCTCGTCACCGGCCGCCGCGTGAACGACCAGGCCAACGCGCTCGTGCGCCAGGGCCGCATGGCCGTGTACCCCTCGTCCCATGGTCAGGAGGCGTGCCAGGTGGCAGCCGCCGTCGTCCTCGACGACGAGGACTGGCTGTTCCCCACGTACCGCGACACGGTCGCGGTGATCACGCGCGGCGTCGATCCGCTCGAGGTCCTCACCCTCCTGCGCGGTGACTGGCACGGCGGGTACGACCCCTACGAGCACCGCGTCGCCACGCAGGCGACACCGCTGGCCACGCAGCTGCTCCACGCCGTCGGCGTCGCGCATGCCGCGAAGCTGCGCGGCGAGCCCACGGTGGTCCTCGCGATGTGCGGCGACGGCGCCACCAGCGAGGGCGACTTCCACGAGGCGCTCAACTTCGCCGCCGTGTTCCACGTGCCCGTGGTGTTCTTCATCCAGAACAACGAGTTCGCCATCTCCGTGCCGCTCAAGCACCAGAGCGTGGCGCCCAGCCTCGCGCACAAGGCGATCGGCTACGGCATGCCGGGGGAGCGCGTGGACGGCAACGATCTCGCCGCGCTGCTCGCGGTGCTCGGTGCCGCCGTGGACCGCGCGCGCGACGGCGGCGGCCCCTCGCTCATCGAGGCGCACACGTACCGCATGCAGGCACACACGAACGCGGACGACGCCACGCGCTACCGCACGGCCGACGACGTGGAGCGGTGGGTGCCGAAGGACCCGATCACGCGCATGCGCACCTACCTGCGTAGCCTCGACCTACTGACCGACGACGGCGAGCAGCAGCTCGCCGACGCAGCGGACGCCGTGGCGGCGACCATCCGCGCGGGTCTCAACACGGAGGTCCACGTGAATCCGGCAGAACTCTTCGAGTACGTCTTCAACGAGAAGACCACCCAGTTGCGTGAGCAGGCCGAGCAGCTGCGCGAGGAACTGAGCCGGGACGGCCTCGCGTCGCATCCCGGCGACGGCTCCACCGGGAACGAAGCCGCCGGGGAGGACCAGCGATGACCCAGATCACCGACGCACCCGTCGCGGCCCCCGAAGGCCAGCAGGCGGCGCCCGTGAAGCGGGCCACCGCCACCTTCGCCAAGGCGCTCAACGCCGCGCTCGCCGACGCCATGGAGGCCGACGCCACCGTTCTCATGTTCGGTGAGGACGTGGGGCCGCTCGGCGGGGTCTTCCGCATCACCGACGGTCTCACCGCCCGCTTCGGCGAGGAACGCTGCTTCGACACCCCGCTCGCCGAGGCCGGCATCATGGGCATGGCCGTGGGGATGGCCATGAACGGCATGACGCCGGTGGTCGAGATGCAGTTCGACGCCTTCGCCTACCCCGCCTTCGAGCAGGTGGTCAGCCATGTCGCGAAGATGGCGAACCGGACGAAAGGCAAGGTGCGCCTGCCGATGGTCATCCGGATCCCCTACGCCGGCGGGATCGGTGGGGTGGAGCACCACTGCGATTCCTCCGAGGCCTACTACGCGCACACCCCCGGCCTCACGGTCCTCGCTCCGGCCACGGTCCGCGACGCCTACTTCATGCTGCGCGAGGCCATCGCGTCACCGGATCCCGTGGTCTTCCTCGAGCCCAAGAAGCTGTACTGGTCCAAGGAGGAGGTGGACCTCGAGGAACTCCGGCGCACGTACGACGACGACCAGGCGCCCAAGCGGATCGGCCGCGCCGTCGTCGCCCGCGCCGGGATCGACGCCACGCTGATCACCTACGGTCCGTCCGTCCCGACGGCGCTCGCCGCCGCGGTCGCCGCCGCCGAGGAGGGCCGGTCCCTCGAGGTCATCGACCTCCGGTCCATCGTCCCGTTCGACGACGAGACCGTGTGCGAGAGCGTGCGGCGGACCGGCAGGGCCGTTGTCGTCGCCGAGGCGCCGGGCTTCGCCTCCGTGGCCTCGGAGATCGTGGCGCGCGTGCAGGAACGCTGCTTCCACTCGCTGGCCGCGCCGGTGCTGCGCGTCACCGGGTTCGACATCCCGTACCCGTCGCCGAAGCTCGAGCACTTCTACCTGCCGAGCGTGGACCGGATCCTCGACGCCGTGGACGACCTCCAGTGGGAGGACCAGCCGTGAGCGCACCCGCCGTCTCGCCGCAGCTGCAGGTGTTCGCGCTCCCGGATCTCGGGGAGGGCCTCACGGAGGCCGAGCTCGTCTCCTGGCTCGTGGCCGAGGGCGACGTCGTGGTGGTCGACCAGCCCATCGCGGAGGTCGAGACCGCCAAATCGATCGTCGAAGTGCCGTCGCCCTTCGCCGGGGTGGTGGCCGTGCTGCACGGGAAGCCGGGCGAGGTGCTCGATGTCGGAGCGCCGTTCCTCTCCGTGCGGCCCGACGGTGTGACTTCGGAGGCGCCTGACGCCCCGACTGCACCCGGGGAGGTCGCCACGCTGGCCGTCGCCGCCGCCGAGCTGCGCGAGGACGCCGGAGTCCCGACCGCGGCGACGTCCGGGGACACGGCGGCCGCTGCGGCTTCCGACACCGGTTCCGGCAACGTGCTCATCGGGTACGGGACGCCCGGTGGGCTGACGGGTGGCCGGACACGCGCACGCAAGGCATCGGCACGTTCCGGCGGAGTGCCGGTCGCCTCCGTCGCCGTGGTGTCGAAGGACGCCGTGGCGCCGATCTGCGTGTCCCCGCTCGTCCGGAAGCTCGCGCGCGACAACGGCGTACGGCTCACGGACATCGCGGGCACGGGGGAGAAAGGGCTCATCCTCCGGCGCGACGTCGAACAGGCGCTCGCGTCCCGGCAGGTCCAGGCGGGTGCTGAGGAACCGGCGACCGCGCCCCCGGCAGCAGCCGTGAGCATGGTGGACGCCGCGCCTGTGCCGACGACGTCGGACGCCGGGACGGATGCACGCTCCGGGCTCGCCATCACGGAGCGGACGCCGCTCCGCGGGGTCCGCCGGACCATCGCCGACGCCATGACGCGGAGCCGCCGGGAGATCCCGGAAGCGACGGTGTGGGTCGACGTCGACGCCACCGCCCTCGTAGACCTCCGCGCGAGCCTCAAGCGTGCCGCGCCGGACGCCACGCCGAGCCTCCTGGCCTTCGTGGCGCGCTTCGTCGTCGCCGGCCTTGCCCGATATCCCGAGCTGAACAGCCGGATCGTGACGCGCGAGGACGGCACGCAGGAGCAGGTGCGGGTGGACGGCGTGAACCTCGGCATCGCGGCGCAGACCGACCGCGGCCTCGTGGTCCCGAGCGTCCGCCGGGCGGACACGATGAGTGCGAGGCAGCTCGACGCCGAGATCCGCCGCCTCGCGGTGCTGGCGCGCGAGGGGCGCGCCACGCCGTCGGAGCTCTCCTCCGGGACGTTCACGCTGAACAACTACGGCGTGTTCGGCGTGGACGGCAGCGCGGCGATCATCAACTACCCGGAGTCGGCGATCCTCGGCGTGGGGCGCATCATCGATCGGCCGTGGGTGGTGGACGGACAGCTCGCGGTGCGCAAGGTCACCGAGCTCACGCTCGCCTTCGACCACCGGGTGTGCGACGGCGGCACGGCGGGCGGCTTCCTGCGCTTCGTCGCGGACGCGATCGAGAACCCGGCAGCCCTCCTCGCCGACCTGTAACCATACGGTCGGCCGCCGGCACGGTCCGTCGGCAGTGCGCCCGGCGCCCGGCGCTCCGCAGGTCGCCGGCCGCTGTCAGGCGTCTCTCAGGACTCGTCCGGAATGCCGAGGAGCCCGCGCTGGGCGAGGTCGGCTTCCGGGGCCGCTTCCGGGGGCAGCGGATCCGTGGCGTCGGGGACGTCGTCCGGGACGTAGTCCTTCAGGCCCAGGGCCACTTCCTCGCGCTCGGTCGCGAGCGCCAGGGCGTCGTCGTCCACGTGGTCGTCGAACGTGCCGTGCGTCCGTGGCGACGGCCGCGGCAGGGCGTCGTTGTCGGGAGTGGGATCGTCCAGTGTCGGGAACTCTCCGTTGATGTCGGCCATCACTCCTGCGTAGGAACGCGGAGGGACGGTCGCGACGACGTGGCTGGTGCCGGCCGGTGGTTCCGCTCGAGGACGGCGCGACCTATGATCCGCCGATCACGCCAGGTCCTCCGGGCGGGTACGTAGCTTCCGGGCGATCACGGCGAGCGCACGCTGGTCGTCCTCGTCGAGGGGGTCGAGGACGGTCTCCCTGACGGCCCGGACGTGTGTCGGCGCTGCCGCCACCACGACATCGAACCCCGCCTCGGTGAGGGCCACGAGGGTGTACCGCCCATCCGACGGGTCGGACGACCGGGTTGCCCATCCCCGCTGTTCGAAGCGCTTGACCACGTTGGACAAACGGGACAGGGACCCGTTCGCGAGGTACGCGAGCTCACTCATGCGGAGCTCGTGATGCGGTGTCTCGGAGATGTGGCTGAGGGTCAGGTAGTCGAAGAGGGTCAGCCCGGCGTCCTGCTGCAGCGGCGCCTCGAGGCGCCCCGGCATGAGGAGCACCAGCGACACCAGCCCGGTCCAGGCCTCCTTCTCGTCGGGGGACAGCCAGGCGACGGGTCCCGGCGCACTGCCGCGGGGGTGGACGCTCGGGGAGGAAGCCATGGAGTCATCGTATCGACGGCTTTCACTTCACGCGTGAAGTGATTCTGCTACGATGACTTCACGCTTGAACTTATTGTTCGATCGCCATCCCACCGAAGGACACATCATGCCCGTCACCCTGATCAATCCGGAGAATCACATCTCGGTCCCTCTGTACCATCACGTGTCCGTGGCGACCGGCTCGCGACAGGTCCACATCGCCGGGCAGGTGGCGTGGGACGAGGAGGGCAACCTGGTTGCGCCGCGTGACCTTGCAGGTCAGATCGTCCAGGTGCACCGCAACGTGGCGAAGTCCCTCGCCGCTGCGGGAGCAACCTTCGACGACGTGGTCCGCGTGACGTGGTACGCCGCGGGGTGGAAGCCGGAGATGTACGACGCCTTCACCGAGGGCATGGACAGGGCTCGGGAGGAGTTCGGCATGCCGACGGTTCCCGCTGCACTCATCGGGGTCGACATCCTCTTCGAGCCGGGGATCCTGATCGAGGCCGAAGTCACGGCGGTCATCGCATGACGCGCCTGCTGCCCGCCCGGTCGGCGGATGGGGAGACTCCGTGACCGTCCTGATCGTCACGGCCCACCCCGATCCGGAATCCCTGACGCACCATGTCGCAGCCCGTCTCGGTGCGTTCTTCGAAGGGCAGCACCCTCGGTTCGCGCACCTGGCCCAGGAGCACTTCGACCCCCGCTTCACAGCCGAGGACCGGGACCTGTACCGCGGGGTGGGGCAGCGCCATCCTCCCGTCCTGCGCGAGCAGGAACGGCTCGACGCCGTCACGGACGTGGTGCTCGTCTTCCCGATGTACTGGTGGTCCATGCCGGCGCTCCTCAAGGGATGGATCGACCGGATCTTCATCGCCGGATGGGCGTTCGACGACGACGGCGGCAGGGTGCAGCCGCGGCTCCAGCATCTGACCATGCACCTGATCCCCTTGACGGGAACGGCCGAGGAGTCGTTCACACGGCACGGGTACGCGACGTCGTTCACCACGCAGGTGGAGCAGGGCATCATCGGCTTCTGCGGCATGCGCCACGGGACCACGGCTTTCGTCCACGAGTCCGAGTCCGCCGACAGGAGCGCCCTCGACGCCTCCGTCGCTGCAGCCACGGGCCGCGTCGCGGCCTCGATCATGCAGGGGCAGGAGCAGGGGCAGGTGTCCAGGGAGGGGCGACGGATCGGACTCGGGTGAGGTGCCCTCCACCGACCGCCGCGGCGCCGTGACCCGCCAGCCCATCGGGAGGCGCCGAGGAGGGGGTGCTCGATGCCGTGGCGACACCGGCGCCCCGCGGACCCTAGGGTTGTATCGGTGATCGAGTCCTCCGAAACAGTCCCCTCCGGCACCCCGACCACCCGACCCGGCTTCGTCCGGGTCATCGGCGCCACCGAGAACAATCTGCGCGGGGTGGACGTCGACTGCCCGCGGGACGCCGTGGTCGCCTTCACGGGAGTCTCCGGCTCGGGCAAGTCCTCCCTCGCCTTCGGCACCATCTATGCCGAGGCCCAGCGCCGCTATCTCGAGTCCGTGGCGCCGTACGCGCGGCGGCTGATCCAGCAGGGCCGCACGTCGCCTCGATCACGGGACTGCCGCCCGCCGTCGCCCTCCAGCAGCGGCGCGGCACTCCGAGCGCCCGCTCGACCGTCGGCACGTTGACCACCCTCTCCAACTCCCTCCGCATGCTCTACTCCCGGGCCGGCACCTACCCGGCCGACGCCGCCGGCCGGCTGGAGTCGGATGCCTTCTCGCCGAACACGGCGGCCGGCGCCTGCCCGCGCTGCCACGGCCTCGGGATCGCGCGCGACGTCACGGAGCAGTCCCTCGTGCCGGACCCGTCGCTCAGTATCCGCGAGGGCGCCATCGCCGCCTGGCCGGGCGCCTGGCAGGGGAAGAACCTGCGCGACGTCGTCAGCGAACTCGGTCATGACATCGACGTCCCGTGGCGCGAGTTGCCCGAGGAATCCCGGACCTGGCTCCTGTTCACCGAGGAGCAGCCGGTGGTCGAGGTGACCCCGCAGCGTGACCGCGTGGCCAAGCCCTACAAGGGACGTTTCTGGAGTGCGAAGAGCTACGTCCTGCACACCCTCCACGATTCCAAGAGCCCTCAGATGCGCGATCGCGTGCTGCCCTTCATGGAATCCGGGCCGTGTGGTGTCTGCGGTGGGAGCGGCCTGCGGCCCGAAGCACTCGCGGTGACCTTCGCCGGCCTCTCGATCGCCGCCGCCAACGCGCTCCCGCTGGCGGAGCTCGCAACGCACCTCGAACCGGCGGCGACGCTGGAGCACCCGTCCACCGCCCACCGGTCCTGGACCTCGGGCGAGGGGACCGAGGTCTCGGTGACCATCAGCGGGGACCTCGTGCAGCGGCTCGGCACGCTGGTGGACCTCGGCCTGGGGTACCTGAGTCTCGGCCGTGCCACCCCCACGCTCTCGCCCGGCGAGATGCAGCGGCTGCGGATCGCCACCCAGCTGCGCTCGGGCCTGTTCGGCGTGGTCTACGTGCTCGACGAGCCGTCCGCGGGGTTGCACCCGGCCGACGTCGAGCCGCTGCTGGCCGTGCTCGAAGAACTGAAGGATGCCGGGAACTCGGTCTTCGTCGTCGAGCACAACATGGACGTGGTGCGTCATGCCGACTGGATCGTGGACGTGGGACCAGGTGCGGGCGAGGGCGGCGGCACGGTCCTCTACAGCGGGCCGGTCGAGGGCCTCGCCGATGTTCCCGCCTCGAAGACCGCACCCTTCCTCGAGGGGGCAGGACCGGCCGGCAGCGGACCCGGTGGTGGCAGGACGCCCCCACCCCGCCCGCCCGCCGGGTGGCTGCGCCTGACCGGCATCCACCGCCACAATCTCGCCGGGCTCGACGCCGAGATCCCGGTGGGCGTGTTGACGGCGGTCACCGGGGTGTCCGGGTCGGGGAAGTCGACCCTCGTCAGTACCGTCCTGGCCGAGGCCGTGGGCGCCCATGTGCGCAACGACACCCCGGAGGAAATCGACGACGACGGCGAGCGGGACGGCGTGGTCGGGCCACCGGTCGCCGGGATCAGCGGGCTCGAGGCCGTGGACCGGCTGGTCAGCGTCAACCAGAAGCCGATCGGGCGGACGCCCCGCTCGAACCTCGCGACGTACACCGGGCTCTTCGACGCCGTCCGGAAGGCCTTCGCTGCGACGGACGAGGCGAGGACCAGGGGATTCGGTGCCGGGCGCTTCTCCTTCAACGTGCAGGGCGGGCGATGCGAGACCTGCCAGGGCGAGGGATTCGTGTCCGTCGAACTACTCTTCCTCCCCGGCAGCTATGGTCCGTGCCCCACCTGCCACGGGGCGCGCTACAACGAGGAGACGCTGGCGGTCACGCTGGAGGGGAGGAGCATCGCCGACGTGCTCGCCATGACGGTCGACGACGCCGCCGGGTTCCTCGCCGACGTGCCCGCGGCGGCACGCTCCCTCCACACGCTCCGCGAGGTGGGGCTGGGCTACCTCCGGCTCGGCCAGCCGGCTACCGAGCTGTCCGGCGGGGAGGCCCAGCGCATCAAGCTGGCCACCGAACTGCAGCGCGCGCGGCGTGGCCACACGCTGTATCTGCTCGACGAGCCGACCACGGGGCTGCACCCGGCTGACGTCGTGCTGCTCCTGGCGCAGCTGCGCACCCTCGTGGACGCGGGCAACACCGTCGTGGTCGTGGAGCACACCATGTCCGTGGTGGCGGGAGCGGACTGGGTGATCGACCTCGGACCGGGCGGTGGTTCGGCGGGAGGGTCCATCGTCGCGACGGGCACGCCGGAGGACATCGCCCGGCTCGATCAGGGGACGAGCGTCACGGCGCCGTACCTCGCTGCACATCTCACCGGACGCCGGCAGGGGGTCGTGCTCGAGGCCTGATCCAGCGCGCAGGAGCGATCTCGTTCCGGACCGACGGGCGGCCGTAGGTCAGGGCAGGAGGGCGATGCTGAGGACACCCAGTCCGAGCAGGAACAGGCCCAGCGCGGCGGGTACGGAGCGTGTCACCGTGCCCGTCGAGAAGCGCTCGTAGACCTTCTGGAGCCGGGCGCGCACTGTGTCACCGTGCGCCATGCCGAGTGCGAGCAGGATCAGGCAGGGCACGCAGTACACCACGGCGTACCCGGCGAGGACGAGGAGTCCGGTGCCCGTCGAGGTGTCGGCGTCGACCATCCGCTCGATCGCGATGAAGTAGGGGAAGGCGTTGGGGAGGTCCGCGCCCGTCATGATGACGCCGAGCGGCAGCGCGGTGCCCACGCCGAACCACGAGGGCAGGGTGATGCCCTTGCGCTCGCGCTCCCTGAGGCGGCGGAACCCGGCGATGAAGAGTGTCACCGCCGCGATGACGAACACGATCCGGCGCAGCCACACCAGACCGTCCCCCACGGCGTCGGCCGCTGCTCCTGCGGCGAGGAAGATGACGGCGCCGAGGATGAAGACGGTGCTCATGGCGCCCACGACGAAGGCGAGCGCGGCGGGTACCGGGCGGGTGGGTACCGTCAGCAGGATCAGGGTGATGGCCACGATGGTGGCCGGGTTGAACGAGTCGGCCAGGGCCAGGCCCGCGATCACGGCGAGCAGCCCGGCGGTCATGCCGCACCGCCCTTCGTGCCGATCCAGACGAGGAGGGCCTCGACGGACGGCACCGTCTCACCGGTCATCGCGTTCATGACGAGCCCGTCCCCGAGCAGGCGCACCGCCGACGCCGCCACCGGATCGCCGAGCTCGGCCTCGAGGAGTCGCTCCCACCGCGCGGATGCAGCGGCCGCCTCGCCGAGGAGATCGCCCGTCGAGGAACCCAGGTCGGTGAACGCCAGCAGGAGGGCCCGGTACAGATCCGCCTCCTCCCGCGACATCGACAGGCGGAGCCAGGTCTCGACGACGCGGTGGTCCTCGACGGCTGCCGCCAGGGCGCCGTCCATCATCGTGATCATCTGCTCGGCGAGACCCTCGACGAGCGCGGCCCGGCTCCGGAAGTGGTGCATGAGACCGCCCTTCGAGACGCCGGCCGCAGCGGCGATGGCATCGAGGGAGGGGATGGTGCCGGCGCTCAGGGTGAGCGTCCGCGCGGTGTCGAGGATGCGTTCGCGATGGGACATGAGGGAAGAGTATCAGGAGAACCGACCGACTGGTCGGTCTGCAGGTGAGTCACTTCCTCAGGTATCGAGCTCCGGGCGCGCGGCAGGGAGTCCGACGGCACCGGCCACGGACGTGACGAGGAGCGCAATCCACCCGAGGAGCAGGAGGGCGAACCCGCCGATGTCCCCGGCGCTCGCGTCGGATGATCCCCATGAGAGGTACAGGCCGTTGGCGATCAGGATCGGAAGGCTCCCCAGAGCGAGGATCACCGCGCCGATCTTCACGACGTCGAACCGATGACCCACAGCCCTGCCGATGAGGAGGAACCCGACCGGAGCGGCGAGCCCGAGGAGCGCCGAGGTCGCGTGGGCGGCGATGTACGTCGAGGGGACTGCGGAGCCGGCGACGAAAGCCACTCCGGCGAGGAAGGACACCACGAAGGAGAAGATGCCCGGCAGGGCGCGGCGCAGAGCGGTCATGCGTCACTGTGTCAGGGCGCGTGGCGGCGGCGCCCGATCGGCGTGCTCGTTAGGGTGGGGCCACCCCGCGGACCTCCGTCGTCGATGCGGCACCGTGAGCACGAAGCCGTACGGATTTCGAGCGTCATCACGCCGATCTGGTCACGCCACCCCTATGATCTCCTCAGTCGGCATCGCATCAGCAGCGCCGTGAGGGTGGGGGAGGGCAAGGGTGGTCAAGAAGTCTGCAGGTGTCCGGCTCGGTATCGGCGTGGTGACGGGGGTGCTCCTTCTCGGCACCTCCGGGTGTTCGTTGCTCAGTCGCGACCTCCCGGCGCCCGATCGCAACCAGGCCGGTGAGATCGTCACCGAAGCGGATACGAACGTCCTGTCCCTCGAGGTAGGGGACTGCACGTCGACGCTGGCGCCTCCCGATCAGGCTGAGGCCGCCGCGTCCGGGGAACGGGTCGGCGTCAGCGAGGTGACCGCCGTCCCCTGTCAGGAGGACCACGTCTTCGAAGCCTACGCAGAGTCGACGCTGCCTGACGGCGACTTCCCCGGCGATGCCTCGGTCGCCGACGCGGCCGATGCCTTCTGCGCGACCGAGTTCGAGGCCTTCGTCGGGTTGTCCTACGACGAATCAGAGCTCTACTTCACGGCTCTGTCACCCACCGAGGAGGGGTGGTCGTCGATGGGCGACCGGCAGATCCTCTGCATGGTGCACACGGAGGACGAAGCACCGCTGGTGGGGTCCCTCGCTGGAGCCGCGCGCTAGCCGGGCCCATGCAGTCCCACCATGAGCTGAGCCGGCGTCAGGGCACGCCCATCGTGCTCCGGACACCCGTCCCCGCGGACGCCACGCGGATCGCCGAGGTGCACGTGTCCACGTGGCGGGAGGCTTACGGGCACCTGCTGCCGACGGACTACTTCGACGAGGCGCACCTGCAGGGGCGCGTCGACATGTGGACGCGCATGCTCGGGGCGCCGCGGGAGGAGTGGTCCCTGCGGGTCGCGGAGCACGACGGCGGCCTCGTCGGGTTCGCGATGTCGGCACCGAGCCCCGCCGCGGAGGGTCATCAGCCTCCCCGGGAGCGGCAGCTGTTCACCCTGTACGTGCTGGCGGAGCACCACGGCTCCGTCCATCACCGACGCCCGGATGGTGCGCTAGCTCTCCCTGCGCGACGGTCCGCCATCCGCCCGATGCGCTACAGGTGCCTGAGGTACCGCTCGGGTGAGGTGAGGAAGGCCTGCCAGGCGGTGACGAGGTCGAGGTCCTCCCACCGTCGCGGTCGCAGCCCCCAGCTGCCCACCTCGAGGATCCTCGCCTGTGGCAACGCCGCGAGGAGGGGCGAGTGTGTGGACAGGATCACCTGGGACGTCCCGGACGCCACGAGTTCCTTGAGGACCCCGAGCAACGCGAGGCATCCGGAGAAGGACAGCGCCGACTCCGGTTCGTCGAGGACCCACAGCCCGGGCCCGCGGAACCTGTCGACCACGAGTTCGAGGAACGATTCGCCGTGGGACATCTCGTGGAAGGCGGCGTCCGGTCGGCTCATGCTGGGGTTCGATTCGAGGTAGCTGAAGAAGCCGTGCATGGTCTCGGCCCGCAGGAAGTACCCGCGGCGGGTGGTGCCGGCGTTCCGCACCAGCTGGAGGTGATCGGCGAGCACGGACTCGGAGGCACGGGTGGTGTGCTGCGCGCCCGTCGACCCGCCCTCGGGGGACAGCCCGTACGCCAGGGCGATGGCCTCGATGATGGTGGACTTGCCCGAGCCGTTCTCACCCACGAGGACGGTGGCGGGTCCGAGGTCGAGGCCGTGGTCGAGGATCGAGGCGACCGGCGCGAGGGTCGCCGGCCAGCTGCGACGGGCGAGGGGATGCTCGGGGTGCTCGGTCACCCGTCGGATCGGGAAGCGCTCGAAGGCCATGCGGACAGTGTGCCCTCGAGGAGCCCGAACGGCGAAGCACGCTGCGCCCCCACCCCGCTCAGACCAGCGCCGGCGTGAACTCCTCCTGCACGCGGGCCGACGGTTCCACCGAGGCCCAGGCCTCGGCGAGGACGCCGACCGCCCGCCGGGTGTCCTCCTCCGGGTAGCTGAACGGCACGCGGAGGAACCGCTCGAACACCCCGCCGGGGCCGAAGCGGGGGCCGGCGCCGAGCAGCAGGCCCCTGTCCCGTGCCGCGAGCGCGAGCTGCGAACTGACCGGACTCCCGAGGTGCACCCAGGTGCACAGGCCGCCGTCCACCCGCGGGACGTCCCATTGCGGCAGCGCCGCGCCGAGGAGGGTCTCGAGCAGTGCCCGCCCCGATCCCAGCTGTGCGGCACGGAGCCGGAGCAGCTCGTCGTAGGTGCCGAGCAGCTCGAGGGCGATCAGCTGCTCGAGGATGGGCGTCCCGAGATCGTGCGCGTACCGCGAGTGGACGAGCCTCTGGATGAGCGATTCCTCCGCCCTGATCCACCCGATGCGCAGGCCGCCCCACACCGTCTTGCCCATGGAACCGATGAGC
Source organism: Arthrobacter sp. TJ-266 (assembly GCF_058269115.1). Classification (NCBI taxonomy): domain Bacteria; kingdom Bacillati; phylum Actinomycetota; class Actinomycetes; order Micrococcales; family Micrococcaceae; genus Arthrobacter; species Arthrobacter sp. TJ-266. The sequence continues at coordinate 462,820 of NZ_JBZCNC010000001.1, forward strand.
ACGGCGGGGCCGTAGGCGGCCAGCGGCAGCTCGGGCGCGCCGTCGATCCTCAATTCCGCCATGGTCTCGTCCGCGACCACCAGGGTGCCCTCCGCTCCGGCAGCGGCCATGAGGCGCTCGCGCTGCGCGGGGGGCATCACGGCTCCGGTGGGGTTGTGGAAGTCCGGCATGACGTACGCCAGGGTGGGCCGGGCGCGCCGGAACACCTGTGCGAGGCCGTCGTCGTCCCACCCGCGCCGCGCATCGACGGTCACGGGCACGAGCCGCCTGCTCGCGGACCGCAGGGCCGCGTAGGCGTGCGGGTAGCTCGGTGCCTCGATCAGCGCGGTGTCCGCGCGCGTCAGCAGGGTCCGCGCGAGCAGCGAGATGGCGTGCTGCGCCCCGAGCGTCACCATGATCTGGGCGGGGGTGGTCGGTACGCCGCGCGCCGTGTACCGGTCGGCGAGGGCCTGCCGCAGTCTCGGGAGACCCGAGAGGTCGTACCCGTCGCCGTTGAGGTAGGCCGGGAGCGCACGGGCCGCCGCGCCGGCGGCCTCACCCACCTGGGGTGCCGCGGGGAGCGCGGCCTTGCTGAAGTCGAGGACGACGCCGGCCGCGCCGTCGTCGTCCTCGGTACCCGATCCCCGCCCGGGCATGGCGACGACGCTGCCCGAACCGCGCGTGCTCTCGAGGTACCCGGCGGCGCGTAGCTGGGCGTAGGCCGCCGCCACGAGCGTGCGGCTGACCCCGAGCCGGCCGGCGAGCTCACGTTCGGCCGGCAACCGGGTGCCGAGGCCCAGCCGGCCGTCGAGGGCGAGCAGCCGGATGCGGTCCGCGAGGGCGGCGTAGCCGGGCCCGGCCGTCCGCCACGCACCGAGTTCGGCCGCGAGGCGCGGGGCGCTCAGAACCATCATGGGGCCACCATGCCACGATTGGCATCTTGATGTAAGTCCAATTCCCGGCTCTACTGGATCAATGACCTTCCTCGGCGTACGGCGCTGGCTGCAATTGTTCGTGGGCCTGTTCCTCTACGGCCTCGCGCTCGCCATGATGATCCGCGCCACCCTCGGTGTCTCCCCGTGGGACGTCCTGGCGCAGGGCGGCTCGCTGCAGACCGGCATCCCGTTCGGGTTCATGACCAACATCATCGGGCTGATCGTGCTCCTGCTCTGGATCCCCCTGCGTCAGCGGCCCGGCGTGGGCACGGTGCTCAACGCGCTGCTCGTGGGCCCGAGCGCGGAGGTGGGGCTGGCGGTCCTCGGCGCACCCGAGGCCCTGTGGGCGCGTGTGCTGCTGTTCGTCGGAGGCCTCGTGCTGCTCGCCGTCGCGACCGGCCTCTACCTGGGTGCCCGGCTGGGTCCGGGTCCGCGCGACGGGCTGATGACGGGCCTGCACGCCCGTTTCGGCGTCCCGATCTGGGTGGTCCGCACGGCCATCGAGGGAACGGTCCTGGCACTCGGCTGGCTGCTCGGGGGCTCGGTGGGCCTCGGGACCGTGGCCTTCGCGCTGTTGATCGGGCCGTTGATCAACGTCTTCCTCCCGTACCTCCGCGTTCCCGAACGCCCCCGCAGCGCCCCTGATGCCGTGGCGACCGGCACCTAGACTGGGGGAGTTGCCGCCGACCCCGAGAGGTACCCATGACCGCCGACGCCCCCAGCGCCGAGACCCCCAGCCCCTGGAACGAACTCGCGCCGGGCATCTACGTGCTGCCCACCGCCGGCTTCCGGATGAACGTGGGGCTCGTGGTCGGGACTCTGAAGGCCCTCGTGGTGGACACCGGCGAGGGGCCGCGATCGGCCGCCGAGGTGTACGCGCACGTCCGTGACATCACGGACCTCCCGCTGGTGGTCGTCAATACCCACGCGCACGCGGACCACTTCTTCGGCAACGACCACTTCCGCTCCCAGGGCGTCGAGGACATCTGGGCCATCTCGCGGTGCAGTGCGGCCCAGGGCGAGACGGGCGAGGAGCAGCGCGCGCTCGTCGCGGGCGTGGAGCCGGGCATGGCCGGGAACGACGGCGCGGGCACCGCCGTCCTGCCGGCGAACAGGCTCGTGGACGGCGCACCCGTGGACCTCGATCTCGGCGACGTGCACGCCACGCTCTTCCACCTCGGACGCGGGCACACCGACCACGATCTCCTCGTGGGGGCGGGCAACGTGCTCTTCGCCGGGGATCTCGTGGAGGAGGGGGCGGACCCGGCCTTCGAGGACTCGTTCCCCGTGGACTGGGTGCGGACGCTCGGCAAGATGATCGCGCTCGAGGACCTGTACGACGTCGTGGTGCCCGGGCACGGCGCGCCCGTGGGGATGGCCGAGGTGACCACGCAGATGAACAAGATGCGCAGTGCCATCAGGGTGACCCGCATGGCCATGGACGAGGCGTCCGTCGACATGACCAAGGCCATCCCGATCCTGCCCTACGGGCCGGAGCAATCGAGGGCACTGTTGATCCGCCTCCGCACCCTGGCCCATTGGACCTGGCTGACCCGCAAGCACTGACTACGAACGGGGTCAGGAGGACGGGGCTAGGAGCCGAACACCGTGCGGTCGAGGAAGGCGTTCCGGAACGTCCCCTCGGGGTCCAGGCGACGGGCGAGTGCCCGGAAGTCGTCGAACCGCGGGTAGAGGGGAGCGAGGTCGGCTGCGGTGGCGGTGAACAGCTTGCCCCAGTGGGGCCTGGCTCCGAAGGGCGCCAGCGCCGCCTCGAGCTCCGGCAGGAGCGCCTCGACCTCGGGCTGCAGGCGCTTCCACGTGAAGTGGAGCCCGATGCCGGCGCGGCCGTGGTTGTTGCTGAGCCAGAGGGGATCCGCCGCCATGGAGCGGAGTTCGGACACCTGGAGCAGGGGTGCCATCCGTGGACCGAGCGCCCGCATGGCCCGGATGGCATCCACGGCATGTTCGCGGCCCACCAGGTACTCCGTCTGGAGCTCCTCGCCGTTGCTCGGGGTGAAGGCGAGTTTGAAGTGCGCCAGACGGTCCGACCACGGGCCCGGCTCGCCGAGCTGCTCCGTGCAGTGGTCCGCGGGGACGCCGGGTACCGGATGCTGGGCGCGGTCGGCGGGCGTGCCGCCGAAGAACTCCGTGGGCGCCGATCCGGCGTCGATCCTGCTCTTCAGCCACGCCTGCGTGATGGTGTCGCTGGTCCAGTCGGTGAAGAGGCTCACGCTGTAGGCCGCGGAGGTGGCGGCGTCGTAGTTCCCGAGGACCGCCTCCCACGGGACCTCCGTGAAGACGTCCTGGCGCACGTTGAACGTCGGCTCGATCCGGAGCGTCACGCGGTGCACCACGCCGAGCGCGCCGAGTCCCACCACCATGCCGTCGAAGTCGGGATCGCCCTGCCGGACGACCAGCACGTCGCCCGAGGCCGTCACGAGCTCGAGCCCCACCACCGCCGTGGCGAGGTTACCGTTGCCGTCCCCCGATCCGTGCGTGGCCGTGGCGATGGCGCCACCCACCGAGATGTGGGGGAGCGAGGCGAGGTTGTGGAGGGCGAAGCCGCGGCGCTGGAGGAGCTCGGCGAGCACTCCGTACCGTGCGCCCGCGCCGATGGTGACGGTCATCGCGGTCTCGTCGATGACCACGTCGGGATCCATCACGTCCAGGGCGATGAGCGTCCCTGGAGTGTCCGCGGTGTCGTTGAAGGAGTGCCGGGAGCCGAGGGCGCTGACCCGCGTGGCGCCGGCCACGGCGCGCTGCAGTTCGGACAGGGAGGTGGGATGCTCGAGCGACCGGGCGCGGTACTCGTAGTTCCCGGCCCAGTTCAACCTGTCGCGTACCTGTTGCTGGAGCATGGTGGTCCTTGTCCGGTCGGTGTCCTCGGGAAGGGCGTGCGCCGGGACCATGCACGAATGATGGCGCGGCGACAGCCCCGGGAGAATGCCCGCCCATCCTACAACGTTGTAGACTCGCACAACGCGTGGCGTACCACGCACCACCACGGCATTCGAGGAGCGGCATGGCGGCGACATTGAAAGACGTTGCGCTCGCGGCCGGGGTCTCGATCAAGACCGTCTCCAATGTCATCAACGACTACCAGCACATCCGCGCCGACACGAAGCAGCGCGTCATGGAGGCCATCAACGAGCTCGGGTACAGCCCGAACCTCTCGGCCCGCAGCCTGCGGTCGGGGAAGACGGGCGTGATCGGCCTCGCCGTGCCCGAGCTCTCTCTCAGTTACTTCGCCGAACTGGCCGACGCCGTCATCACGGCCGCCGAGCGGCGCGGCCTGAAGGTCCTGATCGAGCAGACCGGCGGCGGGGACCGCGCACGCGAACTGGAGATCCTCCGGAGCCCGCGCCTGCAGATGACCGACGGCCTGCTGTTCAGCCCGCTCGGCATGTCCAACGAGGACGCCCATCACCTCAACGTGAACTTCCCCCTGGTGCTGCTCGGTGAGCGCATCTTCAACGGACCCACCGACCACGTGACCATGAGCAACGTCGAATCGGCACGCGCCGCCACGGCGCACCTGATCTCCAAGGGCCGACGTCGCATCGCCGTCGTCGGTGGTCACCGTGGCGAGGTCATCGGCTCGGCCGGCCTCCGGCTGCGCGGGTACCAGCAGGCGCTCGAGGAGGCAGGGATCCCCTTCGATCCGGCCCTGGTGGGGTACACCACCTTCTGGCACCGGGCCAACGGCGCCACCTCGATGCGCGAGCTCCTCGAATCGGGCGTGGAGTTCGACGCCATGTTCGGCATGAACGACACCCTGGCGCTCGGCGCGATGCGCGTGCTGCAGGAGGCCGGCCGCCGAATCCCGGACGACGTCGCGGTGATCGGCTTCGACGACCTCGACGAGGGCCAGTACTCCCTGCCCACGCTCTCCACGATCGATCCCGGCCGTGTGGAGATCGCCGACACCGCGGTCCGCGTGCTGCAGGAGCGGATCGCCGGACGCGACAAGGACATGAGGCCGCGCGAGTTCGAGGCGCGCTACCGGGTCATCGAACGGGAATCCTCAGCGCTTGCCGGGTAGACGGCTCACCCGTCCGTTCTAGCGTGACTCCGGCCGGAACTGCCGGCGCAGTGAGCCGGGAACCCCTGCGCGCCCGCGCGGCGGAAGGCGCCCACCCTTGCCTGATCGCCTCCGGCGATCACGGTTCGGGCGTCGATGCGCTTTCCCTGTCCATGGCGCTTGACAGTGACGGGCCTCACTCTGCATGCTTCTTCTACATCGTTTACCTACAACGATGTAAACATCGGAACCGACGCTTGCCGACACCCTCGCCCCGCGAGGTGCCCACGCAGGAGGACGGACCCGGATCAAGGAAGATTCGAGTGGGCGCTCTCACCTGGCGTCCCGGCTGATCCTCCTCCCTGCAGCACCTGGACAGGCCGCCCCCGAGGCGGACCACGGTGGACCCCCACCGCGAGAGGAAGCACAAGATATGAAAGCCAAGTTCCTGGCAACGGCCGGCATCGTCGCCGCCTCTGCTATTGCACTGACCGCCTGCTCCGGTGGCAGTGGCGAAGGCGGCGGCAGCGAGGAAGCGGCCTCCTGCACCAACACGATCGTCAACGCCGATGCGCCCCAGGTCACCGTATGGGCCTGGTACCCGGGCTTCAACGAGGTCGTGGACGCCTACAACAACGCCAACGACGACGTCCAGATCTGCTGGACCAACGCCGGGCAGGGCAACGACGAGTACACCCGTTTCTCCACCTCCATCGAATCGGGCTCCGGCGCGCCGGACGTCATCCAGCTCGAGTCCGAGGTGCTGCCCTCCTTCACCATCCGGGACGCCCTCGTGGACCTGACCGAGTACGGCGCGGCGGACGTCGAGGCCAACTACGCGGAGGGTGCCTGGGAGGATGCCTCGAGCGGTGACGCGGTGTACGCGATCCCCGTGGACGGCGGACCCATGGGCATGGTCTACCGACAGGACATCTTCGATGCCGCAGGTATCGCCGTGCCCACCACGTGGGAGGAGTTCCGCGCCGCGGCCGAGCAGCTGAAAGCCTCCGGTGCCCCCGGCGTCCTCACCGATTTCCCGACCAACGGACGTGCCTTCAACCAGGCGCTGTTCGCCCAGGCGGGTTCCGAGCCGTTCGACTACGACTCCGCGAATTCGCAGGAGATCGGCATCAACGTGAACGACGACGGCGCCAAGATGGTCCTCGAGTACTGGGACGGGCTGATCAAGGACGGCCTCGTCGCCACGGATGACGCCTTCACGCCCGACTACAACACCAAGCTCGTCGACGGCACGTACGCGGTGTACCTGGCAGCGGCGTGGGGCCCCGGCTACCTGCAGGGCCTCTCCGACGCCGATCCTGATGCGCAGTGGCGAGCAGCGCCGCTTCCCCAGTGGGACGCCGCCAACCCCGTCCAGGTGAACTGGGGTGGCTCCACCTTCGCGGTCACCGAGCAGGCCGGCGACAAGGAACTGTCGGCTCGCGTCGCCAAGGAGATCTTCGGCTCGGAGGAGCAGATGAACCTGGGCATCGAGGTCGGGGCGCTCTTCCCGTCCTACGCGCCGGTTCTCGACTCGCAGGAGTTCGCCGACAAGGAGTACCCCTTCTTCGGTGGCCAGCAGATCAACAAGGACGTGTTCCTCGAGGCCGCGGCCGGCTACGAGGGTGCGACGTACAGCCCCTTCCAGAGCTACGCCTACGACCAGCTGACCGTGCAGATCTTCGCGATGGTCCAGGACGAGAAGGACGCGAGCCAGGCGCTGGACGACCTCCAGGCGTCCCTCGAGCAGTACGCGACCGAGCAGGGCTTCACCCTGAAGTAGCACCTGGGGGAGGGTGCGTGCTCCGTGCGCGCACCCTCCCTCCGGCATTCGTGGACCCCGTCCACCGCGTCATCCGCCCCACAGCCTGAGGAAAGACCACCATGGCAACGACCACCGCGCCGACGTCGTCCCACCGCGCCGAACCACCCGGAACCCCGCAGCAGGTGAAGCACCGGCCCGATCGCAGCTTCCGGCGCCGACAGCGCTGGGGGTGGCTCTTCGTGGCGCCGTTCGCGGTCGTCTTCGTGGTCTTCCTCATCCTGCCGCTGGTGTTCGCGTTCCGGATGAGCCTGTTCAGCAGCACCCTGGCCACGGGCAACCGCTTCGTGGGCGGTGACAACTACGTGAAGGCGTTCGGGGACCCGCTGTTCCTCGAGGGCCTCGTGACGGTCGCGAAGTTCGCGTTCATCATGATCCCGGCGCAGATGCTGGTGGCGCTGGTCGCGGCGCTCGTGCTCGACAACCTCGCCACCTGGGCGTCCAAGTTCTCCCGCCTCATGATCTTCATCCCGTACGCGGTACCGGTGGTCATCGGAGCCCTCATGTGGGGCTTCCTCTACAGCCCGCGGTTCGGCCCGGCGAGCACCATCTTCGCCCTGTTCGGTGCCGAGGCACCGAACTTCCTGGCTCAGGACGCCATCTTCGGCAGTCTCGTGAACATCGTGACCTGGCAGTGGGCCGGCTACTACATGATCATCATCTACGCGGCACTCCGCGGGATCGATCCCGGCATCTACGAGGCCGCGGTGCTCGACGGCGCGTCCGACCGGCAGATCGCCACGAGGATCAAGATCCCCATGATCTCCTCCTCACTCGTGATGGTGGTCATCTTCGCGCTGATCGGGACGCTCCAGTTCTTCACCGAACCGCAGGTGCTGCGGGGTGTCGCTCAGGGAGCCATACCGACGGACTACACGCCGAACATGTACGCCTTCTCGCTGGCGTTCTCCTACAGCCAGTTCAACTACGCCTCGGCCATCTCCTTCGCCCTCGGCATCGTGGTGTTCGTGTTCTCGTTCTTCTTCCTCTTCCTGACCCGCAAGCAGAGCGGACTGAAATAAGCCATGGCCCTCGTCACAGACACGATCAAGCAGCAGGACGGAGGCCGCGGGAACCGCAGTGCGGCGTCACGCAGCCGGGCCCGCAACGGCGGCCCCCGCATCGGCTCCCACATCTTCCTGCTCATCCTCGTCATCTACTTCATCACCCCCATCTGGTGGCTGACGGTCGCGAGCACCAAGGACACCGCGGGCCTGTTCGGCGGCTCCGGGGGGCCGCTGTGGTTCGACGACGAGTTCCACTTCGTGGACAACGTCCAGGGCCTCTTCGACCGCCAGAACGGCATCTACTGGCGCTGGCTCGGCAACTCGTTCCTCTACGCGATCTCAGGCGGTGTGGGGGCCACCGTCCTCGCGGTGCTCGCCGGCTACGGTTTCGCGAAGTACAAGTTCCGCGGCCGTGGCGCCTTCTTCGGGATCCTCCTCGGTGCCGTGATGGTGCCGCTGACCGCCCTCGTGATCCCCACCTTCGTGCTCCTGAGCGAAGCGGGCCTCGTGAACACCATCTGGGCCGTCATCCTGCCCTCGCTGCTCAGCCCGTTCGGGGTGTATCTCATGCGCGTGTTCGCCCAGGAGGCCATCTCCGACGACCTCCTCGACGCCGCGCGGATCGACGGCGCCGGTGAGATCCGCACGTTCTTCACCATCGCCCTGCCCCTGCTCCGCCCGGGGATCGTGACGGTCCTGCTGCTCTCGGTGGTCGGGACGTGGAACAACTTCTTCCTGCCGCTGGCGGTCCTCAGCGACCCGCTGCTGCTCCCCGTGACGGTGGGCCTCAACGGGTGGACCGCCCTCTCCAACGCGGGCAGCGGCGGTGAGGCGCTGTGGAACCTCATCACCACGGGCGCGTTCATCTCGATCATCCCGCTGATCATCGCCTTCCTCTCCCTCCAGAAGTACTGGCAGGGCGGGCTCTCACTCGGATCGCTCAAGTAGCCCCCGGGCTGCCCACCGTCCCCTCGAGATCCCTCCCGCCGCTCACAGCCGCACGCGCAACGAAAGTAGTCCCATGCAGAACGCACGTCTCACGCTCGACCCCCATTTCACGGTCGGGCGGATCAACCGCAACATCTTCGGCGGCTTCGTCGAGCACCTCGGGCGCCACGTGTACGACGGCATCTACGAGCCCGGCCACACCACGGCCGACGACGAGGGCTTCCGCCAGGACGTGATCGACCTCGTGAAGGAGATGGGGGTCTCCACCATCCGCTACCCGGGCGGCAACTTCGTCTCCGGTTTCCGCTGGGAGGACAGCGTGGGCCCCCGCGAGGAGCGCCCCACCCGCCTGGACCTCGCCTGGCACTCCACCGAGACCAACCAGGTGGGCATGCACGAGTTCGCCTCCTGGCTCCGGAAGGTGGACAGCGACCTCATGCTGGCCGTGAACCTCGGAACCCGGGGCACGCTCGAGGCGCTGGAACTGCTCGAGTACGCGAACCTGCCCAAGGGCACCTCGCTCGCCGACCAGCGCATGGCCAACGGCCGCCCCGACCCGTTCGAGGTCAAGATCTGGTGCCTCGGCAACGAGATGGACGGCCCCTGGCAGCTCGGGCACCGCTCCGCCGAGGACTACGGCAAGATCGCCTCACGCACGGCGAAGGCCATGCGCCAACTGGACCCGTCCATCGAACTGGTGGCCTGCGGCTCGTCGAGCGCCCACATGCCGACCTTCGGCGAATGGGAGCGCGTGGTGCTCTCGCACACGTACGATGACATCGACTACATCTCCTGCCACGCCTACTACGAGGAGAAGGACGGCGATCTCGGCTCGTTCCTGGCCTCGGCCGTGGACATGGATCGCTTCATCGACTCCGTGGTGGCCACCGCGGACCACGTGAAGGCCGTGCGCCAGAGCTCCAAGACGATCAACATCTCCTTCGACGAGTGGAACGTCTGGTACATCAGCCGCTTCGAGAACGTGGACAAGATCAAGGGCCTCGACAACTGGCCCGTGGCCCCGCGCCTGCTCGAGGACTGCTACTCGGTGGCAGACGCCGTGGTGTTCGGCAACCTCATGATCTCGCTCCTGAAGCACGCGGACCGCGTGACGTCGGCGTCGCTCGCGCAGCTCGTCAACGTGATCGCACCCATCATGACCGAGCCGGGCGGCCCGGCCTGGCGCCAGACCACCTTCTTCCCCTTTGCGCTCACCTCGAAGCTGGCGCAGGGCTCGGTGCTCGAACTCAAGCTCGACGCCGGCACCTACGGGACGAGGACCTACGGTGAGGTGCCGCTCGTCGACGCCGTCGCCACGCACGACGACGCGACGGGCAACACGGCCGTGTTCCTCGTCAACCGATCGCAGGAGGAGGAGATCACCGTTACGATCGACATCGCTGCCCTGAACGGGTTCAGCACCGTCGACGCGCAGTCCCTGTTCGACGACGACGTGTATGCGAAGAACACCCTCGAGGAGCCGGAGCGCGTGAGCATGAAGACCAACACCTCCGCGGTGATCGACGGCGGGACCGTCACCATCACCCTGCCGCCCGTCTCCTGGACGGCGCTCTCCCTGGCATGAGTCCGCTCGATGAACATGGTCCTGAGTACACGATCGAGGGCGACGGCTACACGGCCGTCGTCCTCGGCCTCGGGGCCACCGTCCGCGAGCTCACCCACCAGGGGCGGCCTCTGACCGTCGGCTTCGGTGCCGACGAGGAGATGCCGAACTTCCGCGGTGCCTTCGTGGCGCCCTGGCCCAACCGGATCGGCGACGGGCGGTACACGTTCGACGGCGTCGAGTACGAGCTGCCGATCAACGAACCCGAGCGGGGCACTGCGCTGCACGGGCTCGTGTACGCGGCATCGTGGACCCTCCTGGACCACTCGGCCTCGTCGGTGACACTCGCGTGCGTGATCCATCCCTCCGACGGCTATCCCTTCGAACTGGCCCTCGAGGCGCGGTTCTCCGTCGACTCGCTGGGCCTCCGCACCGACGTGCGGGCCACCAACACCGGTACGTGCAGGGCACCGTACGGGGTCTGCCCGCACCCGTACCTCCTGGCGGGCCCGTCTCCGCTGGACCACTGGGTGTTCGAGCTCCCCGCCACGACCGTCCTCACGGTCAGCCCGGACCGGCTGCTGCCCATCGCGAAGAAGCCGGTGGCCGGCACGGCCTTCGACTTCCGCACCGCCCGGCCCGTCGGTGACGTCCAGATCGACCACGCCTTCACCGGGATCATCCGCGACGGCAGCGGACTGGCCACGGTCCGGGTGACGGATCCGGAGGCGGGCACGGGTACGGCGATGACCTGGGATGCCACCTGCCCCTGGGTGCAGATCCACACGGCCGACCTACCGCAGAAGCCGGAGAGCACGCGACTGGGCCTGGCCGTGGAGCCCATGACGTGCCCTCCCGAGGCCTTCTCCACCGGCGAGGACCTCGTGGTCCTCGAACCGGGGGAGTCACACCGCACCGGCTGGACCATCACGGCGCTCTGACCCGAGCCGGTCCACCGCGACCGATCGGTCGACGCCGCTGATCAGTGCGCGGGGACGTCAGGCGGCCAGCACGCGGTCCGACGGCAGCGCGTGACCGTGCGCGTCGACGAGCGCGAGCAGGTCGTGCAGGACGGCGGCCGGCGGCTGTGAGGCGTCGACCACGGCGAACGAGCCGACATCCGGCAGCTCCCGGTAGGCGGCGGCCAGCGCGGCGAGGTGCTCGGGGTCCTCGACGTCCGTGCCGCGGGTGATGACCCTCCCGAGTGCCACCTCGACCGGGACGTCGAAGAGGGCGACGACGTCGGGACGGGGGAGCACAGCCAGGAGCCACGGCACGAACCGCCCCCGCGGCAGCCCGCGAGCCGCCCGGAGGGCGAGCTGGCAGTGGAGCCCCCGGTCGATCACCGCGACGCCGTCGAACCTGCGCAGCCGCACCTCGTTGACGAGTGCGTTGGTCACGCGCGCCGGGGTCTCGAGCAGGTCGAGGATCCGGGGACCCGGCGTCCAGCAGAGGGCTGACCACCAGCGGGCCATGGTCCTGCGGCCCGCGGGGGTCCTGAACACGGCGGCGTGGACCCCCCGGGCCGTGAGTGCCCGCGCGAGGTCGACGGCGGCCGTGCTCTTGCCGGAGCCGTCGATACCGATGAGGAGGATGCGCAGGGTGATGCCTTCCGGGAGGGGGGTCATGCAGTTCAACGGGATGCGGACGGAGCCTGTTCCCCGGACCGGCGCACCGGCGCCGGACCGTTGTGCCCGCCGGGTCTGGTCACGTGGGCCGTCCGCGGGTACGGTACGTGCAGACCCGGCGAGGAGGCCCTGCATGGACGACCAGAACATCCTGACCACCATCCGATCCCTGGTGGACGAGGAACACGCGTTACGTGAGCACGAGGGGGACAGCGTGCAGGGACTCGAGAACGCCCAGCGCCTGCGCAGGCTCGAGGAGAACCTCGACCAGTGCTGGGATCTCCTGCGGCAGCGGCGGGCCAAGAAGGAGTTCGGGGCGGACCCGGACACCGCAGCGGCCCGGCCCATCAGCCAGGTCGAGGGGTACCTGCCGAGGTCGAGGAGCTAGGGCGCCTCGACGAGCCGGCGCCGGTCGAGGAGTTCCTGCTCCTCCTCCCGCGTGAGCCCCGACCTGCGCTCGCGGTCGAGACCGCGCGAGCGTTCGTCGTCGAGCGTGGACTCGAGCGTCTCCCGGAGACTCCGCAGCGCGCCGGCCGCTCCCTGCGAGAGGGCGCGGGACACCGCATGGAAGGCCGCATTGCTGCGGCGGTTGAAGCCGGAGAAGGAATCGGGGAGCCAGAGCGGCAGGGACCGCGGGCCGGCCCAGTAGGTCACGCCCTGGTCAACGAGCCAGTCCGCGGGTGCCTCGATCACGCCGCCCGAGTGTCCCGCGACGGCTCGGGCCTCGGCGAGGACGTCGGCGAACGGCTGGGCATCGCCGACGGCGTTGTAGGCGCCGCTCACGCCGGCCCTGCCTGCCGCGACGGTCCAGGCCGCGAGATCCCGCACGTCGATGACCTGGACGGAGCGCCCGGCGAGATCCGGTGCGAGGACGTCCTCCGTGCCCGCCAGGGCGAACCGGGCCACCCAGTACCCGAAGCGGTCGCTGCCGTCCCCGGCCCCGACGATCAGCCCTGCGCGCACGATCAGGAGGCGCTCGCCGAGCGCCTCCACCAATGCCTGCTCGCACAGCACCTTGGCCGTCGCGTAGTCGTCGTGGTCGGGTGGGTCCGCCGGGGTGGCGAGGGCGGCCGATTCGTCCGCTCCGGGCTCGTCGTGCGCCGCGTACACGGAGCAGGACGAGATCAGCGTCCAGTGCGCGGCGCGCCCCGCGAGAGCGTCGAGCGCCTCCCGGGCGTGCTGCACGTTCCACGAGATCTCGACGATCTCGTCCCACTCCGTGTCCCGGACGGCGTCGTAGGCGCCCGGTGAGGAACGGTCGGCGTGCACGAAGGTGGCGCCCTCCGGTGGCGGGCCGGAGGCCCCCCGGGCGAGGCAGGTGACGTCGTCGCCGTCGTCGATCAAGTGCCGGGCGATCTCCCGGCCGAGCCAGGCGGTGCCGCCGAGGATCAGGATGCGTCTCATGACCCCACTCAACAGCACCGCGGCCCGGCTCGGTAGGGACGCCGCGCGTCACTGGCCGCCGACGTGCACCGCCCGCTCATTGAGGGGCTGCGCCGGCCGGTTGTTCCCCTCGTACAGGCCGGTGAGCGTGTCGATCTGCTCCTGGCTCAATTCCACGGGGGTCTGCATGACCAGCCACTGGACGCCCTCAGAGCAGGGCGGCGTGGTCAGGCTGCCGGTGTAGGCGAAGTGCTGGAGGGAGGAGGGCATCATGCTCTGCACGTCGATGGTCGCCGGTTCGGGGCTGCCTCCTTCGCGAGCGGCGTCGATCAGCGGGTCGAAGGCCGGGTTCTCCGCACCCGCGACGCCGAGCACGCCGATGACCAGCAGGTTGCCCTCGGCGTCCTTGTTCACGAAGTGGAACTCCACGGGTGCAGCCGATCCGTCGACGGTGTGCTCCGAGGGGTCGTGGTAGTGCATCTGTTGCAGGGTGTACTCGACGCCGTTGTAGATGAGGCCCGCCCCTGGCTGGGCGTTGAGTTGGAGGGTGTGGCCGGTGTCCGTCGCCTCCTCGCCGACGGGGCTGTAGGTCAGCACCAGATCGTCCGCCTCGGCGGCTGCGTCCGACGGCAGGTCGATGGGCGATTGCGACGTCCCCGTGGCGCACGTGGAGAACTCCGAGGCGAGTTCGCCCCAGTGGTCGGGGCCCGCCTCGCCGACGTAGGCCCAGTGCGGTGGGGCGGAGGACGGCGACTCCGCGGCGGATGCGGACGGGGCAGCGGAGGACGACGCGGTGGCGGAGGGAGCCTCGACCGCCACCGGCTCCTCCGGAGCCGAGCATCCGGAGAGCACAGCGGCGAGGACGAGGGCGCCGAGGGAGAGGTTCGTGAAGGACGCCGAGCGGCGGGAACGTACTGGGAGGGGCATGGGAATCCTTGGTCGCGGGGCGCCCTGGTTGGCACCCGATGGTTAGGCTCCCAAAGTATCCTGATAGTCCGCTCGGAGGAAAGGAGATCCTGCAGCTCGAACGCCCTGTCAGAGCACCAGTCCCAGGGCGTACGGCCCGATGATCACGGTGAACATGGTGATGAGGATGACGCCGACCAGGTTCAGGACGATGCCGCCGCGCACCATCTCGGAGATCTTCACGTTCCCGGTCGCGTACACGATCGCGTTCGGCGGTGTGCCGACGGGCAGCATGAAGGCGCAGGTCGCCGCCAGCGCGGCGGGGATGAGCAGCGTCTGCGGGTCGATACCGATACCCACGGCCACTCCGCCGAGGATCGGGATGAACGTCGCGGCCGTCGCGGTGTTGCTCGTGATCTCGGTCAGGAGCAGCACGATGGTGACCACGGCGGCCAGCACGAGGATCACGGGTAGCGCGCCGAGGCCGCTCACTCGCTCGCCGAACCATGCATCGAGTCCGGTGCTCGCAACGGCCCCGGCCAGCGACAGGCCCCCGCCGAAGAGCAGCAGTACGCCCCAGGGGAGGCCGTTCTCGGCGTCCTTCCACACGAGGGTCATGTTCCCCTTCTTGTCCGCGGGGATCAGGAAGAGGGCGATGCCCGCGGCGATGGCGATCACGGTGTCGTCGAAGCTCCCGAGCCAGGGCGCGGCCGTGGCCACGGCGCCGATGTTCGAGACCAGCCCGGGGACGATCCACAGGAAGGCCGCGCCGGCGAAGACCGCGAGAACCACCCTCTCGCCCTGGCTCATCCGGCCGAGCTTGGAGATCTCGTTCTCGATGAGCTCCTTCCCGCCCGGGATCTCCTCGAGCGTGAACGTGAAGATCACGCGGGTGATGAGGAGCCAGGCGAGGGCGATGAAGGTGATGACGATCGGCACGCCGAGCATCATCCACTGGACGAACCCGACATCCTCGCCGAGCTCCGTCTGGATGTACCCGGCGACGATGGCGTTCGGCGGGCTCCCGAGGAGGGTCCCCAGGCCGCCGATGGTCGCCGCCCACGCGACGGAGAGGATCAGCGCGACGCCGAAGACCCTGACCTCCTTGTCCTCCACCACGTCGCTGACCGATTTCCCGGCGGCGAGGTCCTTCTTCGTGCTGCCCTCGGTGGCCGTGCTGCCGCGGCTGTTCTCGACCACGAGGGTGAGGACGCTGAGGGCGATCGGCAGCATCATGAGCGCGGTGGCGGTGTTCGAGACCCACATGGAGAGGAACGCCGTGGAGATCATGATGCCGAGGATGATGCGCCTGGGATGCGTGCCGACGCGCCGGAGCGTCAGCAGCGCGATGCGACGGTGGAGGTTCCACTTCTGCATGGCGATCGCGATCAGGAACCCGCCGAGGAAGAGGAACACGATGGGATTGGCGTACGGTGCCGTGGATTCCGCGACCGTTGACTCCGTGAGCATCGGGATCAGGACGATCGGCAGGAGCGAGGTCACGGAGAGCGGCAGGGCCTCGGTCATCCACCAGACCGCCATGAGGCCGGCGATGGCCGCGACGATCCGGGCGTCGTTCGAGAGGTCCGCGCCGCCGAGCAGGAGGTAGATCGCGATGGCGACCACGATCCCGACGCCCCTGAGGAGCCACACGCGGCCCACGGACTGCGACGGTTCCTCCGTCTCGTCCTCGCGGCGGGCGGCCCCCGCGCTGGTCGTTGCTCCCTCGGACTGATGACTCATGATGTCGCCTCCGCACGTCGCTGTGTGTTGGGGCACAAAAATAACAGCCGCAGATGAGAGCCTCAACGGCCGTCAGGGCATCATTCCTTCATAGCCCTCGTTCGGCGCGCTCTGACGGACCGGCGTCCCGCCGCCCTCGCGGCTCCTGCCCGAGCGTCAGTCCAGGATCCGCTGGTAGAGGAGGTGTTCCTCCCACCTACCTGCGATCAGCAGGTAGGACGGCGCAGTGCCGATGAAGGTGAAGTGCGCGCGCTCGAGCACGCGGCGCGAGGGCGTGTTCCGAGGCATGACCGACGCCTGGACGCGATGCAGTCCCAGCTCGTCGCGAGCACGCCGGAGAACCTCCGTGACGGCAGCGGAGCATATGCCGAGGCCCTGGAACCGGGAATCCAGCCAGTAGCCGAGATGCGCGTTCAGGAAGGGGCCGCGGACGATCCCGCTCAGCGTGATGGTGCCGATGACGGCGTCCTCCAGCCCGATCACCCACCCCCTCGCAGCTCCGGACGCCTCCGCTCCCAGGTGGGTGGCGATCAGCGCTGCCTGACCCTGCTCGGTGAAGAAGGATGCCTGCCGCGACGGCTCCCACGGGGCGAGGTGTTCGCGATTGTCCGAGTAGGCCGCAGCGAGGGCGCGAGCATCACCGAGGGACAGGGCCCGGAGGAGAGCTCCACCCGGCAGGCTGGGGAGGGACATACCGTTACCCTAGGTGGCCACGGGCACGGTCACCCTGAGCGAGGGGGAGTATGCAGCCGAACGTCATGATCCGGGAAGCCCTCGCATCCGACGCGCGGGGTGTCGCGCGTTCACAGATCGATGCCTGGCGTGCGGCCTACGTCGACATCCTGCCCGCCGCGTACCTCGCCGCCATGGATCTCGATCGACTCACGGCGGGATGGGAGCGCCGGCTCTCGGTGGGTGGTTCGGACGTCCGGCACCTGGTTGTCGTCGTTGATGGTCGGGTGGCGGGCTGGTCGGGCTTCGGGAAGCCGCGGGACGCCGTCGACGCCGGTGTGGGCGAACTACAGGCGCTCAATCTCAGCCCCCCGTGGTGGTCCCGCGGCATCGGGTCGGTGCTGTTCACACGATCGGTCGCCGAGCTCGCGGGAATGGGCTATGCGGAGGGCTACCTGTGGGTGGCGGACGGTAACGATCGGGCGATCGCCTTCTATGAGCGGCACGGCTGGTCGAAGGACGGCGTCACGAAGGACGACGACCGCTTCGACCCGCCGTTGCACGAACTTCGCATGGTGGCCCGCCTGACCGCCTGACCGCCTGACCGCCTGACCGCCTGACCGCCCGACCGCCTGGGGCGCCGCAATGACCTTTCCAGCGGCTGGCGTGCCCCCCGGCAAGCGTGCAAGTGTGGGCGGATGAGCACCCTGCAGCAGATCGACACCCCGTCGGGACCCCTGACCACCTATGTCGCGCGGCCCGAGGGCACGGTGCGCGGAGGGCTCGTGCTCATCCACGAGATCTGGGGCCTCGTGAGCCACACCCGCGACGTCGCCGACCGCTTCGCACGCGAGGGGTACGTCGTCGTCGCCCCTGACCTCCTGGCTGATCAGGGCGTCACCGAGGAGAACACCGCGGGGCTCGGTGAGGCGATCGCCAACCCCGACCCGGAGGCCCGGAACGCCGCGCAGCCCACGCTCCGTGCGTTGCTCGCCCCGCTTCGCGACCCGGCGTTCGCCGCCGTCACGATCGAGCGCGTGAAAGCCTGCTTCGACCATCTGCACGCCGACGAGGACGTCGCCGGGCGGGTCGGAGTGATCGGGTTCTGTTTCGGCGGCTCGTACAGCTTCTCGCTCGCCGTGCACGAGCCACGGCTGCTCGCCGCCGTTCCCTTCTACGGGCACGCCGACTTCACGGACGAGGAACTCCGGCGCATCGAGGCCCCGGTCCTCGCGTTCTACGGGCAGGAGGACGACGGCCTCGTCGCCGCCCTGCCGGAGCTCCGCGCCGCCATGACCGGTGCGGGCGTGGACTTCGAGGCGACGGTCTACCCCGACGCCGGCCACGCGTTCTTCAACGACTCGAACCGCTTCGCGTACCGTCGCGGACCCGCCGAGGATGCCTGGGTACGGACCGTGGACTTCCTCGCCCGGCACGTTGTCTGAGCACGGCCCGCTGCCCGGCGGCGGCTCGTCAGCGGGCAGCGCCGCGGCGCACGACGGCGGCACGCCCCTTCACGCCCGGCCGGCGTCGCTGGCCCTGGTGTTCCTCGGCGGAACCGCCGGGACGCTCGCCCGGTTCGGCCTGACCGCGGTGGTTCCGACACCCGCCGGACTCCCGCTCGGCATCCTCCTGATCAACGTCTCGGGGGCCTTCGCCCTGGGGCTGCTCCTCGAGGCCCTCGCGGTACGCGGGCCCGACGTCGGCGGGCGGCGGGCGGCGCGGCTCCTTCTCGGAACGGGTTTCCTCGGCGGGTTCACGACCTACAGCGCGCTCGCCGTCGACTCCGCGCTGCTCATCGGGGAGGGCCGCGGCCTCGCCGGCGCCGCCTACCTCGCCGTGTCGGTCCTGACCGGGCTCGGCGCGGCGGTCCTCGGCATCGTGGCGGCGGGCCGGTCCCGCCGTCGTCCGTCCCGCCGTCGTCCGTCCCGCCGTCGTTCTTCCCCCCGAGACCCCGGGGGCATTGCGTGAACCCGCTCGAGGTCCTCGCGATCGGTGCGGCGGGCGGGCTGGGCGCGGTTGCGCGCTTCGTGCTCGACGGCGTGATCCGCGCCCGCACGAGATCCCGTCTCCCGCTCGGCACCATGATCATCAACATCAGCGGTTCGCTGCTCCTCGGGCTGCTCACGGGGCTCGTACTCACGGGCGCGCTGCCGTCGTCGTGGGTGATGATCGCGGGCACGGGATTCCTCGGCGGGTACACGACCTTCAGCACCGCGAGCCTCGAGACCGTCCGCCTGGTGCAGGCTGAGCAGACCCGGGCCGCCGTCCTCTCGGGCGCCGGTACTGCGCTGCTCGGCCTCGCCGCGGCCGGGCTGGGCCTGTCGGTGCCGATCCTGCTCACCTAGGCTGCCGTCATGGCTGATGCAACCCATTCCACCCGCGGTGTCCGGCAGCTGCGCCTCGTCCTGGAGGTCGAGGACCACGAGGCCGCCGTCACCTTCTACCGGGACGTCCTCGGCCTGCGCGAGGAGGCGGCGTTCCAGGGCGAGGGTGAGGCCCGGGTGATCATCCTCGACGCCGGCCGCGCCACGCTCGAGCTCGCGAACCCTGCGCAGAAGCGGATGATCGACGACGTCGAGGCCGGTGGTGCGCCGAGCGATCGCATCAGGGTGGCCTTCGAGGTGGACGACGCCGTGTCCGCGACCGTGCGGGCGCGCGACGGCGGCGCCGAGGTCACCGCACCGCCCGTCGAGACGCCCTGGCGGTCCCTCAACGCGAGGCTGCGCGCACCGGCCGGGCTGCAGCTCACCCTGTTCGAGGAACTGGGCCCCTTGACGGACGGGCGGAACACGGGATCATCGGAGCAGGAGCACTAGCGCCCTGACGACTGACCGGCGAGGAACCGACGAGGAAGCGGAGGATCGATGACGAACCACGATGACGAGGGTGTGCCCCTGCAGGTGAGCGTCGTCAGCGCCCTCGGGCCCGATGCCGCGGTGCAGATCCCCGGCGAGGTGCCCCCGGGTGTCCCGCTCGACGCGGTGGACCCGGCGGCGTGGCAGCTGCCGGACGACGACGACGCACCGGACTACACGAGGATCGCGAACCTGCGGGCGGGGGACACCACGCCCACCGTCACGAATGCGAGTGACGACGGCGGCCTCACCGACTGGTCCGGCGTCGGTGGAGCCACCTTCGACGCCGGCGGGCTCGGGGCCGACGGCGGCGAGTAGCGCCACGTAGTCAGTAGCAACCCGGCGTGCTGACCCTGCGTGCTGATTCGATGAGGCGCTGACCGGGATCTCGCCGACCACGCCCCATCGGAAGCGCACCGGCACCCGCACGGCCGCGGACTAGGGTTGGACGGTGCCCAAGGACTTCGATCTCCGCTCCATCGCGGTGGGAGCCTACGGTCCGTCGCTGCTCTACGGCCTGGCGACCGGAGCGATCCTCCCGGTCATCGCACTCACCGCCCGCGACCTCGGGGCGGACGTCGCGACGGCGGCGCTCGTCATCACGCTCTCGGGCATCGGCTCCCTGGTCACGAACGTCCCGGCGACCCTCATCGCCACCCGCTTCGGCGAGCGCAAGGCCCTCGTCGGCGCCGCCCTCTGGTGCGCGGTGGCCATGTTCCTCGCCTTGTCCGCACCCACGCTGGCCGTGTTCGCGGCCGCCGTCCTCATGGTGGGGATGTCCGGTGCCGTCTTCGGTCTGGCCCGGCAGAGCTATCTCACGGAGGCCGTGCCGGTCCATTACCGGGCACGGGCCCTCTCCACTCTGGGCGGGGTCACCCGCATCGGCGTGTTCATCGGCCCGTTCGCGGCCGCGGCCGCCATGAGCGTCCTCGGGCTCGACGGCGCCTACTGGGTGGGCGGCATCGCGAGCCTCGCCGCCGCGGGCCTCAGCTGGCGCGTCCCCGAGCTCGTTGCGGCCGGTCGTGGGGCGCCGTCGTCGTCCTCCTCCGCCCTTCCGCCCCCGCCCACGGTGCGCTCGATCATGCGCAGCCACACGCGCGTCTTCCTGACCCTGGGCATCGGGGTGCTCCTCATCGCCGCGGTCCGCTCCACACGGCAGGCCGTGCTGCCCCTGTGGGCCGAGAACATCGGACTCGACGCCTCGGCGACCGCGCTGATCTACGGGCTCTCGGGCGCGATCGACATGCTGATCTTCTACCCCTCGGGCAAGATCATGGACCTCAAGGGGCGCCGGTGGATCGCCGTGCCGTGCATGCTCATCATGGGCACCGCCCTCATCCTCCTGCCGCTGACCTCGGAGTCCGTGGGGCTGCTGCTCGTGGCGCTCCTGATCGGGTTCGGCAACGGGATCGGCTCGGGGATCGTGATGACGCTCGGCGCGGACCTCTCGCCCTCGCCCGGGCGCCCGCAGTTCCTCGGGATCTGGCGCCTCCTGACCGATCTCGGGAACATGGGCGGCCCGGCGCTGCTGGCCCTCGTCACGGCGCTGGCCACGTTGTCAGCGGGCATCTGGGCGACCGCCACGCTCGCCTTCCTCGGCGCGGGCGTGCTCTGGTACTTCATCCCGAAGGGCTCGCCCGGAGCGGCGGGCCCGGACCACTGACGCGCGCCCGCAGGACTGACGCGGCGCCGTCCTGCGCGGTTCCGCGGTCGGACGTCACGCAGTAGCGCCGTCGCGCAGTCGCTGACGCGGCCGACGTCGGGCGGCTCCTCCCACTTCAGAGGACGCACACGTGGGAATGCTGCTTCATTCCCACGTGATGCCGCCGTGGAGTGGGAGGAAGCCCCCTCGAGAGGAGGCCGGCTACGCGCGGACGCGCCGGGCGAGGGCTCGCACGACGACGAAAGCGCCCGCCGCTCCCGCGACCCACGGGCCGCCGACCACGATCGGGTCGATCCACTGGTGGTTGACGTCGGCGCGGTTCTTCCCGAACCGGGAGGCGATTCCGTGGCGACGCCCCTCGGACAGCACGCCCGTCTCCGTGATCGGGTTGTCGGGGCGCAGGCGCACGAACGACGACGCATGCGCACCCCAGGCGTCCACCCGGTCCCCGAGCAACAGCAGCAGCCAGTGCGCCGCACGCCCCTCGCTGTACCGGTAGGCGTACCGGCGGATCCCGCCGGAGACGCCGTGCAGGGGAGCGCTGGTGCCGAACACCGGCGTCAACTGTCCGTGCTCGATCGAGCGCTCGCGCCCCTCCCGGCCCGGCTGCTCGTCCGGGTAATCCCAGTGGGCCCCCGTGCTCCCCGGGTCGTAGACCTCCCGCGGGTAGGACGGCCTGTCCTTGGGGTCGAGGTCCACGCCCCACCCCGGGATGCGCGCGCGCAGCGCCTCGGGGGACGGCACGTCCTTGGGTTTGTTGGCCACGTAGGGGGTGGACCGGGAGGACGACGACGGCGAGGGCGTGGGCGGTCCGGTGGGCTCGGTCGGATCGCTGGACGACCTCTGCTGGGGCACTGACACGGGGAGCCTCCTAGCTCGGGTTCGCGATGACGAGGGTCTTGATGCAGTTGTCGAGCTTCGCCGAGAACATGTGATACCCCTCGGCGATGTGCTCGAGAGGGATGCGGTGCGTGACGATGTCGTTCGGCTTCAGGTACCCGTTCTGGATGTGCTCGAACAGGCGCGGCCACTGGCGTTTCACGGGCGTCTGATTCATGCGCAGCGTCAGCCCCTTGTTGAGTGCGTCGCCGAACTTCACGGCGCTGAAGATGGGCCCGTAGGCGCCGACGACGGAGACCGTGCCGCCCTTACGGACGGAGTCGATGGCCCAGTTCAGCGCGATGGGCGAGCCGCCCTGCAGCTTGAGCTTGGTGCCGGTGACCTGCTGGAGGAAGTTGCCGTCCGCCTCCGCACCCACGGCGTCGATGACGACGTCCGCTCCGAGCCAGTCGGTGGTCTTCTTCATCTCGACCACGATGTCGTCGTACTCCGCGAAGTTGAAGGTCTCTGCCTGCGCGAACACGCGGGCCTTCTCGAGCCGGTATTCGAGGTGGTCGACCACGATCACGCGGCCCGCGCCCATGAGCCACGCGGACTTCGCGGCGTAGAGCCCCACGGGGCCGGCCCCGAAGACCACCACCGTGTCACCCTGCACGATATCCCCGAGCTGCGCGCCGAAGTAGCCGGTGGCCAGGGCGTCGGTGAGCAGCACGGCATCCTCGCTGTCCATCCACTCGGGCATGAGCTGGGGGCCCACGTCCGCGAAGGGCACGCGCACGAACTCGGCCTGACCGCCGTCGTACCCGCCCGTGGTGTGCGAGTAGCCGTAGATGCCGCCCACCGCCGTCGCGTTCGGGTTGACGTTGTGGCAGTTCGAGTAGAGGCCGCGCGCACAGTAGTAGCAGGAGCCGCAGTAGACGTTGAAGGGCACCATGACGCGGTCGCCGCGCTTCAGGTTCTGCACCGAGGGGCCCACCTCCTCGACCACGCCGATGAACTCGTGGCCGAACGTGTGGCCGATCCGCGTGTCCGGCATGAGCCCGTGGTACAGGTGCAGGTCGGAGCCGCAGATGGCGGCGGTCGTGACGCGGAGGATCGCGTCGTTCGGGTGCTCGATGACGGGCATCGGCTTCTCCTCGACCCTGATCTTGTAGGGCCCGCGGTACACCATGGCTCTCATCCAACGCCTCTTCCCTCGACCGACCGGTCCAGTCAGCGTGGCAGCGTGCGGGCCCCGGCTCAATGGCCGGACGGGGTTCGATCACCGCGTGCGGCGGCGGCGCCCGGGTGCTACGGGGAGATGACGTGCGAGTGCTACGGGGAGGTGACGCGCGGCGTCGTCCGCGCCTGAGCGGCGAACAGCCAGCCCGCCGCGGCGGCGAGCGTGAAGCCCGTACCGATGATCCACGCGAGCCCTGACCAGAAGAAGAGGGGAACGCTCGCGGTGCCCGGCTCGGCGGCAGGCCCGAGTGCCGGCACGGCGAGATACAGCGCTGCGCAGACCGCCAGTCCGCCGAGCCCGAGCACCCAGCACAGTGCCAGCCACAGGCGTGCCGCCGGCCAGGACGAGTTGAACCCGCGCCAGGAGTTCCAGTGGTCCCCGGTGCGCATCACGGCCAGGCCCCCGATGAGCGTCCAGAAACCCACCACCAGGAGCGCGGCGACGACGTCGGCGGGGCGGTGCCACAGGTTGAGGAACGTCGCGGCGCCGGCGAGCACCGAGTACGCCCCGCCCGCGGCTGCGGCGAACGGGCGCCAGCGGGGCGTCACGATGATGAACACCGCCGCGGCCGCCGATGCCGCGAGCGTGGTGTGGCCGGACGGCAGCGAGTTGAACGCGAGTGTGGCCACGCCTCGGTCCGGGCGGTCGAAGACGAGGTTCTTGAGGATCTGCGTGGTCAGGTTCGAGGCGCCGATCACGCCGACCGCGATCAGGGCGGCCGGGTAGCGCTTCCTGATGACGGCGACGAAGAGGATCGCCGCCGCCGCCGCGACGATCGAGACGGCGGGCAGCGTGTCAAGAAAGCTCAGGAACGGCAGCTGGGTGTCCGGCGCCGCCACGCCCGCCTCCCGCCACGCGGACTCGTCGGCGAACTGCCCCGTGGTGGTCCGCACGAACGCCCAGTAGGTCCAGCCGAGTACCACGGCGCATGCGAGCGCGGCGAGCACGAACAGCAGCGGCGAGCGCGCTGCACGTGCTGGTCCCCGGGATGTTCGCTGCGACGTCATCGCCTCCATGGTTCCACACCCGCGCCGCTAGCCTGAGCCTGTGACACCCCAGACGCCGCCCGCCCCCGAGGGGACCCCCGACCCCGGCGCCGAAGCCGTCCTGCCTCCGCTCGAGGAGCTCGTCGCGTCGGCTCGCGTGGTGTCCCTGCCCATGCGCGTGCGCTTCCGGGGCGTGCTCCAGCGGGAGCTGCTCCTGGTCCGCGGGCCCGCGGGGTGGGGCGAGTTCTGCCCCTTCACCGAGTACGACGACGCCGAGTCGGCCGCCTGGCTCGCCGGGGCCGTGGAGGCCGCGTGGCTCGGGTTCCCCGCACCGCGGCGCGACGCGGTGCCGGTGAACGCGACCGTTCCCGCCGTCGGGCCCGGCGCCGTCGAGGCCGTGCTGGAGCGCTTCGGCGCGGTCCACGCGGTCAAGGTCAAGGTCGCCGAGCGCGGTCAGGCACTCCACGACGACGTCGCACGCGTGGCCGAGGTGCGCCGCCTCCTGCCGCACGCCGGGATCAAGATCGACGCCAACGGCGGGTGGGGCGTCGACGAGGCGCTGCGCGCCCTCGAGGCGCTCGCGCCCTTCGACCTGCAGTACGCCGAGCAGCCGGCGGCGGACATACCCGGACTGCGGGCCGTCCGCCTCGAGCTGCAGCGCCGCGGCCTTCCCGTCCTCGTGGCCGCCGACGAGAGCGTGCGCCGTCAGGAGGACCCCCTGCTCGTGGCCCGCGAGGACGCCTCCGACCTCCTGGTCATCAAGGCGCCGCCGCTCGGGGGAGTGCGGCGGGCCCTGCGGATCATCGGGCAGGCCGGGCTCCCCGCCGTCGTCAGTTCCGCACTCGACTCCTCGGTGGGCATCCGGGCCGGTGTGGCCCTGGCCGCCGCGCTGCCCACCCTGCCCTACGCCTGCGGGCTCGCGACCGTCTCGCTCATGGCGGGTGACGTGACCGAGGCCTCCCTCGTGCCCGTGGACGGCACCCTGCCCGTCCGCGAGGTCGAGGTGTCCGAGGAGAGGCTCGGCGCGTTCGCGGCGCCGGAGGGGACCAGGCGCTGGTGGCTGGCGCGGCTGGCCCGGACGTACGCGATCCTCGCAGCGCGGGAGCGGGGGGCCGCCGCGGGCGACACGGGATGATCACACGCAGGAAATACGCGGTCAACGCGAGCGGTCCAGGGTGAATCGTCCATGGTCTTCGTGGAAGGAACACACCCTTGACAGGTTCAGAAGCGCAGCCTCTGCCGGTCGTCGGCCTGACGTTCTACCTCGATCCCGCGGTAACTGAGGGCTGCGGGACCCTCGACGCCGCGTTCCTGCCCCGGAAGTACCTCGGGCCCGTGCTCGCCGCCGGCGCCATCCCCGTGCTGCTGCCCCCGCAGGGAACGGGCGGCGGGGTGGTCGGGCAGCTGCTCTCGTGGCTCGACGGCGTGATCGTCGTGGGCGGCTGGGACGTCGACCCGGCCCTCTACGGCGAGGCGCGGCACCCGGAGACGGACGAGCCCCACCGGCTGAGGGACGCCTGGGACCACGCCGTCACGCGGGAGGCCGTCCGGATGGACCTGCCCCTGCTCGGTATCTGCCGCGGCGAGCAGATGCTCAACGTCGCACTCGGCGGGTCACTGCACCAACACCTCCCCGAGGTCGTCCGCGGCAGCACCTACCAGCTCGGCGACCACCGCTTCACCCCGATCCCCGTCGATCTGAGGCCCGGATCCCAGGTGGCGCCCATCCTCGGCAGGCAACGGCTCGAGGGCGCACCGGTGTCCCACCACCAGGCGGTGAACCGCCTGGGGCTCGGCCTCCAGCCCTCGGCGTGGAGCGCGGAGGGCGTCGTCGAGGCCGTCGAGTTGCCGCACGACCGCTTCTGCATCGGCGTGCAGTGGCACCCGGAGCAGAGCCCCACCGAGACCGCGCTGTTCGACCCCTTCGTGCAGGCCGCCGGGAGCGGCAGCTCGCCCGGTCCCGGGCCGTGTCCCTCGAGGACGTGCTGCAGGAGGCGGTGCTCCCGGCCGGGTGACGGAGCAGATCCTGTTCGGGCGCCGTTCACCTCGTGTTCACCGACGCGCCCATCGGCTGTTCAGGTCATCTCGGCACTGTTGACCGCGAACGCCGTTCATCTCCGTGAGAGGTACACCCCCATGACTGAAACCACGCGCCGCCTGCTCCCCATGCTCGGCCACACGAAGGGCAAGCGCAGCGCTGTCACCTGCGCGCTCAAGTGTGACAATGCGTGCTCCGAGGCCGTCTGCAACACCAGCAGCAACAACTACTTCCGCGACATCGTCTCGAGCGAGTACTCGCGTCGCAGCGCACTCGGCGTGGGGGCCGCGGGCGCACTGACGCTGCTCGTCGCGTCCCAGACCGGCGCATCGCCGGCCCAGGCCGCCCCCGGCAAGAAGCCCGGCGTGCCCTCCGGTCCGCTCGCGTTCAACGCCATCCCGCCGGTCGACGCCCTCGTGGACGACATGACCGTTCCGCAGGGCTACGGCTGGAAGCCGGTGATCCGCTGGGGTGACCCGCTGTTCGCCGGCGCGCCCGCGTTCGACCCGAACAACCAGACGGCCGCCGCGCAGACCCTGCAGTTCGGCTACAACTGCGACTACACCGACGTCATCGAGATCGAGGGCAGCAAGGGCCGCCGCGCGGTGCTGTTCGCGAACCACGAGTACACCAACGAGAACATCATGGTGCCGCCCACCCTGCCCGCCGCCGAGGTCCGCGGCATCGGCAAGGCCGCCCACGGACTCTCCGTCGTCGAGCTCGAGCGCAAGGGCCCGGGCAAGCCGTGGTCCTACGTTCAGGGCGCACCGCTCAACCGCCGCTACCTCACCACCACGCCCTACGAGGTCACGGGCCCCGCCGCGGGCTCCGACCTGCTGAAGACCAAGGACGACCCCACGGGCCGCTCCATCCTCGGCACGCTCGGCAACTGCGCCGGCGGAACCACGCCGTGGGGCACCATCCTCTCCGGCGAGGAGAACTTCAACGGCTACTTCGTGGCACCCGGTACCAGTGCGGGCGACCGCCGCTACGGCATCACCAACCGCCCCACCTCGCGCGGCTGGGAGATCGACGAGCCGCGCTGGGACACGCGGAACGCGGGCTACGAGAACGAGACGAACCGCTTCGGGTACATCGTCGAGGTGGACCCCTTCGATCCGACGTCCACGCCGAAGAAGCACTCCGCACTGGGCCGCTTCAAGCACGAGGGCGCCAACGTGACGGTCGCCTCCGACGGCCGCGTGGTCGCGTACATGGGCGACGACGAGCGCTTCGACTACCTCTACAAGTTCGTGTCCACGAAGAAGGTGCAGCCGGGCAACAGCCCCGCCGCCCGTAGCGCGAACATGACGCTCCTGAGCGAGGGCTCGCTCTACGTGGCTCGGTTCCAGGGCAACTCCGTGGCCGACATCAACGGCAGCGGCGCGGTTCCCACCGACGGCGCATTCGACGGCGTGGGCGAGTGGCTGCCCCTGCTCATCGACAACCAGTCCGTGGTCGCAGGCATGACCGCCGCCGAGGTGGCCGTGTACACGCGCATCGCCGCGGACAAGCTGGGCGCCACCAAGATGGACCGCTGCGAGGACGTGGAGCCGAACCCCGTCTCGGGCAAGGTCTACGTGGCCTGCACGAACAACACCAACCGCGGCGTGGGTACCAACGCCGTGGCGGACGAGGCCAACCCCCGCACGGCGAACCGCGACGGACACGTCGTGGAGCTCACGGAGGCCGGCGGCAACGCGACCGGCACCCGCTTCACCTGGAACCTGCTGCTCGTCTGCGGTGACCCGGCGAAGAACCCGGCCACGTACTTCTCCGGCTACCCCACCAACCAGGTCTCGCCGATCTCCTGCCCCGACAACGTGGCGTTCGACTCCGAGGGCAACCTCTGGATCTCGACCGACGGTCAGCCGGGCACCATCGGCTTCAACGACGGCCTCTTCAAGGTGGGTCTCGTGGGCGCCGAGCGCGGCCGCGTGCAGCAGTTCCTCGCGGTGCCCCGCGAGGCGGAGACGTGCGGGCCGGTCATCCGCGACCAGGACGGAAGCGTCTTCGTCGCCGTCCAGCACCCGGGTGAGGACGGCTCGTGGGCCGCACAGTCCTCGCTCTTCCCGGACTACGTGCCCCTCGGCGGCACCCCCCGTGCGGGTGAGGCCGCCCTGCCGCGTCCGTCCGTGGTGCAGATCTACAACGGCGCACAGGGTCCCAAGGAGGACCACAAGGGCCGCGGGAAGCGTCAGCCGGGCAAGCCGCGCCCGAAGTCCTCGGTCGCCGAGGCCCGCGAGAGCGGCGACGGCAAGTAGCACCTGGCGCACGACGACGCACCCCCTCCGGCCGGAGGGGGTGCGTCGTCGTTTCCGCGGGTACCGGCCGGATTCCTCCCGACGGACCGACGGGAGGTTCCTCGGCGCGGTCCACTCCCGAGGGAGAACCCCGCGGGCCGGTTGTGGTGTGAGGATGGAGGCGTGACCGAAACTCCTCCTGGCTCCCTCGAATCCCTCGACTCCGCCACCGCGGCCGCGCTCGCCATCCGCGCGCTGGTCTCCGCAGGGGTGACGGACGTCGTGATCGCTCCCGGGTCGCGGAGCGCGCCCCTCGCGTACGCGCTCGCCGAGGCGGAAGCGGCGGGTACCGTACGGCTGCACGTCCGGATCGACGAACGTTCCGGTGCCTTCACCGCGTTGGGGCTCGCGCTCGGCGGGCACCGTCCCGCGGCGATCGTCACGACGTCGGGTACCGCGGTGGGGGAGCTCCTGCCGGCGGTGATGGAGGCGAACCACGCCGCTGTGCCGCTCGTGGTCATCACGGCGGACCGGCCCGAGGAACTGCGCGGTACCGGCGCGAACCAGACCACCGTGCAACCGGACCTCTTCGGCGTGCACGTGCGCGCCGGCATCGACGTCCCGGCGGGGGATGACCCCACGGCCCGCATCGGCGCCGCGCTGTACGCCGCCGTCGGATCACCGGCCGGCGGCAGGACGACGGCGCCCCCGGGGCCCGCACATCTCAACCTCGCCTTCCGCGACCCGCTCGTCCCGGCGGGGACAACCGACGACATGTCCGCCGTCGGAACCGCAGCCGCAGTGCGGGCCTCGTCGGCCGCGACAACGCCGTCGGCTACGGACGCATCGCCCGACGCCGACGCGCCGACCTCCATGGCTGGTATGACCGCGTCACCCGCCGCCGCGGTCATACCCGCTGCGACCGCTGCCATCGGCGAACATCCGACCGCCGCTCAGCCCGCCGACACGAGCCATGCGGCGACCTCCGCGACGCCCCGCGCCGCATCAGACGGGGGCGCCGACGCCACCACCGTCGTCGTCGCGGGCCACGGGGCCGGGGAGCTCGCCGCCGTGTTCGCCGCGCACCTCGACCTTCCCCTCCTCGCCGAGCCGTCGTCGAACGCACGCTTCGGCAGTAGCGCCATCGCGCCGTACCGCCTGCTGCTCGAGCACATCGGGTCGGCGATCACGCGCGTCGTGACGTTCGGGCGGCCCACCCTCTCCCGGCCGGTGACCGCGCTGCTCGCCCGCGCCGACGTCGAGCACGCGCTCTACCTGCCCGAGCCGGTGGCCTGGTTCGAGGAGGGCAAGCGCCCGGAGCGCATCATCGACTCCCTGCCCGAGCTGCTCGCGTTCGCGGGGCGCGGGGCGCCGGGGTGGCTGCGGTGCTGGCGCGAGGCAGGCGCCGCGGCCGACGCCGCCATCCGCATGCTGCTGGAGAAGGAGGGCCGGCTGACGGGACTCCACGTCGCCGACGCCGTCTGGGAGCAGACCGACGGGAACCTCGTGCTCGGGTCCTCCAACCCCATCCGCGACGTGGACCTCGTGGCCGCCACCGACTGGCACCCCCTCGAGGTGTACGCCAACCGCGGCCTCGCCGGGATCGACGGCACCATCTCCACCGCCACCGGCGTGGCCCTCGCCGCGGGGATCCCCACGCGGGCGCTGATGGGGGACCTCACGTTCCTGCACGACGTCGGCGGGCTCCTGCTGGGCAGCGGGGAGCCGCAGCCCGACCTGCAGATCGTGGTGCTCAACGACGCCGGAGGCGGCATCTTCGGCCTGCTCGAGCACGGGTCAGCGACCACCACGGCGCGCTACGGTGCCGCCGTCGAGCGGTTGTTCGGTACGCCGCACACGGTGGACGTCGCGGCCCTCGCCGCCGCGTACGGGGTGCGGTACACCCGGGCGACGACGCCGGAGGATCTCGACGCCGCCCTCGCGGGGCCCGTCGTGGGACGGTCCGTCGTCGAGGTGCGCGCCGACCGGGGCTCGCTCCGCGACCTCCACGCGCGCATCCGCCGCACCGTCGCGGACGTGACGGTCTCCTAGCTAGAGCACCTTCGAGAGGAAGAGCTGCGTCCTCTCGTGTTGCGGATCGCCGAGCACGTCCTCGGGCTTGCCCTGCTCCACCACCACGCCGCCGTCCATGAACACCACGCGGTCGCCCACCTCGCGGGCAAAGCCCATCTCGTGCGTCACGACCATCATGGTCATGCCCTCGCGGGCGAGCTGCTTCATGACCTCCAGGACGTCGCCGACGAGTTCGGGGTCCAGGGCACTGGTCGGCTCGTCGAAGAGCATCATGTCCGGGTCCATCGACAGGGCCCGCGCGATGGCGACGCGCTGCTGCTGCCCACCCGAGAGCTGGGAGGGGAACGCGTCGGCCTTCTCCGAGAGCCCTACCTTGGCGAGGTTGCGCCGCGCCACCTCGATGGCCTCGGCCTTGCCCCGCTTCTTGGCGCGCTGCTGGGCGAGGGTGAGGTTCTTCAGCACGCTGAGGTGCGGGAAGAGATTGAACTGCTGGAAGACCATGCCGATGCGCGTGCGGACGTCGTCGAGGTCGGTCTCGCTGTCCGTGATGTCGATGCCCTCCACCATGACCGTGCCGGAGGTCGGCTCCTCCAGGCGGTTCACGCAGCGCAGGAGGGTGGACTTCCCGGAGCCCGAAGGGCCGATGACGCAGACCACCTCGCCCTGGTCCACGTGGAAGTCGATGCCCTTGAGCACCTCGTTGCTGCCGAAGTTCTTGCAGAGTGCGCGGACCTCGATCGCCGGGACCGCCGCGGTTCCCGATGCTGTGCGTGCCATGCGGATCAACGGCCTCTCTTGTTGTGTCGTTCGAGCTTCGCGACGAGCTGGGTCAGCGGCAACGTGATGACGAGGTAGAGCAGGGCCGCGAGCACCAGCGGGGTCGCGTTCGCCGAGTTGGTCAGGGAGTCGCGGGCGAAGGTCGTGAGTTCACGGTCACCGATCGCCATGCCCGCGATGAAGAGCAGCGAGGTGTCCTTGATGAGGATCACGAGTTCGTTCGTCAGGGGAGGGGTGATGATGCGGAACGCCTGCGGGAGCACGACGGTGATCAGGGTCCACGTGGACCCCATGCCGAGGGACCGGGCAGCCTCGACCTGGCCCTCGGGCACAGCCTCGATACCCGCTCGGATGGTCTCCGCGATGTAGGCCGCCGAGACCACGATCAGGCCGATCAGCCCGGCGCCCACGCTGCCGCCCGGAGCCTGCCACTGGAAGGCGATGGGCACCGCGAACGCGAAACCGAAGATCACGAGAAGCGCCGGCAGCCCGCGGAAGAGTTCGATGTAGGCGGTCGCGAGCCAGCGGTAGGGCAGGACGGGGGAGAGCTTCATGAGCGCAAGGAGCAGCCCGAAGAGCATGCCGCCCACGAAGGCGATCGCCGTGTAGACGATGGTGTTCCTCGCCGCGATCGTGAGGACTTCGGGGAATGCCTCCCGTGCCACGTCGAGGTTGAAGAAGTAGGGCTGGATTCGCCCCCAGTCCGCAGACAGGAGGACGACGAGGATCACGGCGATGAATACCGCGTAGAGGACGCCCTGCGTGAGGCGTCTGCGTGTCGAGCGTTTCACGCGGGGGAACGACCTTCCTTCGGGAGGTGGCGCCCGTGCGGCGCCGGAGTCATCGACACCGACGCCGCACGGACCGTGGTGTTCCTACTCCGAGAAGTAGGTGTCGTAGATCTCCTGGTACCTGCCGTCGTCGCGCAGCGTGGCCAGCTGCTCGTTGACCGCGGTCACCAGCTCCTCGCTGCCCTCTTTGGACATGATGAAGCCGTACTGCTCGTCGGTGGGCAGCTCCTGGGCGATGGTGAAGGCGCCGTCCTCCGTGTGGCCGAGGTTGACCGGCAGGTCCTGGAGAAGGGCGTCGACGTTGCCCGCCTGGATCGCCGCATACATCTCGGCGTCCGAGGGGTACTGGACGAGCTCGGCCTCCGGCGCATTCTCCTCTGCGTAGATGGCACCGGTGGTGCCCTGCTGGACGCCGACCTTCTTGCCGGCGAGGTCCTCGATCGATGCGACGTCGGAGTCCTCGGGTACGAGGATGGACTGCAGGGAGTCGTAGTACGGGTCCGAGAAGGCGAGGTTCTCCTGGCGATCCGCGGTGATGGTCACGGCGCTCGCACCGATGTCGCAGGTCCCGGCGCCAAGCACGGCCCCGCTCTGGAGCCCGTCGAAGCCGACGTCCTGGACTGCGAGCTCGAGGTCCATCCCGGCGGCAATCTCCTTCATGAGGTCCATGTCGAAGCCGGTGTACTCGCCGTTCTCCTCGTACTCGAAGGGCGGGTAGGGGATGTCCGAGCAGACGGTCAGGGAGCCGTCGGACACGAGATCGAGCCCACCTTCCTCGGCGGAGCCCGCGTCGTCCGAACCCCCTCCGCACGCGCTGAGCGCCAGGACGGCGGCTGCGGCCACGGCCAGCAGGCCGGTCTTGTTGGAAAGCATGGTTACCTCACTTGAGCGGATGGATGACGCTGAACGGTGAAAAAGCCCTGCTGATTGTAGCCAGACGTGGGTGGTGCGACGTGGCTACGCCCGGCGCTTGAGGCCCAGCGCCTCGATCATCGGTCGGAACTTGCTCCAGGTCTCGGCGAGCTCGGCCTCGGGCTGCGAGCCCTCCACGATGCCGCAGCCCGCGTAGAGCCGCACGCGGGTGGGGGTCTCCACCACGGCGCCCCGCAGGGCGATGCCCCACTCGCCGTTGCCGCTCGCGTCGATCCAGCCCACCGGCCCCGCATACGGTCCGCGCTGCAGGTGTTCGAGTTCGCGGATCAGCGCGCCGGCCACCGTGGTCGGGGTGCCGCACACGGCCGCCGTGGGGTGCAGGGCCTGCACCAGGGCCAGGGACGTCGGTACCTGGCCGTCGTCGTCGGCCGCGAGCTGCGCCGTGACGTCGGAGGCGAGGTGCCACACGTTGGGAAGCTGCAGCACGAACGGTGCGCTGTGCGACGTCATGGAGCTCGTGAAGGGCTGCAGTGTTGCCGTCAGCGAGTCGATGGCGATCTGGTGCTCGTGCAGCTGCTTGTCCGAGCCGGCGAGGACGCGCGTCGCGTAGTCGGGGTCGTCCGCGGGGGCGTTCGCGCGGTCCAGGGTGCCGGCGAGCACCCGGGCCCGGGCGGTGTTCTCCTCGACCTTGATCAGCATCTCGGGGGTGGACCCGATCAGCCCGTCCACGGCGTAGGTCCAGCAGTCCTCGTAGCGCACCGCGAGCTCCCGCAGCACCTGCGCGGTGGCGATGGGGCTGTCGAGGTGCGCGACGACGTCGCGCGCCAGGACGAGCTTGCTGAGCTCGCCGGCCTGGACGTGCGTGACGCCCTCCGCCACCGCCGTCTTGTACTGGTCCTCGCTGAGGACGCCGGGTCCGAGGGTGTCGCCCGGGCTCGGCATGCGGTCCGTATCGGGCTCGAGCAGGTAGGCGGCGAGGGCCGCCTCGGCGGCCTCCGCGCTCAGCTCGGCGTCGGCGTCGTCCGTGATGAACGTGAGCCAGCTCCTGCCCGCGGCGTCGCAGCCCACCACCACCTCGGGGACTATGAGGCGGGACTCGTGGAGGGAGGTTTTCGAGAAGGCGAACGAGCCGAAGGCGATGAGGCCGGAGCCGGGGACGTCGAGCTCGTCCACCACGTGCGCACCAGCCAGTTCGCGGCGCCACCACGCCTGGGCCTGGGTGAAGCGATCCGGGCCGGTGACCGTGAAACGCGCGGCTTCGCCGTAGGCCACGAGGCCGCCGCCGCGGCGGATCCAGGTGTGGACGTCGTTGCGGACCACGTACTCGAGGAGGCCCGACCGCGGGTCCATGTCCGCGCGGGCCACCGTGATGCTGCGGAGCCCGCGGGACTGTCCGGGCGCGGGCGTCAGCGCGGTGAGGGACGAAGTACTCATGATGCTTCAAGCCTACTCCGCGGTTTCACGCGGGAATCCGCGCCGACGCCGCCCCCGGCCTCCTGCCGGGCCTCCCTCCGGGCGTCAGGGGCGCCGTCATTTGTTTGAGACAATGACGGGGTGAATCGTGCATCGCTGGAGAAGCGGCCTGACGAAGTAGCAGCCATGTTCGACGACGTGGCGCCCAAGTACGACGTCGTCAACGACGTCCTGTCCCTCGGCCAGACCCGCCGGTGGCGCCGGATCGTGGTCGACGCCGTCGCGGCCGAACCCGGCCAACGGGTACTGGACCTCGCGGCCGGCACGGGCACGTCGAGCGAGCCGTACGCGGACGCCGGCATCGACGTCGTCGCCTGCGACTTCTCACTCGGCATGCTGAAGGTCGGCAAGCGCCGGCGCCCGGACATCGATTTCGTGGCCGGCGACGCCACGAACCTCCCGTTCGCGGACAATTCCTTCGACGCCTCGACCATCTCCTTCGGCCTCCGCAACGTCAACGAGCCGAAGAAGGCACTCGCCGAGATGCTCAGGGTCACGCGCCCCGGCGGTAGCCTCGTGATCGCCGAGTTCTCCCAGCCCACCGTGGCCCTCTGGCGCACCACCTACACCGAGTACCTGATGCGGGCCCTGCCGGCGATCGCCCGCAGGGTCAGTTCCAACCCGGACGCCTACGTGTACCTCGCCGAGTCGATCCGCGCCTGGCCGGGCCAGGACGAGCTCGCCGCCTGGATCGGCGAGAGCGGCTGGGAGGACGTCCGGTACCGGAACCTCAACGGCGGGATCGTCGCGGTCCACCGGGCCGTCAAGGCACCTGCCGCCCTCGGCGAGGAACCACCGCTGCCGGGGCAGGTCCGCCTGCGCCGCCGCACGACGGCCGTGAGCTAGATGCGCGTCCTGATCGTCGGCGCCGGGCCCGCGGGCTCCACGGCGGCCTACTACCTGGCGCAGGCCGGGGTCGAGGTGACCGTCCTCGAGAAGACCTATTTCCCGCGCGAGAAGGTCTGCGGGGACGGGCTGACGCCCCGCGTGAGCCGCGAACTGCAGCTGCTCGGCCTGCCGCACGGCGAGGGTGAGGGCTTCCGGCGCAACCGCGGCCTCCGCCTCATCGCCGGCAAGCGGAGCATCGAGGTGCCCTGGCCCGAGCTGAGCGACTTCCCCGACTACGGGCTGGTCCGTACGCGCCTCGGCTTCGACGAGGCTCTGGCGTCGCACGCGCGGACCGCCGGCGCCACCATCCTCGAGGGGCACTCCGTCACCACGGCCGTGCGCGACGAGACCGGCCGCGTCACCGGCGTCACCGTGAACCTGCTGGACGCCGACGGCCGGAGGACGGGCGAGACCCGCGACTTCGCGGCCGACGTCGTCCTGGCGGCCGACGGCAACTCCACACGCACCGCCGTGAGCCTCGGGATGCAGAAGCGCGACGACCGCCCGCTCGGCGTCGCCGTCCGTACCTACTTCACGAGCCCGCGCACCGACGACGAGTGGATGGAGGGCTGGCTCGAGCTGCCCGACGCCACCGGCAAGCCCCTTCCCGGCTACGGCTGGGTGTTCGGGGTGGGCGACGGCACCTCCAACGTGGGTCTCGGCATCCTCAACTCCTCCGCGGAGTTCGGGAAGCTCGACTACAAGCAGGTGCTCCGCGACTGGACCGCGGGGATGCCCTCGGAGTGGGGCTTCTCATCGGAGAACCAGGTGGGCGAGATCCGCGGCGCCGCCCTCCCCATGGGCTTCAACCGCACCCCGCACTACAGCCCCGGCATGCTGCTGCTCGGCGACGCCGGAGGCATGGTGTCCCCGTTCAACGGCGAGGGCATCTCCTACGCCATGGAGTCCGCGCGCTACGCCGCCGAGTTCATCGTGCGGGCCGAGGGTATCGGTTCCGTGCTCGGCCGTGACCAGGTGATGTCCGGGTACGCGCCCTACGTCCGCGAGCAGTGGGGCAGTCACTTCACCATGGGCCGCATCTTCGCGCACCTCATCGGCAAGCCCGCCATCCTCACACTCGCCCTGCGCACCGGCATGCCGGTGCCGCTGCTCATGCGCTTCGTGGTGCGGATGCTCGGCAACCTCACCGATTCGGGCGGGAAGGGCTTCGAGGACCGCGTCATCCACCTCCTCGAGTCCCTGGTGCCCAAGACCTCCAACCAGCCGTCGCTGACGGGCCGCCTGCATGCGCACAGCGCCGCCGCACGTGGTTAGTCTTAGACCGTGACAGATTCCTTCAACTCCGGGTGGACCAGCGTGGGTCGGGGCAGCGCGCTGGACATGACGGACCTTCCGGACGACGCCGAGGCGGTCCGTCTGCCTCCCGGTTTCGACCTCATCGCGGAGGACCCGGAGCTCGGCCCGTCTGTCTCCTCGTGCCTCATGGAGGTGGAGAAGCAGCTCCGCGGGGCCATCGCCAACTCGGATCCGCTCGCGGATGCCACCAGTCGGCACCTCGTCGAGGCCGGGGGCAAGCGTATCCGCCCCCTCCTGACCATCCTCGCCTCGCACCTCGGTAACCCGACGCGCACCAAGGTGGTGCAGGCAGCCGTCGTCGTCGAGCTGACCCACCTCGCGACGCTGTACCACGACGACGTCATGGATTCGGCGCCGTTCCGCCGCGGCGGACCCACGGCCCACGAGGTGTGGGGCAACTCCGTGGCCATCCTCACGGGCGACCTCATCTTCGCGCGCGCCTCGATCCTCGTTTCCGAACTCGGCGGGGAAGCGCTCGGCATCCAGGCCCGCACCTTCGAGCGGCTCTGCCTCGGCCAGCTCCACGAGACCGTGGGACCCCGCGACGGGCAGGACGACCTCGAGCACTACCTCTCCGTCATTGCGGACAAGACCGGCTCGCTCGTCGCCGCGTCCGGCCAGCTCGGTGCGATCTTCGCTGACACGCCGCGCGAGGTCGTCGACATCATGGTGGCCTACGGTGAGAAGGTGGGCGTCGCCTTCCAGCTCGCCGACGACGTCATCGACGTGACCGGGCTCAAGGTGAAGTCCGGCAAGGCGCCCGGCACGGACCTGCGCGAAGGCGTTCCGACGCTCCCCGTCCTCCTGCTGCGGCGCGCTGCCGCGGCGGGCGACGTGTCGGCGGCCGACGTCGTCGCGCTGGTGGACAGCGACCTCACCTCGGACGAGGCGCTCGCGGCTGCGGTCACCGCCGTCCGTGAGCACCCGCAGACGCAGGCCGCTTGGGCCGTGGCGCAGCAGTGGGCCGAGGACGCCGTGGAGGTTCTCGCTCCGCTGCCGGACAGCGTGGTGAAGCGGGCCCTGACGAGCTTCGCGTACGCGGTGGTCAGCAGGGACGTCTAGCGCTCCTCCGGCTTCTGCCGGCTCACCCGGTGCGCCGTCCCTGCGGCTTCTGGCGGCTCACCCGGTGCGCCGTCCCTCGTTGGCCCCTTTCAAGGCCTGAGCAGCCGGAAGGTCGGCGTGTTGCGTGGCGACACGCACGGGCCGGACAAAAGGTGACAACGATTGAGCCGGATGTCCGGGATGTTTCGGGGCGGACCGCTCACGATCGGACCCACAGGTTGTCCACATAGCGATCCATCCGCTGCACCAGCCACCAGCTCTGGCTTCAGCTGTCTGGATGACGACCGAGACAGTGCTCCGCGGGTTGGGAGGAGTAGCGCCCACGCAGGTGCTCCTCGATCGAGGGATCGGTAGAGGGCAGCTGGAGCGGTCCTTGGACGAGGGGACGATCACCCGAGTACGCCGCGGGGTCATGGCCCTACCGGGTGCGGATCCGGACTTCGTTGTCGCTGTCACGGAACGAGCGCGGTTGACCTGCATCTCCGCCGCGAAGCACTACGGCCTGTGGCGCCTGGTGGAGTCCGATGAGATCCACGTGAGTCGACCGCGCGCAGTCGGGGCCACCTGCATCAACCACCACTCACGTTCCGTTCCGGTACATGCGCGGCTGCCGCTGGTCGGATTGGTCGACGTGTTGGTGCACGTTCTGCAGTGTCGGCCCGAGGCGGAGGCCGTGCCGATGGTCGAGTCGGCTCTGAGGCGAGGCGACACCGTGACAGGCTTCATCGAGTCACGCCTGCCGGGACGGCGGAACGGCCGCGCGCGCACCGCCCTGTCGAGGGCCCGGGGGGATGCGGATTCGGCGATCGAAGTGGTTGTTCGTCTGATCCTCGAGGACGCCGGCTTGGAAGGTCCGTCCGCAGGTGCCGATCGAGGGCGTGGGGCGCGTGGACTTCCTGGTCGAGGGATTTCTCGTCGTGGAGGTCGACGGCGCTGCTTTCCACTCGGACCGAAAGGCACTGCGACGGGACCGGCGTCGGAACAACATGACGATCCTCGGAGGCTACAGAGTCCTCCGTTTCTGCTACGAGGACGTGATGTACCACCCGGATACGGTGCTCGCGATGGTGCTCGCTGCGCTCGGCAGAACGCCGATCCGGTGACACGCGCCGTCGTTGTCTGCTCTCGATCCGGTGGGTCCGTAAACGCGGCGTGTCCCGCCTCGACGCGCCTGGGCCGCCGCAAGAGCCGACAACGAGCGTCGTGGTCAAGACGCCGGGAGGTGGGCCCTCAGCTCGTCCGCCTTGCGCGCCCTGATGGCAGGGTCCACGATGGGGCGCTTCGGCGTGAAGTAGAAGCCGTCGTCGTGCCACCGCGGCAAGACGTGCTGGTGGTAGTGCCACACGTGCTGGCTGCCCGCCGGCTCGTTGTGCTGCCGGGTGGAGACGCCGTCGGGCTCCCATGCCAGCTTGATCGCCACCGCGATGTCCCGCGTCACGGTCATCAGGCGGCCGGCGACGTCGTCGGGCAGTTCGTACAGCAGCTCGATGTGCTCCCGTGGCGTGATGAGCACGTGACCGGGATTCGGCTCGAAGCCGTGGGACGCAATGAACGCGAGCACGAGGTCGTCGGAGTAGATGACGTCGCCCGGTCGGCACAGGTTCCGCGGATTGCTGAAGTCACCGCGCGCGAGGTCGCAGAACGGGCAGCGGTACCCCTCGGGTGCGTGGTGGGCGAACTCCATCAGTTCTCCTCGTCCTCGTCGTTCTCCTCGAAGACCCACTCGAAGAGGTCGAGGACGTACTCGCTGAAGGTGCCCTCTTCGCTCTGCCACTCACCGCGGGCATTGTTCCGCCGCCACACGATCGGGTCCGGGACGTTCAGCTGGCCGACGCGCATGCCCCACGCGTACTGCTCCTCCTCGTCCTCGAGGAACAGGAGGAAGCCGTCCTCGATCTCCAGCTCATCGGGGTCCCAGAAGAAGTGGAACGCCTCCATGATGTCCTCGGTGGCGCCGACGGCCCGGTAGAACTCACGCAGGGCGAGCGGCAGCTCGAAGTCCTTGCCCTGGAGGAGTTCGGCCAGCTCCTCCTCGGAGAGGCCGTCCTCCTCGACCCACTCGTCCTCGAAATACTGAGGCACCAGGGCGCGGAATTTGTCGGCGAACAGCTCAGTCACAAGTACTCCAGGAGAGGGGGTGGGGATGCGACCATCCTAGCCGCCGACCTCGTGGGCGGGTCCACCGCGGACGATCGCCCCGGCATTGCACGGACGGCATCCGCGTGGACCGGTCGGCGCTGTCGCTCGCCGGGCGGTGCCGGTCGCTGGGCGACGGCGCCCATCACCGACACATGGCGTCGCTTGGGCCACGTCTCGCACACGGGGCACGACGGCGACACCGCCGCCCGGCTGCTACCCGGCTGCCCCGCCGGGCACGACGGCGAGTCCGCCGCCCGGCTGCTGCCCCGCCGCGCGACGGCGGGGCACGACGGCGAGTCCGCTGCCCGGCTGCTGCCCTGCGCGCGCGACGGCGAGACCGCCGCCAGTTTCGTCCGGCCGAGCGCAGCAGCGTCAGCGGGTGGTCCGGCGTCGTGCGGTCCATGTCCGGGCGGCGAGCGGGGCGTGCCAGCCGTAGCGCCACGCCAGCACGCGCAGCGAGAACACGAGCGACGCCGCCAGCATCCCGGTCACGAGCGTGAAGGTGTCCGTCAGATACAGCACCGCGACGACCGTGGCGCCGAGCATCGCCGGCAGCGCGTAGATGTCGCGTGGGTCGAAGAGCTGGGGGATCTCGTTCGCCACGACGTCCCTCAGGAGGCCGCCGCCCACCGCCGTCGTGACGCCGAGCAACACGGCGGACACCGGGTGCAGGCCCGCCTCGAGCGCGGTGATGGTCCCGGTGATGCAGAACAGGGCCAGGCCCGCGGCGTCGAACAGGACCAGGACCCTCTTGACGCGCTCCACGCCCGAGAACACGAAATAGACCACCACCGTCGCGAGCAGCGGTGGCAGCAGGTAGGCGGGATTCGTGAAGGCGGCAGGCGGGATGTCGATGATGAGGTCGCGCACCACGCCGCCGCCCAGTGATGCCAGAGAGGCCAGGAGCAGCGAGCCGACGAGGTCGAACCCCTTGCGAGCGGCCAGCAGCGACCCCGAGACGGCGAAGAAGAAGACGCCGAGGAGGTCTGCGCCGAGGGCGAGCTGCACGGCTCGGTCCGTCCTTTCACTGCTGGTGTCGGTGCGGGGTAAGGCCAGTCCACGACCGCCCGGGGGCGGGGGAGTACATCGCGTCATGCGGCCCCGACCAGCATGACAGAGCAGGCGACGACGCCGGAGCCGGGCTTAGGCTGGCTCCATGACGAGCGACGAGGCGGCCGAGGGCGCCGCCCAGCCCACGGCGGGACGCACCACGGACGGACGGACGACGTCCGCCGCACTTCCCGAACCGAGTGCAGCCGACGGGTCGCGAGCCATGCGGCTTGCCTCCCGGCTGATCGGTCTCCTCCCCACCAAGCGCAATCTCGCGGGCACCGAGTGGGTGGACGCGAAGTACCCGAGCCGCACCTACCCCTCGATGGCCGCGATCCCGTGGACGTTCAAGCAGACCCACACCATCCAGGAGCGGAAGGTGGACGGGGTCCGCACCATCACCGTGCGGCCGCTGCTCGGTGCCACGCGCTCGCACATCATTTACACGCACGGCGGCATCTACATCAACGAGCTCGGCCGGCCGCACTGGTGGATCGTCGCCGAGCTCACCAAGCGGACGGGCGCAGCGGTCACGATCCCGCTGTACCGTCTGGCGCCGGAGAGCACCTACAAGGACGCGTTCCCCTACCTGGTGTCGGTGTACCGGCAGGTGCTGGAGACCGCGCAGCCGGAGGACGTCACGCTCATGGGCGACTCCGCCGGTGGCGGTCTGGCCGTCGCCCAGCCGTGGGCGTTCCGTGACGCGGGGCTGCCCGCGCCGGGGCGGATCGCGGTCTTCTCGCCGTGGCTCGACGTCACCGGCACCAATCCGGACATCCCGAAGTACGACGCCGTCGATCCCATGCTGTCGGTGGCCGGCGGTGTCCGCGCCGGTTCGTGGTGGGCCGGAGGCGACGATCCCCGCACACCGCTGGTCAGCCCGGCCTGCGCCCCCGAGGAGCTGCTGGCGCAGGTACCCGTCACGCGGATCTACCAGGGGACGCGCGATGTCTGCATGGCGGACGCCGTGATGTTCCGCGACAGGGCGGTGGCCGCGGGGGCCGATGTCACGCTCAGGGTCTATCCGGGTGGCTTCCACGTGTTCCCCGCCTTCCCGCGTCTCCCCGAGTCACGCGCGGTGTACGCGGACGTCGCGGAGTTCCTGGGACGGCCGGCGCTGCCCTAGGTGGTGGCGTCCGGCGACCCGTCGGAGTCGCGCGAGAGTACCCACACGTTCGTGTCGCCCTGCCGCTCCACCGTGACCGTGGTGACGAGCGCCCGGATCATGGACAGGCCCCGTCCCGACTCGTCGAAGTCCTCGAGGAGGGCGCCGTCGTCCGTCGGCGTCTGGACCGGGGGTGGAGGGCCCTCGAGATCGGGAACCGGGTCGAGCGCCTCCGCGCCGATCTCGCTGATGACGGCGCGCAGTCGCGTGGTCTCCACCGTCAGGTCGACGCCGAGGGCGAGGGTGGCCCCCTCGGCGGGGACACCGTGCTGCACCACGTTGCTCGCCGCCTCGATCACCGCCGTCGTGAACGCCATCTGGTCCGTCGCGGGCACGAAAGCGGCGTCCAGCCAGAGCTGGTCGAGGAGTGCATGGAGGTTCTCGATGGCCTGGTCGCCGGCCGGCTCCGTGAGGCTCCGTCGGGCCAGGACCTCGTCAGTCATGCGGAAAGGCTTCCTCGGGTGTGGCGTGCGGCGTCAGGACACGGTGCATGCTCGTCAGCTCGAGCACCATGGTCACCTGGGGCTGGGCGGCGGCGATCCGGAGGTCACCACCGCGCTGACGGGCGAGCTTGAGGCAGCCGATCAGCGCTCCCAGCCCCGAGGAGTCCATGAAGCTGGTGCCGGCCAGATTCACGACGATGCGCTTCCCGCCGGCATCGACCACGCGGTTCACCACCTCGCGCAGCTTCGGGGCGGCCACCATGTTCAGGCGACCGGTCGCCGCCACCTCTGTGTACCGACCCTTGTCCTCGGTGGTGAACTCCATGTGTGCTTCCTCTTCCGTCGATGGTTCAGTGGGATGTCACGAGGACGTCCCGTCAGGCAGTGTGTCCTCGCCGCAGGACGACGACGGTGACGTCATCCGCGACCTCGGGTACGTCGGCCATATGGAGCAGGACCGCGCAGGCCGCCTCGGCGGTGTCTGCACCGGAGACGACGTCGGCAACGGCCGTGGTGAACTCGTCCACCGTCTCGTAGATGTCGAGGAGGCCGTCGCTGACGATGGCCAGGGAGTCCCCGGGTTCGAGCTGCATGCTGGCGCCGGCCCACACCTGGTCGGGCCATGCTCCGACGGGCGGTCCGGCGGAGGCGAGGCGGGTGGCGCTCCCGTCCGCGGCGACGTGCAGGGCCAGCCCGTGCCCGGCGTCGACGTACTGCACCACACCTGAGGCAGCTCTGAGGCGACCATGGAAGAGCGTCACGAACGAGTTCGTCTGCTCGAGGTCCGTCTCGACGGCGCGGGCTGCCGTCGCGAAGGCGCCCTCGATGTCCGATTGCGCGGCGACCGAGCGCATGATTGCCCGGACGGTCGCGGCGATCAGGGCGGCACCCATCCCCTTGCCCATGGCGTCGGCGACCGTGAGGTGCAACCCGCCGTCGGTCCCGTACCAGTCGTAGAAGTCACCGCCCACGCTGCGCGACGGGCGGAACTTACCGGCGAGTTCGTAGTCCTGCAACCGGAGGTCGTCACGGGGCAGGAGGTTCTGCTGCACCTCGGCGGCCCGGGTGCGTTCGGTGGCATTGGCGACGTCGGCCTCCGCCTGCCGGCTGCGGCGACGGAAGAGCGAGTTGATCCGCGCCACCAGCTCGCGGGGGCTGAAGGGTTTGCTGATGTAGTCGTCAGCGCCGGTCTCGAGGCCCGTGAGCCGCTCGATCTCGTCCGTTCGCGCCGTGATCATCAGGATGTAGGCGTCCGAGAAGCCTCGCACCTCGCGGCAGATCTCCACGCCGTCGCCGTCCGGCAGGTTGAGGTCCAGCGTGATGAGATCGGCACCGGCCCGTGCCTTCTCGAGCCCTTCACGGGCGGTGCCCGCTTCGCTGACCTCGAAGCCCTCACGGAGAAGGATCTGCACCAGCAAGCTCCTGATGTCGGCGTCGTCCTCGATCACCAGTGCGCGACGAATCTCCGGGGGGTCAGTCATGATGCTCATTAAACGCTACGGGCGGACCGGCGGGTGCGGGACCCTCGCCATGGTCGACGGTTTGTTGCGCGGAAGCTGAACAGAACTTGAGGAAGTCCCGCCGCTGCCGCGAGACGAATCGCGGGAGTGCCGCGTTAGATTGGCACCGGGGCCAGCGCGCCCGGGCCACGGCGCGCGCGTGGAACCTGCGGATGGAGAGGGGGCGGCGGTATGGACAGGGTACTCTCCTACCTCACGTTGAACACGCGACAATTCCACGAGCTGACCATGCGCTCCCGCGTGATTCTCAGCCAGCTTCCGCTCAGCCTCACCGTGCTCCTGGTCCTCGTCGGCGGAGCGTTCTTCCACCGCGATCTCTTCGCCAGCACGCCCTTCCTGATCGGCGTCGCCCTGCAGGCCGTCCTCCTGATCCTCTGCATCGTCACCCCCTGGGATCGGCTGCCGTACGGGGCCTTCATCGTCATCCCCCTGCTCGACTTCATCCCGATCGGATTGATGCGTCACGGCTCGGGGACCATCATCACCGGTGTGGGTCTGCTGACGGTGTTCCCGGTCATCTGGCTCGCGGCCTCCGGGCTGTTTCCCCGCGCCCTGATCGCCCTCAGCTTCCTGGCCTCGCTCGCCATCGTGTGGGTACCCATCTTCGTGACCGACATCCCCGTCACGTCGCAGTCCCTCACGCAGTCCTTCCTCCTCCCCTTCATCATGCTCGCCATCGGGATGACCATGCGCGTGATGACCGCCAGCATGATGGCCCAGCAGCGCGTGGTGGAGGAGAAGGACGCGGAGTTGCATCGCCTGCTCGAGGAGAGCGCCCGGCGCGAGCGGCT
The DNA here is from genome assembly GCF_058269115.1 of Arthrobacter sp. TJ-266. Classification (NCBI taxonomy): domain Bacteria; kingdom Bacillati; phylum Actinomycetota; class Actinomycetes; order Micrococcales; family Micrococcaceae; genus Arthrobacter; species Arthrobacter sp. TJ-266. The sequence continues at coordinate 507,601 of NZ_JBZCNC010000001.1, forward strand.
CCTCGACACCGTGATGAACAGCGTGGACATCGGGCTGATCGCAGTGGACGAGGCAGGCACGCCCGTGCTGGCCAACCGGAAGATCGAACGTTTCCACGAGCTCGCGGGAGGCGCCGCCGGGACCGCCGAGGCCGAGCTCGACCTGTACCTGCAGGACGGGCGCACGGTCATGCCCGCCTCGCGTCGACCCACCCAGCGGGCTGCCGAGGGCCAGATCTTCTCCGACTACCTGGTGTGGTGGGGGCAGCAGCCGAACCAGCGGGTTCTCTCCACGTCGTCGCGCCTCATGACCACGCAGACCGGTACGCGCGAAGGGTCCGTGGTCACGTTCAACGACGTCACGGAGCTGGTGGCCGCGCTGAACGCCAAGGACGAGTTCGTCTCGACGGTGTCCCACGAGTTACGGACCCCCCTGACCGCCATTCGTGGGTACCTCGAACTGCTCACCGGGATGCCGGACCTGGATCCCGAGGTGGCCAGTGGCCTCGACGTGGTGTCACGGAACTCCGAGCGTCTGCACAAGCTCGTGATCGACCTCCTGTCATCGGCCGAGGCCTCGCCCGAAATCTCCCCGACCACGACCGACGTGTCCGAGCTGGTGCGCGAGCGCGTCAGGACGGCGTCGGAGCGCAACGCCAATCCACTGGTGCGTTTCGAGGACCTCAGCGACCCCGGCCTCATGGCCGTGTGTGACGGTCCGCGCATCGCGCAGGTCCTCGACAATCTGCTCTCCAACGCGGTCAAGTACTCTCCCGCCGGCGGCAGGGTGACCGTCCGCGCGACGGCGGTGGACGATCAGGTCGAATGCAGCGTGACGGACGAGGGGAGCGGGATGTCCGCGGACGAGCTGTCCGGCGTCTTCTCCAAGTTCTTCCGTACGTCGGCAGCCCGGAACGCTGCCATCCCGGGCGTCGGGCTCGGACTCGCGCTGTCGAAGGCCATCGTCGAACGCCACGGCGGCAGCATCTCGTGCACCAGCGTGGAGGGCGAGGGCTCCACCTTCACCTTTCGGGTGCCGATGGCCCACGCGCGTCCTGCGCAGCAGTTGCAGTCCCGGTAGGCCGGTCTCGGTATGCCGGTCCGGTCCCGGGAGTAGGCCGGAGCCGGTCCTTCCGGCCGCAGCGCCCAGCACCGCGGCGCATGGACCCCCGGCAGCCATCCACGGCCAGGGGTCATGCTTCCGGTCCGAGGTCGACCGTGACCGTGGTACCGCCGCCAGGAGTACCGACGATGGTGATGGAGCCTCCGTGGGCTGCCGCGATGCGCGCGCACGTGGCGAGGCCGATACCGCTGCCCGCCGGATCGCCGTCGCGGTGCAACCGGACGAGCGGCTCCAGCACGCGCGTGCGGTCCGCGGGGTCGATTCCCTTGCCATGGTCGATGACGCGGAGCACCTGGGACTCACCGCTCGTGGCCACCACCTCGATGCGCGGGGGAACTCCCGGCTCCGAGTACGTGATGGCATTCGAGACGAGGTTCTGGAGGAGCGCCGTGACCTGGGCCCGGTCCACGAACAGTTCGGTGTCCTCAACGAGGACCACCGCATCGTAGGAGCTGGTCAGCGGCAGCACGTCCTGGAGTACGGCGCTCATCATGGTGCTCAGACGCACGGTCTGCCGCGTGATGGTGCCACCGATACGGGAGAACTCGAGCACCTCCTCCACCGTGGAGAGCATGCGGCTCGCACTGCCGCGGATGATGCTGAAGTAGCGGGCAGCAGGGCCGCTCGCCTGCACGTCCGTGTCCTGTTCGCTGAGCTCGGTGTAGCCGAGGATCGCGGTGAGGGGATTCTTGAGGTCGTGGCTCACACGCGCCGCGAACCCCGCGAGATCCTCGTTGCTGCGGCGCACCACCTCGAGGGCGGCCACCAATTGGCGTGTCTTGAACTGCAGCTCGAGGATCTCGACCACCTGGCGCGCGAGGATCTCGAGGCCCTCACGCTGCTCGGCGTCGAAGGAACGCGTGGCGGGGGAGAAGACGCACAGGGATCCGAGCGCGTAGCCGGTCTCGGTCACGAGGGGCACCGACGCGTAGGAGCGGACCTGCGCGATGCGCCCGTTGACGAAGGGATTGTCGACGAAGCGGGGGTCGGCGGAGGCATCGGCCAGGGCGGTGATGGCGCCCGTGGTGAACACCTTCGAGCACATCGAGTCGTCCCGCGAGCACACGGCGGCGTCCACGCCCACGGCGGCCAGCTGGTGCTGCTCATCCGCCGTGATGATGTTGATGACGCCCGCATCCATGCCGCTGATGCGCACCGCGAGTTTCACGAGGTCGAGGAGCTCCGGCGGAGTGTCATAACCGAGCTCCGCGCCAGCGCCGCCCGGCCGCGCCTCGCCGGTGCTGCCCGACGGCAGGCCGTAGTCCTGGAGCACCGCCTGACGGGCGAATTCCTGCAATTCCGTTTCGTCGGCATGAAGCAGTGACATGGTTACCCCTGGACCTTGAGACCGGCACATCTGGAACTCATGATTGCACGCGTCCTCGGCATTGATGGTGGCGGCTATTCGTGCGTGACGTCCGTCCGGATGGGTACGCACGCCGTTCGTGCTGTCAGCTGAGCGAGCGGATGCGCAACGCCAGGTAGAGATGCACGCGGTCGGCCGTGACGGCGGCGTCGTACCCGGTGAGCGCTCTGACCTGCTGCAGGCGGTAGCGGATGGTGTTGCGGTGCAGGTCGAGGTCCGCCGCGACGGCGGCCACCGAGCCGTCGAGGTCGAGGTAGCGGCGCAGGGTCAGGACGAGGCCTGCGCGGTGCGCTTCGTCGAACGCTTCCAGGGGTGCGAGCGTGCCGGCGGCGAAGTCCGCGAGTGGCACGTCGGCGCTCGCCATGAGCAGTGACGCGAGAGTGAGACGTTCGGCGATGTTGACGGGCCGGCCCCGCTGCAGGGCGTCCGCCGCTTCGAAGTAGCTCCACCGGAGCCCCTGCGGCTGCACGTAGGCACCGCCCACGCCGATCCGCGCGGTGAGGCCCGCCCCGTGCAGGTAGCGGCCGAGCGCCTCCGCCTCCGCGGTGCCCGACGTCGGGGTCACGAGGACGAGACGTTCGTCGACGAGCGCCTCGACGACGGCGCCCAGCCCGTCTGGCAGGGGGAGGGTGCGAAGGGCGCGCCGCTGGCCGGAGGCGACGTCGACCATCACCACGCGGTGGCGCGCCGCGGTGTCCACGCCGAGCCCCGCGAGCCGGACCGCTGCCTCCGGACCGTCCAGCGTGCCCCGCACCACGTCCTCGAGTACCTGGCCCGCGGCGGTGCGCGCCCCTGTCCTGTTCCGGGCCTGATTGGTCAGTTCCACGGAGATGAGGGTCTGGGCGTACGTCAGGATGGCCGCGGGTGCGCAGGGCTCGGCGATGGCGAGGGTGCAGCGGTCCTTGAGGCCCGTCGCGATCGGCAGCCGGTGCCATCTGCCGGGAGCCGTCATGGTCCCGTCCGCGCCGCCAGCCTCCCGTCCGCCGTCCGCCGTCCTCGGGGACGTGGCACGGCCGACGACGCCGGTTCCGCGCCCCGGACGCGCGACCTGGCGGGCGGCGGGGGCGGCGGCACCTGCGATCCGTGCGCCGTACTGGAAGAGGGCGACGTCGGAGCCGAGCATGCGGGCGAGCTCGGCGAGCAGCGCGTCCAGCCCGCCCTGTCCGAGCAGAGTGGAGGCGAGGGTCGCGTGCCCCTCGAGGAGTGTCTCGAGCCCCGCATAATGATCGGCGGACAGGGCGTCCGCCACCCGCTTGCCGATCGCGATGAAGGGAACCTCGTAGGGCACGCGGAACGTGGGCAGGCCCACGGCGTCGGCCGCAGCGAGGAGGTCCGCGGGGATGCCCGGGAACGTCAGCCCCACGCCGAACCCTATGGCGAGGACGCCCGCCTCGTGCGCGCGCTGCACGAAAGCCCGTTGCGCGGCTGGGGTGGTGAGGCGGATGCCCGTGGTGAGCACCACCTCGGCAGCGTTGAGGAAAGGCCGCGGATCCTCGAGTTCCGTGACGGCGACCCACTGGATGACCTGTGCGGGCGGCGGTGCGGCGCCCTCGAGCACGAGGCCCAGCGCGGGGTCCGCCAGCAGGTCGTCGAGGGAGATGGCCATGCGCACAGCGTAGCGCGCCCTTGTGCTCCTGCACCGGGGGTACCCGGAGGGTCTGTGCAGCAGGACGTGGCGGGACTCTCCCGGGCGGCGGTACGGTCGGTGCGAACGCAGGTGGCGTGTTGCCTCCCCACCCCCCCCCGAAAGGAAGAGCCACGTGGCCGAGACCCTCAGGAACTTCATCGACGGCGTTTTCGTGACGCCCGTCGGCGTCGAGTTCCTCGACGTCGTGAACCCGACCAACGGCGAGGTCGTGGCGCAGTCGCCCATTTCCACGCCCGCGGACGTCGACGACGCCATGCAGGCGGCCGCCCGCGCCTTCACCACGTGGAAGCGGACCACGCCGAGCCAGCGACAGTTGATGCTGTTGAAACTCGCCGATGCCGTCGAGGCCGCGAGTGACGAACTCGTGGAGGCGCAGCACCGCAACACGGGTCAGGTGCGCGAGATGATCGCCGCCGAGGAGGTCGCCGTGGGGGCCGATCAGCTGCGCTTCTTCGCCGGCGCCGCGCGCATCATCGAGGGCAAGTCCGCCGGCGAGTACCTGGAGGGCCACACCTCCTACGTGCGTCGCGAGCCTATCGGCGTCGTGGCGCAGGTGGCGCCCTGGAACTACCCCTTCCTCATGGCCATCTGGAAGATCGGGCCGGCGCTCGCCGCGGGTAACACGGTGGTGCTCAAGCCGAGTGACACCACGCCCGAGTCCACGCTCGTGCTGGCGCGCCTCACGCAGGGGATCCTGCCGGACGGCGTGCTCAACGTGGTGCTCGGCACCGCGGAGACCGGCACCGCCATGACGGAGCACCCCGTGCCGGGGCTCGTCTCCATCACCGGGTCCGTGCGCGCGGGCATCGCCGTCGCCTCGAGCGCGGCGAAGGGCCTGAAGCGGGCGCACCTCGAACTCGGCGGCAAGGCCCCCGCCGTCGTGTTCGCGAACGCGGACCTGAGGAGGACGGCGGAGGCGATCACCGAGTTCGCGTTCTTCAACGCGGGCCAGGACTGCACCGCGATCACCCGCGTGCTCGTCCAGGAGGAGGCGCACGACGAGCTCGTGGCGGCGATGGTCGAGCACACGGCCACCCTGCGGACCGGCAGCGACGACGATTCCGAGAACTACTTCGGTCCGCTCAACAACATCAACCACTTCAACGCCGTGAACGCAGTGATCGACGCGCTGCCCGAGCACTGCAGCATCGCCACCGGTGGCAAGCGCGCGGGCGAGAAGGGCTACTTCTTCGAGCCGACCATCATCACGGGCGCCCGGCAGGACGACGCCGTGGTGCAGCAGGAGACGTTCGGGCCCGTGCTGACGGTCCAGACGTTCGCCACCGAGGAGGAGGCCGTCCGCCTGGCCAACGGCGTGGACTACGCCCTGGCATCCAGCGTGTGGACCACTGACCACGGCACCGCGATGCGTGTCTCGCGCGACCTCGACTTCGGGGCCGTGTGGATCAACACGCACATCATGCTCACGGCCGAGATGCCGCACGGCGGCTTCAAGAACTCCGGCTATGGCAAGGACCTCTCCATGTACGGCGTGGAGGACTACACCCGCATCAAGCACGTCATGAGCGTGCTGGACGCCTGAGCACGGCTCGGATCCAGGAAAGACGAGGAACACGATGACCACCTTCGCAACCACTCCCGGCGTCACCGCCTCGCGCTTCAGGCTCGAGCAGAAGCGGCGCATCACCGGCGACTTCCCCGGCCCCAGGTCCACCGAGCTGGCCGCGCGCCGTGCCGCCGTCGTCGCCAAGGGCGTCGCCTCGGGCGTGCCCGTGTACGTGGCGGACGCCGACGGCGGGATCATCCACGATGTCGACGGCAACGCCTTCATCGACCTCGGCTCCGGTATCGCGGTGACCAGTGTGGGCGCCTCGGACCCCGCCGTCGTCGATGCCGTCAAGGAGCAGGTGGAGCACTTCACGCACACGTGCTTCATGGTGACCCCCTACGAGGGCTACATCGCCGTCGCCGAGCAGCTCGCCGAGCTGACCCCGGGCGACTTCGAGAAGCGCACCGTCCTGTTCAACTCCGGGGCCGAGGCGGTGGAGAACGCCGTCAAGGTGGCGCGCCTCGCCACCGGCCGGAACGCCGTCGTCGCGTTCGACCACGCGTACCACGGCCGGACCAACCTCACGATGGCGCTGACGGCCAAGTCCATGCCGTACAAGACCAACTTCGGGCCGTTCGCGCCCGAGATCTACCGCGTACCGATGAGCTACCCCTTCCGCGAGGAGAACCCGGCCATCACGGGTCCCGAGGCGGCGCAGCGTGCCATCACGATGATCGAGAAGCAGATCGGCGCCGAGTCGGTCGCCGCCATCATCATCGAGCCGGTCCAGGGTGAGGGTGGATTCATCGTCCCCGCCGACGGCTTCCTGCCGGCGCTGGCCGCATGGGCCACGGCCAACGGCGTGGTCTTCATCGCCGACGAGGTGCAGTCGGGCTTCTGCCGCACGGGTGAATGGTTCGCGGTGAACCACGAGGGCGTGGTGCCGGACATCATCACCATGGCCAAGGGGATCGCGGGCGGCATGCCGCTCTCGGCCATCACCGGCCGGGCGGACCTGCTCGACGCCGTCCACGCCGGCGGGCTCGGCGGTACCTACGGCGGGAATCCGGTGGCGTGCGCGGCAGCCCTCGGGGCCATCCGCACCATGAAGGAGCAGGACCTCGCCGGGCGGGCCCGCCACATCGAGCAGATGGTGACGGAGCGGTTCACGGCCCTGCAGCAGGAGCTCGGTGAGGGAAGCATCATGGGCGAGCTCCGCGGGCGGGGTGCCATGCTGGCGCTCGAGTTCGTGATGCCGGGCGGCGGCAAGGCACCGAATGCGGACGCGACGAAGGCGATCGCGGCGCACTGTCTGCGGGAGGGCGTGATCATCCTGACCTGCGGCACCTACGGCAACGTGATCCGTCTGCTGCCGCCCCTCGTGATCACGGACGATCTGCTGGCCGACGGCCTGGACGTCCTCGAGGCCGCCATCCGGGCTGCCGCAGCCTGACGCACCGGGCACAGCGGAACGAGGAGGAAGGCCCGCACGCAGAAGACCCCGCAGCGAGGATCTCGCTGCGGGGTCTCGTGGTCTCCCGGTTGGGCTACTTCGTGGGGATCAGTGCCCGGAACTGGGGGTTGTCGGCCAGGAAGGCCTGCGCGTGCGGGCAGTAGGGCAGGGGCACCAGGCGGCGGCGGTGGATGTTGAGCAGTGTGTTCCGCATGAGGACGGGTTCGAGCCCCGCGCTGTGGTAGGCCGGACCCACCACGGTCTCGAGCAGCCGTACGCGGCCCGCTCGCATGTCGTACTTCACGTATCCGACCATCGTGCCGTCGTGGAAGAGCTCGAAGCGCGAGCTGACGGCGTTGTCGCGGAACTTCTCACGAAGTTCCTCAGCCTCGGTCTGCTCCGCCGCCCGGGCCTCGCGCTGGGCGAGCGCCTCGACGACGGCCTCGTAGTCCTCCTGCACGCCGAACGGCGGGAAGTCGGTGTCGAGGACGCGGTACAGCTGGTTGCTCATGATGCGCAGCTCGCGAGTGGTGATGGTCGAGAGGTCGTGCGGGACATCGGGAAGCGTGGGGCCCGCAGGAGCTTCGGCCGGAGCAGCGAAGTCGAGGGTGGAACGTTCGGGGACAACCGCGGCGCCATGGTCACGAGATCCGGACGGGGTGGGCGCTACGAGAGTGATGGGTGCAACAGACATGGTGTACCTCGGTAAATCGACATGCGGTAGGCCGTTGCTTGACCGTCCTCGAACGCTAACAGCTAACTCAGGATCCGTAAAGCTAGATGGTCTAGCAATCAGTAGGCTCATCAGGCGTCAGGCCCCCGTGCCTCGCTCGAGGGATGTGCCGGCAGGGATGAGGAGTGGCGCTCGATCGGTCGGCATGGGTGCCGCTTGATCGAGGTTGCGATGTCCTGGTCTGTCATCACGGTGCCGCGCTATGACATACCGTGTCATCGGCTACGGTGGGATCATGAGCAGATGGGCTCCGGACGCCGCCCTCCGGCTGGAGCGGGCCGCCGTCGAGCTCTTCACCGAGCAGGGGTACGGCCGGACCTCCGTCCCGCAGATCGCGGCTCGGGCCGGGCTCACCACGCGGACGTTCTTCCGCCACTTCCCGGACAAGCGGGACGTCCTGTTCCTCCGGGAGCGGGAGCTCCCCGGCGTCGTCGAGGCGCTGGTCGCCGAAGCGCCTGCCTTCCTCTCACCGCTGGGTCTCGTGATGCACGGGTTCGAGGCGATGGCGAGGGGCCCCTTCGAGGGCTGGCGCGAGGACATCCTGGCCCGGCGCGCCATCATCGAATCCGACCAGGGCCTCCGCGAGCGGGAGCTGCTGAAGAACCTGGTGCTCGGTGACGTGATCGGTGCGGCGCTCGAACGGCACGGGGTGGAGACCCGCGAGGCCCGACTGGTGGCACGCTACGGCGTCACGGTGTTCGAGCTGGCCCTCACCGAGTGGCTGGATACGGAGGGTGCGGCCTTCGTGGACGTGCTGCGCTCCACGGCGTACCGGATGGGGCGGCTCGTGCACCCCGCGCGTCAGGACGAGTAGGCGGCCAGCTGCAGCCGCAGGCCCGCGATCATGCTCTCCAGGCCGATCCGGAAGGCGGCATCCGCCGCGGGGTCCTCGCCGGCCGAGGCCGTGGCGCTCCTCACCGCCGCCGTGAAGACCGGGAACTGTTCCGCGGCACCTCCTGCCTCGAAGATGTCGACGGGAGCCACGACGTCCAGCGCCGAGCCGTAGATGAAGGACTCGAGTGCCACGATCGCGGGGACGATCCGCTCCTCGGGCCAGCCGCCGTCGCGGAAGCCGCGGGCCACCTCCTCGTACATCCGCAGTGTCCCGGCAGCGTCGGCGACGGGCATCACGGCGATGACCGGGACGAGCGGGGCGTGCCGCGCGAAGACCTCGCGGTAGGACCACGCCCACCGCCGCACGGCCTCGTCCCAGGCCTCCGAGGTGAAGGCGCCGACGTCCACCATGGTCATGACGTGGTCCTGCACCCAGCCGAGCACCTCCTGCTTCGAGGCGGCGTGGTTGTAGAGCGCGGACGCGGCGACCCTGAGGCGTCGGGCGAGAGCGGACATCGTCAGGCCCTCGTGCCCCGACTGCGTGATCAGTTCCAGGGCCGCCTCCGTGATGCGCTCCTTCGAGAGCACGCTGCGGGGTGGCCGCCCGGCCCGTCGAGGCGCCGGTGCGGGCGGCGGCGGTGGCGTCATCGGTGGTCCTCCTGTCGCGGCATCCCGGGCCGGCCGGCCCTTCCCCGAACGGATGCCCGTAGCTATAGTAGGCGCAATAATGAATGGCATTCATTTTGTGGCCTGCGTCATGGAGCCGGGAAGGAACACGTGAGAACCATCGAGCGCGACGTCGTGATCATCGGAGCGGGGCCCTCGGGCCTGACCGCTGCGCGGGAGCTCCGGCGGGCGGGGCGGAGCGTCGCCGTCCTCGAGGCGCGGGACCGCGTGGGCGGGCGCACGCACACCGATGTCGTCGACGGCGCGGTGCTCGAACTCGGCGGGCAGTGGGTGTCGCCGGACCAGACCGCGTTGATCGCACTCCTCGGCGAGCTGGGCCTCGACACCTACCCCCGCTACCGGGAGGGTGATTCCGTCTACATCGGCCCCGACGGCGAACCCATCCGCTACTCCGGCGACATGTTCCCCGTCGGCGACTACACGCGGGAGGAGATGGAGCGGCTCATCGCCGTCCTCGACGAGATCGTCGCGGAGGCGGGCCCCGAGGCACCCTGGAACCACCCGGACGCACGGGCCCTCGACACGATCTCCTTCCACCACTGGCTGCGGCAGCACTCGGACGACGAGGAGGCCTGTGACAACATCGGCCTGTTCATCGCAGGCGGCATGCTGACGAAGCCCGCGCACTCCTTCTCGGCGCTGCAGGCCGTCCTCATGGCGGCGAGTGCAGGCTCCTTCTCGAACCTCGTGGACGAGAACTTCATCCTCGACCGGCGCGTGATCGGCGGCATGCAGTCGGTCTCGGAGCGGATGGCGGCGGACCTCGGCGAGGACGTGGTGCTGTCCAGCCCGGTACGGACGCTCCGCTGGAGCGGGATCGACGGCGTGGACGGCGTCACGGTGGTCTCGGACACCACGACCGTGCACGCGCGCTACGCGGTGGTGGCCGTGCCGCCCAACCTGTACTCGCGCATCAGCTACGAGCCTCCGCTGCCGCGCCGACAGCTCCAGATGCACCAGCACCAGTCACTGGGCCTCGTCATCAAGGTGCACGCCGTCTACGCCACGCCGTTCTGGCGGGAGGAGGGCCTCTCCGGCACCGGCTTCAGCGCCGGTTCGATCGTGCAGGAGGTCTACGACAACTCGAACCTCGAGGATCCCCGCGGCACCCTGGTGGGCTTCGTGTCCGACGAGCGGGCGGACGCCATGTTCGAGCTGCCGCCGCACGAGCGCCGGGAGCGCATCCTCTCCTCGATCGCCGGGTTCCTCGGCCCGCAGGCCCTCGAACCCGAGGTGTACTACGAATCCGACTGGGCCTCCGAGGAATGGACACGCGGCGCCTACGCCTCGAGCTACGACCTCGGCGGTCTGCACCGCTACGGGCGCGACCAGCGGACCCCGGTGGGCCCCATCCACTGGTCCTGCTCGGACATCGCTGCCGAGGGCTACCAGCACGTGGACGGCGCCATCCGGATGGGCCGCCGCACCGCCGTCGCCGTGGACCGCGCCCTCTCGGCGGGCCTGCAGTCCACCGGTTCCACCAAGGAGGCTTGAGCCATGCGCTACATCGTCGGGTACACCGCGGACGAACGCGGGCATGACGCCGTCAGCCTCGCCGTCGCCCTCGCGCGCCGCCAGGACGCCACCCTCGATCTGGTGCTCGTGACACCGGAGCACTCGCTGTACGCGGGCACCTACCCGCCGGACAAGGGCTTCGACACCCTCCTCACCGAGCAGATGCAGGAGTGGATGGACGAGGGCCTCGCCCTGGTGCCCGAGGACGTCACCGCCCGCGGCGTGGTGATCCGGGCGGAGTCCAACGCGGAGGGGCTCATCCGCGCCGCGGAGGACACCGAGGCGTCACTGATCGTGATCGGTGCCAGCACCCGCGGTCTGGCCAGCCGCTACAGCGTGGGCAACGTGGCCCGGGCGCTCCTCCACGCGGCCCCCGTGCCCGTGGCCCTCGCCCCGCAGGGCTACCGCCGCACCGATCCGGTCACGCGCCTCACGTGCGCCGTGGGCCGGCGGGCCGGGGCCGACGACGTCATCGCCGTCGCGATCGCGTCCGCCGAACGCCGGGGCCTACCCCTCCGGCTCGTCTCGCTGGTACCGCTCGACACCGGTCTGCCGGACCCGGAGCGTGCCGAGGAGGATGCGAACCGGCTGCTGGCCGAGGCGGCGGCACCGCTCGCGGCCGGAGGTCGCGTCAGCGTCGAGACGGCGCGGGGAACCTCCATCGAGGAAGCGATCAACGCCCTGGCCTGGGACGAGGGGGAGGTGCTGCTCGTCGGATCGAGCCGCCTGGCGCAGCACACGCGCATCTTCCTCGGGTCCACGGCCGCCAAGATCCTGCGCACGCTGACCGTCCCCATGGTCGTGGTCCCGCGCACCTACGCCCCACCCGCCGTCGGGCCGGGCCCATCATCGGAGGCACGCGCATGAGCATCGACGAGACGACCGAACGGGGAACCGGCCTCAGCCGGAAGGGCCTGGACTCCGGGACGGTGGGCCTGCTGGGCGCCGTCGTGATCGGGGTGTCCTGCGTGGCCCCCGCCTACACGCTCACGGCGGCGCTCGGCCCCACCGTCGCGGAAGTGGGCGTGAACCTGCCGGCCATCTTCCTCGTCGGGTTCATCCCCATGCTGCTGGTGGCTCTCGGCTACCGCGAACTCAACGCCGCCATGCCCGATTCCGGGACCTCCTTCACCTGGGCCACGCGGGCGTTCGGTCCGTGGGTCGGGTGGATGGGCGGCTGGGGGCTGATCGCCGCCACCGTGATCGTCCTCTCCAACCTTGCAGCCGTGGCGGTGGACTTCTTCTACCTTCTCCTCTCGCAGCTCTTCGACGACCCGGCGCTGGCCGACCTCACGTTGGACCTCCCGGTGAACATCGCGACGACGCTCGTGTTCATCGCCCTCGCCTGTTACGTCTCGTACCGCGGCATGGAGGCCACGAAGACGGTGCAGTACGTGCTCGTCACGTTCCAGCTGGTGGTGCTCGCCTGGTTCGCCATCGCCGCGTTCATCCACGTGGCGAACGGCTCCGCCTTCGACGCCACCACCATCAGCGCCGACTGGTTCAACCCCTTCGCGGTCGGCTCCTTCTCGGCGTTCGCCGCCGGGGTCTCCCTCTCGATCTTCATCTACTGGGGCTGGGACGTGGCCCTCACCATGAACGAGGAGACCACCAACCCGCGCACGACGCCGGGGCGCGCCGGTGCGCTCACCGTCGTCGTCATCGTGGTCATCTACCTGACGGTCGCGCTCGCGACCCTCGCCTTCGCGGGTGTCGGTGACGGCGAGTTCGGCGCCGGCAACCCGGACAACCAGGGGAGCATCTTCGCGGCGCTCGCCGGGCCCGTGATGGGCCCCTTCGCCATCCTGATGTCCATGGCCGTGCTCAGCTCCTCGGCGGCGTCGCTGCAGTCCACGTTCGTCTCACCGGCTCGCACCCTCCTCGCCATGGGGCACTACCAGGCGTTGCCCAAGGGCTACGGACGCATCAGTCCGCAGCGGAAATCACCGAGCTTCGCCACGGTGGCCGCCGCGCTCGCCGCAGGCGGATTCTACGTGTTCACGCGCCTCACGTCCGAGAACGCCCTGTGGGACACCATCGCGGCCCTCGGGCTCATGATCTGCTTCTACTACGGCATCACGGCCCTCGCGTGCGTCTGGTACTTCCGGGCGCAGGCGTTCTCCAGCGTGCGCGGGTTCCTGTTCCGCTTCCTCGCGCCGCTGCTGGGCGGCGTGATCCTCATGGTCATGTTCGTGAAGACCGCCGTCGACTCCATGGACCCCGAGTACGGGTCCGGGTCCGAGCTGTTCGGCGTGGGCATGGTGTTCATCCTCGGGATCGGCGTGATCCTGCTCGGAGCGGTGCTCATGCTCGTGTGGTCGCGCATCAATCCGGCGTTCTTCCGGCAGGACGTCCTGACCCGCGGACAGGCTCCGGCAGGCCCCGAACCCCTGCGTTAGAGTGATCCGATGCCGCCGCGCCCGTCTCCGGGCGGGGCCGCGCCGTCACGTCGTCACCACGGCCTCGTCACCAGGTCCTCGTAGGGAGGCCGCCACCGCAGGGAAAGGGTTGCCCAGTGCGCTATGTCGTCGGCTACACCGAGAACGATCGCGGACAGGAGGCCGTGGAACTCGCGACCTCCCTGGCTCTCACGCAGTCGGCCGGGATCGATCTCGTGACCGTGCTCGACTGGCCCCAGGACGGCAGCGTGGCTCCCGGTGGACGCCGGGCGCAGGAGGCGCTGGACCGCGCGAAGGCGCACGTCCCCGACGGTATCGAGGTCACCACGCACGTGCGGCTCGCGGACTCCTTCGCGCAGGGACTCCTCGAGACCGCGCACGACGTCGATGCCGGGCTGATCGTCATCGGCGCCGCGGGCAACGGGCTCCTCCGCCGCTTCACGGTGGGCAGTGTCGCCAACGCCGTGCTGCACAGCTCACCCCTCCCCGTGGCCCTCGCGCCCCGCGGCTACCGGCACCGCGCCGCCTTCACCCGCATGACCTGCGCCGTCGGCACGCGCCCCGGTGCGGAGGGAGCCCTGGACGTCGCGGTCGAGTCCGCCGCCCGCCGTGGCCTGCCGCTCCGGCTCGTCTCGCTCGTTGCCCTCGACGTCCATGAGCACTCGGATTCGGGTGAGGCGATCAACCGGGCGCACCAGCACGCGCACTCCGTCCTCGCGCGCGCCGTGGAGCAGCTGCCCGAGGGTCATGAGACGTCCATCATCGTGGCGCACGGCCGCACCATCGAGCAGGCCATCGACAACATCGAGTGGGATCCGGGTGAGCTCGTGATCGTGGGATCGAGCCGCCTCGCGCAGCGCCGTCAGCTGTTCCTCGGGGCCACGGCGAACAAGATGCTGCGCGAACTCCCGGTGCCGATGGTGGTCGTGCCGAGGGAGTGGGTCCGCGCCGAGCGCTGACCCTTCGGACCGCGGCGGGCGGGGTCACGCCGTCGTTCTTCCGGCCACCCGCGGCGTCGAGGACGCCCGCCCGCGGAGCATCACGGCGCCCAGCACCACGAACATCACGCCGGTCAGGGCGGCGAAGACGTCCCCGTGCGGCTCCCGTGCATGGACGGCCGTGAAGTCGGCGAGCGCGTGGACGAGCACCAGCGGCAGGATCCAGTGGAAGCGGTACTGGAAGGCCGCCATCGCGAACCCCACGACGCCGGAGAGCAGCACGTTGGTCAGGATGTCGTAGGTGCCACGCCCCTGCTGATGAGTTCCTCGTTGAACCCGACCATGAGCAACGTCAGGACCCAGAGGGCGACGCCGGGCGGTGCGACGTCGAGCCCTGACGGCAGGAGCCATGACAGGGCCTCGGCCAGGAGCACGAGGAGGAAGAGAGCCGCGCTGCGACCGGCCCACAGGCGCGTGATGCCGATGCGGTGCCACAACCGGAACCGCGTCACCAGGGCTACGGCGAAGACACAGCAGAGGCCGTTCACGAAGAGGCCCGCATACCAGCCGCCGATCCCGAGCAGGGGAGCGAGGGCGAGGCCGCCGATGATCACGCCGAACCGGGCGAGGTGCACGGCAGCCGCGACGAGGAAGTCCGTTGCCTGTGCTCTGGTCATGGCACGAAGATGGTGCCCCGCCGTGATCCACCGAAGGGACCACCCGCCGTCGTCGCGTCCCTCGCATGCGGAGACGCGGCGCGCCCGCCGTCCGGTCAGGCGGCGCTGACCGCGGGCTCCGCAGCGCGCGCGATCCGCGGCTGGCGCCGCACCGTGCGCAGCATGTCGATGGTGAGGAGGACCAGGCCCAGCCAGACGAGCCCGAAGCCGATCCACCGCTCGAACGGCATCTCCTCGCCGAACACGAGCAGGGCCAGGAGGAACTGGATCACCGGGGCGAGGTACTGCAGCAGGCCGATGGTCGTCAGGGGCAGGCGGCGGGCTGCCGCTCCGAAGAAGATCAGGGGCACGGCCGTGATGATGCCGGAGGACGCCATGATCCAGAAGTGCGCGGTGCCCTCGGTGATCAGTGTCGCGGAGCCGGTGGAGCCGAGCCAGAGCATCACGGCGGCGGCGATCGGCGTGAGGACCGCCGTCTCGATGCTGAGGCTCGAGACGGCGTCCACCCGGGAGCCGACCTTCTTCTTGACGAAGCCGTAGATGCCGAAGGAGAACGCGAGGGTCAGGGCGATCCACGGCACCGACCCGTAGCCGACGGCGAGCACCACGACTGCGAGCAGCCCCATGCCGATGGCGGTCCACTGGAGGGGCCGCAGCTTCTCGCGCAGCACCACCACGCCGATGAGCACCGAGACGATCGGGTTGATGAAGTAGCCGAGGGAGGCCTCGATGGCCTGACCGGAGGTGACGCCGTAGGTGTAGACGAACCAGTTGACGGCGATGAGCAGGGCGGCGACGGCTAGCGTGCCCACGATGCTCGGGGTGCGCAGTGCCGTGACGACCGGGCGCCATGACCGCATGGCCGTCAGCAGGAGGGCGCAGAAGACGAGGGACCAGAGAACGCGGTTCGCCACGATCTCTATGGGCCCGGCGGGCGCGAGGATCACGAAGAAGAGCGGGAGCAGGCCCCACAGGCCATAGGCGGCGGTGCCGAAGAGGATGCCGACGGAGTTCTCGCTCCTCGGCTGACGGCCGGACTGCACACCCGTAGTTCTCACGAGCAGCGGAACGGGCCGCCGCAGCGCTTTTATTCCCCGACGCCCGGCCACCCGACCCTGCACGGGTCCTCGATCACGCTGCGCGGCACCGCCGCCCGCCGTGTACCCCCGGACGAGACCTCCGCCACTCCTTGAACTCCGCGGGGCGTGCGCCATTTAGAATAAGGAACTGTGCGCTTATTCCGTGCACAGCTGTCGATCAGGATCATCTCCGCTCGAAAGAAGGCAATCCAGTGTCTACCTCAGCTGCGGCCCGGCCGCTGCGGGTCGCGATCATCGGCGCAGGTCCGGCCGGCGTGTACGCCGCCGACATCCTCACGAAGTCGAACGAGGTCAAGGACGGCGACTTCGCCGTGAGCATCGACCTCTTCGACCAGTACCCGGCGCCGTACGGGCTGATCCGCTACGGGGTTGCACCTGACCACCCGCGCATCAAGGGCATCGTCAACGCCCTGCACAAGGTCCTGGACCGCGGTGACATCCGGTTCCTCGGCAACATCAACTACGGCCGGGACCTCACCCTCTCCGACTTCCGCCGCTTCTACGACGCCGTGATCTTCGCGACGGGTGCCATCAAGGACGCCGATCTCAGCGTCCCCGGCGTCGAGCTCGAGGGTTCCTTCGGCGGCGCCGACTTCGTGTCCTGGTACGACGGCCACCCCGACGTCAGCCGGGACTGGCCGCTCGAGGCCAAGGAGATCGCGGTGATCGGCAACGGCAACGTGGCCCTCGACGTCGCGCGGATCCTCTCCAAGCACGCGGACGACCTGCTGTCCACGGAGATCCCCGACAACGTGTACCAGGGGCTGAAGGCCTCGCCCGTGACGGACGTGCACGTGTTCGGTCGCCGCGGACCGGCGCAGGTGAAGTTCACGCCCCTCGAGCTCCGCGAACTCTCGCACTCGCGCGACGTGGACGTCGTCCTCTACCCGGAGGACTTCGACTTCGATGCCGGGTCCGAGGAGCAGATCGCCACCAACAACCAGACCAAGACGATGGTGAAGACGCTCACCAACTGGCTGGTCGAGGACGAGCCCACGGGCGCCTCCCGCCGGCTGCACCTCCACTTCCTGCACTCTCCCGTGGCGATCCACGACTCACCGGAGACGCCGGGCAAGGTGGCCGGGATGAGGTTCGAGCGCACCGAGCTCACGGGTGACGGATCCGTGCGCGGCACGGGCGAGATGATCGACTACCCGGTGCAGGCCGTCTACCGTGCCATCGGCTACTTCGGGTCCGAACTGCCCGAGGTCGGCTTCGACGAGAAGCGCGGGGTCATCCCCAACGAGGGCGGCCGCGTGATCGACGAGGAGGGCAACCACGTGCCCGGCATCTACGCGACCGGCTGGATCAAGCGCGGTCCAGTGGGCCTCATCGGGCACACGAAGGGTGACGCCCTGGAGACCATCGGCTATCTCCTCGAGGACAGGCTCAACCTCCCGCCGGCCGAGAACCCCTCCGAGGACGCGATCATCGACCTCCTCGAGGAGCGCGGCGTCCGCTACACCACCTGGGACGGCTGGCTGAAGCTGGACGCGCACGAGGCGAAGCTCGGCGCCAACTTCGTGAACACCTCGGGCAACGCCGAGGTGATCCGGGAGCGCGTGAAGCTCGTTCCACGCGAGGACATGGTCGCCATTTCCCGCGGGGAGTAGCGCCGCTATGCTGTGACCTGTCCCACGTCGACTGTGGGACAGGTCATGAAGCGGAGTGCCGATGTCGCCGTCCCGAGCCGCCGTCGCGGATCTCTCGTCCGACGCGCTGCAACGCGGGGCGCTCGCCGCACACGAGGCCCTCGAGCACGGCGCCGACGTCGCGGGGAAGCTGCGCGGGGTGGTCCGGGAATCGTGGATGAGGTCGCTGACCTTCCACCCGCGGCCGGACACCGCGCAGGCCGCCCTCTTCTGCTCCGAGGAGGAGCTCGAGGCCTATCGCCGTGGCCACCCGCTCGCCACCGTCATGCCCGTCATCGACCGCCTGCTCGTCCAGCCGAGCCTCGAGGCGGGGATGCTCGTGGCCGTGGGCGACGAGAACGGGCGTCTGCTCTGGGTCGAGGGTGACCGTGAGCTGCGACGCCGTGCCGAGGGCATGCTGTTCATGGCGGGTACCGACTGGTCCGAGGCGACCGTCGGTACGAGCGCCCCGGGAACGGCCCTCGCCCTCGGGCGGAGCGTCCAGATCGCAGGGGCGGAGCACTTCAATCCGGATGTCCGGCCCTGGAGCTGCACCGCCGTGCCGCTGCACGATCCCGACTCGGGCACCGTGCTCGGCGTCATCGACATCACCGGTGCCGGCGAGGCCGTCGCCCCCCACACGCTGGCGCTCGTGGAAGCGGCGGTGGCGGCAGCGGAGGCACACCTGAGCATCCACCGCTTGCAACGCAGGCTGGCGACGCCGAAGACCAGGCGCGCGTCGGTGCCACGGGCGGCGCTCTACCGGGACAGCCTGCAGGTTCTCGGCACGGATCACGGGATCCTGCACGCCGGTGGGGCCTCGCTCGAGCTGAGCCTCCGCCACGCCGAGCTGCTCGTGCTGCTGGCGCTGCATCTCGAAGGGCTCTCGGCGGACGAGCTCACCGTCATGGCCTACCCCGAGGGTGCCTCCGTCTCGACGGCGAGGGCCGAGATGCTGCGGCTCCGCAGGGTCCTCGCCGCGCACGGCGATGCCGTGGTGCCCGAATCGCGCCCGTACCGGCTGCGCTCCGACCTCGTGGTCGACGCCCTGCAGGTGCTCAACTACCTCCACCGTGGCGCGCACCGCATGGCCCTGGGCATCTACAGGGGGCCGGTCCTTCCGCGCTCGCAGGCACCGGCCATCGGTCGCCTCCGCCGCGAGGTGTCCACCCTCCTGCGCGACGCCGTCCTCAACGACGGCTCACCGGAGACGGTGTCCGACTACCTCGCCCTCCCGGAAGCGGCGGACGACGTCGAGGCCTGGCACCTCGCGCTGCGGGTTCTGCCGGCCCGGTCACCGAAGCGCGCCGTCGTCGTCGCGCACCTGGAGCAGGTGGAGGCGGAGCTCGCTGCCTCTGCGTCACCTCATGTTTCCCGAAACTTTGTTGCTGAATTGCAATAAAACCGTCTCGCGGTGCCGGGCGGCAGACTACCGTTGACCATGGTGGCTGAGATGGTCACGTGGGCTCATATCCCGCGTGCAGCGGCCGCCATACACAGCAGGTTTACAAGGGGATTTCGTGACGCAGGTTGGACAGCACCAGGTAACACCGACGGTGCCCGCGAGGAACCGCGCCTCGCGCACGAAGATGAACGCGACGCTCGCCATGGTGGTCTGCTTCGTCGGTTTCCAGGGTGTGGTGCCGCAGTCCTGGGAGTCGGCATCCGCCGTCGGTCCCGACCGCACCCCGACCGTGACGCTGTCAGGCCTGGTCGACGACGCCCTCATCCCCACGGGGACCGTGGGCTCCTCCCTCCTCGTGCCTCTCGGGATCACGGACGCCGCAGCCGGCGCGGGTTCCGGTGCAGGGTCCAGCAACATCTCCACCACCTCGGTCCCGGCGAACCGCCCCGCCGAGGGCGCACTCTTCGCACCCCTCGACGTCCTGGTGCCCACCTCGCCATTCGGCTTCCGCACCAGCCCCATCACCGGTCAGGCGGGCGAGTTCCACACGGGCCAGGACTTCGCGGCTCCGTGCGGGACGCCGGTGTACGCGGCGGACGCCGGCACGGTCCGGGCCGTCGGCTGGCACCAGTGGGGCGGTGGCAACAGGGTCGAGGTGGATCACGGAAACGGTCTGATCACCAGTTACAACCACCTCGAAGCCATCTCGGTCTCCGTGGGGGACACCGTGGACGGCGGCGAACC
Source organism: Arthrobacter sp. TJ-266 (assembly GCF_058269115.1). Lineage (NCBI taxonomy): Bacteria > Bacillati > Actinomycetota > Actinomycetes > Micrococcales > Micrococcaceae > Arthrobacter > Arthrobacter sp. TJ-266. The sequence goes on from NZ_JBZCNC010000001.1 coordinate 527,343, forward strand.
CATCGCCACGCTCGGCACCACAGGCTCCTCGACGGGCTGCCACCTGCATTTCGAGACGATCCTCGACGGCGAACACGTCGATCCCGCGCGCTGGACGCTCGAGACGACCACGCACGGCGAGCGCAAGGGTGCGCTCGAGGACTACACGCCGGGGAAGGCCGATGTCTCGGACATCCCGGCCTGGGCGCAGTCGTCCACGCGGTCTGATCAGCAGCCTCCGGTCTCCGACGCACTGGCCGTCGGAGCGGGACGGCAGGAGTCACCGCTCGTCGCCGACGGTAGGGCCCAGAACGACGGGCTCGCGGACGGTGGGACGTCGCTGGGCGGCAACAGCCGTCCCGACGGCGGCAGCATCACTCCGCCGAACGGCGAGGGCTCCGACACGACGCCTGCGCCTCCGGGACCTCCCGCGACTCCGGGGCCGCCGACGCCTCCCGGACCGCCCGCACCTCCTGCGCCTCCCGAACCGCCCGCACCTCCTGCGCCTCTCGAACCGCACGCGCCTCCGGCACCGCCGACGCCTCCGGCACCGCCGACGCCTCCGGCACCGCCGACGCCTCCGCCGACGCCTCCGCCGCCCGGCACGAGCGACCCGGATCCCTCGTGCGACACCGACGACGACCAGACGCCAGAGGTGCCCGGCGAGGAAGCACCTGCGCAGCCGGGTGCCGCCGCGCCGGCGACCCCTGGTCCGACCGACCTGCAGGCCGCGTCGCCAACACCTGAGCCGGCTCCTGCGCCGACGCCGGGGATGACTCCTCCGCCGACACCGGGGCCTGAGGCTCCTCCTGCGTCGCCGGCGCCCGTCGAGGGTGAGCCTGCGCCGGGCGAGGAGGCGGATCCCGTGACACCACCGTGCGGCGATCCCGAGGACCCGACGGATCCCGCCACCCCGACGGATCCCGCCACCCCGGCACCTGGTACTCCGGCATCTGGCACTCCGGCACCTGCTAGTCCGGCACCTGGCATCCCGGCAACCGGGACGCCGTCGCCGTCTGCTGTCCCATCGGCCGAGAGCACGTCCTCGCCCTCCTGATCCCGTGTCCGGCCGGCGTCGGCTTGCCCTACGTGCCGCGTACCCCGCCCCGCGAGGGATGCGCAGCGGTGACGATGCAACGTCGGTGCAACTTCCTTCCTCCTAGGCTGTGCACACGGACGACGACGTCCTGTACGCAGCGGATTCGAGGAGTTGGACAATGACTGTTTACGCCCAGCCAGGCCAGGACGGTTCGAAGGTCAGTTTCAAGCCGAGGTACGAGAACTGGATCGGCGGTGAGTGGGCGCCACCGATCAAGGGCCAGTACTTCGAGAACATCTCACCGGTGACGGGCAAGGCCTTCTGCGAGGTGGCACGCGGCACGGCCGAGGACATCGAGCTCGCCCTCGACGCCGCACACAAGGCCGCTCCCGCGTGGGGCAAGACCTCCGTGGCGGAGCGCGCATCCGTGCTCAACCGGATCGCGGACCGCATGGAGGAGAACCTCGAGCTGCTCGCGGTCGCCGAGACCTGGGACAACGGCAAGCCCGTCCGTGAGACCCTCGCCGCGGACATGCCGCTCGCCATCGACCACTTCCGCTACTTCGCCAGCGCCATCCGCGCCCAGGAGGGGCACCTGTCCCAGCTCGACGAGGACATGACGGCCTACCACTACCACGAGCCGCTCGGCGTCGTGGGGCAGATCATCCCGTGGAACTTCCCCATCCTCATGGCCACCTGGAAGCTCGCGCCCGCCATCGCTGCGGGTAACGCCGTGGTGCTGAAGCCCGCCGAGCAGACCCCGACGTCGATCCTGGTCCTGATGGAGCTGATCAGCGACATCCTGCCCGCGGGCGTGGTGAACGTGGTGAACGGGTTCGGTGTCGAGGCCGGCAAGCCGCTGGCCTCGAGCAAGCGCATCCGTAAGATCGCCTTCACCGGCGAGACGACCACGGGCCGGTTGATCAGCCAGTACGCGAGCCAGAACCTCATCCCGGTGACGCTCGAGCTCGGTGGCAAGAGCCCCAACATCTTCTTCTCCGACGTCGCCGACAGCAACGATTCCTTCTACGACAAGGCGCTCGAGGGCTTCGCGCTGTTCGCCCTCAACCAGGGCGAGGTCTGCACCTGCCCGTCGCGCGCGCTCGTGCAGGGCTCCATCTACGACTCCTTCATGAGCGACGCCATCGCCCGCGTGGAGAAGATGATCCAGGGCAACCCGCTGGACACCGATACGCAGGTGGGTGCGCAGGCCTCCAACGATCAGCTCGAGAAGATCCTCTCCTACATGGACATCGGCACGCAGGAGGGCGCGAAGATCCTGATCGGCGGTGAGCGCAACATGCTCGAAGGCGACCTCGCCGAGGGCTACTACGTGAAGCCGACCGTATTCGAGGGCACCAACAGCATGCGCGTGTTCCAGGAGGAGATCTTCGGGCCGGTGGTGTCCGTGACCCGCTTCAACGACTACGCCGAGGCCATGGAGATCGCGAACGACACCCTGTACGGACTCGGCGCCGGTGTGTGGTCGAGGAACGGCAACGTGGCCTACCGCGCAGGCCGTGAGATCCAGGCGGGGCGCGTGTGGGTGAACAACTACCACGCCTACCCGGCAGGAGCTGCGTTCGGCGGGTACAAGTCCTCGGGTATCGGCCGCGAGAACCACGCCATGATGCTCGACCACTACCAGCAGACCAAGAACCTCCTGGTCAGCTACTCGGAATCCAAGCTCGGGTTCTTCTAGGAGATGCGATGACCGTCGAAGCCTCGGTGACCATCCCGGGTGACACCTTCTCGCGGGTGGCGCTGACGGACAGCGCGGTGGAACTGCTGGACAGGCTCTGGCTCATCCACGGGCCGCTGATGTTCCACCAGTCGGGCGGGTGCTGCGACGGGTCCTCGCCCATGTGCTACCCGGCGGGGGAGTTCATCACGGCCGAGGCGGACGTGCTGCTCGGCGTCCTGGACGTCTCGGCGGGTGCGGAGGGCAGGGTCGCCGCACCCGCGGGGGACGACGACGGCGAGCCGCGGCTCATCGAGTTCTGGATGTCCCGGGAGCAGTTCGAGTACTGGCGCCACACGCACCTGACGGTCGACGTGGTACCCGGACGCGGCAGCGGCTTCTCGGTCGAGGCACCGGAGGGCAAGCGGTTCCTCATCCGCTCACGGCTCATGGGCTGACCCGCGCACAGGTGAACAGGAAGGGGCCCGGCGATCGCCGGGTCCTTCCTGCCTGCGCCGCGCAGCGGGTCCAGGTGCGCGGGACCCAGGAGCTGCTCAGTGGGTGTGGTGGCCGGGGTCGACGGCGAGGACGATCCCCAGCAGGTCGTTCAGGGCGTGCCCCAGCCGCGGGTCCACGAGCTCGTACCGCGTGCGCCGACCCTCCGGGACGGACACCACGAGTCCGCAGCCCCGCAGGCACGACAGGTGGTTGGAGAGACTCTGGCGGCTCACGCCCAGGGCGTCGGCCAGCTCGCTCGGGTAGGCGGGAGCCTCCGTCAGGGCCACGAGGATCCGTACGCGGGTGGGGTCCGAGAGGGCGGTGCCCACACGCCCCAGCACCGAGGTGGACGTCACGGTCTGCAGCATCAGTGGCTCAGCTCCGTCTCGTGCGGCACGTGACCCAGGGGCTCGATCTGGAAGGTGCAGTGGTCGATCCCCACCTCGAAGTGCTGACCCACGCACTCCTGCAACTGGTCGAGGACGGCGTGCGCCGAGCCGTCGCGGTAGCAGGCGTCGTCCACCACGATGTGCGCCGTGAGGACGGGCAGGCCGGTGGCGATCTGCGTGATGTGGAGATCGTGCACGTCGCGGACCTGCGGGAGGCGGGCGATGTGCGCGCGCACCTCCTCGAGATCGATGCCGGCGGGCGTGGACTCGAGCAGCACGTCGATGGTCTCGCGGAGGAGCTTCAGGGTGCGGGGGATGATCAGCGCCCCGATGAGCAGTGCCACCACGGCGTCGGCGCGCATCCAGCCCGTCAGCGTGATGACGACGGCGGCGACGATCACGGCCACGGACCCGAGGGCGTCGTTCAGCACCTCGAGGAAGGCGGCGCGGAGATTGAAGGTGGCGGTCCGGTGCCGGGCGAGGAGCCCGAGCGCCGCGAGGTTGCCGGCCAGGCCGATCACGCCGAAGACGATCATCTCCGGAGCCGCGACGACCTCCGGCGTGATGAGACGCCGCACTCCCTCGACGAGCACGTACGCGCCGACCGCCAGCAGGAACGCGGCCTGCAGGAGCGCGGCGATGACCTCCGCCCGGCGGAAACCCCAGGAGCGCCGGGCGGTGGCCGGCCGGACGGCGAGGGTCGCCGCGCCGAGGGCCATGGCGAGCCCTGCGGCGTCGGTGAGGACGTGCACCGAGTCGAAGAGCAGCGCGAGGCTCCCGGTCCACACGGCTCCCACGAGTTGCAGTGCGAAGACGCCGAGCGTGATGGCGAGGGCACCCGCCAGGGGCGCGCGCGGCGCCGTCGTCGAACCGTGGTGGTGATGCTGACCCATGACCCGATAGTACAGCGGAGCATGAACCGACGACAGCGGCTTCTGTCGGCTCATCGCCTCCGGTCAGCGGTCGATCGTGGACATGTCCTCGTAGCGGTCCCCGACCGGGGCCTGGAGGGCGGTGAGCGAGGCGAGTTGCCCGGCGGAGAGGGCGAGGTCGGCCGCGGCGACGTTCTCCTCCAGGTACGCCACCTGCTTGGTCCCGGGGATCGGTGCGATGTCCTCGCCCTGCGCGAGGAGCCACGCGAGCGCCACCTGCCCGGGGGTGGCGCCGAGCTGCCGCGCTACGTGGTCCACCGCCTCGACGATCCGGATGTTGGCCTGGAGGTTCTCCCCGGCGAAGCGGGGATTGGTGCGCCGGAAATCCGACGCGTCCAGCTGCTCCACCGAGCGGATGGTGCCCGTGAGGAAGCCGCGGCCGAGCGGGGAGTAGGGCACGAAGCCGATGCCGAGTTCGCGCACGAGCGGCAGGATCTCCGCCTCGGGTTCGCGGCTCCACAGCGAGTACTCGGTCTGCAGGGCGGTGACCGGATGCACCGCGTGCGCCCGCCGGATGGTCGCGGGCGCCGCCTCGGACAGGCCGATGTGACGGATCTTCCCCTCCTCGACCAGGCCCGCGAGTGCGCCCATGGTGTCCTCGACCGGGACGGTGGGGTCCATGCGGTGCTGGTAGTAGAGATCGATGTGGTCGGTGCCGAGGCGCTTCAGGGAGCCGTCGACGGCGAGGCGGACGTTCTCCGGGCTGCCGTCGAGTCCGGGGGTGCCGCCCGCGGTGTGTGAGATGGTGCCGAACTTCGTGGCGATCACGACGTCGTCGCGTCGGCCCGCGAAGGCGCGGCCCAGCAGCTGTTCGTTCGTGTAGGGGCCGTACATCTCGGCTGTGTCGAAGAAGGTCACCCCGAGGTCCACGGCGCGCTGCAGGGTCCGGAGGGCTCCGGCGTCGTCCGTGCCGGAGCCGGTGTAGAACGCGGACATGCCCATGCAGCCGAGGCCGAGCTGGGAGACGTCGAGGCCGGAGCCGAGGGTCAGGGTCTTCATGGGGGTGCGCCTCTCGATCGGGAACGGAACCGGTGCCAGACTACGACCGCATCCTCGGCGATGGCTGGGCGAAGAGCTCTTGTTGCACACCGTGCAAAATGATCGGTACGCTTGAGCGGTGCAGACAACCGAAACCGCCGAACCGCCCGGACGGCGTGAGCAGAACAAGATCGACACGCGACGAGCCATTGCCGACGCGGCGTTCGACCTCGCGCGGTCGGTGGGTCCAGGGAGTTTCACTGTGGACCAGATCGCGGAGCGGGCCGGCGTCTCCCGCCGCACCTTCTTCAACTACTTCCACAGCGCCGAGGATGCCCTCACGGTACGCATGGACGGTTTCATGGACACGGCCATCACGGTGTTCGACCAGGTCACCGATGAGCCCCTGTTCGACTCGATCATCCGTTCCTTCGCGGAGACCACGCGCATGGAAGGGCTCGGCCAGCACGGTGAGCTGTTCCGGATGGCCGAGCTGAACCCCGATCTGCTGCGTGCGCAGCTCCATGCCTGGGAGCGTGCGGAGGCGAGGATCGTCGAGGTACTCCGCCTGCGCCTCGGCCCTTCGGCCTCGGAGCTCTACCTGAGCGCACTGGTGGCGAGTGTGCTCGCCTGCACCAAGGCTGCGATGCGCGACTGGGCGTCCTCGACGATCGCATTCGCCGGTGCGCCCGGCACCAGCACCTCCGACGACGCCTCGGGCGCCGACCTGGAGGACCGCATCCTCGGGACCCTCACCATGCTGCGGGACGGCTTCGCCGATCCCACGGCCGGACCCGTGAGACCCGACCGCCCTGCCTGACCGGCGACCGGCCCACACCGCTCGTCGAGGCTCCCACCACCGACCCACCACCTGCCCCATTCCCTTCGTGCGCTAGGACCCCCCATGGCTTTCCTGCTCTATCGGCTCGGCTCGTTCGCGTATCGCCGACGGTGGTGGGTGATCTCCGCGTGGTTGGCGATCATGCTGGCGGTCGGCGGTGCCGCCGTCGCGTTCTCGGGCACCCTCACCAACAACTTCACGATCCCCGGCACGGAATCGCAGCGCATCTCGGATCGGCTGCGTGAGGAACTGCCCGACGCCGTGGGAGGCACGGGCACCGTCGTGTTCACGGCGGAGGACGACGGTGGATTCACGCCGGAGCAGCGCGCCGCCGTGCAGTCCGCCCTGACCGAGGTCGCGGACCTCGACGGGGTCCGCGGCGTCGTGGATCCGTTCGCCGTCGCGGACCAGGTGGCGGGCGGCGAGCAGGAGCTCGTCGCGGGGCGTGCCGAGCTCGACGCGAGCGAGGCGGAGCTGACCGCCGGTGAGCAGCAGCTCGCCCAGGGACAGACGGACCTCGACGCACAGCGCCGCCAGTTCGAGCAGGCACGCGCGCAGCTCCCACCCGAGCAGGCGACGGCGACGGAGCAGCAGCTCGCCCAGGGGCAGGCGCAGCTGGACGCCACCAGGACCACGCTCGAGGACGGACGCGCGCAGCTCGAGTCCGGGCGCACGGAACTCGACCTGGCGCAGCGCCAGCTGGACGCCTCCTCCGGCGTGAAGCTGGTGTCCGACGACGGCACGGCCGCCGTTGCGAGCGTGCAGTTCGAGCAGCAGATCAACGGCGTGTCACCCGAGCTGCGGGAGTCGGTGCAGGAAGCGGCCGCGCAGGCGGAGTCCGCGGGCGTCGGTGTGGACTACAGCAAGGAGATCGTCGAGGACGTCTCCGGGATCGTCGGTGCCACCGAGGCCGTGGGCCTCGCCGTTGCCGCCGTCGTGCTGATCCTGATGCTCGGCACGCTGATCGCGGCGGGCCTGCCGCTGCTCATGGCGGTCATCGGCGTGGGTGTGGGCGTGGGCCTCACGTTCGCGCTCTCCGGCGTGATCGAGATGAACAGCATCTCCCCGGTGCTCGCCCTGATGCTCGGGCTCGCCGTCGGGATCGACTACTCCCTCTTCATCGTCAACCGCCACCGCACGCAGATGCTCCGCGGCATGGAGACGCGCGAGTCGATCGCCCGGGCCACCGGCACGGCGGGTAACGCCGTGCTCTTCGCCGGTATCACCGTGGTCGTGGCGCTTGCGGCCCTCGCCGTACCCGGGCTGCCGTTCCTCACCGTCATGGGCCTCTCGGCCGCCGGTACGGTGGCCGTCTCGGTGATCGTGGCGCTCACCCTCACCCCCGCGCTGCTCGCCGTCATGGGCCGGCGCGTCATCTCCAAGCGGCGCTGGGCCAGGGCCACGGGGAGCAAGCACTCCGCCGAGGTGCCGGTGGGCGGTGCGTCCGCGACCTCCGTCGCCGATGCCCGCGCAGCCAGGGGTGCCGGGTGGGGCGGGTTCGTCACCCGACTCCCCGTGCTCACGGTGCTGGCCAGCGTCCTCGTGCTCGGCGTGATCGCCGTCCCCGCCGCGCAGCTGCGCGTCGGGCTGCCCGACGGCGGCACGGAGCCGGCCGATTCCACGGCCTTCCAGGCCTACAGCACCATCGGCGAGAAGTTCGGGGAGGGAACCAACGGTCCGCTGATCGTCGTCGCCTCCTTGCCGGAGACGAGCGACGAGGCCGCCCGCACCGCCCTGCAGCTCGACGTCAACGACCTCCTCCGCGAGGTACCGGACGTCGCCGCGGCCGTTCCCGCCGCAGTCAGTGAGAACGGCCGCACGGCCATCTTCCAGGTGATCCCCGAGGAGGGTCCGGCGAGCGAGACGACCGAGAACCTGGTCCGGGACCTCCGCCAGGCCACGGACGAGATTGAGCAGCAGACCGGTGTCCCCATCGCGGTGACCGGGCAGACGGCCGCGAACATCGACGTCTCGGCGAAGCTGATGGAGGCCCTGCCGCTCTACCTCGGGATCGTCGTGGGGCTCTCGCTGATCCTGCTGCTGCTCGTCTTCCGCTCCATCCTCGTGCCCATCATCGCGACCACCGGCTTCCTGCTCTCACTACTCGCGAGCTTCGGGGCCACCGTGGCCATCTACCAGTGGGGCTGGCTCGGTGACATCTTCGGTGTGACGAACCCGGGGCCCATCCTGAGCTTCCTGCCGATCATCCTCATCGGGGTGCTCTTCGGGCTCGCGATGGACTACCAGATGTTCCTGGTGTCCGGCATGCGTGAGGCCTACGTGCACGGCGATGACCCGAAGGCTGCCGTGCGCATCGGCTTCAGCCACGGCGCCCGCGTGGTGACCGCCGCGGCCATCATCATGGTCTCGGTCTTCGCGGGCTTCGTCTTCTCCCACCTCGCCATGGTGCGGCCCATCGGTTTCGGGCTCGCGTTCGGCGTGCTGCTCGACGCCTTCGTGGTGCGCATGACCCTCGTGCCCGCGGCCATGTACCTGCTGGGCAAGCATGCATGGTGGATCCCCGGGTGGCTGGAGAGGATCCTGCCCGACGTCGACGTCGAGGGTGCGCGTCTGGAGCGGGAGGAACCCGCCGGGCGCACCGTCGCGGAGGAACGGGAGCTCGCAGCCCGCTAGTCCCCGGTGAGGCGAAACTACGCCTGCAGGTCAGCCCCGGGCGATCAGGGGCGTGTACCTGAAGTGGTAGGAGTCCGCCGCCGCGATCGCCCGGGAGAGCGGCACGAAGGAGCAGCGGAACAGGAGCCCGACGTCGTCACCCGGCCCGGCCGTCCCGGACGCGCCCGTGACCACGTGGTCCCACCCGTTCCGGGACTCGTCCGTGCGTGCCTCGAAGAACACGCTGACCTGCTCACCGGGTGCGAAGTCGATGAGCATGTGGCCGGCCGCGAGTGCGCGCAGCGGGCCGTCGATCACGAGGCCCGTCTCCTCGAGCACCTCGCGGCGGGCGGCGGCGTCGAGGGACTCCCCGGGGTCCACGCCGCCGCCGGGCACCTGCGTGCCGGCCTCCGGATGGTCCACCTGGTCGAAGACCAGCACGTGGGTGTTCTCGCCCGCACCGCGGACCAGGTACACACCCACCCTGATGCGCGGTGTCGGGCGGCCGTCGTCGTGTGCGGAGTCCATCTCCCCAATCTAGGTCAGCCTGGAGACTCCGACGGCGGGGACTGCGGGTCGCGCGGGGACGGGAACGGCGGGTCGAGCGGCGGGCCGATCAAGGGCTGCTGTGTGAGCCACGAGCGGGCGGCGGTCTCGGCGTCGAAGTAGGCGACCGGGAACGGCGGCTCGTAGACCTCGAGGTACAACTCGGTCAGCGCCGGGTCCAGCACGGACGGCCCCACGAGGGCGACGGCGGACAGCGACGCCCGCTGGGCGAAGTACGCCAGCGCGCCCTGACTCAGCAAGGCCATACCGTTCAGGAACATCAGCAGGTGCGCGCGGCGACCGGGAAGTGCGTGGTCGAGGGCCTCCGTGAGCGAGCGGCCGTCCGAGCTGCGGAGGACCAGCGAGGGCGACCAGCGGACACGCACGAGGGTACCGTCCTCGCACTCGATCGTGAAGCGCCGCTCCGGTGTATCCATCACCATCCCCGTCCCCTTGCACGAAGTGTAGTGACAGCACCTGACAGGCACACGGCGGGCCTCCCATCGAAGGCATGAGCTCGCGACCGGTAAGCACCCGGTTCCCGCGATCACCTCAGCCCTGACGCCCGGTGATCGACCACCGGGCGTCAGGGCTGAGGTGAAGCAGTCACCAGGTCTGACCGCTCGCTGGGTTCCAGGGGCAGCTGAGCTCTCGGCGCGGCGGCGCGGCGGTCCTGCTCAAGGAAGGCCAGCCACGCGCGGGCCTCCTCGGTCCGGGCGAAGTAGCGCGTGCGGCTGCGGGACTGGGCGATGAACGCGGCCAGTACCCGGTCCACGGGGTCGCTGCCCGTGAGCGCGATCGGCCCCTCGTGGCGGTACGCGACGAGCATCTGGCGGGCCGCCGGTGTGATGTGCCGGATGAGATCGAGGTGGACGAGCATGGGACGCGACTGCCACCGCGGTGCGTGGGTGATCGTGTTCGCCAGGACGTCGAGCTCGGCCGGCCCGATCACGGACCCCGGCCGCCACACGACCTCTGCGATCCCGGCGTCCTGCGTGACCGTGAAGTCGTTCTCGATGTCGTCTCCCTCCTCGGTCCCCAGGCGTACGTGCGGTGTCTGCTGCAGTCTCGCACCGTCCAGCACCACGTGCCACCACCGCGATGCGCGCAGGTCCGACACGCGGAGTCGATGCGCCGGACGGTATGCGCCGACGTCGAGCGGCCCGGGGGACGATCATCAGTAGGCGTAGTGTTGATGACCTGCCCCGGCCCGTTCGGCGCGCGAGAGGGCGGAACGGCCGCACCCCCGACGCATGGGGACGTATGGAGGAGGTGGGACGTGATCGATTTCGTGCGCGACAGGTTCGGTCAGATCCTGTTCGCGAGTTGGCAGCATTTCTCGCTCGTGGCGCAGTGCCTCGTGCTCGCCACGGTGCTGGCGGTGGTGGTTGCAGCCCTGGTGTACCGCAGTGCGGGGCTGACCGCGGCGGCGAACAGCGTCTCCGCGATCGGGCTGACCATCCCAGCGTTCGCACTGGTGGGTCTGCTGATCGCCCCGTTCGGCTTCGGTGTGCTCCCGGCCGTCATCGTGGTGGTCTTCTTCGCCACCCTGCCGATCCTTCGGAACGCGGTGGTGGGGCTCACGAGCATCGACGGCTCCGTGCTCGAGTCCGCCCGCGGCGTCGGGCTGAGCCGGTTCCAGACCCTGTGGCGCGTCGAGCTCCCCATGGCGTGGCCCGTCATCCTCGCGGGCGTGCGCGTCTCCGCCCAGATGGTGATGGGCATCGCCGCCATCACCGCCTACGTCCTCGGCCCCGGCCTCGGCGGCTTCATCTTCACCGGTCTGGCGCGCCTCGGCGGCGCCAACTCCCTCGAGTCCGTGGTCACCGGCACCGTTGCCGTAATCATCCTGGCTCTCGTCCTCGATCTCCTTCTCGTCGGCCTCGGCCGGCTCACCATCCCGCGAGGTATCCGTGTCTGACTCCCCCCGTACCCAGCCTTCACAGCAGGACCCCGCAGCGCAGGTCTCCGGAGCGAGCATCCTGCTCGACAAGGTGACCAAGCGCTACCCCGGCCAGGAGAAGGCCGCCGTGGACGGCCTGACCCTCGAGATCCCCGCCGGGAAGATCGTGATGCTCGTCGGTCCGTCCGGATGCGGCAAGACCACCACCTTGAAGATGATCAACCGGCTCATCGAGCCCACCGAGGGTCGGATCGTCCTCGACGGCGACGACGTCACCGGCATCAACGCGGACACCCTGCGGCGTCGCATCGGCTACGTGGTCCAGGCCGGCGGACTGTTCCCGCACATGACCGTCGCCGCGAACATCGCGATCGTCCCGAAGATGCTCGGCTGGAGCAAGGAGAGGGTCACCGCCCGCGTGGACGAACTCCTCGAGCTCGTCTCGCTCGAGCCTGCCGAGTACCGTGACCGATTCCCGCGGGAGCTCTCCGGCGGCCAGCAGCAGCGCGTCGGCGTGGCCCGCGCCCTCGCCGCGGACCCGCCCGTGCTCCTGATGGACGAACCCTTCGGCGCCGTGGACCCCATCACGCGGGTACGCCTGCAGGACGAGCTCATCAGCATCCAGCGCGAGGTCCAGAAGACCATCGTCTGCGTCACGCACGACTTCGACGAGGCCGTGAAGCTCGGTGACTGGATCGCGATCTTCACCGAGGGTGCGCAGCTCGTGCAGTACGACACCCCCGAGCGGATCCTCGCGGAGCCCGCGAACGAGTTCGTCGAGAATTTCATCGGCTCCGGCGCCGGGCTGAAGCAGCTCACCCTGACCCGCGTCAACGAGGTGGACCTGCAGGCTGCCGTGACCGCGAGACCGGGGGCGCTCACCACGGACGTCCTCTCACGGCTCGACGCCGAGGGGCACGACCACGCGGTGATCCTCGACGATCGCGATCGACCGATCCAGTGGCTCTCGCGGCGGCAGCTCGCCCGCCTGGAACGCGTCCCCGAGACGCGCGATCACCGGCTTCCCGTGGTCGGCGAGCGCGCCACGCTGAACGACGCCCTCGACATCATGCTGGTCTCCTCGGTGGGTGCCTCGCTCGTGACCGGCTCCCGCGACCGCTTCCTCGGCGTGATCGACGTCGAGACGGTCATGGTGGCCATGAGCCAGGCACACGCCCGGGCGAGGACCTCCCACGCGGAGGGTCGTCCGGTGGGCATCAACACGAGCGGCATGGCCGCCGTGGACCTCTCCGCCGATGACGCCGGATCCCTCCAGACGGCCGGGAAGGTCACCGACGATGAGTGAGGCATCGACCGGCGGTGGCCCACAGGTCGCCGCGGACGTCCCGCGTGCGCCACAGCCACCGATCGACGGCGTCCGCCGGCAATCTTGGCGCGCGCTCGTCCTCCAGCTCACGGCGATCCTCATCGCGCTCAGCCTGCTGGCCGTGTGGTTGCTGACGGCGGAGCTCACGCCGACCGAGCAGACCACGCTCAGCCCCGCCGCGATCCTCGGGTACGCCCGGGAGCATCTGGCACTGACCCTCCTCGCAGCGCTGATCGTCCTCGTGATCGCGATCCCCCTCGGGATACTCCTCACGCGCGGACCCTTCCGACGCGTGTCCGGTCCCATCCTCGCCGTCGTCAACATCGGGCAGGCGGCGCCTGCCATCGGCCTCGTGGTGCTGCTCGCGGCATGGCTGGGGTTCGGTTTCCGGGCCGCCGTCGTCGCGCTCGTCCTGTACGGGCTCCTGCCGGTGCTGCGGAACACCATGGTGGGGCTCAACCAGGTGGACGAACGGCTCGTCGAGGCCGGGCGCGGGATGGGCATGAGTGCCGCCGCCGTGTTGTTCAGGGTGGAGCTTCCCCTGGCCGTACCCATCATGCTCGCGGGTATCCGCACGGCGCTGGTGTTGCTCGTCGGCACGGCCGCTCTGTCCACGTTCATCAACGGCGGCGGCCTCGGCATCCTCATCACCACCGGCGTGAACCTGAGCCTCTCCCGCGTGCTCATCGCGGGGGCGGTGTTCGTCGCGCTGCTGGCGCTGCTCGTCGACTGGGCGGGCCGCGTCGTCGAACTCGTCGCGCGACCGAAGGGACTCTCGTGAGCACCAGGAACCATCACCGTCCGGGCACCACGGTGACGAGACGCCGCCGCCGGGTCCGCGGGCTCGCGGCGTGCGCCGGAGCCGCCGTCGTTCTGTCCGCCGTATCCGCATGCGGGCTGCAGCCCGCCACGTCCTACGTGCCCGACGCCGGGCCGGGCTCCATCCGCCCCATCGAGGGCGCTGCCGGCGCCGAACTGACGGTCACGTCGAAGAACTTCACGGAGCAGCTGATCCTCGGGAAGATCTCCGTGCTGGCGGCGCAGGCCGCGGGGTTCGAGGTCACCGATCTCACCAACGCACCGGGTTCGCAGCCGGTGCGCGATCTGATGGTGGCCGGCGAGGCCGACGTCACGTGGGAGTACACGGGTACCGCCTGGCTCGCTTTCCTCGGCCAGGCGGCCGGGATCCCCGATCAGGAGGAGCAGTACGTGGCCGTCCGTGACGCCGATGTCGTCAACGGCCTCATCTGGGGTGAGCCCGCGCCGCTGAACAACACCTATGCCATGGCCGTGCGCAGCGAGGCCGTCGAGGAGCTCGGCGGCATCACCGCCATGTCGCAGCTCGCGGAGCTGCCGCCCGAGGAGCGCACCTTCTGCGTGGAGGCCGAGTTCAACTCGCGCGCCGACGGTATGTCACCCATGCTGGCGCACTACGGGCTGGAGCGCGGAGCGGCGACGGGCGTGCCGGACGAGAACATCGGCATCTACGACACCGGCGCCATCTACGGGGCCACGGACACGGGCGCCTGCAACTTCGGCGAGGTCTTCGCGACGGACGGACGGATCGACGCGCTGGGGCTGACCATCCTCGAGGACGATCTCGGCTTCTTCCCCGCGTACAACGCCGCCCCGGTGTTCTTCGCTGAGACGCTCGAGCGCTACCCGGAGCTCGAGGGCGTTTTCGCGCAGGTGGCGCCCACCCTCACCGATGAGGCGCTCCGCGAACTGAACCTCAGGGTCGACGTCGAGGGCGAGGAACCTGCGGACGTCGCCTTCGAGTTCATGGTGGAGAACGGCTTCATCACCGCGCCCTGAGCCTGATCCCCGGGAACGAGTCATCGTCACCGGGGGCTGTCTCGCGCAGCGGCCGCCGTTCCGGGCGTCCTGTCGGAGCCGAGCATCGTGAGCAGGGAAGGATCGTCATGGACGAAGGATCAGCCCGTTGGTTCCACATCGGGCTCGGGGAGGCAGCGGCGCGCCGTGCACGCAAGGACGCCGCCGACCGTCCGGAGGGCGATCCCGGCGAACGGCCCGACGAGTGGAAGGCTTCCGATGGTCCGCTGCCGTCGGGACGATCGCAGGACGTGGACCCGGACGAGTGACAGGCCGGGTGGACGCGAACCGACCACCGTCACGAGCTGACGGCACGCTCCAGGCTCCAGCTGGCGAGGAACGGGAGCTTCCGTGCGGTGTCGGAGTCGGGCTGCGCGGTGTAGACCACGATCACCTGGTCCACGGCGCGGGGCGGTAGGACGGTCTCGATGTCGAACGAGAGCTCGCCGACGATCGGGTGCAGGATGCGCTTCGCCGCGGAGGCGTAGTCCTGGACCCCGTGATCGTCCCACCAGCGCGCGGCGTCGGGGTCGGCGCCGGTGAGGTCGTCGATCAGCGCGATCAGCGCTGCATCCTCGGGATGCCGGCCCAGCTCGCCGCGCAGAGCCGCCATGGTGGTGGCCGCGAAGTGTTCCCAGTTGACGATGCGCTCGCGCGCCATCGGGTCGAAGAACATGAACCGGGCCAGGGACGACGACGGCGGGAAGTCCCGCAGTACCGCGGTGAGGAGTGCGTTGGTCGCGAGTATCTCGCTGCGCCGCCCGAGGACGAAGGCGGGGACGTCGTCGAGCGCGGTCAGGAGCCGCAGCAGGCCGGGGTCCGCCTTCTGCTCCGCGGCGACCGCGGCGACCGCGGGCCGCGCACGGACCGACGGGTCCGCGAGCGCGTACAGGTGCGTCCGCTCGACGTCGTCGAGACGGAGGGCCCGGGCCAGCGCGTCGAGGACGCTCCGCGAGATGTTCGCCTGCCGCCCCTGTTCGAGGCGGCTGTAGTAGTCGGCGCTGACGCCGGCGAGCACGGCCAGCTCCTCCTTGCGCAGCCCCGGCACGCGCCGCGGGCCGGGGAAGGCCTGCATCCCGGCCTCGGCCGGCGTCAGGGCGTCGCGTCGCGAGCGGAGGAACGCTCCGAGCTGCTGGCGGTTGGCGGGCATGCCTCCACTGTAGGAGCTCGCCCGGCGTCCAGGGTGGCCCTGCCATGCCCCGGTCCGCCCTGATCTGGTGGCGCCCCTCGTAGGAGTTTAGAACTGGAGCATGACACCATCACCGCTCGCCACCACCCCCCTCGCCGGCCGCACCGCCCTCGTGACCGGCTCCACCAGCGGCATCGGCGCCGCGATCGCCCGCACCCTCGCAGCGGCAGGCGCCGTCGTCCTCGTCACCGGGCGCGACGCCGCGCGCGGCCAGGGCGTCGTCGCGAGCATCACGGACGACGGCGGAGAGGCCCGCTTCCTCGCCGTCGACCTCGGCGCGGACTACCCGGCCCTCCGGAGCTTCGCGGCGGATGCGACCGCGCTGCTCGGCGGACGCATCGACATCCTGGTCAACAACGCAGGCATCTACCCGGCCACACCGACCGCCGACCTCGCCGACGCGGACCTCGACGCCATGCTCGCCGTCAACCTCCGCGCACCCCACGTCCTCGCGGCGGAGCTCCTCCCCGCCATGGTCGCGGTCGGCGGTGGAGCCGTGGTCAACGTCGGCTCCTGGATGGGCTCCGTGGGCAACCCGTTCGCCGCCATGTACACGGCCACGAAGGCCGCCGTGGAGCAGTTCACCCGCTCCTGGGCCGCCGAGTTCGGCCCGCGCGGGGTCAGGGTCAACACCGTCTCGCCCGGAGTCACCCTGACGCCGGGTAACGAAGCCGCCGCCATGGTCCTCGACGCGATGGCCGCCACCACACCGGCCGGCGTGGTGGTGCAGCCGGAGGACATCGCCGAGGGCGTGCTCTTCCTCGTCTCCGACGCGTCCCGCATGATGCAGGGGAGCGTTCTCGCGATCGACGGCGGTATCTCGTCGACGCGGTTGGGCTGACCCATGGGAACCAGGACAGGAACACGATGAGCGCCTTCACCTCACCCTTCACGGCGGAGAGCACGGCGCTCGACGTCGTCGCCGACGTCGACCTCGGTGGCCGGTCGGCGGTGGTGACCGGCGCCGCGTCCGGCATCGGCGTCGAGACCGCGCGCGCTCTCGCCCATGCCGGGGCGCAGGTGACCCTCGCCGTCCGGGACCTCGACGCCGGGGCGCGTACGGCGGACGACATCCGCGCGACCGTGCCGGGCGCCGTCGTGCATGTGGGGAGGCTCGATCTCGCCGACCCCGCCTCCGTGAGAACCTTCGCCGACGCGTGGACGGGCCCGCTGCACCTGCTCGTGAACAATGCGGGCATCATGATGACGCCGGAGCTCCGGACGGCGCAGGGCTGGGAACTGCAGTTCGCGACGAACCACCTCGGGCACCTCGCGCTCGCGCTGCACCTCCACCGGGCGCTCGTTGCTGCCGACGGGGCGCGGATCGTGTCGGTCAGTTCCAGCGGTCACGGGAACTCCGACATCGTGTACGGGGACCTGTTCTTCGACCGCCGGCCGTACGACGCCGGTCAGGCCTACGGGCAGTCGAAGACGGCGAACGTCCTGTTCGCCGTCGAGGCCACCCGGCGGTGGGCGGAGGACGGCATCACCGCCAACGCGCTCATGCCCGGCGGCATCTGGACCAATCTGCAGCGCCACTGGGATCCCGACGTCCTCGCCGCGGTGAAGGCGCAGTCCGCCGCCGCTGGGTTCACCGGCAAGACCCCCGCTCAGGGCGCGGCCACCTCGGTGTTCGCGGCCACCTCACCCCTGCTCGACGGCGTGGGCGGGCTGTACCTGGAGGACTGCCGGCAGGCGGAGACGGTCCCGGCGATCGTCGACGGCCTGTACGGCGTGCGGCCCTACGCGCTGGACCCCGCGAACGCGGAGCGGCTGTGGGACGTGTCGATCGGTCTGCTGGACGGCGTCTGAGCAGCCGGACGCAGGAAGGGGCGGACCCATGCGGATCCGCCCCTTCCTTCACTGCCAATTTTCCCTGCGAAGCGCCTAGTAGAGCGCGGCCTCCGACTCGGTGGCCGGCGTCACGCCATGGCCGAGGTTCGCGGCCAGCTTGGCTCCGAGCTCGGCGTCCACGTTCGCCCAGTACTGGATGGCGCGGGCGCGGATGTCATCGCTCTGCACCCCACCCACGGCACCGGTGATGGTCTCGAGGAAGCGGGCGCGCTGGGCGTCGTCGAACACCTCGCGGTACAGCGTCCCGGCCTGGCCGAAGTCGTCGTCCTCGGCGTGCAGCGAGTGAGCCGCGTAGACGAGGTCGCCGTCGTTCTCCCAGCCGCCGTGCGCGCCGTACTGCGACGGATCGGCCGCGGGGCCGCCCACCGAGTTCGGTGCGTACACGGGAGTGGACGCCGAGTTGAAGTGGTAGCGCGCGGCGCCGTCCTTCGAGTAGTTGTTGACCTCGTTCTTCGGCATGTTCACCGGCAGCTGCGCGTGGTTGGTCCCCACGCGGTAGCGGTGCGCGTCCGCGTAGGAGAAGATGCGCGCCTGCAGCATGCGGTCCGGGCTCGCGGCGATGCCGGGCACGAAGTTCGACGGCGCGAACGTGGCCTGCTCGATCTGCGCGAAGTAGTTCTCCGGGTTGCGGTTCAGCGTGAGCGTGCCCACCGGGATCAGCGGGTAGTCGCCCTGCGGCCATACCTTCGTGAGGTCGAACGGGTTGAAGCGGTAGTTCTTGGCGTCGTCGAACGGCATGATCTGGACCTTGAGGTCCCAGCTCGGGTGGTTTCCCTTGGCGATGTTCTCCGAGAGGTCGCGCAGGTGGTGATCGGCGTCCGAACCGGCCAGGGACTCCGCCTCGTCGACGGTGAGGACCTCGTGGCCCTGGTTGGACTTGAAGTGGTACTTGACCCAGAACTTCTCGTTGGACTCGTTGATCCACATGTAGGTGTGCGAGCCATAGCCGTTCATGGTGCGCCACGAGTTCGGCAGGCCGCGGTCACCCATGAGCCAGGTCACCTGGTGCGCGGATTCCGGGCTGAGCGTCCAGAAGTCCCACTGCATGTCGGCGTCGCGCAGGTTGGTGCCGGGAAGGCGCTTCTGCGAGTGGATGAAGTCGGGGAACTTGATGCCGTCGCGGATGAAGAACACCGGGGTGTTGTTGCCCACGAGGTCGTAGTTGCCCTCGGAGGTGTAGAACTTCAGGGCGAAGCCGCGGGGGTCGCGCCAGGTGTCGGGTGAGCCCTGCTCGCCTGCCACGGAGGAGAACCGGGCGAGGGTCTCCGTCGTCGCGCCCTTCTGGAAGAGCGCCGCACGGGTGTACATGCTGACGTCCTCGGTGGTCTCGAACACGCCGAAGGCTCCGCCGCCCTTGGCGTGGACCACGCGCTCGGGGACGCGCTCGCGGTTGAACTGGGCGAGCTTCTCGATGAGGTAGTGATCGGTCAGGGGGATGGCGCCGTCACGGCCGAGGACGGACGAGTTGCTGTCATCGATGACCGGGGCGCCGGACTGCGTGGTACTGAACACGGACATGGTGCTCCTTCTTCTAGGGATCGTCAGGGGTGGTGTGGGGGCGCGCCGGTTCCGGCGCGGCAGTCGTCGCAGAGGCCCTGGTACATGACCTCCGCGATCTGGATGGTCATGCGTCGGGCCCCGGCGGACCATGCGGGGGTGAGGCAGGGTGCGTGACCCACGGCGCAGTCCACGTCCTCGATGCGCCCGCAGCCGGTGCAGACGGCGTGGTGGTGGTTGTCGCCCACGCGCGTCTCGTAGCGGGCGGGGGAGTGGGGCGCCTCGATGCGACGCAGCAAACCGAGGTCCGTGAGGTCCGCGAGGATCACGTAGACGGACTGCACGGTGATCTGGGGTAGTGCGGCGGCCATCGCGGCAGCGACGTCGTCGGCCGTGGAATGCGGGACCTGCTCGACGGCGGCGAGGACGGCGAGGCGCTGGCGCGTCACGCGACGTCCGCCCGCATGCAGGGCAGCCGCCCAGAGGACCTCTCGGGCCTCGGGGGTGGCTGCTGTCTGCGTCATGGCCCCATCCAACCACTAAATCTGAGTTAGTCATAATAAGCCGCGTCGGTATCCGTGCCCCGCAGCTCCGCCGTCCTCGCTACCGTGGGGAGGGTGAATCTCCTGAAACGCGGCTGGGCCTGGGCGCTCGATTACGCCTACGTGGGCTACTGGCAGACCCACGGCTTCCTCTTCCGCGTGGACCCCGCGCAGTACCTCACGCCTCCGCCCGACGCCCCGCCCGGCAAGGTGCCCGTGCTCCTCATCCCCGGGATCTACGAGACCTGGCAGTTCATGCGGCCCGTAGCCCGGCACCTCCACCTCGCCGGCCACCCCGTGCACGTGGTGCAGAAGCTCGGCTACAACCGGGGCACGGTGGAGCAGATGGCCCGCGTGGTCGCCGCGTACCTCGAGGAGCTCGAGCTCACGGACGTGGTGGTCGTGGCCCACAGCAAGGGCGGGCTGATCGGCAAGTTCCTCATGACCGTGCCCGACGCCGGAGCGCGCATCACCCGCCTGGTCGCCGTCAACACCCCCTTCTCGGGCTCCATCTACGCGGAGTTCTTCCTCCTCCCCAGCATCCGCGCGTTCTCGCCGCGCAACCGCACCCTCCGGACGCTGCGCGCGAAGCTCGACCTCAACGCCCGCATCACGTCCATCTACGGCCGCTTCGACCCGCACATCCCCGGCGGCAGCCACGTGGAGGGCGCGCGCAACATCCAGCTCGACACCATGGGGCATTTCCGCCCCATCAAGGACGAGCGCGTGCTGCACGAGATCGACCGCGCCCTCGCGGCTGCGGAGCCCGGCACCCCCTGACGCTTGCGGTCCCGGCCCTGCGGCGACAGGCTGGGTCCATGCCGAAGGACGCCGTCCCCTCCGATGATGCTTCCGTGCGCATCACGGACCTCGGTGCGCCCTCCCCGGTAGGTGACGCCACGGACCCGGCGCCCGCGCCGCACGCCGGAGCACGACGACGACGCGCGCTCGCCGTCGCCGGCCTCCTGCTCCTCGCGGGAGCGGCCTACACCGCGACCGCCGTCCCTGCACCACCCTCCGCGACCACGCCCGTGCAGCCCCGGGCGGGTGTACCCCTCGACGTTTGTACCGTGAACCCGGACGCCTGCCCGTCGCCCGTGCCGACGGACGCCCGTGTCCGCTTCCTGCCCGACGGGCTCACGGGCACCACGGGGTCCGTGATCATCTGCGACCCGGACACGGGAGCCTGCGCACCCCGTCGCGCGGGTACGTTCACAGCGTGCGACGCGGTCGAGAGCCTGCAACCCGGCCTCGGCAGATTCCCGCAGGAGGTTGCGAGTGATCTCGTGCTGCCCGAAGGGCAGGCGCCCTTCGTAGCCGCCGGGCCGGGCGGCATCCTGAGCGCCGTCGGTCTCGCGTACCCGGACGGCACCGTGTCCGTGTGCGGGCCGATCGAGTGGCCGTACGTCCTGGAGGGCCGGGAGATGACGCAGGACATCTCGGCCGACGAGTCCGCCGCCTACCTGACGGACGGCCAAACCATCGCCTACCGGATCGCCGCGGATGGGAAGCTGGAGCTCGTAGGGGTGCGCTCCACGGACGGGAGGGTGACCGAGCTTGATTGAGGCGCTTCCCGCCCCGGGCGGAGGCCCCTACGGAGAGGAGGAGGTCGAGATGCGGATCGTGGTTCTGGACGACTACCAAGGGGTTGCCGCCGGGTACGCGCCGTGGGACTCAGTGGCGGCGGACGTGGAGTTCGTGCGCCGTCCCGTGTCCGACGACGACGACCTCGTGGCGCTGCTCGAGGGCGCCGACGTCATGGTGGCGATGCGGGAGCGGACCGCCTTGACGGCTGCGCGGCTCCGGCGAATGCCCGGCCTGCGCCTGCTGGTCACCACCGGCAGGGCGAACGCGACGATCGACCTCGACGCCGCCGCTGCCCTCGGGATCGTGGTGTGCGGCACGGACTCGCCGCCGTCCGCCACCGCTGAGCTGACCTGGGGCCTGATCATCGCCGCCCTCCGCAACATCCCGCTGGAGCACGTCGGGATGCGCGACGGCGGCTGGCAGACGACCGTGGGTGGCGATCTCGAGGGCCGGCAGCTCGGCGTGGTGGGGCTCGGACGGCTGGGGGCACGGGTGGCGCGGATCGGCCTCGCGTTCGGCATGGACGTGGTCGCGTGGAGCCAGAACCTCGACCCCGAGCACGCGGCGGGGCTCGGCGTCCGAGCGGTCACGAAGGAGGAGCTGCTGAGCACCTCGGACGTCATCACGCTCCACTACAAACTCAGTGATCGAAGCCGCGGCCTCGTGGGGGCAGCCGAGCTCGCGCTGATGCGTCCGTCCGCCCTCCTCGTGAACACCTCCCGCGGGCCGTTGATCGACACCGATGCCCTGGTGGAGGCCCTCCGCGAGGAACGTATCGGCGGAGCCGCCCTCGACGTCTTCGACGTGGAGCCGCTGCCCGCCGACCACCCGCTCCGCAGCACCCCGCGCACCGTGCTCACACCGCACCTCGGGTACGTCACGGACGGCACCTACCGGGTCTTCTACACCCAGGCGGTCGAGGCCATCGCGGCGTGGATGGGCGGGAACCCCGTCCGCAGGCTCGCCTAGCCCTCTCTGCGCGAATCGTTGCCGGTGCGAACCACTGCACCACTAGACTCGTGCCGTGCCCCGCCTCCTCGCCGACATCACCCCGCTGAAGGAGTCACCGGCCTTCCGCAGGCTCTACATCGGCACCGCGCTGTCCGCCATCGGCACCCAGCTCACCATCGTGGCCGTCAGCCTGCAGATCTACTCCCTCACGCAGTCGACGTTCAGCGTGGGCCTGCTCAGCCTCTTCGCGCTCGTGCCCCTGGTCGTCGCCGGGCTCTACGGCGGAGCGATCGCCGACGCCCAGGACCGCCGGAAGGTTGCACTCTGGTCCGGGCTCGCGCTGTGGGGCACCACCATGGCCATCGCCGCGCAGGCGTGGATCGGCGTCGACAGCGTCTGGCTGCTCTACCTCCTCATCGCCGTCCAGTCCGGTGCCGCGGGCATCAACCAGCCCACCCGCAGCTCGATCATCCCGCGCCTGGTGCGGCCCGAGCTGCTGCCCGCCGCCAACGCGCTCAGCATGATCACCTTCGGGCTGGCGTTCACGCTCGGCCCGCTGCTCGCCGGCGTGCTCGTGGCGCAGGTGGGCTACGCCTGGACGTACACGGTCGACGTCGTCACGTTCACCTTCGCACTGTGGGCGCTCTACAAGCTCCCGCCGCTGCCGCCCGAGGGCCAGACGCGCAGGGCCGGGCTCGCCACGGTGCTCGAGGGCTTCCGCTTCCTCGGCACCCGCCCCAACATCCGCATGACCTTCATCCTCGACCTCATCGCGATGATCTTCGCCCAGCCGCGCGCGCTCCTGCCCGCCGTCGGCGCGGTACTGATCGGTGGAGGGGAACTCACGGTCGGCATCCTGCTCGCCTCCGGCGCGTTCGGGGCGGTGCTCGCCGGGCTGTTCTCCGGGCCCCTCGGGCACATCCACCGGCAGGGCCTCGCCGTCATCTGGTCCATCGTGGGGTGGGGTGCCTCCGTGGCCGGCTTCGGACTCGTGGTCGTGATGGCCACCTCCTCCGCCCTGCCCCGGCCCGGCGAGGGCGAGCTCTCCGTGTGGGTGCTGCCCGCCGCGGCCTGCCTCGTGCTGGCAGGCATCGCCGACTCGATCAGCAGCGTCTTCCGCAACACCATCCTGCAGTCGGCCACACCGGACGCCATGCGCGGGCGCCTGCAGGGCGTCTTCATCGTCGTCGTCGCCGGTGGCCCACGCCTGGGCGACATGGTGGCGGGCGGTCAGGCCACGTGGCTGGGAGAGGGGTGGACCGCCGTCGTCGGCGGGATCGCGTGCGCCCTCCTGGTGCTCGCCGTCGCGCGTTGGCAGCCGCGCTTCGCACAGTACGATTCGCGGCGTCCAGAGCCCTGAGCCCGGCGTACCGTCAGCCTGGACTCGTACCATGACAGGAACGGGCAGCGCGGGTCCGCCGTTTCACCTGACGGGCCCACGCGCCTCTCTCGTCACAAGGAGTACCAGTGCACAACCACTTCAACGGGGCCAAGACGGCACTGCTGTTCGGCGCCCTCATGGGGGTCTTCCTCGTCTTCGGTGCGGCGATCGCCGCCGCGACCGGCAGTTCCATGTTCATCTGGCTGTTCGCGCTGATCGGCGTCGGCTCGATCTTCTACAGCTACTGGAACAGCGACAAGATCGCCATCCGGAGCATGCGCGCCGTGGAGGTCACGGAGCAGCAGGCGCCCGCCATGTACCGGATCGTGCGGGAGCTGAGCGCACGCGCGCAGAAGCCCATGCCGCGGCTCTACGTCTCGCCCACCATGGCGCCGAATGCGTTCGCCACGGGCCGCAACCCCGAGAACGCAGCCGTGTGCTGCACCCAGGGGATCCTGCAGCTCCTCGACGAGCGCGAGCTCCGCGGGGTGCTCGGCCACGAGCTCATGCACGTCTACAACCGCGACATCCTCACGGGATCCATCGCGGCGGCCGTGGCGGGCGTCATCACGTCCGTGGCGCAGATGTTCGTCTTCACCGGCATGATGGGCGGGAACCGCGGGCAGGGCGGCAACCCCATCGGGGCGCTGCTGCTCGCGATCCTCGCGCCGCTCGCCGCGGGCCTCATCCAGACGGCCATCGGCCGCACGCGCGAGTTCGACGCCGACGAGGACGGCGCCA
Organism: Arthrobacter sp. TJ-266; assembly: GCF_058269115.1. Classification (NCBI taxonomy): domain Bacteria; kingdom Bacillati; phylum Actinomycetota; class Actinomycetes; order Micrococcales; family Micrococcaceae; genus Arthrobacter; species Arthrobacter sp. TJ-266. The sequence continues at coordinate 551,644 of NZ_JBZCNC010000001.1, forward strand.
CGCTCACGGATGACCCCCTGGCCCTCGCCTCGGCACTGCGCAAACTCGAGAGCGGTACGCAGCGGGCACCCCTGCCGCAGGACCAGCGGCTCGTGAACACCTCGCACCTCATGATCGCCAACCCGTTCCGCGGCGGCGGCATGAGCAGGCTGTTCGCCACGCACCCGCCCATGGGCGAGCGGATCGCCCGCCTCGAGGGCATGGCCCGGGCTCCCCGGCGCTAGGCGTCACCCTCCTCCGCACTGCAGCACGAATGACGGCGGCCCCGCCTTCCAGCGAAGAAGTGGGGCCGCCGTCGTCGTGTCGTCTCCTGCAGGGTCAGCGCATGTTCACGAACTGCAGATCGGCCTCGTCGAAGCCCTTGAGCAGGGCCATGGTGGCCTGGAGGTCATCGCGTGACTTCGAGCTGACCCGGAGCTCGTCGCCCTGGATCTGCGACTTGACGCCCTTGGGCCCCTCGTCGCGGATGAGCTTGTTGATCTTCTTCGCGAGATCCTGGGCGATGCCCTCCTTGATCTCGGTCTCGAGCCGGAACTCCTTGCCGGAGGCGTAGGGCTCTCCGGTCTCGAGCGACTTCAGGGAGATGCCGCGCTTGATCATCTTGGACTGCAGGACGTCGAGGACCGCGAGTACGCGCTCCTCCGAGTTGGCTTTCATGAGGATCTTCTCGCCGCTGAAGTCCACCTCCGCGCCGACCCCCTTGAAGTCGTACCGCTGGACGATCTCCTTCTGCGCCTGGTTCAGCGCGTTGGCGACCTCCTGCTTGTCCACTTTGCTCACGACGTCGAACGTGGATTCACTCGCCACGATGCCTCCTGGAGATGGTTGGGTTTTCTGGCCTCCAGCTTATTGCCAACCCCGCTCGACGGCGCCGCGCCCTTCACAGCCCGCACCCAGCGGGAGCGGGAGGGGAGTACAGATTCCGGTGACACGGTGAGGCCAGACGATGCACCGAAGGAGCGAGAAAGATCATGCCCGACCAGCCACGCCGCCGCTACCGCGTCCGCCTCCGCAAGGCCCTCGCGGGTTCCGTGTTCGCCGCGGCCACCGCCGCCTCGATGACCGGCTTCGGTGCAGCGCCCGCCCTCGCAGCCCCGACGAGGGTGGTGAGCGCGAGCTCCGCCTACGCGGACGACGCCGGGCGTGGCCTGGACGACGTCGTTCTCGGGGCGGACACGGCGTCCATCGTGGGAGGGGTGGATCTCGCCACCACCGCGTACCCCGCGACGTCGGACGGCGAGCGGCTCGCCGGCGTGCGCGCGGACCTCGACCGCGCGGTCCTCCTCCGGTTGGTCACCTCCGAGCAGGCGAACGCCTTCTACGCGCAGATCGAGCGGCGCGTGGCTGCCGGTCTCTAGCCGACGGTCGATTCGTCTCGGGGCGGGTTTGTCTGTAAAGTTCTTTTGTCCGCGCTTGCCGCGGGCGGTCTTCCAGTGAAGACGTTCGGCAGATTACCCGAGCGGCCAAAGGGGGCTGACTGTAAATCAGCTGGCAACGCCTACGGGGGTTCGAATCCCTCATCTGCCACAGGACCGAGAGGCCGGTACAGCCGTTGGAGACAACGGAGGTGCCGGCCTTTCGCATGGGATCGACGATGTGCAGGTCGACCCGCGGGAGTCCATCCGCTCCTTCGGAGCAGGTTTTCCGGCCTCCCGCAATACCGCCGCACGCTCCCGAGAACTGTCAGGAGCCGCCCCTACAGTGAGGAACGAGGGGCAGGAGGGCCACCATCACCAGTGAACCGAACGCCCGGATCGGGTGGCTCGACAGCCTGCGCGGCGTCGCCATCCTCCTCGTCGTCCTGCTCCATGCCGGTGAAGCGCTCCGCATCGCCACAGGTCCCGTGCCCGGGGTCGATCAGGTCAACCTGTTCCTCGAACCGTTCCGCATGCCGGTGCTCATGTTCCTCTCGGGCATCCTGCTGCCGCAGTCCGTCGCGAAGACCGGCCGCGAGTACTTCGCCGGCAAGGTGTCGATGGTCGCGTGGCCCTATGTCCTGTGGTCGGTGATCATCCTCGCCGCCAGCGGGGACCTCGCAGTCACGTCGCTCGCGCAGATCGCCTACTTCTCGCCGACGTACCTCTGGTACCTGTGGTTCATCCTGGTGTTCTACGTGCTCGCGTTCCCGCTCAGGCGTGTGCCACCGCTGGTGATCGCCGGCGTGGGCTTGGGCGTCTCCTTCCTCCTGCCCGACGCGAGCAGGGCCGAGACGATGGCCTTCCTCGCAGCCTTCTTCTTCTTCGGCGCGTGGTGCGCGAAGCACGCCGGGGCCGTGGAACGGGCCATCAGCAGGCCCTGGGTCCTGGCGCTCGCGGCCGCCTCGGCCGTGACGGTGGGCGTGCTCAGTGTCGCCGGACGCGACGTGCTGTACCGCGGCGAATTCGTCTGGGGCGTGCTCGGCGCGCTCGGCGTCCTCTGCTGGGTCTTCCCCCGCCTGCCCACGGTAAGGACGACGGCCGCCCTCGAGTTCGTGGGTCGCTACTCCCTCGTGTTCTACGTGGCGCACCTCGGGCCCATCATGATCGCGTTGGCCCTGGCCGACTCCGCCGGCCTCTCGGAGGGCTGGTTCATGCTGCCGCTCCTCGTGCTCGTGGGGGTGGGCGCGCCCCTCGGTCTGGCATGGATGTATTCGACGCGCCGGCACGCGTCGGTCAACCTTCTGTTCGAACTCCCCGCGCTCAAGAGGAGGCCACGCGACCGTGCCTCACGCTTCCGGGGGCTGCGGCAGGCCTAGCCGCCTCCGCACCTGACCGGGATGCCGCCTGTTAGGGTGCGTCATCATGACCTCCTCGCCGTCAGATCCGCACTTGCTGGCCCTTGCGGAGTCCTTCAGGACCACCCTGCGCCACGCCGTGTACCTCAGCCGGTCCATGGAGGAGCCGGGCGACATCACCACCATGCAGATGAGCACGCTCGGCATGGCGGCGGACCAGCCGCTCAGGGTCAGCCGCGTCGCAGCGAACCTGGGTGTCCGCGTACCCTCCGCGACCGAGCAGATCATCAAGCTCGAGCAGGCGGGCCTCGTGACGAGGCGGCCCGACCCGACGGACTCACGCGCCGTCCTGGTTCACCTCACTGAGAAGGGGCGCAGTGCCTGGGAGGGTGCGAGCCGCCGTCGCAACGAGCGCGTCGCGGCCCTCCTGGCACAGCTCGACGACGACGAGACGGCCGTGCTCGCCGCCGCGCTCCCGGTCATCGAGAAGCTCAACCACAGCAGCTAGGACCCGGCCCGGGAGTGACGCTCAGCCCGCGAGGATCGCCGTCGTCCCGGGGTCCTGGACGCCTGCGAAGTAGCGCTCCAGGATGTCGCGGAACACGCCGCGGGTGGGATCCGCGCGGTGGAAGAGGGTCATCGAGGACTGCAGTTTGCGGGCGTCGATGCCGCCGAGCACCGCCGTGGCGTCCGACCCGTCGAGGTGGAGAAGGGCCGCGGCACACTCCTCGAGCCGCGCTCCGAGGACCGGATGCGCCAGGTAGGCGCGGGCCTCCTCGAGCGACGCGATCGCGTACCGGACCGACGTCGGGCTGCTCCCGAGGCCGGAGATCTGCGGGAAGACGAACCACATCCAGTGGCCGGTCTTCCTCCCACGCCGCAGTTCCGCGAGCGCGCCCGCATAGGTGCCGTGGGCGTCCTGCGCCTCGACGAAGCGGGCGAGGCCGTGGGGATCGGTCACAGGGTCTCCTCGGGTCTCGTGCCTGGGGCTCTTCTTCGGTAGCGAACACGCCTGACAGCGCTCGGCGCGGTCGCTAGCCTTGAAGGATGTCGACTATCAATATCACCGAGGCAAGCTTCCCCGAGACCATCGAGGGCAACGACATCGTGTTCGTTGACTTCTGGGCCGAGTGGTGCGGACCGTGCAAGCAGTTCGCTCCCGTGTACGACGCCGTCTCGCAGCAGCACGACGACGTCACCTTCGCGAAGGTGGACACCGAGGCCGAGCAGTCGCTCGCGGCCGCAGCGGGCATCACCTCGATCCCCACGCTCATGGCATTCCGGGACAAGGTGCTCGTGTTCTCCCAGCCGGGTGCGCTGAACGCCACGCAGTTCGGCGAACTGGTCGACGCCGTGAAGGGCCTCGACATGAAGGCCGTCCACGAGCAGATCGCCCAGCAGCAGACCGAGGGCAGCGGCCCCGCCGCGCAGTAACCCTGCCGGCTGCCGACGTTCCGGGTAGAAAGAAACCCCGCACTCCTCGAGGGCGGGGTTTCTTCATGCTCCGGCAAGGTTGCACGAGTCCGCCGGGTGGGGCGGGATCAGGCGGGCTGGTCCGACCGGACGATCTCGGCGGGCTTGGCGAGCAGTGCGCTCAGTGATTCGCCGAGGTCCTGCACCGCGGGCCCGCGGAGGTGGGTGTCGAGCAGTTCGGTGCTCTCCCACTGCTCGGTGAGGACGATGCGGTCCTCCTGCGCGTCGGTGATCTCGTACTGGATGCATCCGGGTTCCTGCACCACCTGCTCGATCGCGATCTCCAGGGCGAGCTTCACGCGGAAGAACTCGCCCTCGAGCGGGGTGAACACAGCGGTGACATCGACTTTTTCGCTCATGACTCCACCCTAGCGCCGGGGACCGGAGGGAACCGGAGAGGCGGATGGGGGAGTCAGCGTGAGCGGTGGTCCTCCGGCGAGAGGCGCGGGCCGAAGGTCGGCTTGCGGAAACCGCTGGAGTAGAGGGAGCGGACCACGCGCTGGCGCTGCCCCTTCCAGGGCTTCAGCAGTTCGATCATCCCGGCGTCGTCGGTCCGCCGTCCCGTGAGGGCCGCGCCCACGTACGCCGCGAGGTGATAGTCGCCCACGGAGATGGAATCGGGGCAGCCGTGTGTGCGCTGAACCACTTCCGCGACCGTCCAGACACCGATGCCGGGGACGGAGCGGAGGCCGGCGGCCACGGCGTCGCCGCCCGGCTTCGACGCGAGGCGCTCCAGCCCGGAGGCCACGAGCGCGGCCTTGAGGATCGTCGTCGACCTCTTCGCATCGACGCCGGCCCGGTGCCAGTCCCAGGAGGGGACCCTGCGCCACTGCTCGGCCGTCGGAGGGAGGCGCAGCCCTGCGGGTGCCACGTCGCCGGCACCCGGAGCGGCGTCGCCGTACCGCGTGAGCAGGTACCGCCATGCCCGCTTCGCCTCGATGCCGGTGACCTTCTGCTCGAGGATGACGCGGGCCACGGTGTCCAACATGCGGCCGGAGGCGGGGAGGCGCAGCCCGGGGTTCAGGTACCTGCCCTTCCGCGCCAGGTCGGGCAGGGTCGCGCGGAACGCGGCGTCGTCGAACGCGCTCCAGTCGTCGTCGGAGCCGAGGAGGCGCGGCAGGCATTCCAGGGCACTCCCGGCACCCGGGCCCCAGGCGGTCGCGCGGACCCGGCTCTCGTTGAGCGTGCCGTGCTGGCGCAGCGCGAGGGTCACTGGACCGTCGGCGCTGCGGAAGGCCAGCCAGTGGATCGGCGCCTGGACGATGAAGGAGGGATCATGGGCGCCGCACTGCAGCGTTCGGATTGTCCTGGCGAGGTCGTACGGGCCGTCGGGGATCCACTCCGCGGTCTCCGCGCCCGGGAGTGCGACGGCGGGGGCGATGCTCATCCGTTCATGGTGTCACGGCGGCGCGACGGTTCAGGGGCGCCACGACCGAGCGATCATGCGCGGATGGCGGCGGTGATCGCCTCCCCGAGCGACGACGTCGTGCCCGTGCCCCCGAGGTCCCGCGTGAGTGTGTCGCCGCCGGCCGCGAGGACGGACTCGATGGCCGAGAGGACGCCCGCGGCGGCCTCGGGTTCGCCGAGGTGCTCGAGCATCATGGACGCGCTCCAGATCTGGCCCACGGGATTGGCGATGCCTTGGCCCGCGATGTCCGGTGCGGAGCCGTGGACCGGCTCAAAGAGGCTCGGGTAGGTGCGGTCCGGGTTGATGTTGCCGCTCGGTGCCACGCCGATGGTCCCCGTGCAGGCGGGCCCGAGATCGGAGAGGATGTCGCCGAAGAGGTTGCTGGCCACCACGACGTCGAACCAGTCGGGGTGCAGCACGAAGTTCGCGCAGAGGATGTCGATGTGGAACTTGTCGGTGCGGATGCCCTCGTACTGCGCCGCCATCGCCTCCACGCGCTCGTCCCAGTAGGGCATGGTGATCGAGATGCCGTTGCTCTTGGTCGCGGAGGTGAGGTGCTTCTTCTCCCGCTTCTGGGCCAGCTCGAACGCGTATCGGAGGATCCTGTCCACGCCCGTCCGCGTCATGACGGTGTCCTGGATGACGGTCTCCCGCTCCGTCCCCTCGAACATGCGCCCGCCCACGCTCGAGTACTCGCCCTCGGTGTTCTCGCGCACCACGTAGAAGTCGACATCGCCCGGTTCGCGGCCCGCGAGCGGGCTCGTGATCCCGGGGAGCAGGCGCACCGGGCGGAGATTCACGTACTGGTCGAAGTGCCGGCGGAACTGCAGGAGGCTGCCCCACAGCGAGACGTGATCGGGCACGACGTCGGGCCAGCCCACCGCGCCGAAGAAGATGGCATCGAAGGCGCGGAGCTCCTCGAACCAGCCGTCCGGCAGCATCTTGCCGTGCTCCACGTAGTAGTCGGCGCTGGCGTAGTCGAACTCGGACACCTCCACGCGGAAACCGTAGGCCTCGGCCGCGGCGTCGAGTGCGCGCAGGCCCTCCGGCATGACCTCCTTGCCGATGCCGTCCCCCGCGATGGCCGCGATCCTGTACACGTTCGTCATGACTGGCACTCCTTGTCAGCAGGCTGGGTATCCGCCCAGCCTAGGCTCCGGCGCCCGGCTGTCCCAGCCCCTGGTGGGCGCGGTTCGTGTCCTGCGGCGTCACACCCGCTCGGGACCGTGTGTACCAGCCGGTAGCGTTGAGGGCATGAAGTACGCCAACTCGATCGTGGACCTCATCGGCAACACGCCGCTGGTCAAGCTCAACTCCGTCACCGACGGCATCGCCGCCACCGTCCTCGCGAAGGTCGAGTACCTGAACCCGGGTGGCTCGGTGAAGGACCGCATCGCGGTGAAGATCATCGACGCCGCCGAGGCCGAGGGCAAGATCAAGCCCGGCGGCACCATCGTGGAACCGACCTCCGGCAACACCGGCGTCGGCCTCGCGCTCGTGGCGCAGCAGCGCGGCTACAAGTGCGTCTTCGTGGTGCCGGACAAGGTGGGCGAGGACAAGCGCAACGTGCTGAAGGCGTACGGCGCGGAGGTGGTGGTCACGCCCACGGCGGTCGCCCCCGACAGCCCCGAGTCCTACTACGGCGTATCCGACCGCCTGGTCCGCGAGATCAAGGGCGCCTACAAGCCCGACCAGTTCTCCAACCAGAACGGCCCGCTGAGCCATTACGAGACCACCGGCCCCGAGATCTGGGCCGACACCGACGGGAAGCTCACGCACTTCGTCACGGGCGTCGGCACCGGCGGCACCATCAGCGGCACCGGCCGCTATCTCAAGGAGGTCTCCGCGGACCGCGAGGGCGGTCCGGTGCGCATCATCGGCGCCGACCCGGACGGCTCCATCTACTCCGGCGGCACGGGGCGCCCCTACTTCGTCGAGGGCGTGGGCGAGGACATGTGGCCCGACTCCTACGACCCCGCCGTTCCCGACGAGATCCTTGCGGTCACCGACGCCGAGAGCTTCGAGATGACGCGCCGCCTCGCCCGCGAGGAGGGCCTGCTGGTCGGCGGTTCGTGCGGCATGGCGGTCGTCGCGGCACTCCGCGTCGCCCGCACCCTCACGGCCGACGACCTCGTGGTGGTCCTCCTGCCCGACGGCGGCCGCGGGTACCTCGGCAAGGTGTTCAACGACGACTGGATGAAGAACTACGGCTTCATGTCCGACGGCGGCGACACCACCATCGCGGCCGTACTGGGCGCGAAGAGCGGGGCCCTGCCGGACCTCGTCCACGTCCGCCCCAGCGGGACGGTGCGCGACGTCGTCGCGCTCATGCAGAAGCACGGGGTGTCCTCGATGCCGGTGCTCTCCCACGAGCCGCCCGTGAGGATCGGCGAGGTGCTCGGTGCCGTCCACGAGCGCACGCTGACCGAGAAGATCTTCCGCGGTGAGGCAGCCATGACCGACGCCGTCGCCGACCACATGGAGCCGAAGCTGCCCCTCATCGGTGCGCTGGAGTCGGTCGACGCCGCGCGCACGGCGCTGGAGCACAGCGACACGCTGATGGTGACGAACGTCGGCGCGCCCGTGGGAATTCTCACGCGTCAGGACTTGCTGACATACATCAGCACGTAACCACCCCACCCCCATTCGCAGGAGCATCGTGACGCACTCTGACGCCCAGGGTTTCAACACCCGAGCGGTCCACGCGGGGCAGACCCCCGATCCCCTCACGGGAGCGGTGATCCCGCCCCTGTACCAGACCACCACCTTCGCGCAGGACGGCATAGGTCAGCTGCGCAACGGGTACGAGTACGGCCGCGGCGGCAACCCGACGCGTGACGCGCTGCAGGTCCAGATCGCCGCCCTCGAGGGTGGCAAGCACGCCTTCAGCTTCTCCTCGGGCCTCGCCGCCGAGGACGCGCTGATCCGTGGTGCCCTCCGGCCCGGCGATCACATCGTCCTCGGGAACGACGCCTACGGCGGCACCTATCGCCTGATCGACCGCGTGCTGTCCCAGTGGGGCATCACCAACACCGCCGTGGACATGGCCGATACTGCCGCCGTGCAGGCCGCGATCGCCGCGCACAACACCAAGATGGTGTGGGTCGAGACGCCGTCGAACCCGATGATGAAGATCACCGACATCGCGGCGACGGCGCAGCTGGCCCACGACGCCGGGGCGCTGCTCGTGGTCGACAACACCTTCGCCTCGCCCTACCTGCAGCAGCCGCTGACCTTCGGGGCCGACGTCGTCGTGCACTCCACCACCAAGTACATCGGCGGCCATTCGGACGCGAGCGGCGGCGCCGTCGTGGTGAACGACGACGAGCTGGCCGAGAAGGTCGGCTTCATCCAGTTCGCAGTGGGTGCCGTTTCCGCGCCCATGGAGGCCTGGCTGACCACACGTGGTCTGAAGACGCTCGGCGTCCGCATGGACCGGCACTCCTCGAACGCGATGGCGATAGCCCGCTGGCTGCAGGAGCAGGACGAGGTGGAGCGCGTCTACTACCCGGGCCTCACCGACCACCCGGGGCACGAGCTCGCCGCCGCGCAGATGAAGGACTTCGGCGGCATGATCTCCGTGACGTTCACGGGCGGTGCGGAAGCGGCGAAGAAGGTGGCCGAGAACACCCACGTGTTCATCCTCGCGGAGTCCCTCGGCGGCATCGAGTCGCTCATGAACTACCCGTCCGACATGACGCACGCGTCCGTCAAGGGCACCGAGCTCGCCGTCCCCGAGAACCTCATCCGGCTCTCGGTCGGCATCGAGGACATCGAGGACCTCATTGGCGACCTGGAGCAGGCCATCGCGGCACTGCGCTGATCCACCTTCGCTCGGACAGGGTGGCGTCGTCGTTGTCGGCTTTTCAGTCCACCACCACGCTCGTGCGGCGTGTCACCCGCCGACACGCAGTCGTGTGCCTGAAAGCAGACAACGACGGCAGGCTGTCCTGGGCGTACAGCCGACTTAGCGCTTTCTGCCCTGCAACCTGAACTTCTTCTTCGCCTTCGGCTGCGTGAGCTGGAAGTAGTCGCTGCTCTGCGGGAGCCATATGAGGAGCACCGCCACGAGCATGGCGCCCGCGATCAGCGAGAGCCCCGGCGTCCCGCGGACGATGATGGGCACGCCCGCGATGATCCCGATGGTCGTCAGCAGTTCACGCGCGCCCCGCCTGCCCCGCCGCAGGGGGATCAGCAGGATCAGCTGCAGCACGGCGAGTGCCCCGAACAGCGCGCCCAGCCCGATGAACCCTGCGCGCTCGAGATCCTGCACCGCCGCCGACGTGATGAACGTGCCGGCGGCGATGAGCATCAGTACGGAGATTGTGAGCCACAGCACCAGGGCCGCGCGCAGGGTGAAGGGCCGCGGCGGCAGGGGAGTCGCCACCGGCTGCCTAGCCCCGGGGAGCAACGGTGGCGGTGTGGGACTCGACGTCGTACGAGTAGACCTCGGCGCCGCCGATCCACACCTGCAGTGCACGCTGCATGACGTCGAGGGGGTCGCCGCTCCACAGCACCAGGTCGGCGTCCTTCCCGACGGCGAGGGACCCGAGCCGGTCCGCGAGTCCGAGGACCTTCGCGGGGTTGATGGTGATCGAGCGCAGTGCGGTCTCTCGGTCCAGGCCCTCCTTGATGGAGAGGGTGGCCTGGTGCACCAGGAAGTTGATCGGGATGACCGGGTGGTCGGTGATGATCGAGATCTCGACGCCCGCCCGGGCGAGCTTGCCCGGGTTCGCGATGGACCGCCCGCGCAGCTCCACCTTGGACTTGGTGGTGAACAGCGGACCGATCAGCACGGGCGTGCCCCGCTTGGCCAGGACATCTCCGAGCAGGTGGGCCTCGGTGCCGTGGTCGAGCACGAGGTCGTACCCGAACTCGTCGGCGATGCGGATCGCGGTGGCGATGTCATCGGCGCGGTGCGCGTGCTGGCGCCAGGGGATCTCGCGGCGGAGCACCATGGCGAGGGCCTCCATGTGCGGATCACGCGCGTTCTCGTCGGCCTTGCCCATGTAGTTCTGGGCCTTCATGAACGCCTCGCGGATCACCAGCGCCGTGCCCAGGCGGGTGGAGGGCGTCTTGCCCTTGGCCCCGTACACGCGCTTCGGGTTCTCGCCGAGCGCGGACTTCAGACCGCTGGGGGAGCGGAGCACCATCTCCTCGAGGTACCGGCCGTGCGTGTGAAGGGCGACGGCGAGACCACCGATCGGGTTGCCGGAGCCGGGGTTCACGTTCACCGTCGTCACGCCGCCCGCCAGGGCGTCGTCGAATCCGGGGTCGAAGGGGTTGATGGCGTCGATCGCGCGGACGCCCGCCGTGTTCGGGTCCGTCATCTCGTTGGTGTCGTCACCCGCGGCGCCCTCGCCCTCCTCGTGCGTGCCGAGGTGCACGTGCGCGTCCACGAAGCCGGGGAGCAGCCATTTGCCGCCCGCATCGATGACCGTGGCCCCCTCGGGGACGTCCACCGACGCCCCGAGCGCGGTGATGCGGCCGTCCTCCACCACCACCGTCCCGTCGAAGGGTTCGCCGTCGATCGGGATCACGTGGGCGTTCGTGATCGCCGTGATGGGGGAGGTGGTTGCCGTGGGCTGTGACATGAGCAGGTGGGCCTTTCGCAGAGGTACCGGACTGTTTTCCACCCTAGCCGTCCGCGGGTGCACGCCCGGGGCCGTGCCTACACTGGATGAGCCGTGCCGGGGACACCCGCGAGCCGGTTCCGCACGCACCTCCTTCGGAAGGGATCCATGAGCCAGCGCACCGTGCCCGTGACGGCCTTCGTCCGGGTGCTCGGCCTCGTCGCCTCCGTCGTCGTGGCCGCCGCCCTGCTCACCTGGGCCTTCACGTGGGCCGATGTGATCGGCCTGGACTACCGGGTGTACCGGATGGGGGGACAGTCCGTGGTGGACGCCGACGGCTCCCTCTACACGCGGTCCTTCGGGGAGGGCGCGGGCTCGCTCCTGTTCACCTACCCGCCGTTCGCCGCGCTCGCCTTCACGGTGCTCACGCTCGTGAGCGCGGAGACGGGAGCGGCGATCTTCGTGGGGCTCTCGATCCTCGTCGCCGCGCTCACCTCGCTGGTCGTGACGCGCTACCTCGGCGGTTTCCGGAGTCTCGGGGCCACGCTCCGGCATCCCACCGCACTGCCGCTCGCGATCGCCGGCACGGGCCTGGTCTGCCTGCTGGGGCCGTGGCGCGAGACCATGGCCTTCTCGCAGGTCAACATCCTGCTCTTCGCGATGATCGCGGCGGACCTCCTCTCCGGGCCGCACCGCCGCGTCCCGACCGGCCTGCTCACCGGGATCGCGGCCGGTATCAAGCTGACGCCCCTCGTCTTCGGGCTCTACTTCCTGGTGCGGGGGGAGTGGAAGCAGCTGTTCACCATGGGGGCCGGGTTCGTGGGGACCATCGCCCTCGGCTTCCTCCTGCTGCCCGCCGAATCGGCGACCTACTGGCTGCAGATGCTCCGGGACACCGGCCGGATCGGCGGCGAGGGATACGTGGACAACCTCTCGATCCGCGGGGCGATCCTCCACTTCATGGGTCCGGACTTCCCCTCCACCGTTCCCTGGCTGCTGATCTCCCTGCTGCTGGTCGCCGCGACCTCCTTCGTCCTCCACACCGGCCGGCAGCGCGGTGACCGCTTCACCCCCATCGCCATGACCGCCCTGCTGATGCTCCTCATCTCGCCCATCTCGTGGTCGCACCACTGGGTGTGGATCGCCGTCGTGCTCGCGGTGCTCGCCGGTCAGGCCGCGGGCCTCCCGCGCGACCTCCCGGCGTACCGGCGGACGGCGGCCGTCCTGTTCGTTCTCACGCTCGCCGTCTTCGTCTACTCGCCGAAGACGATCGGCCTGCTGTTCGGCGCGGAGGACCTCAACTCGCAACTCACCACCGGCTGGCTGATGGCCTCGAGCGCCGGCGTGTTCTGCGCCCTCGTCATCACCGTGTTCTGGGTGCTGCTCTCGCGGCGGCTCCGGACGGACGCGCGCCTCGAGGAGTCGCTGCGTCTCCCGGACCCGGCCGACGAACTCGTCGCCGGGACCCGGGACACCTGATGGCTGCGGCGTCCGCGCGCGTCCCGCCGGCACCGCTGCGCACCATCGCGGCGCCGGTCAGCCGCCTCCGCGTGGTCGTGGCCTGCGTCGTCGCCCTGCTCCTGCCGCCCCTGCTGGAGGTCGCGGTCCTCGCCGTCGGGCGGTCGCTGCTCGCCGTCGACGTCCTGTTCCAGCTCGCGGGTGTCATCGCCGTCGCGCTGATCGGGGGCCTGTGGCCCGCGCTCCTCGCAGCCCTGTGGAGCAGCATCATCCTGAACTACACCTCCACCGAGCCGTTCGGTTCCCTCGAGATCGCCGACACCGGGAACGTGGTGACGGTCCTGATCTTCATCACGGTGGCGGTGGCCGTCTCCCTCGTGGTCGGGCTCTCGGCCCGCCGTTCACGCGAAGCCGCGTTGGCCCAGCAGGAGGCCGCGCTTCTCGGCGAGCTGGCCCGCGGCGTCCTCGCCGAGGAGGACACGCTGCAGGGTTTCCTCCGGCACGTCCAGGCCCAGTTCGACGCCGACGCCGTGGCGCTCTTCGGCCCCTCCAACGACGCTCCAGCGGCGGACGGCCCAGCAGGCACCTCCGAGGAGGCCGGCGCGAGGGGCGCGACGGGCGATGCCACGACTCCGGTGGCGGACGCTCCGGGCGCGCCCTCCGCAGCGCCGGTGGCCGAGCTCAGGGCCCTGGCCGAACGGCCGACTCCCGCCGAGCCGACCGCGTCGGGGCGGCGGCGCGGAGGAGGCCCGGCCCGGAGGAACGTGTCGGACAAGGGCACGGAGCGGCGTCCCCGCGAGGTCCCGTGGGCGCTCGAGGCGGCGGTCGCCGTCGCCCCCGTGGACGACGGCGTCACGCTGGCCCTCTTCGGCCGGTCCCTGTCCGCGCGTGACCGCGGTGTGCTCACCGCGTTCGCAGGGCAGCTCCGCTCGATGCTGCAGCGCCAGGAACTGCTGGCCAGCACGCGGACCAACCGGCGGCTCGTGGAGGGGAACGTGATGCGCACGGCGATCCTCCGCTCCGTCTCCCACGACCTCCGCACCCCGCTCGCGGGGATCAAGCTCGCCGTCACGAGCCTCCGGCAGTCGGAGGTGACGTTCTCCGCGGAGGACGAGGACGAGCTGCTCGGCACCATCGAGGACTACTCCGACCGGCTGGTCAACCTCGTGAACAACCTGCTCGACATGTCGCGCATCACCGGTGACGCCGTCAACGCGCACGTGCGGCCCCTCCGGTGGGGCGACGTCGTCGCTCCCGCGCTCGCGAACGTGCCCGAGGACCGCGTGCAGGTCTCCCTCCCGCCCAACCTCCCGGCCATCGAGGCGGATCCCGGCCTGCTCGAGCGCGTGCTCGCGAACATCGTCGAGAACGCGGTGAAGTACGCGCCGGAGTCGCCCATCGAGATCAGGGCGTCCGTCGGCGGGACCGGACGAGCGCTCATCAACGGCTTCCCGGCGAGCGAGCTGCGGGTCATCGACCACGGCCAGGGCGTCTCCCGCGACGAGGTGGCCGCCATGTTCCGCCCGTTCCAGCGGCTCGACGACGCCCCAGCCGGCGGCGGTGTGGGGCTCGGACTTGCCGTCGCCAAGGGCTTCACCGAGGTGATGGGCGGCGTGCTCGACGCCGAGCAGACGCCGGGCGGCGGGCTCACCCTCGTGATCCGCCTCCCCATCTCCACCGGAGCGGTGGACCTGTGACGCGTGTCCTCGTGGTCGACGACGAGCCGCAGCTCCTCCGCGCCCTGGAGATCAATCTCCGCGCCTACGGGTACCAGTGCGTCACGGCTGTGGACGGCGAGACCGCGCTCGCGGCGGCGTCGGAGCACCACCCGGACGTGGTGGTGCTGGATCTCGGTCTGCCGGACATCGACGGCGTGCAGGTCATCGAGCGGATCCGCGGGTGGTCGCAGGTCCACATCATCGTGCTCTCGGCCCGTCACGGCTCGCAGGACAAGGTGGCGGCGCTCGATGCCGGCGCGGACGACTACGTGACGAAGCCGTTCGGGCTCGACGAGCTGCTCGCACGGCTCCGCGCCGCGACCCGACGGGCCGCCATCACCGCCGACGCGCCGGTCATCGAGACCGTCGACTTCATGCTCGACGCCGGTGCACGGCGCGTCACGAAGGACGGCCGGGACGTGCGGCTCACGCCCACCGAATGGAAGATCCTCGACCGGCTGATCGCGCAGCCCGGGCGCCTGGTGTCCCAGCAGCAGCTGCTCCTGGACGTGTGGGGCCCCGCCTACGCCAAGGACGTCCAGTACCTCCGGGTGTACATGGCGCAACTGCGGAAGAAACTCGAACCGGACCCGGGCGTGCCCCGGTACTTCGTGACCGAGAGCGGCATGGGCTACCGGTTCGACCCCTAGGAAGGAGGCCGGGTGGGCACCGCCTAGGATGGGCGCCATGACCCAAGGCTCCCTCCTCGCCGTCTGCCGGGTGCACGCACTGCACCCCACGAAGGATTCCACCGGTGTGACGGCGATCGACAAGCGCCCGGTCGAGGGCGCCGTCGCCGTCCATGCCCTCGGCCTGACCGGGGACCTCCAGGCGAGCCGCAAGCACCACGGCGGCCCCACGAAGGCGGTGTACGCCTACTCCCAGGCGGACGCCGATTTCTGGGCGGAGCAGCTCGGGCGCGAGGTGACGCCGGGATTGTTCGGTGAGAACCTGCGGGTCGCGGGCATCGACGCCTCGAACGCCGTGATCGGAGAGCGGTGGGCCGTCGGCCCGGAGGTGGTGCTCGAGGTGACCATGCCCCGCACGCCGTGCGTGAACTTCGCGCGCTACCTGGGGGAGCGGTCCTGGGTGAAGCGCTTCGCGGAGGCGAACCGTGTGGGGACCTACCTGAGCGTGGTGACCAAGGGCAGCATCGCCGCCGGTGACACCGTCCGCGTGACGGACGTCCCGGAGCACGGCATCACGGCCTCGCAGGTGTACGCCGGCCTCGACGGCGACCAGGCGCAGGTGCTCCTGGACGCAGCCACCGAGGGCCGGTTGACGCTCACCCCGCAGGTCCGCAAGGCCGCCCTGGCGGGGCTCCGCATGGCGGCTTCCGCCTGACGTGCCGAAGGTCACCCCGGCGTCGTCCTCCTTTCGTGGTGACGCGGTGGCGATGTGCCGTAGACTGGACATATCCCCCACACCGGTATCCCCGTAGTTTCCGTCCCTTTCGGACGGTTGGTTGTGTTGGGGCTCGGAGCTAAGACTCACGAGCAGATTCATCAGGGAGCGCCGGCTAGAAGAAGAGTCACACCCACCGCTGAGACAGCGGCGACCACGGTGTGACGAGGAGTTCGGCCCCGGGATTGAAACAGGTACGGATTCCACGTTCATTCGGCTCTGCGGGCTCCAGCCCGTCAGGGCTGTCCGGCACCTACCTGGAGGAATTTTTCCGTGCCTGAAAACCTGCCCGAGCAGATCATCGACATCATGCCCGTCACCGAGCCGACCACGGCTCCCGCCGCACAGGGCGACGACGACGTGACCATCCGCTTCACCGAGCTCAACCTCGACGGCCGCATCCTCGCCGCCCTGACCGACCTCGGCTACGAGAAGCCGTCGCCCATCCAGGCGGCCACCATTCCCGCACTCCTCGAAGGCCGCGACGTCGTGGGCCTGGCGCAGACCGGCACCGGCAAGACCGCCGCGTTCGCCGTCCCGGCGCTCTCGAAGATGGCGGAGCTCGCCGACGTCAACGGCGGCCCCAGCAAGAACACGCAGGTCCTGGTGCTCGCACCGACCCGCGAGCTCGCGCTCCAGGTGGCCGACGCCTTCACGTCCTACGCCAAGCACATGGAGGGCTTCACCGTCCTCCCCGTGTACGGCGGATCCCCCTACGGCCCGCAGCTGAACGGCCTCCGCCGTGGCGCGCAGGTCGTCGTCGGAACGCCCGGACGCGTCATCGACCACATCGAGAAGGGGTCGCTCGACCTCTCCAACCTCGAGTACGTGGTGCTCGACGAGGCGGACGAGATGCTCCGCATGGGCTTCGCCGAGGACGTCGAGAAGATCCTCTCCTCCACGCCCGAGGAGAAGCAGGTTGCCCTGTTCTCCGCGACCATGCCCCCGGCCATCCGCCGCATCGCCAAGAAGTACCTGAACGATCCGGCCGAGATCTCGGTCAAGGGCAAGACGACCACGGGCACCAACACGCGTCAGCGCTACCTGCAGGTCATGGGCCCGCACAAGCTCGACGCGATGACCCGCATCCTCGAGGTGGAGGACTACGACGGCATCATCGCCTTCGTCCGCACCAAGGCGGCCACCGAAGACCTGGCGGACAAGTTGCGTTCACGGGGCTTCTCGGCAGCAGCCATCAACGGGGACATCCCGCAGCAGCAGCGTGAGCGCACGGTCGAGGCCCTGCGTGACGGCAAGATCGACATCCTCGTCGCCACGGACGTCGCCGCCCGTGGCCTCGATGTGGAGCGCATCTCGCTCGTCGTGAACTACGACATCCCGAACGACACCGAGTCCTACGTCCACCGCATCGGCCGCACCGGCCGTGCAGGGCGCTCGGGTGACGCGATCCTCTTCATCACCCCGCGCGAGAAGTACCTGCTGCGGTCGATCGAGAAGGCCACGCGCCAGCCGGTCGAGCAGATGCAGCTGCCCTCCACGGACAAGATCAACGAGCTGCGCCTCAGCAAGTTCGCGGACAAGATCACGCAGACGCTCGCCGGCAAGGACGTGGCCCTGTTCCGCGACCTCATCGCCACCTACGAGCGCGAGCACGACGTGCCCGCGACCGAGATCGCTGCCGCCCTCGCCGTCATGGCGCAGAACGGCCAGCCGATCCTCGTCCAGGACATCCCCGTGGCACCCGCCGGCCAGCGCGAGCGGGCCGAGGGCCGCAAGGACGCCTTCGGGTCACGTGGACCCACGCGGACCCTCACCGAGGGCAACGCCACCTACCGCATCGCGGTGGGCCGTCGCCAGCGCGTGATGCCGGGCTCCATCGTCGGTGCGATCGCCAACGAGGGCGGTATCTCGTCCTCGCAGATCGGCGGCATCGACATCCGGGCCGACCACAGCCTCGTGGAACTCCCGGCGGACCTCTCGACCGATCAGCTGCGGGCTCTCTCCCGCACGCGGATCGGCGGCGAGCTGATCCACCTCGAGCTGGACAAGGGCCGCAAGCCTGCGGGGAACCGCGGCGCGGGCGAGTTCAAGAAGCCCTTCAAGAAGGACTTCCCGAAGCGCGACGGCGACACCCGCTTCTCGGGCGACGCCAACCGCAAGCCGCGCCACGCGAAGGGTGCCGGAGCAGGCACCGGACGCTCATCGGCGCAGTCCGAGCAGTGGTAGGGACCCGCTGATCGTCACCCTCCGGATCTGCGGTCCACGCGGGTCCGGAGGGGGCTCCGGTGATTTCGCCAGAGCCCACGGAAACTGGTAATGTTTCTTGCTGTTGCCCCCCTAGCTCAGTGGTAGAGCGCGTTCTTGGTAAGAACGAGGTCACCGGATCGATTCCGGTGGGGGGCTCTGGAATGAGGGGCCCGTGACGATCATCCGATCGGTGCGGGCGGCCTCATTTCGGGGCGGTGTAGCTCAGCTGGTTAGAGCGCACGACTCATAATCGTGAGGTCCCGGGATCGAGTCCCGGCACCGCTACAACCCGAAGGCCCCGGAGCTCAGCTCCGGGGCCTTCGTCGTTCCTGGAACCCTTCCTACCGTTCCCGCTGTACCCGGTGCGGCGTCGACCAGGGGTGGGACGCACGAAGCCCGGCAGGTATCCCTGCCGGGCTTCGTGCCGTACGGGTGCGGGTCTGTCAGAACGTCAGCGTTTGCGGGCTGCGATGTCCTTCACGGATTGCGGTGTGGTGCGGCCCAACTGTTCGTCGAGGGCCACGCGGAGCCGGGCCTTCGCGGCCGTGACCCGTTGGGTGTCCGCGGGCCGACGGTAGGCGGTCGGCGTGGACGGCGTCTGTCGTGTGCGCGCGGTGTCGGTCATCGCCACTCTCCTTCTCCTCGTCCTACGCCCTATTGTCCGGCACGGTCGCCGGGCAGTCCAGCGCCGTCCGGGTTGGCCGCGGGGTTACTGACCCAGATGGCATCGAGGATCAGGCGGTCCTCTTCCGTGGCGAGCTCGCTGTAGGAGAGCTGGAGCAAGGCCTCGACACCGGCCTCCTGACGGATCGGATCGAGGGAGGTCGCAGCGTCGATGGCCCACTGCGTCCGTCGCCACCACTCGGCGCGGTCATCGGCGCGTCTCTTCTGCTCGAGCGCGGCGCGGTCCGCCGTCGCGCGCTGACGGAGCGTGGCGAAGGCCATGACGGTGGCGAGCACCGCGGCGAGGAGGACGGCGAAGGGCGCGAGGGCACCGACGATCTCCCACCACTGCGCACCCCCCACGGTGGGATCTGTGACGCCCGGCGCGGGCGGCGTCGTGGCGTTCGCGATGCTGACGGCGTTCATGGCGTCAGCGTAACCACGCCCGCCCCCGTTACCGGGGCTCGCTCACCGCGGCCCGACAACCGGGCGGCTGTCACCCGTTCGACGTCGGACCGCCGCGATCGCTCAGCCTCATGATGGACAGGTGCCGCCCCTACGCCGTCCAGGGCGGGCGATCACCCGCATAACGGCGCCTCAGCCGATACGGACCGCGTGCAGCACGGCGTCGCTGATCTGCACCTCGCGGCCGTCCTTCGACTCCATGCGCGGGCGCGATTCGCAGATCCGGATGTCCCACGTCTCGTCGAGCAGCGCCGCGATCTGCTCAGGGGTGTGGAACAGGTCCGCTTGGTGCGGCCGGCCGATACCGGAGTGGAGGTCCGAGGGGTCGTGCGCGACGATCAGGAGGCTTCCTGCCGATCCCACGAGGGAAGCCAGCATGGCGAACACCTGCGAGCGTTCGGGCTCCGGCAGGTGCATGAACTGCACGGTGACGAGGTCCAGGTCCCGAGGGAGCTCCGGGGAGGCGAGGAGATCCACGCGCTGCCAGGTCAGACGTCGGGCGACGGAGTCCTCAAGATCGAGAGCGTGCTCGCGTGCTCGGGACAGCGCGACCTCCGAGACGTCGATGCCGAGCACGTCCCACCCGCGGGAGGCGAGCCAGGCGGCGTCGGCCCCCTCGCCACAACCGACGTCCAGGGCGCGCCCCGGACTCAGGTGCTCCGCGACCGAGACGAGCTGCCGGTTGGGCCGGCCGCTCCAGATCTGCGGGCGCTGGCCGTAGCGCTCGTCCCAGAATTCCTGCGTGTACTCAACCAGCACGGCGAACCTCTTCCTCCATGACCTCGGTGGTCGTCACCTCGGTGGTCCTGGTACCGACGCTACGCCCGAGCAGGGCACTGTCGAGCCCATTCTCGTGCCCTCTTTCCAGCCCCGCCTCGAGTCCGGTTTCGAGCCCACTCTCGAGTCCGGTCGCGAGTCCGTGGCGGCGAGCGCCGTTCACGCGGTTGTTCACGGCCGCCTCCGACGCCGCCGAGAAGACGCCCTTCCTACCCTCCACCGCCCACGCCGTCTCCTCCTGGACGAGGTCCGCGTTGATGGCCGCTCCCGCCATCGTTCCCTCCGCCGCCGCGACGACCACCTGGGCAGCGAGATTCGAGACGTTGCCGGCCACGTAGACGCCCTGCACGGCAGTCACGCCCATCGGGCCCCCGGTCAGGGCGTGGCCCATCCCGGACGGATGCGCCTCGGCGATGAGTCCGAGGGAGGACACCACATCGGTGCGTGCCTGCATCCGCGTGCCCACGGCGAGGGCCTCAAGGTCGAAGCGCCTGCCCGACTCCACCGTCACCCCGGAGAGGACACCGTCGGCGTCGTCGACGGACAGCACCGCGCCGTCGACCACGCGGATTCCTCGCGCCGACAGGCGGTCCCAGTCGTCCTCGCTCGGCGTCACGGTGTCGTTGAGGAAGAGGGTGATGTCCTCGGACCACTGCCGGAACAGGAGGGTCTGGTGCACCGACAGGGGACCGGTGCCGAGCACGCCGATGCGCTGACCGCGGATCTCGTAGCCGTGGCAGTAGGGGCAGTGCACCACGCCCGCACCCCAGTGGTTGCGGAGGCCCGGGATGTCCGGCAGGCCGTCCTCGAGCCCGGTCGCGAGGAGGAGCCGCCGGCCGATCGCGCGGCCACCGTCGGCCAGGGTGACGGTGAAGCCGGCGTCCGTCCGTTCGGCGCCGACCACCTCGCCCCGGCGCACCGCGGCACCGTAGCCCTCGGCCTCGGCGCGCCCTGCCTCGAGCAGATGGAGAGGGGACATGCCCTCCCGCGTGAGGAAGCCGTGCACCCCGGCAGCCGGGGCGTTGCGCGGCTCGCCGGCGTCGATCACCAGGACGGACCGCAGCGCGCGGGCCAGGGTCACGGCGGCGCTCAGTCCGGCGGCACCGCCACCCACGACGACGACGTCGTACCGCCCGTCGGGTGCGGCGTCGTGTCCGACGTCGTCCGTCCTGTCTCTCCCGAGTCCGTCGCCGCTCGCGCGGCCGCCGTCCGGGTGCTGCCATGTGGATGTCATGTCCGTACCTCCTGGTGCTGGTGGAGCTTCCACTCTCCTTCTGCTGCGTTCGGAAGTGCAACATCTGTTGCCGATATGGCAAAGTAAGGGGATGGCTACTGACTTCGACGCGGTGCTCGACGCCGTCGGTCCGCGACTCCGAGCACTGCGAGCGCAACGCAACCTCACGCTGGGTGAGGTGTCGGCGGCGTCCGGCGTCTCCGTCAGTACCCTCTCCAGGCTGGAATCGGGGCAGCGACGGGCCACGCTCGACCTGCTGCTACCCATCGCGAAGCTCTACGGCGTACCGCTCGACGACCTCGTGGGCGCGCCCGCGACGGGGGATCCGCGCATCCACCTCACTCCGGTGGAGCACCACGGCATGACCGCCATCCCCCTGACACGGCGTCCCGGCGGCGTGCAGGCCTTCAAGATGGTGCTCGCAGGCGACGCGCGGGGCACCGAGCCGGACCTGCAGGTGCACGAGGGTTACGAGTGGCTGTACATCCTCAACGGCACGCTCCGGCTGGTACTCGGCGAGAACGACTTCCTGCTGCGGCCGGGGGAGGCCGCCGAGTTCGACACCCACACCCCTCACTGGTTCGCGAGCGCCGACGGCGGCCCGGTGGAGTTCATCAGCCTCTTCGGGCAGCAGGGTGAACGCATGCACGTCCGCGCGAGGCCACGACGCTCCTGACCTGCAGTCGCCCCCGCGCTCGACCGGCCCCGACCTCCTTCGAACCCCTCTGACCTGCCCTTCACCCACCTCTGACCCGCCTCCGATCGTGATGGCGCGCGCCGATAGGATGAGCGGAGCTTCGACACGACCGAGGCCTCGCTGGGAGGCCGCTGGGGACGGGACACTGATGACGAACGAGCACCTCGGGGACGCACACGACGACAGCGCTTTCCCGACCCGAGCAGGTCGACGCCGCGCGGCAGTCTCCGAGGAGCCGCAGCGTTTCGCCGACCGCTTCGCGCCCGAGGGGACCCTCCCGCGTGCGGAGGAGCCGATTGCGCGGGGTCTGCCCGGAGGTGCCGGCGAACCCGGCTTCGCGGAAATCGATCAAGCGGCAGGGCACCCGGACGACGACGTCGAGGCGACGGTGCGCCGCGTCCCGGCGGATCCCATCGACCCATCGCACGGCTTCGCCCCGCAGGCCGCCGGGCCTCTCGTGACCTCCGTACCGCAGGCGGAGCCGCCGGCATCGCCGCAGCCGGAGGCCGCTGAATACCCCAGGCCGGCGGCTTCGGATTCCCCGACCACGATCGACCACGTGCCGGGCGCCGTTTCGTCTCCGGCGCCGTCGCCCCGTCCACAGGACGCGCCCCGAGCCCAGGACACGCCGACCTCCGATGCGGCCTCGACCGCCCTCCGACCCCGCGGCACCAGGGCGTCGTTCCTGACGCCGGACACCGCCGTCGTGCCCGCCGAGAGCGGGCTGCGCGGGTTCCTCGCGCGGCTGGGCCTGAGGATCCCGCCCTCGCAGGCCGAGCTGGCCGTCCGCGCGGACGTCGCCGCGGTCAGCAGGCACTGGCCGGGCCCGCGGACCGTCTCGGTGGTCAACGGGAAGGGCGGCGCGAACAAGACGCCGACCACCGTGATGCTCTCCGCCGTGTTCGCCCGCAACGGTGGCGGCCCGGTGCTCGCCTGGGACAACAACGATGCGCGGGGCACCCTCGGCTGGCGGACCGAGCAGGGCCCGCACGAGGCGACCGTGCTGGACCTGCTCCCGCAGACCTCGACGCTCCTGGCGCCCTCCGCGCAGTCGGCGTTGCTCGCGCGCTTCGTGCACCACCAGACCGAGGACAAGTTCGACGTCCTCCGTTCGAAGCCCGATGTCCTCGCTTCGCAGCAGAAGGTGACGGCGGACGACTTCGACGCCCTGCACGAGGTGGCGTCGAAGTACTTCCGCCTGAACGTCGTGGACTCGGGAAACGACGAGACCGCCGAGCGATGGCTCCGCATGATCCACCACACCGACCAGTTGGTCATCGCGACCACAACGCTGGAGGAGCATGCCGAGGCAGGTGCGTTGCTGCTCGAAGCGCTCAGGACGAGGGGCGGCCGGTACGCGGAGCTGTCCGCTAACGCCGTCGTGATCGTCAGCCAGTCCGACAAGAACGGGACGCGGGCGCAGAGCCAGTCGATCGCCGACGGCTTCGGGCAGCTCGCGCGGCGGGCCGTCACCATCCCGTTCGACGCCGCTCTGATCAAGGGCCGCATCCGCTACGGCGCGCTCCGCCCAGCGACGCAGCGTGCCTGGCTGACCGCTGCCGCCGCCGTCGCGGAGGGCCTGTAGCGCACCGATACTCAGCTTGCTTATGAACTCTGTGCTTCCTAGGCTGGAGAGGCACCGACAGCCACGCTCTACGCAAGGGAGAACAGCATGTCCGCACACGAGATCACCGGCAAGAAGGTCGCCTTCCTCCTGACCGACGGGGTGGAGCAGATCGAACTGACCAGCCCCTGGAAGGCCGTCGAGGACGCCGGCGGCACACCCACGCTCGTCTCCCCGAAGACCGGAACGCTGCAGGGGTTCGACGGCATGGACAAGGCCGACACCTTCGAGGTGGACCTCGCGGTATCCGAAGCGAAGGCCGAGGACTTCGACGCGCTGGTGCTGCCGGGCGGCGTCGTGAACGCGGACTTCCTGCGGGTCGACACCGATGCCCAGGCCTTCGCCCGTGGCTTCTTCGAGCAGCACAAGCCCGTCGCCTCCATCTGCCACGGACCCTGGCTCCTCATCGACGCAGGAGTGATCAGCGGCAGGTCCGTGACCTCGTACCACACGCTTGCCACGGACCTGCGGAACGCGGGAGCCACGTGGAGCGACGAGGAAGTGGTGGTCGACCAGGGGCTCGTGACGAGCCGGACGCCGGACGACCTCGAGGCGTTCAACGCGAAGCTGCTCGAGGAGATCGCCGAGGGCCGGCACGAGGGCCAGACGGTCTGACCGCAGGAGGTATACAGCACCTCGCGCGTCGCATGGGAAAGGGCTCGCCGAACGGCGGGCCCTTTCCGTATGCCCTTCAGGGTGCGCTGTCCCCTCGGATAGCCAAGGAGGGGCGCGTGCGACAGGATCGAGGGATGACCGACCTCCCGTTCCCCGTCCAGCCGATGCTCGCGAAGGCCGTCGCCGAGGTACCCGAACCCGCCAGCGTGCCGGGCGGGCTCGTGTACGAACCGAAGTGGGACGGCTTCCGCGCGGTGATCAGGATCGACGACGGCTCGTGCGAGATCGGCAGCCGCGGTTCCAAGATGCTCACGCGGTACTTCCCGGAACTCGTCGCCGCGCTCCTCGAGAACCTCCCCGAGCGCTGCGTCGTCGACGGCGAGATCGTGGTGCGGCAGGGCGAAACGGGTGCCGAACGGTTGGACTGGGAGGCACTGTCCCAGCGCATCCACCCCGCGGAGAGCCGCATCACGCTGCTCGCCGGGCAGACACCGGCGTCCTTCGTCGCCTTCGATCTCCTCGCCCTCGACGACCACGACCTCACCGGCCTGCCGTTCTCCGCTCGGCGCGAGGCCCTCGAGGGCGTCGGAAGCACCTTCGCGTCACCCGTGCACCTCTCCCAGGTCACCCACGACGTCGATCTCGCCCGCCGGTGGCTCGTCGAGTTCGAGGGCGCGGGGCTCGACGGCGTGGTCGCCAAGCCGCTCAGCGCGGTCTACGAACCGAACAAGCGGCGCATGCTGAAGGTCAAGCACCACCGCAGCGCGGACACCGTGGTGCTCGGGTACCGCGTCCACACCTCCGGCCAGGGCGTCGGGTCCCTCCTCCTCGGCCTGTACGACGACGACGGCGAGCTGCAGAACGTCGGCGGAGTCTCCGCGTTCTCCAACGCGCGCCGCCTGGAGCTCGTGGACGAGCTCGCGCCAGACGTCATGCGTGACGACGACGGCGGGATCGAACGCGGAGCCACCGAACGCAGCCGCTTCGCCTCGGCCAAGGACGTCTCCTACATCAGGCTGCACCCGCGCCGGGTGGTCGAGGTCCGGTACGACCAGATGGAGGGCGCCCGCTTCCGCCACACGGTGCAGTTCGAGCGGTGGCGGCCTGATCGCGAGGCGCGCTCCTGCACCTTCGACCAGCTGGACATCCCCGCCGCGTACGACCTCAGCCGGGTGCTGGCCTGATCACCGCATCCGGTCCGGGCCCCGACGGCCCCCGTGGCGCCGGCCCCTTACACGCGGCCGGTGAGCAGCTGGGCCCGACCTACCTCAGCAGCGGCGTGACCTGGTCGACCGACGGCCCGGTGCTCTCACTCCACGCGGTCGAGGCAGATGCAACCGACCCGCCGACGCCGGGCGCCGATGCGGCTTCCGGTGGGGATGCTGCGGACCTCCGGCTCGAGCCGGGGACCACGCTCGCCTACGAGATCACGGCGGCGGGAAAGTACTGCCTCGGGTTCCACCGCGTGTACGGCCACGATGACAGGACCTGGACCGCGTGCGCCGAGCAGCGGCAGGCGGAGCGGGGGTACCGGTGCGGGAGGTGCTTCGCCCAGGACGACTTCCGGTTCATGCACGAAATCCACCGCTCCGGAATCGCCCCGCCGGGGCTCAAGCGCTACCTCGACCAGCCGCACTGGCTCTACGTCGCCACCTTCGCCGACGGCTCCACCAAGGTGGGCACGGCCTCGCACCTGCGCAAGCGAGCCCGCCTCGTGGAGCAGGGAGCCGTCGTCGCGCAGTACGTGGCGCACGCCGCCGACGGACGCGTGGTCCGCCTGCTCGAGGACGAGCTGACCCGCGGCGTCGGACTCCAGCAGGCGGTCCGTTCGAGCGCCAAGGCGGCCGCGCTGTGCGCGCCGCTCGCGCAGACCCGCCTCGAGGACGTCAACGACGGCTTCGCCCACGCCGCGCGGGGGCTGCTCGGGAGCGGAGTGGACGTCGACGGTTTCGAGGTGGTGCACGAGGAGTTCGACCCGCCGTCGTCCTGGACCTCCCTCCGTTCGCTCACCGGGCCCCAGCCGTATCCCGGGTTCCTCGGGGAGGGGCACCACGGTTTCCTCGTGCGGGACGTCCTCGGCCCCTCGGCGCTCGTGGGGATCGAGGGGACAGACGTCCTGTTCGTCGCAGACCTCGCGCAGCTCAAGGGCCGTCGGCTGCGCTTCGGGCGGTTCAGCACGCCGGTGCCCACGGTGCAGGAAGCGCTGTTCTGATCGGCGCCGGTGCATCGGCAGTAGAATCGGACCATGCTGAACACGCCCTGGGAGACCGGCTCGGACCTCTACCGCAAGCTCGTGGTGTCCGGTCTCGTGACCACCGCGATCGGCATCCTCGTCGCCATCCTCGGAGCGGCGACCGGCCGGAGCGCCCTGGTGTACACCGGCGTCGCGGTGATCGTGCTCGGGATGATCTGCCACCTCGCCGGCATGGTGATCCGCACCCGCGACATGCGCCGGCGGCTGAAGGGCCCGCGCTGAGTCCCGCCGCTCCGACCCCCACTGCTCCGGCTGCCGACCGGCCGGCCCGGCATCCCGCCCACCCGCAGCGCCACCACGGCGCGGCACCACCCACGAGGGAGTCCCCATGACGATCGACCCCGGCCTGCAGGGCCGCAGCTACCCGGTGGGGGAGCCCTACGCCGTCGGGCGCGAAGCCGTCCGGGATTTCGCACGCGCCGTCAAGGCCACGCATCCGGCGCACTACGACGTCGACGCCGCGCGGGCTCTGGGGCACGCGGATCTCGTGGCCCCGCCCACGTTCGCGATCATCGTGGCGCAGTGTGCCGACGCGCAGCTCATCACCGATCCGAGCGCGGGTATCGATTTCACCCGCGTGGTCCACGCCGACCAGCGCTTCACGCACCACCGCCCCATCGTCGCCGGCGACCAGCTGGTGGCGGAGCTCCACGTGGACCAGGTCCGCGCCATGGGCGGGGGCGCCATGATCACCACGCGTGCGGAGATCTCGACCATCGACGGCGAGCGGACGGCCACGAGCACGTCGTCGCTGCTCGTCCGCGGGGAGGACCAGTAGCCATGACCATCGGCATCGACTCACTCGAGGTGGGGCAGCAGATCGGCTCCGCGACCCTCGACATCACGCGCACGGACCTCGTGCGCTACGCCGGGGCGTCGGGTGACCTCAACCCCATCCACTGGAACCAGTCCTTCGCCGAGGGCGTCGGTCTTCCCGGTGTGATTGCGCACGGCATGTTCACCATGGGCGCGGCCGTCCAGCTCGTCACCGACTGGGTGGGCGACCCGGCCGCCGTCGTCGATTACCAGACGCGCTTCACCAAGCCGGTGATCGTCGAGGACACCACCGCTCAGCCCGGTGTGCCCGGCGCCGTGGTCGAGGTGACCGGCGTGGTGGGAGCCCTCGACACCGAGGCGTCGACCGCGCGGATCGACCTCACCGTCACGTACGGGGGCCAGAAGGTCCTCGTGAAGGCACAGGCCGTGGTGAGGCTCCCGTGAGCGCCCCCATGACCGGTACGCCGCTGGCCGGATTGACGACGGCGCGGGTCGGAGGGCCTGCGCGCACGATCGTCGAGGCCTCGACCGAGCAGGAGATCGTGGAGGCGGTACGCACTGCGGACGCCGCCGGCGAGCCACTCCTCATCATCAGCGGGGGCTCCAACCTGATCATCGGTGACGCCGGCTTCGACGGCACCGTCGTCCACATCACCTCGAGCGGATTCACGGTGAACGACGACGACGCCACGTGTGGTGGCGTGATGGTGAAGGTGCAGGCGGGTCATGACTGGGAGGACCTCGTCCGCTACACGGTGATGCACGCGTTCTCCGGCCTGGAGGCGCTCTCCGGCATCCCCGGCTCCACTGGGGCCACGCCGGTGCAGAACGTCGGGGCATACGGCTCCGACGTCTCGCAGACCATCGCGACCGTCCGGACCTACGACCGCGAGACGGATAGCATCAAGAGCTTCACGAACTTCGAACTGCAGTTCGGGTACCGCGACTCGCTGCTCAAGCGATCCACCGTGAACGGCTCGCCGCGCTACGTGGTCCTGACCGTCGAGTTCCAGCTCGGGCTCGGACGCATGAGCACCCCGATCAGGTACGCCGAGCTGGCGCGCGCCCTCGGCATCGAGGTGGGCGGCCGCACCTACGCGACGGACGTGCGGCGCGAGGTGTTGAGACTCCGCGCGGGCAAGGGCATGGTGCTCGACACCCCGGAGGCGCCCGACCCCGACACGTGGAGCACCGGCTCGTTCTTCACGAACCCGATCGTTGCAGCGCCGGTCGCCGACGCCCTGCCCGACGCCGCGCCGCGGTACCCCGCGGGCGGTGACGGCAAGGTGAAGCTCAGTGCCGCGTGGTTGATCGAGCATGCAGGCTTCGGCAAGGGCTTCGGCCTGTCCGTCGACGACGCCGGTCATGCGGCGGCCGGTGGCCGCGCCTCGCTCTCCACCAAGCACACGCTCGCGCTCACCAACCGGGGAGGGGCGACGACGTCGGACCTGCTCGCCGTCGCGCGGCTGGTGCGCGACGGAGTGGAGCAGCGTTTCGGGATCCGTCTCGAGCCCGAGCCGCTGCTCGTCAACTGCTCGCTCTGATCGCACTCGGAGCGCCCACGGCAACTAGAGCGCGGGGGACCGGCGGGCCTGCTCGGCCGCCGCGCGCGTGAGGACGACGTCCGGCCAGCTGTCCTCCCGCGCCACGAGACGCCGGGTGCAGAGCCACTGGGCGAGCCGCGAGGCGACGCTGATCTGCGCCAGCCGGTCGTGGAAGTCGGGGAGCAGCGTCGGTGGGGAGAGGAACGCGGGCAGCGCGTGCAGCAGGTCCCGGGCGCCCATCACCCGGACGTAGGGCTCGTCCGTGCCGAACTGACGTTCGAGGGTGAGCAATGCACGTTCGTCCTCGGTGAGGTGCAGGGCGGCGTCGTGTTCGAGGTAGTCGCGCAGGTGCCGATGGACCCGCTCGTACCGCAGCAGGCTCTCCGGGTGACGCGTGTGGCCGCTCGTCGCGAAGAACCGCCGGAGGATGCTGTCTGCGTTCTGGAGTTCCATGCGCTCATCCTGCCCGTGGCCTCCGACTTTTTGACTCGCGGCCCCGCACCGCGCAGGGTGAGGGCCATGACCGCCGTTCTCCGCCCCTGGACGTCGGAGGACGCGCCGGCCCTTGCTGCGGCGCTCCGAGCCGACGCCGACCTTCTGAGCCAGTTCCCGGGCGTCGAGTCCTTCACGGTGTCGGAGGCACGCGAGCACATCCACACCCACCTCTCCAGTACGGCGTCGGCGCGTATCTGGGCCGTCGACGTGGACGGCGTTGCCGTTGGGAACGTGGGGCTGTCCGGTATCGAGTGGCGTCACGATACGGCGTGGGCGTACTACTGGTTGGCGTCGTCCGTCCGTGGTCGCGGTCTCGCATCCCGTGCGCTGGCGTCGGTCTCGAGCGCGGCGTTCGAGGACGGGCTGTTCCGCCTCGAGCTCGGGCACCGCCTGAACAACCCGGCCTCCTGCGCGGTCGCGGTGCGCGCCGGTTACATCGCCGAGGGCATCGAACGCCGGAAACTGCGCTACGGGTACGAGCGGTTCGACGTCGAGACCCATGCCAGGCTCCGCACCGACCCGACGCCGGACCTGGAACCCCTTCCGATCGTCGACAGCCGCGCCTGACGACGCCTCGACGGTCGCGTGGACGGTTTCAGCTCCTGGAGGGACCGGACATGCGGCGTCGACTCGACGTCGTCGGTGCGGAGCGGGGCTCAGCGACCGCCGGGAATGTCCAGCCTGATCGCGCCGCGGACGGAGCCCGCGGTGGTGGTCAGGTCGACACCGAGACTCCGCAGCAGGTTCTGCGCGGCACTGTTCCCCACCGTGGTCTCGGCGCATACGGACACCGCACCGAGGAGTGCGGCCTCCTCCAGCACGGCGTCGACAGCCGCCCTGCCGAGGCCCCGTCCGCGGGCGTCCCGGGTGAGCCAGATCCCCGTCTCGAGGACACCCGCCTCATCGGTGGCCTGCAGGCGGACGGACCCGACGACGTCGTCCCCCACGGTTACGGCCCACGTGACTTCCCCGGCGGGGCCGGACAGTCCCTGCCGACAGCACCGATGGTAGCTCCGTAGCCAGGCCGTCCGCTCCGGCGTCCACGCGCCGCCGCCCGTCAGCGGCGGGGTCACGTCGTCGGCGGTGGCTCCTGCGGTCGCGGCCGCGACGAGCCGTTCGAGTACCTCCGTATCGACCGGCACGAGCCGGACCGGGGTGAGCTGGGCGGGCGGCACGCGAGCGTGTGCCGCTAGAGGTTGCCGGTGGCGATCATCAGCATGCGGCGGAGCGGCTCGGCCGCGCCCCACAGCAACTGGTCGCCCACCGTGAACGCGCTGATGTACTCCGGGCCCATCTCGAGCTTACGGATGCGCCCCACGGGTACTTCCAGCGATCCGGTGGCGGCCACGGGGGTGAGCCCGGCGAGGGTGTCCACCTTCGTGTTGGGGATGACCCGCACCCAGTCGTTGTCCGCCGCGATGATGCGCTCCAGCTCGGCGACCGGGACGTCCTCGGTGAGCTTGAGCGTCAGCGCCTGCGAGTGCGAGCGCAGGGCCCCCACCCGCACGCAGAGGCCGTCGAAGGGGATGCGCGTGCCGAGTCCGAGGATCTTGTTGGTCTCCGCGCCCGCCTTCCACTCCTCGCGGGACTGGCCGTTGCCGAGATCGGCGTCGATCCACGGGATCACCGATCCCGCCAGGGGCACGCCGAACTGCGAGGCCTCGAGGCTCGGGTGGCGCTGCTTGGCGAGGATGGCGCGGTCGATGTCGAGGATCGCGGATGCGGGGTCGTCCAGGTTGGTGGCCACGACGCCGTGCAACGCGCCGAACTGGTTGAGCAGCTCGCGCATGTGGCGGGCGCCGCCGCCCGACGCGGCCTGGTAGGTCATGGAGGTGCCCCACTCCACGAGGCCGTTGCGGAAGAGACCGCCGAGGGCCATGAGCATGCAGGAGACGGTGCAGTTGCCGCCGATGAAGTCCCGCGTGCCGTTCGCGAGCGCGGCGTCGATCACGCGGCGGTTCACGGGGTCGAGCACGATCACGCTGTCGTCGCCCATGCGCAGCGTGGACGCCGCGTCGAGCCACAGGCCGGTCCAGCCGGCGTCGCGGAGCTTCGGGTACACCTCGGCGGTGTAGTCGCCGCCCTGCGCGGTCACGATGATCGGCAACTTCGCGAGCGTCTCGACGTCGTACGCGTCCTGAAGCGTCCCCGCACCCTCCGCGAAGGACGGCGCCGCGCCGCCCGCTGCGGACGTGGAGAAGAAGACGGGGTTCACACGGGCGAAGTCGCCTTCGTCCTGGAGCCGCTGCATGAGGACCGAGCCGACCATGCCGCGCCAGCCCACGAAGCCGACGGAAGGAAGAGAAGTCATGTCGTCGAGTTTATGGGGCGGCCACGGGTGTCCCGCTTCATGACCCGCAGTCCGGGCTGACGGGGGAGTTCCGACCGCGTCGGAAGACCGCGCTGCTTCCGTAGACGATCGACTCGGACCTCGAAGATCATGTAACGACCGAACAGGGCGGTGACACCGAGGAACATCAGAGGCATCATCCACACGAATAGGGGTGGGTCCGGTATCTCCCGGAAGTAGGTCCAGATGACCATGGGAGTGATCGCCAGGGTCACGGCGCACAGGAACGCGAAGAAGGCGATACAGCCCCGTGCTGTCGCGATGGTCGGACCGATTCCGTGACGCGCGTTGCCGTATTCCTCCGGGAGGTAACTGACGAGTGCGCCGTTCTTCCCACGCGAGAGGATGCGCTGCTGCCCGGACTCCAGCACGAGCCGCTCGTGCTCGGCGGTCGTCGCGTCGTCCCTGCGCTGTCGTGCGGCGTCGTACACCATGATGTGACTCTCATGTGTTCGAAGGAGCGGTACAGGCGGTGGTTCCCACACCTCAGGAGGAGGACGTCGACGGGACCGGCAGCCCTCGCTCCCTCCGCAGCCGATCGGCCCGGCGCTCGATCACCATGTAGCGCGCGAAGAGCGCCGTCACGCCGTAGAACATGAGCGGCATCAGCCACGCAGAGAGAGGCGGGTCGGGTCGAGAATCCACGAAAGGAGCAGCGATCACGAAGATGAAGTAGATCGAGAAAGCAGTGAGCAGGGTGACGAGGATGACGTAGCCCCTCGCCGTCGTGATCTTCGGGCCGATGCCTTTCCGGCCATTGCCGTACTCCTCGGGCAGTTAGCTGACGAGTTCGCCGTTCTGAGCACGCGAGAGGATGCGCCGGATGCCTGTCTCGCGCACGAGCCGCTCATGATCCGCGGTCACCGGCGATCATTGGGGGAGGCGTGATGGGGCGGGGATGCCGCGATGTGTGCGTAACCTGTCTGCCCGTGTCTCGATCAGCAGGAAGCGGAAGTACAGTCCGGCGACCCCGAAGACCATCAGTGGGATGATCCAGACGAGCAGGGGAGGGTTGGTCCCGGCTTCGACGTAGAGCGAGGCGATGACGGCTGTGAAGAAGATACCGACCGTCATCGCCACTGTGACCGCAATCCTCCAGCCGAGCGGGCTCGTGATCTACGGACCCTGGCCAGTCCTACCGTTGCCGTACTCCTCCGGCAGAGAGCTGACCAACTCGCCGTTGCGGGCCCGGGACAGGATGCGCTGCTGTCCCGTCTCACGGACGAGCCGCTCGTGCTCCGCAGTCGTTGCGTCATCCCGGGGCTGCCGCGCAGCGTCGTACATGGTGGTCGCGTCCCTCCGTGTCGAGTCGACTTGTCCTGTGGCTCGTGCCGGTCAGACGGCCTGCTCCGACGGCGTCGGGAGGCCGCGCTGCTTCCGGAGCCGATCGGCACGGACCTCGATCACCATGTACCGCGCGAAGAGGGCGGTCACGGCGAGGAACATGAGCGGAATGACCCAGATGAACAGGGGCGGTGCCGGGATGTCGCGAAGGTAGGACGACGCGATGAGCCCGACCGTCCCGAGGGTCACGAGAGCGCAGATCGCCACGAAGGCGATGTATCCCCCGGCCGTCGTGATCTTGGGGCCGATCCCCTTCCTGCCGTTGCCGAACTCCTCCGGCAGGTAGCTCACCAGCTCGCCGTTCTGGCCGCGGGACAGGATGCGCTCCTGTCCCGTCTCGCGGACGAGCCGCTCATGCTCGGCGGTCGTCGCCGCGTCCCGGCGCTGTCGTGCGGCGTCGTACACCATGCCATGCTCCTCCGTGTCGGGTCGAGATCTGGACGTCGGCGTGGGGATCAGTAGGGCGAGAGCGAGGGCACCGGCAGGCCGCGTTCCTTCCGGAGCCGGTCGGCGCGAATCTCGATGACCATGTAGCGCGCGAAGAGCGCGACGACTCCCAGCCAGAGCAGGGGCATGAGCCATACCCAGGCGGGTTGCTCGAACTCGGGTGTCGGGTCGAGCTTCTGGACCCCCAGGACGGCGACGAGAATGACGAGGAAGACCGAGAGGATGCTCACGAAGACGATGTAGCCCCTCGCCGTCGTGATGGTCGGGCCGATACTCTTGCGGCCGTTGCCGTACTCCTCCGGCAGGTAACTGACGAGTTGACCGTTCTGGGCCCGAGACAGGATGCGCTGCTGTCCGGTCTCGCGGACGAGCCGCTCGTGCTCCGCAGTTGTCGCGTCGTCCCGGCGCTGCCGCGCGGCGTCGTAGCTCATGTCGGCCTGCCCCCAGTGGTTCGGGTGTCCCGTGGTCGGGACCGTGCTGTCCGACCGATCCTAGAGCTGGTGCCATGACGTGGCGATGGGGAGACCTTCCCATCACGCAGCCGCGTCACCGTGTTCGGTCAGCCCTGCTTCGTCCAGAGGCTCACTCGGTACCGCGTACCCGTCCGGGACTCGAGCCACCCCGTCTCCGGGCTCAGCGCGGCGAGTGACCATTCCGTGCCGAGCGTCGGCGCCAGCGTGTCGCCGGGTACGGAGGCTTCCACGACGGTGACCAGGGCGGCGTTGGCCCTCGGCATGGCGTCCGTGTAGACGCGACCGCCGCCGATGACCCAGATCTCCTCCGCGCCGGGGGCCGCCTGTGCCGTGTCGAATGCCGCCTCGAGGGACGGGACCACGACGGCGCCCGGCAGCTCGGTCACGGAGGTGGAGATGACGATGTTGGTGCGGTCCGGCAGGGGGCGGAACCGTTCCGGGAAGGAGTCCCACGTACGGCGGCCCATGATGACGGGGTGGCCCGTGGTGGTCGCCTTGAACAGCGCGGTGTCCTCCGGCACGTGCCAGGGGATGCCGCCGTCCTGACCGATCACGCCGTCCTCGGTCTGCGCCCAGATGAGCCCGACCACGGGGTGGGGGCCGACGGCGTCGGCGATGCTCAGCGAGGGGGCGCTCATACCGCCACCGGTGCCTTGATGGTGGGGTGGTGCTGGTAGTCGAGCACGGCGAAGTCCTCCAGGGTGTAGTCGAGGATGCTCGCTGGCTTCCGGGTCAGTTCGATGCGCGGGTACGGGTAGGGGTCGCGGGAGAGTTGCTCGGCGACCTGCTCCACGTGGTTGTCGTACACATGGACGTCACCGCCGGTCCAGATGAACTCGCCGGGCTCGAGACCCGCCTGCTGCGCCACCATGAGGGTCAGCAGGGCGTAGGACGCGATGTTGAACGGGACGCCGAGGAAGGTGTCCGCGGACCGCTGGTACAGCTGGCAGGAGAGCCTGCCCGGGGCGCCGTCCACGCCGGGGGTCACGTAGAACTGGAAGAAGACGTGGCAGGGGGGCAGTGCCATGCTGTGCAGCTCGGAGACGTTCCACGCGGACACGATGTGCCGGCGGGAATCGGGGTTGCTCCTCAGGGCCTCGACCACCTGCGTGATCTGGTCGATGTGCCCGCCGTCGGGCGTGGGCCACGAGCGCCACTGGACGCCGTAGACCGGGCCGAGCTCGCCGTCGTCGTCCGCCCACTCGTTCCAGATGGACACGCCGCGCTCCTGCAGCCAGCGGACGTTCGAATCACCGCGGAGGAACCAGAGCAGTTCGAGCGCCACGGACTTGAAGTGCACCCGCTTGGTGGTGATCAGGGGGAAGGACTCGCCGAGGTCGAAGCGCAGCTGCCGGCCGAAGACGCTCCGCGTGCCCGTACCGGTCCTGTCGCTCTTCGCCACACCGTTCGCCATGACGTCCCTCAGGAGGTCCTCGTACGGGGTGGGTATCGGCGCGGAGGCGGGGAGGGGGGTGCTCACGCGTGCAAGTCTAGGACGCCGGTAGACTGCGCCGGTACTCGCCGGCCCCCGTGCGGGTCACCTGCCGTTCACCTTCCACCGGAAGACTCCCTCCGTGACCACACCCTCGCCCAGGACCGCCCCGGCGACCCCCGGGGCGTCGGCCCCAGACGTCGATCCGGACCGAGCGCCCGGCGTGTATCCGGCGCAGTTCCCGGCATCTGGGCTCGCGCCGGCCCCTCGCACGCTCCTCGACATCCTCCGCGCGACGGCGGCGGAGCACCCGGACGCCTCCGCCCTCGACGACGGCACGGAAGCGCTGAGCTATGCCGACCTGGTGGGCCGGGCGGAGGACTTTGCTGCCGTGCTTGCCGCGGGTGGCATCGGCCGCGGGGACACGGTCGGGGTCCGCATCCCCTCCGGGACCAACGAGCTGTACATCGCGATCCTCGGCGTGCTGACCGCCGGGGCGGCATACGTGCCCGTGGACGCCGACGATCCCGACGAACGCGCCCGCGTGGTCTTCACGGAATCGCACGCGGCCGCCGTCGTCGAGCGCGGGCTGACGGTCACCGCCGCGGGCCGGGGGAGCGGCAGGACGGGCGGGCCCGGGCACGACGACGACGCCTGGGTCATCTTCACCTCCGGCTCCACCGGCACGCCGAAGGGCGTGGCCGTGACGCACCGCTCCGCCGCGGCCTTCGTGGACGCCGAGGCGCGCCTGTTCCTCGAGCGCGAGCCGATCGGCCCGGCCGACCGCGTGCTCGCCGGACTCTCCGTGGCCTTCGACGCCTCGTGCGAGGAGATGTGGCTCGCGTGGCGCAACGGCGCCTGCCTGGTCCCGGCGCCGCGCGCCCTGGTGCGGACCGGCGTCGACCTCGGACCGTGGCTCATCGCGCGCGGCATCACCGTGGTCTCCACCGTGCCCACGCTCGCCGCGCTGTGGCCCGCGGACTCCCTCGAGAACGTCCGGCTGCTGATCTTCGGCGGCGAGGCGTGCCCGCCCGAACTCGCGCGCCGGCTCGCCGTCCACGACCGCGAGGTGTGGAACACCTACGGGCCCACGGAGGCCACCGTCGTCGCCTGCGCGGCCCGCCTCGGGGGGGACGGCCCCGTGCGGATCGGCCTGCCGCTGGACGGCTGGGACCTCGCCGTCGTGGACGACGCCGGGATCCCGGTGGCCGAGGGCGCCACCGGCGAACTCATCATCGGCGGCGTGGGCCTCGCCCGCTACCTGGACCCGGCGAAGGACGCCGAGAAGTACGCCCCGATGCCCACCCTCGGGTGGCACCGCGCCTACCGCTCCGGTGACCTGGTCACTGCGGAGGCGGCGGGCCTCGTGTTCGCGGGCCGCGCCGACGACCAGGTGAAGCTCGGCGGCCGCCGCATCGAACTCGGCGAGGTGGACGCCGCCCTGCAGGCGCTGCCCGGCATCTCCGGCGCTGCAGCGGCGGTGCAGAGCACGCCTTCGGGCAACCAGTTGCTCGTCGGCTACCTCGTGCCCGCCGGCGGGACTCCGGACCTCGCGGAGCTGAGGTCGCTCCTCGCCGCCTCCCTGCCCGCCGCACTCGTTCCGCTGCTCACCGTCACGGACGCCCTGCCCACGAAGACCAGCGGCAAGGTGGACCGCGCCGCGCTGCCGTGGCCACTTGCCGGGGTCAGCGCCTCCGGTGCGGCCGGTGGTCGCGCCGCGCGGGATCTCGACCCGAGGACCCGCTGGATCGCCGACCAGTGGGCGTCCGTGCTGGGCACGGAGCCCGAGGACGAGGACGCCGACTTCTTCCTGCACGGCGGCGGCTCGCTGGCCGCGGCGCGTCTCGTCTCCCTGATCCGCACGAGGTACCCCGTCATCACGGTCGCGGACATCTACGCGCACCCGCGCCTCGGCGCGCTCGCAGCTTTCGCGGCGGGAACGGGCGCCGGCGGCGAGCAGCCGGCGGGTCCCATCAGGACCGTGCGGCCCACCGCGCGGAAATCGCAGGTCTTCCAGACGCTGATGGGCATCCCCCTGCAGTTCCTCGCGGGCATGCGCTGGCTCACCTACGCCCTGATCGCGACCAACGTCCTGGCAGGAATCGGAGTCCTCACCGATGCACCCACCCTGTCCTGGTGGTGGGTGGGCCTGTCCTGGCTCGTGTTCGTCAGTCCCCTCGGGCGCATGGCGCTCGCCGTCGCCGCAGCGCGGTTCCTGCTCGGAGGCGTGGAGCCGGGCGTCTATCCGCGCTCCGGGAAGGTGCACCTGCGGCTGTGGCTCGCCGAGCAGATCTCGGACAGCGTGGGGGCCGTCGGCCTCGCCAGCGCCCCCTGGGTGCCGGTGTACGCCCGCGCGCTCGGTGCCACCATCGGGCCCGACGTCGCACTGCACTCGGTGCCGCCCGTCACCGGTTTCCTCACGCTCGGGGCCGGCGCGTCCGTGGAACCCGAGGTGGATCTCTCGGGCTGGTGGATCGACGGCGACCGCGTGCACATCGGGCAGGTGGTGGTGGGTGCGGGCGCCGTGGTCGGTGCGCGGAGCACCCTCATGCCGGGTGCGCGGGTCGGTGCGGGAGCCGAGGTGGCCCCGGGCTCCGCCGTGCACGGTCCGGTGAAGCAGGGGCAGCTGTTCTCGGGTTCGCCCGCAGTGAGGGCGGGCAGGGCGAAGCAGCACTGGCCCGAGCCGCCGCCCGCGCGCTCCCCTGCCCGGTCACGCCTCGCCTTCCTCGTGTACGCCGCAGCCTCCGGCGTGCTGTCGCTGATCCCGTTCGCGGCGGCGGCCGTGGCAGCTCTGCCCGTCGTCGCGGCCCTGGACGGGGCGGCGTCGCTCTCCTCAGACTGGTCCGCGCTGATCGGCCCCGTGGTCCTCGCGGCGGTGCTCTGGTTCCTCGTCACGGCGGTGCTCGTGCTCGGGACCGTGCGGCTGCTCGGGGTGGGTCTCCGCGAGGGGCACTTCCCCGCGCGCGGCCGTATCGGGTGGCAGATCTGGGCCACCGAGCGGGTCCTCGACATGGCGCGCGATCTCCTCTTCCCGCTCTACGCGAGTCTCTTCACGCCCGTGTGGCTCCGCCTCCTCGGGGCCCGGGTGGGGCGCAACGTCGAAGCGTCCACCGTGCTCCTGATCCCGAAGATGACCACCATCGGCGAGGGGGCGTTCCTCGCCGACGACACCATGGTTGCCTCCTACGAACTGGGCGGCGGGTACCTCCGGATCGCGCCGGCGAAGATCGGCCGGCGCGCGTTCCTCGGCAACTCGGGCATGACGTCGGCGGGCAGGCGGGTGCCGAAGAACTCCCTCGTGGCCGTCCTCTCGGCCACGCCATTGAAGGCGAAGGCGGGCAGCTCGTGGCTCGGCAGCCCGCCGTCGCGCCTGCGGAGGCTCGCCGTCGCCGGTGACCAGGCCCGCACCTTCCAGCCGCCCCGGCGGCTCAAGGTGGCCCGTGGCTTCTGGGAGCTGTGCCGCGTGGTGCCCGTCATCCTGACGGTGATGATCGCGGCGGCGGCCCTCGTGATCTTCGACGCCCTCGCCGTCGGTCCGGGGTACGCCGTCGCGGCCCTGCTGAGCGGCGTCGTGTTCATGGTGCTCGGAGCGGTGGCCGCGGGTAGCGCCGTCGCGGCGAAATGGCTCCTCGTGGGCCGCATCCGGGCGGGGGAGCACCCCCTGTGGAGTTCCTTCATCTGGCGCAACGAGGTCGTGGACACCTTCATCGAGAGCGTCAGCGCCCCCTGGTTCGCCCGGGCCGCGAGCGGTACACCGGCGCTCGTGTGGTGGCTCCGCGCGCTCGGATCGAGGATCGGCCACGGGGTGTGGTGCGAGAGCTACTGGCTGCCCGAGGCGGACCTCGTGAGCCTCGGCGACGGCGCCACCGTCAATCGCGGATGCGTGGTGCAGACCCATCTCTTCCATGACAGGATCATGAGCATGGACACCGTGGAGCTCGCCCCAGGAGCAACACTCGGTCCGCACAGCGTGATCCTCCCCGCCGCGCAGATCGCCCCGGGCGCCACGGTGGGCCCGGCGTCGCTGGTGATGCGCGGCGAGACCGTCCCCGCGGGGACCTACTGGATGGGCAATCCCGTGACCTCGTGGTCCGGTCCGGGGGACGGTGCGTGAGCGGCACCCTGCCACTGGCTGCACCTGACGCGTACACCCCCCTGAACGGCAGCACATCATACCGCGTACTGCATTACGACCTCGCTCTGGACTACAAGCTCGCGAGCAACCGGCTGGCCGGCAAGGCCGTCCTGACCCTGAGCGCGCACCGCACGCTGTCGCAGCTCGAGCTGGACCTCAGCGGCCTCCGCGCCACGAAGGTCACCTCGGACACCGTGCGGGTCAAGTCCTTCAAGGAGCGCGGCGGCAAGCTCGTCATCACCTTCCGCGACGACGTCCCGGATGACGCGGAGTTCCGCCTGGACATCCGCTACGAGGGCACTCCCGGGCCCATCGCCGGCACCTGGGGCGACGTCGGGTGGGAGGAACTGACCGACGGCGTCCTCGTGGCCGGCCAGCCCACGGGAGCGCCGTCGTGGTTCCCCTGCAACGACCACCTGTCGCAGAAGGCGGCCTACCGCTTCACCGTCACCACCGACGCCGGCTATCGCGCGGTGTGCAACGGCGTCCTGGTGTCGAGGATCGTGAAATCGAGCCGGATCACCTGGGTGTACGAGCAGGCCGAACCCATGGCCACCTACCTCGCCACGCTCCAGGTGGGGCGCTACGACCTCGTGGCCCTCAACGATCCCTCACGCCCCGCCGTCGCCCTGCCGACGCACGCCGCGCCGCGGGAGGCCGCGCTCCTCGCCCCGCGCGACCCCGCGACGCCGGTGCCGCAGTACGCCGCCGTCCCGCCGTCGCTCGCGCCGGCCGCGAAGGCAGCCCTCACCCGGCACCACGAGATGATGGCGGCCTTCGAGCACAGCTTCGGCCCCTACCCGTTCCCGCAGTACCTCGTGGTGGTCACCGACGACGAGCTGGAGATCCCGCTCGAGGCGCAGACGCTCTCGATCATCGGGCGCAACCACCTGCACCAGGGCTGGGAGGCGCAGCGACTCATCGCGCACGAGCTCGCGCACCAGTGGTTCGGCAACGCGGTCACGGCGTCGCGGTGGCAGGACATCTGGCTGCACGAGGGTTTCGCCTGCTACGCCGAATGGATCTGGTCCGAGGCCGGCGGTTCGACGACGGCGGCCTCCCTCGCGCGGTCCGCCCACCAGCGCCTCACCCAGGAGCCGCAGGATCTCGTCATCGGCGATCCGGGTGGTTCGGACATGTTCGACGACCGCGTCTACAAGCGGGGCGCCCTCACCCTCCACGCACTGCGGATGGCGGCGGGGGATGACGCCTTCTTCGCCCTGCTGCGCGCGTGGTCGGCGGAGCACCGCTTCGGTTGCGTGACCACGCCGGATTTCCTGGCGCACGCCGGCCGCTTCCTGCCCGGGGTCGACGTCGGGGCCCTGCTCACGCCGTGGCTCTTCGAAGCGGAGCTCCCACCGCTCTAGCCGGCCCTGATCAGGACCCGGTGCGGTTCCGCGGTCCAGGTTCGGGCCGAGTGCACACCGAGGTCGGGTCAGGTCAGGTCGGGTCAGGTCACGTCAGATTCAGGTCCGGACGACGGCGATGGCGGCAACGAGCCCGAGGTCCCGCAGGAGTACGCCGTCGCAGTGGTCGAGATCCACGATCCGGGCGCCCGACGTCGCGTCGACGTCCGCGATGACGTCCACCGTGGCGGGCCCCTCCGGCGCGAAGCCCGTACCCCGGGCCTTCATGAGGGCTTCCTTGCGCACCCAGAGGCGGGCCCGTTCGGGGTGCCGTCCCTCGGGAGGCAGCGTGGCCAGGCGTCGCTTCTCGGCGGGGGTCAGGGCCACGTCGTCGAAGCCGTCGAACACCACGCTCCGAGCGGCCTCGAGGTCGACGCCGAGACTCCCGGCGTGTCCATCCACGGGAGCGCGCAGACCGTCGATCCGGAGGTCGAGGGCGCCGACCAGCACGGCGGAGGCCGTGCGGGAGAGACTGAGCGCCAGTGGTACCCGGGCGCCGTCGAGCGTGTACCCGGGTCGGCCGTGGTCGGAGGTCGTGCCGGCCCCACCGCACACAGGGCACGAGAAGGCGGTGCGCAGCGCACGCGGATCGGCGTCGAGCAGGTCCGCGGCCAGCAGTCGGAGGAGGTAGCGTCCGGCGACGAAGCCGGTCGCGTCCGCCGATCGCCGGTGCCGGGCGGCGCGTGAGCGTTCCACGTCGTCGAGCAGGGCCAGCATGGCGTCGAGCGGGAGTAGGCCCTCGCTCCGGTCGAGGCGCCGCAGGCGCAGGGCCGGTTCCGTCACGGGCCGGGGCCCGGCGCGGGAGGGCGGATCAGTGCCGGACGCCGAAGAGTTCTGCGCAGACGTCCCCGCGGAGCACGAAGGGCCGCGGGCGGTCCGCATCCGCCGTCCCGTAGATGTAGTAGCCGCGGCCCTCGCCGGGTCCGCCGGCTGCTCGGTCGATCGCGTGGAGCAACTTGGGCGTGAGCGGACCTGCCGGGCCGAGCCGCACGATCTCCTCGATCTCGTGCGGTGCCAGTGCCCGTACGAGATGCTTCACATCGGCCATGTGTCGTGATCCTGTCCTGTGGTCCGCGGGCTGCCCGCTGCATGAACGATCGACAGTATGCGTAGGGAATGAACGCGCGGTGAACGGCAGCACCATCGGTCATGAACTGACGAGCGCTCACCGGCGGCTGCCGGACGTCGTCGGGTCGGGGAGTGGGTCGGAGGGGGAACCGCGGTACGCCCGGCGGATCAGCGCCGCCACTGCATCGGCCGGCACACCGTCGGCCCGGGCCGCTGCGACCACCCGCTCGACGGCGTCCGCCAGTCCCGCGGACACGTGCAGGCGCGCAACGCCGTCGGCCGCGACGCGTGCTGCGTCCGGTGGTTCGTGCACGACCGGTGCGCGCTGTGCGCCCGCGGGGCGTCCGACGACGGCGGACGCGCGCACCGCCGTGCCGCGCCGGCCGTGGCTCTCGATCACGCCGGTCGCCTCGAGCTCCCGGTAGGCCCTCGCGACGGTGCCGGCGGCCACCCCGAGGTCCGCCGCGAGGCTGCGGACCGTCGGCAGGCGGGCGCCGGGCGCGAGGTCTCCGGCGGCGACGAGCGCCGTGACGCCCGCGCGGATCTGCTCGAACGGCGGCACCGGGGACGCGAGATCCACCCGGAGATCGGCACTCACCGCACGGCGTCCGGAGCGGTCGACGGCGTAGGGGCGAGGGTCTCCCGCGGCTGCGGGAAAAAGGCGAGAACGGTGGCGATGATGAGCAGGAGCACCACGAGGGTGTCCACCTGACCGACGTCGAGGAGTGCGCCGGAGCCGCCCGAACCGGTACCAGGGGCCTCGTCGACGACCACCGCTCGGTTCTGCCACAGGAGGATCGCGGCGAGCGCGAGGACCGCCGAACAGATCATGAGCAGGAGCCGGCGCACCGTGCCCGTCCGCAGTGCGTCGTCCTCCGCCCGAGACGCGCGTCTCAGGGGCGGGCGCCTGGCCGCGATCGTCGCCACGGCGCCGAGCACGGCCACGACGAGCACGAAGGACGCCGTCCAGAGGGGGAGCGCCGGTGCGGAGCCAGGTCGCGCCCCGATGGCGGCGGTCGTGGCGGCGAGAGCGAGGACGAGGACGACGGCGACCCCAGCAACGACCGTGACGGTGGCAGGGAGGTTGTGCACTCCGGCCCACCCCCGGCGAGGTCCGGCGCCGTGGTTGCGCGTCAGGGCGACCTCCGCCAGGAGCTGTGTCCCACCGAACCCGACGTACCCGGCCACGAGGGTGATGAGGCCCGCACGCGAGCCGAGGTCCTGGAGCACCAGCAGGAAGGGGACGAAACACAGGACGAACACCCCGTAGCCGAGACGCCGTCCGCTCAGCACCACCAGTCCGGCGTGCCGGGCCGATCCGCTCGTCGCCGCCGGCTCGGCGTGCACCGGTTCGTCGACGGTCTCCGCCCGCACCGGCGGACGGAAGGCCAGTATGGCGAGGACGGTGGAGAACCACAGCACGGCGAGGACGGTCCGGAGGTCGTTCCACGGTTCCTCGAAGCTCCCGTTGGACGCGAACTCGAGGGCACCACTCAGGCCTGAGACCGAGACGAGAGTGGCCGTCCGCAGCAGCCGGTTGATGAACACCCGGCGGATGATGCTGTCCTCGACGTGCGTCAGGGTGGGTACGCGCCGCCGCCTGACGATCACCGTCAGGGCGAGCAGGACGCCGAGGACGAACAGGAGGTGCACACTGCCTGCCGCGAGCGCGAAGGACGTGCCGGGCGGCCGTTCCAGGGGAACACGCCCGTCCGCCATCGAGGGCCCGCCCGGCACGACCGCGGGCAACGCGGCCGTCAGGGCGATGGCCACGCCGGTGAGCAAGGCCATGACGGCGGCAAGGATGGTCAGCCCGACGGGGAGGTATCCGCGGAGGTCCCGCACGGTGAGGTCGGCGGTACGCAGGGCGCCGCCCCCGATGGGCCCGGTGAACTGCGCGAGCACGTACACGCCGCAGACCGAGAGCAGGGGGAGGCCGGTGGCGACGAGATCCTCCAGCAGGCAGTGATCCCCGGACCGGGACCCGGCGTCCAGCAGGTCGGTGAACGGCGTCTGGCCGAGGACCCCGCCGGCCACGAGGGCGATCACCGCGGCCCAGAAGGCGTGCCTCCGGGCCTGTCTCATCGGGTCGGCCTCCGGCCGGGGGCTGCCGTGCACGAGCCGCAGCACCCCGTAGATCACCAGTGCCTGAAAGGCCAGGCCGACGAGCGCGCTACCCAGGTAGTCCATGTGTCCCCCATATTCTTTGTACCAAGTGTTTGATACAAAGCCCTCGGGGTCAAGACCTCCGGGTCAGTCGTCGTACGCGCGGTACTGCTCCACGGACACGATGCGCCGGTGGTTGCTGGTGCTCACCTGGCAGATCACGGCCTCACCGGGGGCCAGGTACGGGTCCTCGGCGGGGAGCTGCTCGCGGAGCGCAGGGTTCATGTGGCGGGCCAGGACGGAGAAGACCAACGGCAGGACCGGCCGGTGGGTGCACACGGCCACGGACTTCCGCTTGTCCATCACGCGCTCCACGGCGGCGCGCGTACGTTGTGGCCTGCGTGCGGCGTCGCGCTCGGTGAGAGCGTCCACCAGCTTCAGCTTCGCGCTGCGTTGGGTGACGTAGGGGGAGATGGTCTGCACGCACCGGACCCACGGACTGCTCACCACGCGCTGCGGTGTCCATGCCTGAAGCAGCCGGTTCACCGCGGTCGCCTGCCGGCGGCCCGTCGCGGCGAGCGGTCGGTCGCCCTCCGCCCTGCTCCACGAGGACCTCGGCTTCGCCTTCGCGTGCCGCACCACGATCAGCGGCCAGGTGGCGAGATCCTTCGCCCGGTGGGCGCTCACGAGCGCGTCGAGCGGTTCGACGTCGGACGGGTTGGTCAGTAGGGTCCGCGCCTCCTCCGGGGTCACCCAGCGCGTGGAGTCCACCTCCTTGCCGTCGGGGGCGGGGACGAGCCGCTCCACCTGCGCCGCCCAGTACTGCACGGTCTTCAGGCCCGCGGCCACCGGGTAGGTGATGGTGGGCAGCGGGATGCCGAGCCGGACGCTCAGGCCCACCTCCTCGAGGGTCTCCCGCACGGCGCACTCGGGCGTC
This sequence comes from Arthrobacter sp. TJ-266, assembly GCF_058269115.1. Classification (NCBI taxonomy): domain Bacteria; kingdom Bacillati; phylum Actinomycetota; class Actinomycetes; order Micrococcales; family Micrococcaceae; genus Arthrobacter; species Arthrobacter sp. TJ-266. Next base: position 596,442 of record NZ_JBZCNC010000001.1, read on the forward strand.
GTCTCACCCGGATCGAGCTTCCCCTTCGGCCAGGACCAGTCGTCGTAGCGGGGACGGTGGATGGCCAGCAGCTCGAGCCGGCCCTTCTCCGTGCGCCAGCACAGGGTCCCTGCGGCGACCACCGCCACGGGATCAGCAGCCGCCACGGTCTCCGTGGCGGTCGTCGTCGGGGTCACCATCAGCGGCGCGACACCGCTCGCTGGCGGGCGCGCGACGCGAGCAGCCACGACTGGATGTCCTCGAGCGGGGTGCCGTCGTCGTCCTTGTGGTGCCGTGACCAGGCACCGGATGCGTCGAGGTGCCAGCTGGAGACGGACGGGTTCATGTAGCGGTCCATCAGCGTCATCAGGTAGGCGATGTCCTCGGGCGCGCTCAGCTGCACGAGTGCCTCGACGCGGCGGTCCAGGTTCCGGTGCATCATGTCGGCCGAACCGATGAACACCGCCGGGTCGCCGCCGTTCGCGAACGCGAACACGCGGGAGTGCTCGAGGAAGCGGCCGAGCACCGAACGCACGGTCACGTTCTCGCTGAGGCCAGGCACACCGGGGCGTACGGAGCAGATACCCCGGACGATCACGTCGACCTTCACGCCTGCCTGCGACGCACGGTAGAGCGAGTCGATGATCGCCTCGTCCACCATCGAGTTCACCTTGATGACCACGCGCGCTGCGAGCCCGGCGTGCTTGTTGGCGATCTCCCGTTCGATGCGGTCGATCAGACCGGACCGCACGGACCGCGGAGCCACGAGCAGGCGCTTGAACGTCGACTTCGGGGCGTATCCCGAGAGCTGGTTGAAGAGCCTGGACAGGTCCTGGCCCACCTGCTCGTTGGCGGTCAGCAGGCCGAGGTCCTCGTAGTACCTCGCTGTGCGGGGGTGGTAGTTGCCGGTCCCGATGTGGCAGTAGCGGCGCAGGCCGTCGATCTCCTGGCGCACCACGAGGGAGAGCTTGCAGTGCGTCTTCAGCCCCACGATCCCGTACACCACGTGCACGCCGGCCTGCTCGAGCTTCCTGGCCCAGGAGATGTTGGCCTGCTCGTCGAAGCGCGCCTTGATCTCCACGAGCGCCAGGACCTGCTTGCCGGCCTCGGCGGCGTCGATCAGGGCATCCACGATGGGGGAGTCGCCGGAGGTGCGGTACAGCGTCTGCTTGATCGCCTGCACCTTCGGGTCCGCGGCCGCCTGCTCGAGGAAGGCCTGCACCGAGGTGGAGAAGGAGTCGTACGGGTGGTGCAGCAGGATGTCCCGGCGGCGCATCGCAGCGAACACGTTGGCGGCCTTCGAGGTCTCGCTCTCGTTGAGGTAGCGGCTCGTGTGGGGGACGTGCTTGGGGTAGTGGAGGTCACCGCGGTCGATCCCGGCGATCACACTGAGCCCGCGGAGGTCCAGGGGAGCGGGGAGGTTGAACACCTCGTCCTCCTCCACACCGAGCTCACGGGAGAGCAGCGCGCGGATGCTGGGGTTGATGTCCGTAGTGACCTCGAGCCGCACCGGCGGGCCGAAGCGGCGGCGCAGCAGCTCCTTCTCGAGGGCCTGCAGGAGGTTCTCGGCGTCGTCCTCCTCCACCTCGAGGTCCTCGTTGCGGGTGACCCGGAAGAGGTGGTGCTCGAGCACCTCCATGCCGGGGAACAGCTGGTCGAGGTGCACCGCGATGACTTCCTCGAGCGGGATGAACCGCGCCACGCGACCTGCCACGTTCCCGGCGCGCGGTCCGTCCACCGACATCAGGCGGGGCAGCTGGTCGGGCACCTTCAGGCGGGCGAACAATTCCTTCTCGCTGACGGGGTTCCGCACCACCACGGCGAGGTTGAGCGAGAGCCCCGAGATGTAGGGGAAGGGGTGCGCGGGGTCCACGGCGAGCGGCGTGAGGATGGGGAACACCTTCTCCGCGAAGACCTTGTGCAGGTAGTCGCGCGCGGTGTCGTCCAGTTCCTCCCACGTGGTGAGGTGGATCTGCTCCGCGGCGAGCGCGGGCCGGATGTGCTCGGCGAATACTGCCGCGTGACGCTGCTGAAGGCCGTAGCCGTCCTGCATGATCTTCTCGAGCTGCTCGATGGGGCTGAGGCCCGCGGCGGAGGGCACGGCGAGCCCGGTCGCGATACGCCGCTTCAGCCCGGCGACGCGCACCATGAAGAACTCGTCGAGGTTCGAGGCGAAGATCGAGAGGAAGTTGACCCGCTCCAGCAGGAACAGCTCCGGGTCCTCCGCGAGCTCCAGCACGCGCGCGTTGAAGTCGAGCCAGCTGATCTCGCGGTCGAGGAAGCGGTCGGGGCGGATCTCGCCCTCCGGCAGGAGGCTGGGCGCGAACTCCGGGATGTCGATGCGGTCCTGTGTGGCCCGAGCCGGTGCTGTCTCCGAGGAACCGTACAGGGACGCACCCCGGGTCCTGGTCTCTGAATCCATTACGTCTCCTGCGGGCGTCGGCGGGTGTGAGCGGGCATCGTGGCGTACAGCCCGCTCGATCACGCCGGAGCAGGGCTTCGAAAATAACCTTACAAGGTGGTCAGGCGGCCGCTGCCGCGTACATGACGTCCACGTCCCAGCGGGTGAAACCGAGCTTCCGGTACAACGCGACGGCGGCGGTGTTGTCCGCGTCGACGTACAGCATGATGGCCTGCAGGCCCTTGCCGTGGAGGTGCTCGATGCCTGCGATCGTCAGGGCCTTGCCCAAACCCGAGCCCTGGGCCTCCGGGGTCACCCCGACCACGTACACCTCGCCCATGGCCGGATGATCGCCGATCCCCGGGTGCACCTTCGTCCAGTGGAAGCCGAGCAGCGCGTCGTCCTCCTCGCGCACGGCCAGCAGGAAGCCCTCGGCGTCGAACCAGTCCTCGTCCAGGCGCGCCTCGAGGTCGGAGCGCGTCATGCCGCCCTGTTCCGCGTGATGGGCGAAGGCCGCCGCATTCGCTGCGAGCCACGCCTCTTCGTCCCGGCCGCGGACGAAGGACCGGATGACGACGCCGGCGGGCAGGACGGCCACGGGCACCGACTCCTCGACGGCAGCGCGCGTCAGCCGCATGCGCCACAGCTCACGCACGGGCTCGAAGCCGAAGCGGGTGGCGAGGTCCGCGGCCGCCGCGTGATTGCCGTGGGACCAACCGCGGAGGTCGTCGATGCCTTCGGCCAGGACCGCCTCGATGAGTGCCGTCCCGGCGCCCTCGCCCCGGCAGTCGGGCCCGACGACGAGCTCCAGCACCGTGCCGTCCTCCGCTCCGCGGGTCAGCACGGCCACGCCCGCCAGATCGGCGTCGCGCTCCGCCCTGCTCCGGGCCGTGAGGACCGTGAGCCGTTCCCCGGCGTCCGGTGCCCGGAGCGTCACGAGGGTCTGCTCGGACAGCGGAGGGTTGCCGTCGGCCTCCGTGGCCGCCGCGGCAAGGCGGAGCACCTCGCCGAGGACGGGCCCGGGCGGCGCACCGACGGTGCGCTCGATGGACCAGGTGGAGGCGGGGGCGTCGGTCATGCGCCCAGCCTAGTCCTGCCGTCCCGACGGGCCGGGGCGGCGGTCCGCCCCCCGGTATCCCGGACGGCTTGCCGTGGTTTGCCGTCTCGAGCGGACCTCGGGTAGTGTCGGGAACTGCTCGAGGGGGATGCACCAGTGGGGTGCCCGCGATACGTTCGACCCGTATGTCCTCCACCACAGGCCGCAGTCGCGGCAACGAAGAAGCCCCTCCACCGATCCCGGTGGAGGGGCTTCTTCGTGTGATCGCCGGGGCGTGTGGCCGGGTCAGGCGTCCTGATTGACCGACGTGCGATCCTCCGGGGCCCTGGTCAGGGTGAACCGGTAGCCGACGTTCCGGACGGTCCCGATGAGCTGCTCGTGGTCCGACCCGAGTTTCGCGCGCAGCCGCCGCACATGGACGTCGACGGTGCGCGTTCCTCCGTAGTAGTCGTAGCCCCACACCTCGTGCAGCAGTTGGTCGCGCGTGAACACGCGGCCTGGGTGCTGCGCCAGGTATTTGAGGAGCTCGAACTCCTTGTACGTCAGGTTCAGCGGCTCCCCGTGCACCCTGGCGGTGTAGCTGGCCTCGTCGATCACGACGCCGGACGCGTGGATCTCGGTGCTCGGCTCCTGACTCGCCGCTGCCGAGCGGGCGATCACGAGGCGCAGCCGCGCCTCGACCTCCGCAGGGCCCGCCGAGTCGAGGACGACGTCGTCCGCCAGCCAGTTCGCGGCGACGGCTGCCATGCCGCCCTCGGTCAGGACGAGCAGCAGGGGAGCGCTGAGGCCGGTGGCCTTCAGGAGCTGGGTGAGCGACCGTGCGCCCACGAGATCCTTGCGTGCGTCGACGAGGACGACGTCGCAGGGCTCGGTCTCGAGCAGCGCGGTGGGTTCGGCGGCGAGGATGTGCACCTTGTGGTTCAGGAGCTCGAGCGCCGGGAGAATGTCCACGGACGAGCCCGTGGTGTTGGTCAACATCAGGATGTGCGGCATATGTCCTCCACGGGGTCGGGAACGCGCATCATCGGGCGGAATAGCCCGGCAGCCGCGGACGGCGGACGGTCGGGGGTCTTCGAGTTGTCGACCAGTGTAGCCGCTCGCATGTGACGGATGGCACGGTACGGGCGCGGTGAGTGCGTCATGTGGGTGCGGTGACGACGGGATGCGGGTGCGGTGTCGGTCCTATGTCGGTCGGGTGTCGGGCGCCTCGGGCCGGCGGGCACAGCGCCACTTTCCCGCCGCCGCGCAGCGTAGGGCAGTATTGCTGGGGTGAAGAGGACGAGCGTGGCAGCTGCCGCAGGGGCGGCGGCCGTGGCCGCAGGGGCCGTCGTCGGGTCCTCCTACATCTCGCTCGTCGCCGTGGCGGTGACGGTCGGCATCGCCTCCGTGCTCGCCGCGATCGGGTGGCCGCACGTCCTCGGCGTACCGGCCCGGAAGAGCCAGGCGGCCGCCATCGGTCTCAGCGCCCTGCTCGCGGTCGTCCTGACGGCCACCGTCGCGGGGCCGGCCGTCCTCGCGTGGTTCCCCGCGGCGGTAGCCCTCGGCGTCGGCGCGGTCTTCATGATCCAGCTCGTCCGCGGCACGGGTCAGAGCTTTCGCCTCGAATCCACCCTCGGCTCCAGCTCCGGCGTGCTCGCCGTGGCCATGGGGTCCGGCTGGGTGGCCGCGGACAGGCTCGCCGTCAACGCCGCGGACTCCGGGATGATGCTCGTGACCGGCATCAGCATGCTCGTCGCCGTCCTCGCGTGCCTGCTGCCCTTCCCCGACCGCCTCGCCGGTCCCACCGCCGTCGTCCTCGCCGCCCTCGCCGGGCCGCTCGGGGCGCTGCTGTTCACGGACGTCCCCGCCCTCCCCGCCGCCGCGGTGGGGCTCGCGTGCGGCGTGGTGCTCGCCGGGTCCCGGCGGCTGCTGCTGGCCCGCGAGGCACCCCTCGGCGTCCTCGCCGCGCTCTCCGCGGGCATCACGCCCGTGCTCGCGATCGGCGCCTTCGTGTACTTCCTCGACACGCTGCTACTGGCCTGATCCTGCCGCTCCGGCGCGTTCCTCCGCAGGTGGATCGTCGGCGTCGGACCCGCGGTCCCGCGTCCCTGCGCCGTGGGGCCGCGCGTTAGGATGAGAACATGTCCATTCTTGCTCTCGAAATCTTCTTCATCTCGCTGCTGGTCGTCGCCGGTCTCGGCATGGCGGGGTTCGCAGCCCTCGTGATCACGCGCCTGTACAAGGGCCAGAAGTAGCACGTCGACCCGGAGCTTCCCATGTCGATCGAACTGCCCACAGACCTGACGCCTGAGCTCGTCCCGCTGTCCTGGCTCCTCGGTACCTGGGAGGGTACCGGGATGCTCGGTGAGGGCACGGCCGAGTCCGAGAGGTTCTTCCAGCGGGTCGTGTTCTCGCAGCACGGCCTGCCGTACCTCCAGTACGAGGCGGAATCCTGGCTCATCGACGAGAACGGTGCCCGCCTCCGCCCGCTGTCCGTCGAGACCGGCTTCTGGGCCCTCGACCGCAAGCTGAACGACGCCGATGTGGGGCCCGGACTGAACCCGGCGGACATCGTGCCGGCCCTGAAGTCCGCCGACGAGGTGGAGCAGTTCAGGAACGAGAGCGGCGGCTTCGACATCACCGCCACGATCGTGCACCCGGGCAGCATCGCCGAGCTCTACTACGGCAGCATCAAGGGGCCGCAGATCCAGCTCAGCACCGACCTCGTGATGCGCGGGCAGCATTCCAAGGAGTACACGGCGGCCACGCGGCTGTTCGGCCTCGTGGAGGGCAACCTGTACTGGCGCTGGGACGTCGCGTCCGACGGCGAGCCCCTCGAGGCGCACGCCTCGGCCATCCTCAAGAGGGCCTGAGGGCACACCCTCGTACCTGGCCCTCGAACAGGGCCAGGAAATACTGCCGTCCGAGAGGCGTTATACCGTCATGATCCCAGCCAGCCCCCTCCTCACCCGCCACGGAGCCGTCGACGGCGGCGGCGCTGACGCCGGCGTCGCCTCCCACTACGGTGACCCCTTCCGCGAGCAGCGGCTCCTCGCCGCGGGTGAGGCCGTGGTGGACCTCTCCCAGCGCGGCGTGGTCACCGTGTCCGGGCCCGATCGCCTGAGCTGGCTCAACACGCTGTCCTCCCAGCTGCTTCTCGGCCTGGAGCCCGGCCAGAGCTCCGAGACGCTCCTGCTCACCGTGCAGGGGCGCATAGAGTTCGCCGCGCACGTCGTGGACGACGGCGCCACCACGTGGCTCGTCACCGAGGGCGCGGAGGCCGCACCCCTCGCGGCCTTCCTGGAGCGCATGCGCTTCATGCTGCGCGTCGAGGTCGAGGACGCCACCTCCGCGTGGGCCGTGCTCGGCGCCACGAGGGCGCTCCCCGAACTCGGGGACGACGTCGTCGTGTGGGAGGATCCGTGGCCCGCCGTCGGTATCGGAGGGTTCTCCTACGCTCCCGTCCCGGAGGCCGATCACCCCGGCCGCGAGCGGCCGTGGTTCGAGTACCTCGTGCCCCGTGACCGGCTGGAACAGGTGGTCGACGCCGCCGGGCTGCCGCTCGCCGGTTCCCTTGCCGCCGAGGCGCTGAGGGTCGCCGCGTGGCGGCCGCGTGCCGGCGCGGAGACCGACGAGAAGACCATCCCGCACGAGCTCGACCTCATGCGGACGGCGGTCCACCTCGCGAAGGGCTGCTACAAGGGCCAGGAGACCATCGCCCGCGTCCACAACCTCGGGCACCCGCCGCGCAGGCTCACGTTCCTCCAGCTGGACGGCAGCCAGCACACCCTCCCCGCCGTGGGCAGCGCCGTCGTCAGCGAGGGCCGCACCGTGGGCCGCGTGACCTCCGTGGCGCACCACTACGAGATGGGACCGGTGGCTCTGGCCGTGCTCAAGCGGTCGGTCGACGCGTCCACGGACCTGCTGGTGCAGGACGGCGACGAGGTGTACGCGGCCGGGCAGGAGGTCATCGTGGCGCCGGACGCGGGCCAGGTGGTCGGCAGGGCGAGCGGCTTCCTGAAGGCTCCGCGGTGAGCACCCCCACGGACGACGGCGCCGCCGCAGCCATCGCACTGGCTCATGCCTTGTTCGACGCCGCACGCCAGGGCGATGCCGCCGTGCTGACGCGGTACCTCGACGCCGGCGTGCCCTTCACGTTGACCAACACCGCCGGCGACAGCCTGCTCATGCTCGCGGCCTACAACGGACACCCGGCGCTGGTGCGGGACCTCCTGGCGCGTGGGGCGGACGTCGATCAGGCCAACGACCGCGGCCAGACACCGCTGGCGGGCGCCGTGTTCAAGGGGCACACCGAGGTGGCGCGGCTGCTCGTCGGTGCGGGGGCCGATCCCGACGCGGGAACGCCGTCAGCCCGTGCGGCTGCCTCGATGTTCGAGCGCACGGAGCTCCTGGACCTGTTCGGCTGACGCGTCGCCTGGACTCACCCCGCCCCGGACACGCCTCGGGAGTCCCCGGAAGCCTCCTGATCAGGGCCGTCGATCGCCCCGGACCCTCTTGAGCCGGGCAGGTCTACCCCGTGCCTCAAGGAGGTCAGGCGGGGTCGAGGAGCACCGAGGTCTGCGTGCCACCGAACGCGAAGCCCGCGCGCCGGGCGGTCCGCTGCGACGCCGTGTTGTCCGTCCGTGCCCGCCACTGCGGTACCAGGCCGGCGGCCATCGCCTCCTCGACGGCGACGGCGGTGACGCGCTGGGCGTAGCCCTTCCGCCGCTCGTCGGGCGGGGTGAGCACCGAGATGTGCGCGAGGATGCCGGCCCACACGTCGTAGCCCGCGCCGGCCAGCGGAGTCGGTGCGTCCGGCTGGTGCTCGTGCCCGTCCGGGGCGTCCACGAGCACGAACGGGTGCTCCGCCTCGCCCAGACCGGCCTCGGCGACGTCGTCGGGCGGGCAGAGCCGCTCGAGCGCGCGCACGGTCGTGGCGTCGCTGGAGACGACGGCGGGAGGGCCGTCGAGCACCGGCAGCTCGTCGCAGAAGTAGAGCCGGGCCTCGCCGAGTCCGCGGCCGCCGTGGTCCCTGCTCAGGGTGAGCAGGGTGGAGTGTCTCCGCAGCTCGATGCCCGGCAGGTCGCGCGCGGCGTCCACCGCCCACGAGGGGCCGCGGAGGACCTCACGGCCGAACAGTGTGACGAAGGTGAGGACGTCGGCGGAGTTGTCCACGCCGTAGAGGCGGTCCGCGCGGCCGTCGTCGAAGGCGTCGTCGTCGAGCCCCAGCAGTCGCGCCCAGGCGAGCTCGATGATGGCGATCGTCCCTGCGTCGAGTTCCGTTCCGGGTGGTGTGCCGGGTGCCATGGGGTCCGTCTCGGTTCCGTGGGTCTCGGTGGGAAGGTGTCGGTGGGTGAGTGTTCGGGCGCGGCCGCGTCGGCGGTCAGCCGAAGAGGATCGCAGCTTCGTCGTACCGGTGCTGCGGCACGCGCTTGAGGTTGCCGAGGGCGGCCTCGAAGCCCACGTGCGCTATCTCGGTGCCGTGGAGCGAGACCATGGTGCCCCACAGCTCGTCCTTCACGGAGTCCACGGCAGCCATGCCCAGGCGGGTCGCGAGCACGCGGTCGAAGGACGTCGGGACACCGCCGCGCTGGATGTGCCCCAGGATGGTGGCGCGCGTCTCGACGCCCGTACGGGCCTCGATCTCGGGGGCCAGCTGGTCGGAGATGCCGCCGAGCCGGGGCCGGCCGAAGGTGTCGAGCCCGCGTTCGGAGTGCGCCTGCTCCATGTGGGAGGGCACGAAGCCCTCCGCGACGACCACGAGGGGAGCACGTCCGCGGGCGTTGGCCGTTGACACCCATTCGGCGATCTGCTCGATGCTCGTCTGCTGCTCGGGGATGAGGATGGCGTGGGCACCGGAGGCCATGCCGGCGTGCAGGGCGATCCAGCCCACGTGCCGTCCCATGACCTCGGCGATCATGCAGCGGCTGTGCGATTCGCCGGTGGTGCGCAGACGGTCGATCGCCTCGGTGGCGATCTGCACCGCGGTGTCGAAGCCGAAGGTGTAGTCGGTGGCGTCGAGGTCGTTGTCGACGGTCTTCGGGACACCCACGATCTTGAGGCCCAGATCGGTCAGGCGCTTCGCCGCGGCGAGCGTGCCCTCCCCGCCGATCGCGATCATCGCGTCGATACCGAGGCGCTCGAGGTTCTCCTTGATGGCTTCGGCTCCACCCTTGCCCTCGAAGGGGTTGGTCCGTGATGTACCGAGGATCGTGCCGCCCTGCTTCGAGATGCCGCGCACCGCATGGCGGGGGAGGTCGATGACGTCACCCTCGACGACGCCGCGCCACCCGTCCCGGAACCCGACGAACTCCTGGTCGTGCGTCTTGATGCCCTTGAGCACGGCTCCGCGGATGACGGCGTTCAGGCCGGGGCAGTCGCCACCGCTGGTGAGGATTCCGATTCTCATGGGGCGTGGGTTCCTTTGACGAGGGAGTGGGTGATCCAGCAGGAGCACGGCGTCGGGCCCGCCTATGATTCTAGACACACGACGGCGGGCCGGACCGACCGCCCGCGCGGCCGGGGCACCCCTTGCACGGCAGGGTGCGGGGCGGAGTGCGAGGCAGTGCGCAGGACCTCCGGCGGGGGTACGAGCACGTAGGCTGGGACCTCCACGCGCGCATGCTCCGGGCTTCACCGGAGGTGCGCCCCACAGGTCCGAGGAGGACACCCGGAGTGCCCCAGGCAGGTTTCGCGCCAGCGGCGCTGCGCATGATCCACATCTCCCGGCCCGTGCTGTGGATCAACACCATCGGCACCGGGGTGGTGGGCCTCTGGCTCACCGGGGCCTTCTGGGACGGGCAGGCCCTGGCCCTGCTGCTCTGGCTCACCCTGCCGTTCAACCTCCTGATCTACGGCGTCAACGACGTCTTCGACCAGGACACCGACGCCCTGAACCCACGCAAGGGCTCGCTCGAAGGGGCACGGATCAGGGCGTCGGAGGTCCGCGCCATCTGGATCGCCGTGATCCTCACCAACGTGCCGTTCCTCGCGTGGTTCGCGCTCACGCTGCCGGTCCCGGCGCTCGTGTGGATCGCGCTCTACGCGCTCGTCTTCGTGTTCTACTCCGCCCCGCCGCTGCGCTTCAAGGCGCGCCCCTACCTGGACTCCCTGAGCAACGCGGCCTACGCCTTCCCGCTGGTGTTCGTGCCCTACGCGCTCGGCGCCACCCCGGTCTGGCCCGCGGCGCTCGGCCTCATGGCCTGGAGCGCGGCGAAACACACGTACGACGCCGTCCAGGACATCGACGAGGACCGTGGCGTGGGCATCACGACGACGGCGGTGCGGCTCGGTCCGCGCGGCGTCGTCGCCTGGAGCGGCGCCTGGTGGGCCGTGTCCACGGTGTGTTTCGCGCTGGTCAATCTCCCGGTCGCCGTCGTGAACGCGCTGATCGCGGGCTGGCTGCTGTGGGGTCTCTGGCGTGACCCGCGACCCGAGACCGGACACCGCCTCTACCGTTACTCGATCGCCTTCCCCTACGTCGCCGGCACCGTCGCGGGCGTCCAGCTCGTCGTCGCGCTCACGCTCGGGATGTACCGATGAGCCGCGTCGTCGTCGTCGGTGGAGGGATCGGCGGGCTGACCGCGGCCGCGCTGCTGGGCCGGGCAGGCCACAGCGTCACGCTGCTCGAGGCCGCTGACCACGTGGGCGGCAAGAGCCGCCGCATAGAGGTGGACGGCCAGCGGATGGACACCGGCCCGTCGCTCTTCACCTTCCCCTCGGTCTGGGAGGAACTACTCAAGCGGCTCGACGCCGTGGCCCCCGCCGATTCCGCGCCCGCCAAGGGAGTCGCCGGTCTCGCACTCGAGCGGCTGTCCGACGTCGGCACCTACTACTACCGGGGCGAGGCCTGCACCCTGCCCGTTCCCCAGGGCCACCCCTGGCATGCCGCGTGGACGCGGTTCGCCGCCGAGCACGGCATCCTCGGGGAGGACGTCTCACGCCTGCTGACCACCGGGCCGCTCGAGGGGTCGTCGTACCCCGCGCTCGCGCGCCTCGCCGGCCTGTACGGCAGGCGACTGACCACCCGCAGCTACCTCGACAGCCTCCCGTGGCTCCCCGACGGCCTGCGCGAGGTCATCGCGATCCACACGCTGAACGCGGGCGTCAGCCCCACGCGCACACCCGCGCTCTACGCGAGCATGCCGGCCATCATGGCGCAGGACGGCGTCTGGATCCCCTCAGGGGGCATCTACGAACTCGTCCGGTCCCTCGAGCGCATCGCGCTCGGCTCCGGCGTGGAGATCCGGACGGGGGAGGGCGCCCACCGGATCGGACGACGTCGTGTGGTCACCTCCGTGGGGACCTATCCGGCCGACGCCGTCGTCAGCGGTCTGGATGCCCACCGCCTCGCAGGCCTGCTGGGCGGACGGCCCCCACGGACGCCGCGGAAGCTCACCTGCTCGGCGGTCGGGATCTACGCCGTCCTCGAGCGCCCGCTCCCGGCGGGGACGCCGCGGCACGGCGTGGTGATGCCGGACGGTCCGGCCGCGCTGTACCGCAGCCTGGAAGCGGGCGAGGAGCCCGACCAGACCATGGCCTTTGCCAACTACTACCCGGCGGAGGGTGTCTACCCGAACAGCGCCGCGACGCTCGCCCTCTTGCTGACCGCACCCGCGAACGGGAAGACCTACACGCTGGCGGACCCCTTCGTGCAGCGCGAGCTCGACCGGACCACGCGCGTGCTCGGACTGCCCGAGCCCCTCGAGAGCTACATCGCACGGCACGAGATCCTCGACCCCGGCTACTTCGGCGAGCGCGGGTCGGCCGGCGGAGCGCTGTACGGCGCGGTGCATCCCGCCTGGATGAGCGGGCCGTTCCACGTCCCGCCCTACTCGGATCCGCTGCGGCCGTGGCTGTGGAGGGTCGGTGCGTCGGTCCATCCGGGCGGCGGGCTCCCGGCGGTCCTCGGCGGCGCCATGATGTCCACGCAGAAGCTCCTGGCACGGCTCGGGCCCGTCTGAACCGCTGGTAGCACCAACAGATTTTTTCGAACGGTCACGGGGCTCGACACGCGCGATACCGGAGGTGCTCGCGGACCCGAAACCCTCCTGGATCCCTCGTGACCCCAGCGTCCCTCGCGGGTCGGAGTGGTTCCGGGGTCCGGTGGTTCGACCCGTCAGCGGGCCCGGGCTCCCAGGGCCTCGGAGGATTCCGACGTCGTCGACGCCGCGCGGGCGAGCTGTAGGCGCCGTCGCACCAGTGCGATGATCAGCGCCGCGGCGAGGACGGCGGGGAACACCAGCCCCGAGAAGATGCAGACGCCCAGCCACAGGAACATCGAGACGAGCAGGCTGTCGAGCAGGCCGGGGCGCAGCGGTCGCGCTGTGAGCCGCCGCCCGCCGATCAGGGTCACGAGGGCTGAGGCGATGAGACCGGAGATCAACCAGCCCACGTAGTTGGAGAGCGGAATGCCGTAATAGGGGCCGCCGCCGGGCCAGATCCAGAAGCCGAGGGCCACCGCTCCCGGATCCAGGACACCGTCGATCACGACCAGCAGCAGCCCGCCGAGCACGATCCTGCGGAGTGCGGTGCCCGATCCGGACACCATCGCCACGGCACCGATCACGAGCGGCACGTAGGAGAGCGGGAGCAGGTAGGGAACAAGGTCGAGGATCCTCGGCCCCATGGCCTCGCCGTAGTAGAACTCGCCGTAGGGTACGCCCGTGGCGACCCCGAAGCCTTCGATCAGGTAGCCGAACACCGACACCGCAGCCAGGGTCGCGACCCCGCGTGCCGCACCGAGCTGGTGCACGATCGCGACGAACGCCGGGAGCGCGATGAGGAGGTTGAAGCCGTAGGAGGCGTACTCCGCCCCCTCGACGTCGGGGAACCGGACCACGAAGTAGCCGGACACGAAGAGGAACGCACAGGCGGCGACGAGCAGGCGGGGGAAGCTGCGGGCAGCGGTGGGCTTCGACACGCCATCCATCTTTGCAGGTCGGGCGGGAGGACGGCGCACCGTCCTCGGGCCCTCCTCACCGCCGCCCGCGGCGCCGGGGCGGGTCAGCGGGTGAGCACCTTCTCGAGCGCGATGGTGCCGTCCGTGGTCGGCAGCAGGAGCCACAGCACCAGGTAGAGCGGTATGCCGACGAAGGGCAGCAGGAAGCTCAGGAGCATCGCGATGCGGACGTAGCTCACGCGCCAGCCGTACTGGCGCGCGATCCCGGCTGCGATCCCGCCCAGGAGTCCGCCGGGTGCGCGCTTGAGGGGGGAGGAGCGGAGGACGCGGTAGAAGGACTGCATGATGTGCCTTTCGGGGAGAGGATCGTACCTGGTGGAGGGGGTGGGGCGGGGTCGTGCGGGTGACGGGCGTGCCGGTGGACGACGACGCTACTGCACCGCCATGAGGGTCAGTACGCGGTCGGGTCGCGATCGCCCCGGTAGGTACTGCGCCAGTCGTCGTCGAGGTCGTCGACGCCGGTCGGGTCCTCGGTCGTGGTGCCACCTTTCCGCAGGGACAGGACGCCCCCGGCCACGAGCGCGAGTCCGACGCCGACCAGCAGCCCGAGGGCCACGATCACGGGATCGATCGAGACGGCGATGAGCGGGCCGAGGAGGAGGAGCCCCGCGCCGATCAGCAGGGTCACCCCCCAGACGACGGTGACGAGCCGGGCCCGGCGCGGTGGGGTGGTGATCGCGGTACTCATGGGGTCTCTCCTGTTGGGCTCGTGCTCGGGCTGGGGGTCGGCGGTGCGATCTCGGAGGACGTGCCGTCGGCTGCCGAGGCGGTCAGGACGGTGACCTCGCTGAGGGCGCCTGTCACGTCGAGGAGGATGCGGGGGCCGGACGCGCCCGGCGTGAGGTCGCGGTCGCCGACCTCCAGGACCCCGGCGTCGCTCCGAAATGCGGGGGCGGCATCCCCGTCCACGGCCGTGCCGCGGGCATCCGCGGAACCGAGTGCCACGCGGGTCCGCACCTCGACGGGGACGTCCTCGGGCACGATCACGGTGACGTCGCTGACGAGGGTGGTGACCGGCACCGTGACGTCCTCGTCGGGTCGCTGCACCTCGGTGAGGTCGATCGTGCTCTCCGCGGCGAGGATGGTGTAGCCCTCGGCGGCGGTCTGCAGGGTGGCCGGCGTCGTCCGGTTGTCCCGGGCGACGACCCACGCGCCGCCGGCCGACGAGAAGGAGGCGACGAGGCCGCCGATCAGGGCCAGGGTGGCCGCGACGCCGACGAGACCGGACGTGCGCCCCCGTGCGCCGAGGACGATCACCCCCAGTGCGAGGATGACGGCGGCCGCGGCACACGCGATGAGAGCAGGGTTCCCGACGCCGAGGGCGCCGAGGTAATCGGCCGCCAGGACCGCCGCGGCGACGATGACGGCGGCGCCGATCAGCAACGCCGTCGCCGAGCCCGAGGGCCGCACAGGACGGACCCGCGTGGCTCGCGCCGACGGCACGCCCCGTGCCGCGGAGTCCGGTCCGCGTGGGTAGAGGGAGGAGTACCCGTAGCCGGAGGACGGCGTGCCGTAGGCCTCCGCCGACCAGGCGGTGCCGGCGGGCCCACCGGGTGACGGGAACGGCGTCGGGAGGGGGCGGGTCAGGGAATCGGGACGGTAGGGCAGGGAGACGGTGTCGTCAGAGGCATCGGGCGGTGCCGCGGCATCGTTCGCCCCCTCGGCACCTGGGCCCGCACCCGGGGAGGCGGGATGGACGGGCGTCGCCGGTGTGGACGTGCCCGACGTCGGACTTGGCGAGGTGGGATCTGCCGGGTCCGGCCCGCCGACGGGTCCGGTGGGAACGGGACCGCCGGGTACCGGTCCGTACGGCCGGGTAGGTCCGGCGCCGGTGCCGGGCCCGCTGAACCCGGGTCCACCCGAACCGGGCCCCCCGGAACCGGGGCCGCCGAAACCGGTTCCGTCTGCACCGGACCCGTCGGCGCCGCCCGTACGGCCTGAACGGTTGACGATCCAGTAGACGAACAGGACCACGGCGCCGATCCAGAAGAGCGCCCAGAGCAGTCCGCCCGCCCCGCCGTCGCCGAGGAGCGGGATGTTGGGCTGGACGAGTCCGATCACCACGAAGGCTGCTGCACCCGTCAGCCCGGAGGTCCAGGAACCGCGACCGGCCTGCTCCACGTGGATCCGGCCGTCGGGTTCGGGGAGCAACGCCCACGCGAGGCCGTACAGCAGCACGCCGATACCGCCGAACACGCAGAGGATCACGATGAGCCCCCGGACGAGTGCCAGGTCGAGGCCGGTGCGGTGCGCGATCGCCCCGGAGACACCGCCGATCCAGCGGTCGGAGGTCCTGGTGATGTCGAGTCCGCGGATCCAGCGGAAGAACGGGGAGGAGCCGGGAGGCTCCGCCGTCGGTGCGGCCGGTTCGTGCTGCCAGGACGGCCCGCCTGGGGTGGGTGCTGAGGTCATGACTCCATCGTCGCGCCGGGGGAGTCCCCGGACCATGGGGGCCTACCCTGACTCGACCCTGAGAGCGCCCTGATTCCTGACCGAGAACCTCCATGATGGCAGGGAGGCGTGCTTTCATGAGGACGTGAGACCAGCCCTGCTCCGTAGCTCCGACGGCGTGATCGCCGGCGTGTGCGCCGGCCTCGCCACGCACCTCGAAGTGAAGCGGTCCTGGGTCCGGGTGGCCATGGCCGTCCTGACCCTCGCCTCCGGCGCGGGCCTCGTGCTCTACGCCTGGCTCTGGATCTTCGTCCCCACCGCGGCGGATCGCGCGGCGCAGGCGGAGCGCCGCACAGGTCCCGCCGCCTTCATGCACGACGTCGTCGGCGCGGGCGCGGGCGCGCAGGCGGGCGCTGCCGTACCCGCAGGAGCCCGCGGCACGTCACCATCGCAGCCCGGCGCCGTGTCCGGGGCTCCGACCCCACCGGCCGGCCGGGCCGCAGGTCAGTCGGCGAGCGAGCACTGGCGGGAGTGGACGCTCGGCGCAGGTCGGCGGGAGATCCTGTTCGGTACGGCCCTCCTGCTCACCGCGGCCGTCGTGATCCTGCAGCTGCTCGGCGTGCGCGTCGACTGGGGGTTCTTCGTCCCCATCGCCGTGGTCGCCACCGGCGCCGCCCTCGCGTGGTCCCAGCTGGACGACGTCCGGCGTGCCCGCGTCATGGACCGGGCGGGAGCCGAGCGGGCCGGCGGTCCGCTGCGCCTTCTCGCCGGGATCGTCCTGGTCGTCACGGGTGTGCTCGTGGCGCTGTCCAGCAGCGGCTCGTGGACCCTGACGGTGGCGACCGTCGTCGCCGTCCTCGCCGTCCTGGCGGGCGTGGGGCTGGTGCTGGCGCCGTGGGGGCTCGCCTTCTGGCGGGATCTTGAGAACGAGCGCGAGGCGCGCGTCCGTGAGACGGAGCGGGCGGAGATCGCCGCGCACCTGCACGACTCCGTCCTGCAGACCCTCGCGCTCATCCAGAACAGGGCCGGTTCCGAGACCGACGTCCTGCGCCTGGCGCGCGCCCAGGAGCGTGAACTGCGCCAGTGGCTGTTCGCGGACCCGGCGCGGGATCCCGGCAGCCTCGCCGAACGCCTGAGGGTCACCGCGGGCGAGGTCGAGGACATGTACGGGCACCCGGTGTCCGTCGTCGCCGTGGGCGATGCGGAACCGGGGCCGGCGGGGGATGCCCTGGCGCAGGCGGCCCGCGAGGCGATGCTCAATGCCGCACGGCATGCGGGCGGGCCCGTCTCGGTGTATCTCGAGGCCTCGCCCGACGCCGTCGAGGTGTTCGTACGGGATCGCGGCGCCGGGTTCGATCCGGGAGCGGTGCCCGCGGACCGTGCGGGCATCCGCGAGTCCATCCACAGCAGGATGCGCCGCCACGGCGGCTCGTCGGAGATCAGGAGCGACGACGACGGCACGGAGGTGCGCCTGCGCCTGCCACGGACAATGCCTCCTACGACGCCGGCCGCGGCACCCTCCTCCCAGCCCGGTGCGGCGCCCGTCGACGCGGGCCGAGCATGACGGGCTGTTCCTGTCGGGATACCGGATCCCGCGAGCAGGCCGGACGGCGACACACCCATCACCGCGCGGATAACTGCGCGGATCATTGGGTGGATGACTGGATGGATGAATGCGAGGATCGCCCGGGAACGACCGTGAGGACGATGTCCGGGAGTACCCGGACGAGGAGGTGGGCGGGACCATGACAGGGGACAGCAGAACGGACGAGAGCAGGCCGGACGGCGACCTGGCAGCAAGGTCATCAGGGCCGGCGACGGTCTCCGTGGTGATCGTCGACGACCACGGCATCTTCCGCTCGGGCCTGCGCGCCGCGCTGGGGTCCGCCATCACCGTGCTCGGCGAGGCCGCGACGGTCGAGGAGGCGGAGGCGGTCATCGCAGCTACCGCGCCCGACGTCGTGCTCCTCGACGTGCACCTGCCCGGCGGGAGCGGCGGGGGCGGGGCCGAGGTGATCCACCGTTGCACCCGGCGCGGAGCGGCGTCCCGGTTCCTCGCGTTGAGCGTCTCGGACTCGGCCGAGGACGTCGTGGCGGTCATCCGTGCCGGCGCTCGCGGTTACGTGACCAAGACGATCTCCGGTCCCGAGATCACCGACGCCGTCCAGCGGATCGCGTCGGGGGACGCCGTGTTCTCGCCCCGGCTCGCCGGCTTCGTGCTCGACGCCTTCGGTACGGCCTCCGTGGCCGTGGACGACGAGCTCGACCGACTCTCCGCGCGCGAACTGGAGGTCATGCGGCTGATCGCCCGGGGCTACAGCTACAAGGAGACCGCGAAGGAGCTGTTCATCTCGGTCAAGACGATCGAGACGCACGTCTCCGCGGTGCTCCGGAAGCTGCAGCTCTCGTCCCGCCACGAACTCACGCGCTGGGCCACGGAGCGCAGGCTCCTGTGACCTCCGCGGACGGCGTGTGCGGATGGTGTGTGCGGACCGTCGGTGGCCCGGGCGGCCGGGAGGGCAGCTCCGCGTCCTAGGTCGCGGAGCCCAGGAACTCCTGCAGGCGGCCCACGCCGGTCGCGAGGTCGTCGTCGCCGAGTGCGTAGGAGAGGCGCAGGTAGCCGCTCGGCCCGAACGCCTCGCCGGGGACCACCGCGACCTCCACCTTCTCGAGGATCAGCGCGGCCAGCTCCGCGGAGGTCGCGGGCCTCACGCCGTCGAAGCTCCGGCCGAGGAGCGCGCGGACGTCGGCGTAGGCGTAGAAAGCACCGTGCGGGGTGGGGCAGTCCACGCCGTCGATCGCGTCCAGCGCCGAGACCATCGCGCGACGACGGCGGTCGAACGCCACCTTCATCTCCTCGACGGCGGTCAGAGGCCCGGACACCGCGGCGAGGGCGGCCATCTGCGGCACGTTGGAGACGTTCGAGGTCGCGTGGGACTGCAGGTTCGTCGCGGCCTTCACCAGGTCGGTCGGGCCGACCATCCATCCCACGCGCCAGCCCGTCATGGCATAGGTCTTCGCCACGCCGTTGAGGATGACCACCTTGTCCGCGAGCGCGGGCGCAGCCGTCGCGATCGAGGTGAACGGTACGCCGTCGTACGTCAGGTGCTCGTAGATCTCGTCCGTCACCACCCACAGGCCCCGCGCCGAGGCCCACTCACCGATCTCGCGGACGGCGTCGGCGCCGTACACCGCGCCCGTGGGGTTGGACGGCGAGACGAACAGCAGCACCTTGGTGCGTTCGGTCAGGGCTGCCTCGAACTGGTCGACGGTCACGAGGTATCCCTGCTCGGGGCCGGCGAACACCTCCACGGGCACGCCTCCCGCGAGCCTGATCGCCTCCGGGTAGGTGGTCCAGTACGGCGTGGGGACCAGCACCTCGTCGCCGGGATCCAGCAGCGCCGCGAACGCCTCGTAGACGGCCTGCTTGCCGCCGTTGGTCACCAGCACCTGCGCGGGGTCCACCGCGTAGCCCGAGTCCCGCAGGGTCTTCTCGGCGATGGCCTGCTTGAGCTCGGGCAGGCCTCCCGCGGGGGAGTAGCGGTGGAATCTCGGCTGCCGGGCCGCGGCGACGGCCGCCTCGACGATGTAGTCCGGTGTGGGGAAGTCCGGTTCTCCCGCGCCGAAGCCGATCACGGGGCGTCCAGCCGCCTTCAGCGCCTTGGCCTTGCCGTCGACGGCGAGCGTGGCGGACTCCGCGATGGACCCGATCCGCCGGGAGATCCGGGGAAGCGCTGCGCGGGTGGAGTCGTGGGTCATCGCGTTCATCGGGTCCCGTTTCCGTGGCGTTGGAGGAGTCGTTGGCTGCTCCCAGCTTAGGCGGGGCGCTCACGGCGGCCGAAGGCAGCGTGCCGGTCGCCGTCATGAAGCGGACGCGAAGGAGCAGGGCGCCGCGATGCCGCGGACGGGGAGGCGCGGAGGCGGTGCGCCCCATCCCCGGGTTCGACGTTCCGCCGCTCCATGCGTAGACTTGTCCCTCGGTGTTGAAACACCATGATGGTTCGTGCCCTCGGGGAGCGGCCCGATCATGGTGACGACCCGAAGGGTAGTGGCGCAATTGGTAGCGCAGCGGTCTCCAAAACCGCAGGTTGCAGGTTCGAGTCCTGTCTGCCCTGCGCGTGGCCCTCGCAGATGTTCGGCGAGGGTACGGCAGAAACAGATCACGAAGCCCCGGTGCAGGCACAGGCCCCGCGCGGCGGTAAACATGATCAGCTGAGGGCGCCACTGGTGGTCCGGCTGGGAGACCACACAGATTGATGAGGTTGACGGTGACCGATACGGCTGCGAGCAGCTCCCAGGGAAGCCCTTCCGAGAAGAAGGCTCCCACGCGAGGGTTCTTCGGACGCATCATGCTGTTCATCCGTCAGGTCTTCGCGGAACTCGGCAAGGTGGTCACCCCGACCCGCCGGGAACTGGTCAGGTTCACCATCACCGTGCTCGTCTTCGTGGTCATCATGATGCTCCTCGTGACCGGCCTGGACCTCCTGTTCGGGCGCGGGGCGATCTGGGTGTTCGGCGGCAACTGACGCCGCGACCCCGGTCGACGGTCCTCCGTAGGATCCGAGGCGGCGCCCGAGCGTACGCAAGCAGAACAACTCCCGAAGAATGTCAGAAAGCAGGCGGCTAGGTGTCCGAGCAAGAACTCGAACGGCAGATCACTCCCGAAGATGGTCTGGAGAACGAGGAGTACGGAACGGAGGGGGAGGTCGAGGCCCCCGCCTCCGACGTGCCTGCTGACGATTCCGACGCCTACCCCACAGCGACCGACGTCGCTGCCGAGGACGGCCTGCTCGCGGACGACGTCGAGGCCGACCCGACCGCCGGATCCGACGAGCTCGGCATCGACGAGGCCGGAGCTGACGGGGTCGACACCGAGGACGGGGTCGACACCGAGGACGGGGCCGACTCCGAGGAGACCGACCCCGATGCCGACGGTTCGGAGGACGCGGACGCCGAGGAGGCTCCCGTCGTCGATCCCGTAGCTGAGTTTAAGGCCAAGCTCCGTCGCCAGGACGGTGACTGGTACGTCATCCACTCCTACGCCGGCTACGAGAACCGCGTGAAGGCCAACCTCGAGACCCGTATCCAGACGCTGGACATGGAGGATTTCATCTACGAGATCCAGGTCCCGATGGAAGAGGTCGTCGAGATCAAGAACACGCAGCGGAAGATCGTCAACCGCGTGCGCATCCCGGGCTACGTGCTCGTGCGGATGGAACTGACGGACGAGTCCTGGGGCGCCGTGCGCCACACGCCGGGCGTCACGGGCTTCGTGGGCAACGCTCACAACCCCGTTCCGCTCAGCCTGTCCGAGGTCTTCTCGATGCTCGAGCACACGATCGTCCACATGGACGCCGAGTCGGGCAAGCCGGTCCAGCCCGCTTTCACCCCGGCGACGGTCAACTTCACGGTCGGCGAGCCCGTGACCGTCAACGAGGGCCCCTTCGAGACCCTCCAGGCCACCATCTCCGAGATCAAGCACGAGTCGCAGCAGCTCGTCGTGCTGGTCTCGATCTTCGAGCGCGAGACCCCGGTCACGCTCTCGTACACGCAGGTCACGAAGATCCAGTAAGCTTCGTCGCCTCCCGGCTCGCTTAGCCGGGGAGCGACGTCAGGCCGTCACGCCATGACGGCCACCACCCCGCGCGGACGCTCCTGTCCCGCGGGATCGCAATGCAAGAGAAGGACCCTTTCATGGCCCCCAAGAAAAAGGTCACCGGCCTCATCAAGCTGCAGATCAATGCAGGCGCCGCCAACCCGGCTCCTCCCATTGGTCCCGCGCTCGGTCAGCACGGTGTCAACATCATGGAATTCTGCAAGGCGTACAACGCCGCCACGGAGTCCCAGCGCGGCAACGTCATCCCCGTGGAGATCACGGTGTACGAGGACCGCTCGTTCACCTTCATCACCAAGACCCCGCCGGCAGCCGAGCTCATCAAGAAGGCAGCCGGAGTCGCCAAGGGATCGGGCACGCCCCACACGGTGAAGGTCGCCAAGCTGACCAACGCGCAGGTCGAGGAGATCGCCACCATGAAGATGGACGACCTCAACGCCAACGACGTCCAGGCAGCTGCCAAGATCATCGCCGGCACCGCCCGCTCCATGGGCATCACGGTCGAGGGCTGACGCACCTCGACATCCGCCCCGGCCGGTCCCTCCGGCCAGGGCACACCACCACCAGACGGCACGACGACGACGCTCCGGCGTACGACGGCGTGAGTGGCAGGGCCCAGCGCGGTCCGACGACCACGACTGCATAAGGAGAACAAGCAGATGGCACAGCGCAGCAAAGCATATCGAGGAGCCGCCGCGAAGATCGAGGCGGACAAGCACTACGCCCCCCTTGAGGCGGTCGTCCTCGCGAAGGAGACCAACCCCTCCTCGTTCGACGCCACGGTCGAGGTGTCACTCCGCCTCGGAGTGGACCCCCGTAAGGCGGACCAGATGGTTCGCGGAACGGTGAACCTTCCCCACGGCACGGGCAAGACCGCCCGCGTCCTGGTCTTCGCCACCGGTGAGAAGGCAGAGGCCGCGATCGCTGCCGGCGCCGACTTCGTCGGTTCCGACGACATGATCGAGAAGGTCTCGGGCGGCTGGACCGACTTCGACGCCGCCGTTGCGACCCCGGACCTCATGGGCAAGGTGGGACGCCTCGGAAAGATCCTCGGCCCCCGCAACCTGATGCCGAACCCGAAGACCGGCACGGTCACGGCCGACGTCGCGAAGGCGGTCACCGACATCAAGGGCGGAAAGATCGACTTCCGCGTGGACAAGCACTCGAACCTCCACTTCATCATCGGCAAGGTCTCCTTCCAGGAGCAGCAGCTGGGCGAGAACTACGCTGCGGCGCTCGAGGAGATCCTCCGCCTCAAGCCGTCGGCCTCGAAGGGACGCTACATCCAGAAGGCGACCGTCTCGACGACTTTCGGTCCCGGCATCCCGGTCGACCCGGCCGTCACCAAGGTGTTCGCCGTCTAGGTCGACCCACGCTCACGGAAAAGCCCTGCGGCATGCGCCGCGGGGCTTTTCTGTGCCCGGGAGGTGGAACGCGGAGGAGAACGCCTTCATGCTCGACGTCAATACGGCGCTGGGGTTCCGTCCGTCCGGACGCACCGCGGGCTGGCAGAAGGTCACCGCGACGGCCTGATTTGGTGAGCACTCCCGGCGTCCCGTACGCTTGGAGGACCAAAGACCGTCGGTCGATCCCTTTCCGCTTCCGAGCAGCGCACCCGTGCGTCGTGATGAAGAAGGACGAGGATCCGAAAGTTCCCGTGAGGGACGGCCTACGCAGGTGAACGAAGCTTCTCCCCACCGGCCTTGCGCCCGTGTCGAGCCCAGCCCCGTGCATCTGCACGGGGCGTTTTTTATTGGGGCTGGCACGCCCGGCGCCTATTCCCGGAAGGAGGGTTATGGCAACGCCTACAAAGGTTTCCGCAGTGGATGAGATCACCACCGATTTCAACGAATCCACCGCTGCTGTCCTGACCGAATACCGTGGACTCACCGTTGCAAAGCTGAAGGAACTGCGTCGCGCCCTCGGTGCCGACACCAAGTTCTCGGTCGTCAAGAACACCCTGACCGGCATCGCGGCGAAGGAAGCAGGCATCGACGCGTTCGAAGGCCAGCTGTCCGGACCCACCGCGATCGCCTTCATCAAGGGCGACGCCGTTGCAGCAGCGAAGAGCCTCACGGATTTCGCGAAAGCCAACCCGAAGCTCATCATCAAGACCGGCATCTTCGAGGGCAAGGCTCTCGAGGCCTCCGAGGTCGTCGCCCTGGCAGCACTCGAATCACGTGAGCTCCAGCTCTCGCGCGTCGCAGCCGTCCTCAAGGCACCGATGTCCGCTCTCGCGCGGACTGCCGACGCCCTGCGGGTCAAGCTCGAGGAAGAAGGCGGAGCCGCATCGGCGGACGACGCCGGAACCCCCGCCGCCGAGGAAGCTGCTGCTCCTGCAGACGCCGCTCCCGAAGCCCCCGCCGCAGAGGAAGCTGCTGCACCCGCAGACGCTGCTCCTGAAGCCCCCGCTGCCGAGGAAGCCGCTGCGCCCGAACAGGCGTAGTTCTTCTCGACCCCCTCATGCTCACGGTGCCCAGCACCACTAACGGAAGGACGCCACTCATGGCGAAGCTCACCAACGAAGAGCTCATCGAAGCTTTCAAGGAACTGTCCATCATCGAACTCTCGAACTTCGTCAAGTTGTTCGAGGAGACCTTCGACGTGACCGCTGCTGCGGTCGCCGTCGCAGGCCCCGCCGGTGGCGGCGCCGACGCAGTCGAAGAGGAGCAGACGGCATTCGACGTCATCCTCGAGGCTGCAGGCGACAAGAAGATCGCAGTGATCAAGGAAGTTCGCGCGCTCACCTCGCTCGGCCTCAAGGAAGCCAAGGACGTCGTCGACAGCGCGCCCAAGGCCGTCCTCGAGGGCGCAACGAAGGAAGCTGCCGAGAAGGCCAAGGAGTCCCTCGAGGCTGCCGGCGCCACCGTCACGCTCAAGTAGTAGTACCGACGCATCGTCCCGTTCGACGGGACACGCATCACCCGAAAGGCCCCGCTTCCTGCGAAGCGGGGCCTTTCATGTTCTCAGCGGGTCCCCTCCGGCTCCGGCGCGGACGCGGGTGGCTTGTGCCCGGAGGTCAGGCCAGGGGGTCGCCGCGGTCGGGGGCGTCGGGGAGGGGCTAGCGCCAGAGCAGCAGGGCCTCGCCCTGGCCGCCGCCGCCGCACAGGCTTACCGCCGACCGCCCTCCACCGCGACGCGTGAGCTCCATGGCCGCATGCAGGGCCAGGCGCGCACCTGATGCGCCGATCGGGTGGCCGAGGGCGATCGCGCCTCCGTGGATGTTGCACTGCTCGAGCGGGTACCCGAGATCCTTCAGCGACTGCACGGCCACCGATCCGAAGGCCTCGTTGATCTCGATGAAGTCGAGCTCCGCCGCCGTCCAGCCCGCGCGCTCCAGCGCCTGCGCGATCGCCGCCGACGGTTGTGAGTGCAGGGTGTTGTCCGGTCCGGCGACCTGACCGGGCTTCCCGACGACGGCGAGGACGGTCAGCCCCGCCTCTTCCGCGTAGGACCGCGAGGTGAGCACGAGCGCTGCGGCGCCGTCGGACAGCGGCGACGAGTTGCCCGCCGTGATGGCGCCATCGGGGTTGAACGCCGGCCGCAGGGCACCGAGTGATTCCACCGTGGTGGCCGGTCGGATGCCTTCGTCCGTGGTGAGGACGAGGTCGTCGCCCTTGCGCTGCTTCACCGTGACGGCCACGATCTCCTCGGCCAGGACGCCGCTCTCCGTCGCCGCTGCGGCACGCTGGTGGGACGCCGCGGCCACGCCGTCCTGCGCAGCGCGGTCGATCTCCAGCCGCACGTTGCCGCGCTCGGTGGAGGCGCCCATCGACTCGGCGTCGAAGGCGTCGGTCAGGCCGTCGTGGGCCACGGAGTCGAGCGCCTGGATGGATCCGTAGGTCCAGCCCTGGCGCGAGCCGGGCAGCAGGTGAGGCCCTCGCGTCATCGATTCCTGCCCACCGGCGACCACCACGTCGGCCTCGCCGGCCCGGATCAGGCGCGCGGCGTCGATGACAGCGGTGAGCCCGGAGAGGCAGACCTTGTTCAGGGTGGTCGCGGGGACGTTCCAGGGGACGCCCGCCTTCACGGCGGACTGCCGCGCCGGGTTCTGACCGCACCCCGCCTGGACCACGTGACCCATCAGGACGGCGCCCACGGACGCGGGGTCGACACCCGAGCGCTCGAGCGCGCCCCGGATGGCGAGTGCGCCGAGCTCGACGGCGGTGAAGGACGCGAGCTGACCGTTGAGGCGCCCCTGGGGTGTCCGGGCACCTCCCACGATCACGACGTCGTCGGGTGCGGGCGTGGGTGTCGCCATGGCGATGCTCTCTTTCGTCCTTGAATGATGCCGTGGTGTCCTGGGGCGCTGCCCCGGGGCGTATCGTGCGGGGGTGGAGCGTCAGGCGGACGTGCGTGGCCCGGGCCCGTCGGCGCCCTGCGGGTAGAGCAGGGGGAGCTGGAGGGTGAGCCACGGGCTGAAGGCCCAGGGGGTGGCGGTGACGGCCCGGACGAGCTCCGCGGCGTCGACCCACTGCACGTCCATGACCTCGTCGGGCAGCGGATCGACCGCACTGTCGGCCATCGCCGTGTACACCGGGCAGATCTCGTTCTCGACGATCCCCGAGGCGTCGACCGCCCGGTACCGGAAGTCCGGCAGGGCCGGCCTGATGTCGCGGACGGTGAAACCGAGCTCCTGCGCCGCGCGACGACGCACGGCGTCCTCGAAGGCCTCACCAGGGGCGGGGTGTCCGCAGAACGAGTTGGTCCAGACGCCGGGCCAGGCCTTCTTGCCCAGCGCACGGCGCGTGACCAGGATGCGGCCGGCGTCGTCGTAGACGTGGGTGGAGAACGCGAGGTGCAGCGGGGTGTCGAGGGTGTGGACGGTCGCCTTCTCGTGCGTCCCGAGCGGAGTGCCGTCCTCGGCGAGCAGGACCACCAGTTCGGTGGCGCCGTCCGCGGCCGTGCCGCCCGTGACGTCCTGCTGCATCGTCCCTGCTTCGCTCGCCATCATGGCTCTCTTCCCGCTGCTCGTCCGTGCACCCCGCGGCCCGTCGGCTCGGGCCCGTGGGCCGCCGTCGTCCGTCCGCGTTTCGTCAGGCGCGCCTCATCCGTTGTTTACTTTACCTATGGACATGGACACTCTGCTGGTCGAGCCCGCCGGGCTCCAGCAGGTCGAGGGTGCCCTCGAGCGTCTGTTCGAGGAGTCGAAGGTCCGCGCCGCGAAGATCGGCCCCGGGTACCACGCGCTCTGGGAGACCCTCGAGCGGTGCACCGCCGGCGGCAAACGGTTCCGTCCGCGCCTGGTGATGTCCGCCTACCAGACGCTCGGCGGGCGTGACCTCGAGAACGCCGCCGTTCTCGGCGCCGCGTTCGAGCTGCTGCACACCGCACTGATCGTGCACGACGACGTCATCGATCGGGACTTCGTGCGCCGCGGCATCCCCAACGTGTCCGGCCGGTACCGCAATCTCGCGGAGGCGGCGGGCATCGCTCCCGCAGGCGCGCAGCACATCGGCATCTCCGCGGGCGTGGTGGCCGGTGACCTCGCCCTCTCCAACGCCCACCGTCTGCTGGACCGCGTCCATGCGGAGCCGGCGATGCGCCGCAGCCTCGGTGACATCTTCGACGAAGCGGTGTTCGCCTCGGCCGCGGGGGAGTTCCTCGACATCGAGACGTCGCTGACCTCCGAGATGCCGCCGCTCGACGAGATCGTCCGCATGGCGCGGCTGAAGACCTCGGTGTACTCGTTCGAAGGTCCCCTGCAGGCCGGCGCTGTCCTCGCCGGCGCGGAGGAGGAGGTCATCGTGCGCCTCGGCGACTTCGGCCGTGACGCGGGGATCGCCTACCAGATCGCCGACGACCTCCTCGGCGTCTTCGGCAACGAGACCCGGACCGGCAAGACGAACTGGGGTGACCTCCGCGAGGGCAAGCGAACGGCACTGCTCGCCTATGTCGCGGCGCGGCCCGAATGGTCCCGCATCTCCTCGCTCGTCGGCAGCCCCGGCATGTCCGCGGCCGACGCCGACGTGGTGCGCCGCGTCCTCGTGGACAGCGGGGCGAAGCAGTACTCGGCGGACCTCGCAGCGGAGTACGCGGACCGCGCGCGGACGCACCTGGACGCCGACGTGATCCCCGCTGCCATGCGGCACGCCCTCGATCCCGTGGTGACGGCGCTCGTGGACCGGGTGCACTGAGTGGGCATCGACGACTCCCTCGCGCGGTACAACGCCGCCGCGCTCAAGACCTCCGCGGAGGTCATCCGCTGCTACTCGACGTCCTTCGGTCTCGCCTCGCGGATCCTCGACCGCACCACGCGCGGCCACATCGAGGCCGTGTACGCCCTCGTGCGCGTCGCCGACGAGATCGTCGACGGCGCCGCCGCGGGTGCCGGTGTGTCGCCCGACGGCGTCCGAGCGCTGCTCGACGGCCTCGAACGCGAGACGGAGCACGCCATGGCCACGGGCTACAGCGCGAACCTCGTGGTCCACGCGTTCGCCGTCACGGCACGCACCACCGGGATCGGCGTCGACCTGACACGTCCTTTCTTCGCGTCCATGCGGGCCGACATCACCCAGCACGAGCACACCCAGGAGTCGTTCGACCTCTATGTCTACGGATCCGCGGAGGTCGTCGGCCTGATGTGCCTGCGGGCGTTCCTCGTCGGCCGTCCGGTCACCCCGGGGGAGGACGCCGTGCTCGTCGACGGTGCCCGCCATCTCGGTGCCGCCTTCCAGAAGATCAACTTCCTGCGGGACCTCGCGGAGGACTTCTCGACCCTCGGGCGCAGCTACTTCCCCGGCGTCCGCCCGGGAAGCTTCACCGAGGCGGACAAGGCACGGCTGCTGGACGACATCGACGAGGACCTGAGGATCTCGGCCGCGGCCCTTCCGGGGCTCCCCGCGACGCCGCGACGCGCCGTCGCCCTGGCCCAGGGACTCTTCACGGAGCTCGCCCTCCGGTTGCGGCGCACGCCCGCCGACGACCTCCTGAGGGCGCGCGTCCGGGTACCCAACCCGGTCAAGGTCCGCATCATGGCGCAAGCTTTCGCCGGTCGCGCGTTACCGGGACTCACCGCGCACGAGAGGACGGCATGACCACGACAGCTTCACCGAACAGGGGAACACGTCCGCGCGTCGGCGGACAGGACGTCGTCGTCATCGGCGGCGGTATCGGAGGGCTTGCGACGTCGGCCCTGCTGGCCAAGGAGGGCCACCGCGTCACGCTGCTCGAGAAGCGTGACCAGGTGGGCGGCCGCGCCGGGTCGTGGGAGCAGGACGGCTTCCGCTTCGACACCGGCCCGTCCTGGTACCTCATGCCCGAGGTGATCGATCACTTCTTCAAGCTCATGGGCACCAGCGCCGCCGAGCAGCTTGACCTCGTGAAGCTGGACCCCGGGTACCGGGTGATCTTCGAGAAGGGCCTCGACACCGTCGACGTCCCCGCCGACCGCGAGGCCGTCACCAAGCTGTTCGAGTCCATGGAGGCCGGTGCCGGCCAGCAGCTCTCGCGCTACCTCGACTCGGCCGAGGACGCCTACGAGATCGCGAAGAAGCGCTTCCTCTACTCCACCTTCCAGTCCTTCCTGCCGTTCTTCAGGCCTGACGTGCTGCGGAGGCTCCCGCGCATCGGGTCGCTCCTCCTGCAACCCCTGCAGTCCTTCGTCGAGAAGCGCTTCAAGGACCCCCGGATCCAGCAGATCCTCGGCTACCCGGCCGTGTTCCTCGGCAGCTCGCCGTTCGACGCACCGAGCATGTACCACCTGATGAGCCACCTCGATCTCGACGACGGCGTGCTGTACCCGATGGGCGGCTTCACCACGCTGATCGAGGCGATGCGCCGCGTCGCCGAGGAGGCAGGCGTCGACATCCGGACGCAGGCCGACGTCGTCTCCATCGACACCGACGCGCGGACACCCGGGCGCTCACCCCTCGACCGGAAGGTCGCGACGGTCCGCTCGGTCACCTACGCCTCGAAGGGTGCGACGACGACGATCGACGCCGACATCGTCGTCTCCGCCGCCGATCTGCACCACACCGAGACCACGCTGCTGCCGGGCGAGCTGCAGACCTACCCGGAGAAGTACTGGGACACGCGCGTGCCCGGGCCGAGCGCCCTGCTCCTCTACCTCGGCGTCCGTGGGGGCCTGCCGCAGCTCGAGCACCACACGCTGCTCTTCACGACCGACTGGCGGGACAATTTCGGGCGCATCTTCGGCAAGGAGACCTCCGTGCCGTCGCCCGCGTCCCTCTACGTCTGCCGACCGAGCGCCACCGACGACTCCGTGGCGCCCGAAGGCCATGAGAACGTCTTCGTGCTGGTGCCCATCCCCGCCGACGTCACCATCGGCAAGGGAGGGTTCGAGGGCGGGGGAGACGCACGCGTCGAGGAGCTGGCCGACACCGTCGTGCAGCAGATCGCCGACTGGGCCGGCATCTCGGATCTCGCCGAACGCATCGTGGTCCGTCGCAGCTACGGTCCGCAGGACTTCGCGGAGGATCTCAACGCCTGGCGCGGCACGTCCCTCGGGCCGGCACACATCCTCAAGCAGAGCGCGTTCTTCCGGGGCTCGAACCGCAGCGCGAAGGTCGAGAACCTGTTCTACGCCGGCAGTTCGACCGTCCCCGGCATCGGCATCCCGATGTGCCTCATCAGCGCCGAGCTGATCGTCAAGCGTCTCCGCGGGGACACCAGCACCGGTCCCCTGAGGGAGCCGGCCCTGGGGTAGGAGGGTGCGCCGACGCTGCCCACAGTGGGCGCGCCGGGCTTGACGCACCAGGGGGAAAGAGGCTAGTGGACTTTCGCTGCGGCGTGCCGTAGTGTAGGTCTTTGCGTCTTCCCTCTAAACCTCAGCCTTCATATAGCGGTGGGCTTTGCTCTGCTCTCGTCGTCTACCTGGCCACACGGTTCGGGTTCACGCGGACGGACTACAGGTGAGTACTGAGATCCCCGCAGCATCCTGCGGTGGCGGTGCTGAGGCGAAGCGCTGACAAGCCTGACGGTCTGTGGAAGGACTCCTCTTGGTCGCCTCGAGCACCTCAAATAATGCAACCGCTACCAGCCAGGTCGACGCCGACGGCGCCGCACCACGGCTCTCATTCGCAAAGATTCACGAACCGCTTGACGTCCCCAACCTCCTCGCCCTGCAGACGGACAGTTTCGACTGGCTCGTAGGCAACGAGCGCTGGAAGGTGCGCGTGGAAGAGGCGTTGGAGAAGGGCCTGCAGGGTGTGGCCACCACGTCCGGGCTCGCCGACATCTTCGAGGAGATCTCCCCGATCGAGGACTTTCAGGGCACCATGTCCCTGAGCTTCTCGGAGCCCGAGTTCGCGGACCCCAAGTACACGATGGCCGAGTGCAAGGATCGCGACGCGACCTACTCGGCGCCGCTGTACGTCAAGGCCGAGTTCATGAACAACAACACGGGTGAGATCAAGCAGCAGACCGTGTTCATGGGTGACTTCCCCCTCATGACCGACAAGGGCACGTTCGTCATCAACGGCACCGAGCGCGTCGTCGTGTCGCAGCTCGTCCGCTCGCCGGGTGCCTACTTCGAGCGCACCGCCGACAAGACCAGCGACAAGGACATCTTCAGCGCGAAGATCATCCCGTCGCGCGGTGCCTGGTTCGAGCTCGAGATCGACAAGCGCGATCAGGTCGGCGTCCGCCTCGACCGCAAGCGCAAGCAGTCCGTCACGGTGCTCCTGAAGGCCCTCGGCTGGACCGAGGGGCAGATCCTCGAGGAGTTCGGGCAGTACGACTCCATCCGCGCCACCATGGAGAAGGACGCCACGGAGACCCGCGAGGACGCCCTCCTGGACATCTACCGCAAGCTCCGACCGGGCGAGCCCCCCACGGTCGAGGCTGCCCAGACGCTCCTGGACAACCTGTACTTCAACGCCAAGCGCTACGACCTCGCGAAGGTCGGACGGTACAAGATCAACCGCAAGCTCGGCATCGACAAGGACCTCACGGACTCCGACGCCTCGGTGCTGAACATCGACGACATCGTCGCGATGATCAAGTTCCTGGTCGCGCTCCATGCCGGTGAGAAGACCCTCGGCGGCAAGCGTGACGGCGGCGACGTGGAACTCCGCGTCGAGGTCGACGACATCGACCACTTCGGCAACCGTCGCATCCGCGCCGTGGGCGAGCTCATCGAGAACCAGGTCCGTACGGGCCTCTCCCGCATGGAGCGCGTCGTCCGCGAGCGGATGACCACGCAGGACGTCGAGGCGATCACGCCGCAGACCCTGATCAACATCCGTCCCGTCGTCGCCGCGATCAAGGAGTTCTTCGGGACGTCCCAGCTGTCGCAGTTCATGGACCAGAACAACCCGCTCGCCGGACTGACGCACAAGCGTCGCCTGTCCGCACTGGGCCCGGGTGGTCTGTCCCGTGACCGCGCCGGCATGGAGGTCCGCGACGTGCACCCGTCGCACTACGGCCGCATGTGCCCCATCGAGACCCCTGAAGGCCCGAACATCGGCCTCATCGGTTCGCTCGCGTCCTACGGCCGCATCAACGCGTTCGGGTTCATCGAGACCCCGTACCGCAAGGTCGTGGACGGCATCGTCACCGAGCAGATCGACTACCTGACGGCGGACGACGAGGTGGAACGCCTCATCGCGCAGGCCAACGCCCCGCTGGCCGCTGACAACACGTTCGTCGAGGACATGGTCCTCGTGCGTACCCGCGGTGGCTCCGGCGAGCCCGTCCTCGTCACGCCCGACGAGGTCGAGTACATGGACGTCTCCCCGCGCCAGATGGTCTCCGTCGCCACCGCGATGATCCCGTTCCTGGAGCACGACGACGCGAACCGCGCCCTCATGGGTGCGAACATGCAGCGCCAGGCCGTTCCCCTGCTCCGTTCCGAGCGTCCCCTCGTGGGCACCGGCATGGAGAAGAACGCGGCCGTCGACGCCGGTGACGCCGTCACCGCGACGAAGGCCGGTGTGGTCAAGGAGGTCTCGGCCGATCTGGTCAGCGTCCTCAACGACGACGGCACCGAGACGAACTACCCGATCATGAAGTTCGCCCGATCGAACCAGGGCAACGCGTACAACCAGCGCGTCCTGGTCTCCGAGGGCGACCGCCTCGAGTTCAACACGATCATCGCCGACGGTCCCTCGACCGATCAGGGCGAGCTCGCGCTGGGCAAGAACATGCTCGTCGCGTTCATGTCCTGGGAGGGTCACAACTTCGAGGACGCGATCATCCTGTCGCAGCGCATCGTCTCGGACGACGTCCTGACGTCGATCCACATCGAGGAGCACGAAGTCGATGCTCGCGACACCAAGCTCGGTGCCGAGGAGATCACGCGTGACATCCCGAACGTCTCCGAGGAGGTCCTCGGGGCCCTCGACGAGCGCGGCATCATCCACATCGGTGCCGAGGTCGAGGCCGGCGACATCCTCGTCGGTCGTGTCACCCCGAAGGGCGAGACCGAGCTGACCCCGGAGGAGCGCCTGCTGCGCGCCATCTTCGGCGAGAAGAGCCGTGAAGTCCGCGACACCTCGCTGAAGGTCCCCCACGGTGAGTCGGGAACTGTCATCGGCGTGCGCATCTTCGATCGCGACAACGACGACGAGCTGCCCCCGGGCGTCAACCAGCTCGTCCGCGTGTACGTGGCGCAGAAGCGCAAGATCACGGACGGCGACAAGCTCGCCGGTCGCCACGGCAACAAGGGCGTCATCTCCAAGATCCTGCCGATCGAGGACATGCCGTTCCTCGAGGACGGCACGCCCGTGGACATCGTGCTCAACCCGCTCGGCGTCCCCGGACGCATGAACGTGGGCCAGGTGCTCGAGATCCACCTCGGCTGGGCCGCCAAGCAGGGCTGGAAGATCGACGGCAACCCGGAGTGGTTGAAGAACCTCCCGAACCTGCCCCGTGAGATCGACACCACCACCGTCGCCACCCCTGTGTTCGACGGCGCCACCGAGGACGAGATCGTCGGCCTCCTCGGCTCCACGAACGTGACCCGCGACGGCGACCGCCTGATCGGCGAATCCGGCAAGGCGCGTCTGTTCGACGGCCGCTCCGGCGAGCCGTTCCCCGACCCGATCTCCGTCGGCTACATGTACATCCTGAAGCTCCACCACCTGGTGGACGACAAGATCCACGCCCGTTCCACCGGCCCGTACTCGATGATCACGCAGCAGCCGCTGGGTGGTAAGGCGCAGTTCGGTGGCCAGCGCTTCGGTGAGATGGAGGTGTGGGCCCTCGAGGCCTACGGTGCGGCGTACACGCTGCAGGAACTCCTGACGATCAAGTCGGACGACATCCACGGACGCGTCAAGGTGTACGAGGCCATCGTCAAGGGCGAGAACATCCCCGAGCCGGGTGTCCCCGAGTCCTTCAAGGTCCTCATCAAGGAAATGCAGTCGCTCTGCCTGAACGTGGAAGTCCTCTCCACCGACGGCACCACGATTGAAATGCGTGACTCGGATGAAGAAGTCTTCCGGGCCGCGGAGGAACTGGGCATCGACCTCTCACGGGCCGAGCCGAGTTCTGTCGAGGAAGTTTAGGTTTCACCCGACCGGTCCAGTCCGGTACCCGGAACGGCGGCAACGAAATTTCTGCGGCCGCAGGCGGCCTTGAAATATTAAAGCCGCCTTCCTCCGGGCACCTCCCTGGACCGGTGGGGGACTCAACTCCCCGCCGCACCCCACGAGACTTCAAGAATTTAGAGAACAAAGAGAGAACAGGGACCCTATGTCCAGCGAATCCTCCTTCGGCCTCATGCGAATCGGCCTTGCCACCGCGGACGAAATCCGCGGTTGGTCCTACGGCGAGGTCAAGAAGCCGGAAACCATCAACTACCGCACGCTCAAGCCCGAGAAGGACGGCCTCTTCTGCGAGAAGATCTTCGGCCCTTCCCGTGACTGGGAGTGCTACTGCGGCAAGTACAAGCGCGTGCGCTTCAAGGGCATCATCTGTGAGCGCTGCGGCGTCGAGGTGACGCGTGCGAAGGTGCGCCGTGAGCGCATGGGGCACATCGAGCTCGCCGCTCCCGTCACGCACATCTGGTACTTCAAGGGCGTGCCCTCACGTCTGGGCTACCTGCTGGATCTCGCTCCGAAGGACCTCGAAAAGGTCATCTACTTCGCCGCGTACATGATCACCTCGGTCGACGAGGAGAACCGCCACACCGAACTGCCGAACCTCCAGGCCGAGCACGACCTCGAGAAGAAGCAGATGACGGACCAGCGCGACTCCGACATCGCCGCGATCGCCAAGGACCTCGAGGACGAGCTCGCCCGTCTCGAGGGAGAGGGCGCCAAGGCCGCCGACAAGAAGAAGGCCCGCGACTCCGCCGACCGCCAGATGGCGAACGTCCGCAAGCGCGCGGATGCCGACATCGAGCGCCTGGTCCAGGTGTGGGAGCGGTTCAAGACCCTCAAGGTCGCCGACCTCGAAGGTGACGAGGGCCTGTACCGCGAGCTCCGTGACCGCTACGGATTGTACTTCGAGGGCTCCATGGGTGCCGAGGCGATCAAGAAGCGCCTCGAGAACTTCGACATGCCCGCCGAGGCAGAGATGCTCCGCGACGTCATCCAAAACGGCAAGGGCCAGCGCAAGACGCGTGCCCTGAAGCGACTCAAGGTGGTCAACGCCTTCCTGACGACGACGAACAGCCCGCTGGGCATGGTCCTCGACGCCGTGCCGGTGATCCCGCCGGAGCTGCGCCCGATGGTCCAGCTCGACGGTGGCCGTTTCGCGACGTCCGACCTCAACGACCTGTACCGCCGTGTCATCAACCGCAACAACCGCCTCAAGCGCCTGCTCGATCTCGGTGCCCCCGAGATCATCGTCAACAACGAGAAGCGCATGCTGCAGGAAGCGGTCGACTCCCTGTTCGACAACGGTCGTCGTGGCCGTCCTGTCACCGGACCGGGCAACCGTCCCCTGAAGTCCCTCTCGGACATGCTGAAGGGCAAGCAGGGTCGTTTCCGCCAGAACCTCCTCGGCAAGCGCGTCGACTACTCGGGCCGTTCGGTCATCGTCGTCGGCCCGCAGCTGAAGCTGCACCAGTGCGGTCTGCCCAAGCAGATGGCCCTGGAGCTCTTCAAGCCGTTTGTGATGAAGCGCCTGGTGGACCTCAACCACGCGCAGAACATCAAGAGCGCCAAGCGCATGGTCGAGCGCTACCGCCCCCAGGTGTGGGACGTGCTCGAGGAGATCATCACCGAGCACCCCGTGCTGCTGAACCGTGCACCCACCCTGCACCGTCTCGGCATCCAGGCGTTCGAGCCGCAGCTCGTCGAGGGCAAGGCACTCCAGCTCCACCCGCTGGTCTGTGGTGCCTTCAACGCTGACTTCGACGGCGACCAGATGGCAGTCCACCTGCCGCTGAGCCCCGAGGCCCAGGCCGAGGCGCGCATCCTGATGCTCTCCTCGAACAACATCTTGAAGCCGTCCGACGGCCGTCCGGTCACCCTGCCCTCGCAGGACATGATCATCGGTCTGCACCACCTCACCACCAAGCGTGAGGGAAGTGCCGGCGAGGGTCGCGTGTTCACCAGCATGGCCGAGGCCATCATGGCCTTCGACATGGGCTCGCTCCACCTCAACTCGGTGGTCCGGATCCGCGTGGACAACTTCGTGCCGAGCGCCGACATTGCCGCTCCCGAGGGCTGGGAGCCGGGTACGCCCGCGCTCATCGAGACCTCCCTCGGGCAGGTCCTGTTCAACGAGACGCTTCCACTGGACTACCCCTGGGTGGAGAAGGTCGCCGACAAGGGCCAGCTCTCGACGATCGTCAACGATCTCGCGGAGCGGTACCCGAAGGTCGTCACGGCTGCCACGCTGGACAACCTGAAGGACGCCGGCTTCTACTGGGCAACCCGCTCGGGCGTCACCGTCGCCATCTCGGACATCTCCGCGCCCATCAACAAGGCCGGGATCATGGAGGGCTACGAGACGCAGGCCGCCAAGGTCCAGTCGCAGTTCGACAAGGGCCTGATCGCCGACGAGGAGCGCCGTCAGGAGCTCATCGACATCTGGAACAAGGCGACCAACGAGGTCGCCGCGTCCATGCGCGCCGCCATGCCGAAGGACAACACCATCAACCGCATGGTGTCCTCCGGCGCCCGTGGTAACTGGCTGCAGGTCCGCCAGATCGCCGGTATCCGTGGCCTCGTGGCCAACCCGAAGGGCGAGATCATCCCGCGCCCGATCAAGTCCTCGTACCGCGAGGGCCTGTCGGTCCTGGAGTATTTCATCGCCACGCACGGTGCCCGTAAGGGTCTGGCCGACACCGCTCTGCGTACCGCCAACTCGGGGTACCTGACGCGTCGCCTGGTCGACGTCTCGCAGGACGTCATCGTCCGCGAGGACGACTGCGGTACGGAGCGTGGCCTGAAGGTCGTCATCGCCGTGCCGAACGCCGACGGCGAGCTGGTGCTGCACGAGGAGGTCGAGAACTCGGCGTACGCCCGTACGCTGGCGACCGACGTCGTCGACTCCAAGGGCGCCGTCCTGGCAGCCGCGGGATCGGACCTCGGGGACGTCGTCATCGGCGAGCTCTTCGAGGCCGGTGTCACCGACATCAAGGTCCGCTCGGTCCTGACCTGCGAGTCCAGCGTCGGCACGTGTGCCCTCTGCTACGGCCGCTCGCTCGCGACCGGCAAGACAGTGGACATCGGAGAGGCCGTCGGCATCATCGCCGCACAGTCCATCGGTGAGCCCGGCACGCAGCTGACCATGCGTACGTTCCACACCGGTGGTGTGGCATCGGCGGAGGACATCACCCAGGGTCTGCCCCGTATCCAGGAGCTGTTCGAGGCGCGTACCCCCAAGGGTGTCGCCCCGATCTCCGAGGTCTCCGGCCGCGTCACCATCGAGGATGCCGAGAAGCAGCTTCGCCTGGTGGTCACGCCCGACGACGGGTCCGAGGAGATCGCGTACCCGGTCCTGCGCCGTGCACGCCTCCTGGTGTCCGACGGCGACCACGTCGAGGTCGGGCAGCAGCTCGTCTTCGGTGCGGTGGACCCGAAGCAGATCCTCCGGATCCTCGGCCCCCGTAAGGCCCAGGAGTTCCTGGTGGACGAGGTCCAGCGCGTGTACCGCAGCCAGGGCGTCGGCATCCACGACAAGCACGTGGAAGTCATCGTCCGGCAGATGCTCCGTCGCGTCACCGTGATCGAGTCCGGCGAATCGGACCTGCTCCCCGGTGAGCTGGCCGAGCGTCGCCGCTTCGAGGACGAGAACCGCCGCGTGGTGTCCGAGGGCAAGAAGCCGGCCTCCGGCCGTCCCGAGCTCATGGGTATCACCAAGGCGTCGCTCGCCACCGAGTCGTGGTTGTCGGCCGCTTCCTTCCAGGAGACCACGCGTGTCCTCACGCAGGCCGCCATGGAAGGCAAGAGCGATCCGCTGCTCGGCCTCAAGGAGAACGTCATCATCGGTAAGCTCATCCCGGCCGGTACCGGCCTGGACCGCTACACGAAGGTCACGGTCGAGCCCACCGAGGAAGCGAAGGCGAACCTCTTCACCGGTCCGAGCGCGTTCAGCGACTTCGACTACGCCGGTGTCGAGGGTGGCCTCAGCCCCGAGTTCCACGCGATCCCGCTGGACGACTACGACATGGGTAACGGCGACTTCCGCTAGGACGTCGTCGTCGCCGGGAGCAGTGCTCCCGGCGACACCTCCCGGCCCCGCCGACGCACCGCCGCCGTCGGGACCGGGGAGACGGGCCCCGGACCATCTGGTCCGGGGCCTGTGTCGTCTCCGGGTCCGTGCCCTCGAGGTTCGACGGCATGGCCGGCGACAGACGCGAGGCCTTCCAGGCCTGTGCAGGTCGGGCTCGGGGGAGGGCGCCTGGCGGGCCACCGTCCACGCTCTGGTAGACTGGGGCGTAATTGTTTGTGTGGCAGTGGATTGGCGTTGCGAAACGTATCTCCGTGTTGTACGTAGGTTGTACAACGAATGCCACGCTTTTGCACGCCTGCAGTCGTTTCGGCAGCTCCCCGGCAGTGCGCAAACGACTGATCATCCCGGCCTCTGGATGGTGCGGCCCTGAGAAGGCGCCGCAACCGCGGAGTAGGGCGACAGAGAACTTATCTTCAGACATTACGGAGAACACGAAAGTGCCTACGATCAACCAGCTGGTCCGTAAGGGCCGGACACCCAAGGTCGCGAAGACCAAGGCTCCCGCGCTGAAGGGCAGCCCCATGAAGCGCGGCGTCTGCACCCGCGTCTACACCACCACCCCGAAGAAGCCGAACTCGGCACTGCGCAAGGTGGCCCGCGTCCGTCTCAACGGCGGCATCGAGGTCACGGCGTACATTCCCGGCGTCGGTCACAACCTCCAGGAACACTCCATCGTGCTCGTGCGCGGCGGCCGTGTGAAGGACCTTCCGGGCGTTCGCTACAAGATCGTCCGCGGCGCACTGGACACCCAGGGCGTCAAGAACCGCAAGCAGGCTCGTAGCCGCTACGGCGCGAAGATGGAGAAGAAGTAATATGCCTCGTAAGGGCCCGGCCCCGAAGCGGCCGCTCGTTGTTGATCCCGTCTACGGTTCACCCCTGGTCACGCAGCTGATCAACAAGGTGCTGGTCGACGGCAAGAAGTCCACCGCCGAGCGCATCGTCTACGGTGCCCTCGAAGGTGCACGCGCCAAGTCCGGCGGTGACCCCGTGGCGGCACTGAAGAAGGCCATGGACAACGTGAAGCCGACCCTCGAGGTCCGTTCACGTCGTGTCGGTGGCGCCACCTACCAGGTCCCCGTCGAGGTCAAGCCGGGCCGTTCCACGGCACTGGCACTGCGCTGGCTGGTCGGCTACTCGAAGGCCCGCCGCGAGAAGACCATGACCGAGCGTCTGCAGAACGAGATCCTCGATGCCTCGAACGGTCTCGGCGCAGCCGTGAAGCGTCGCGAGGACACGCACAAGATGGCCGAGTCGAACAAGGCCTTCGCACACTACCGCTGGTAGCAGGCCGATCGGCCGGGCCGCCTCCCACGAGGAGCAGCCCGGCCGCCGGTCCAGCAGAACTCCATTCTCGTCATAAGGGAGACACCGTGGCACAGGACGTGCTTACAGACCTCAACAAGGTCCGCAACATCGGCATCATGGCCCACATCGACGCCGGCAAGACCACTACTACCGAGCGCATCCTGTTCTACACGGGTGTGAACCACAAGATCGGCGAGACGCACGACGGCGCCTCCACGACCGACTGGATGGAGCAGGAGAAGGAACGCGGCATCACGATCACGTCTGCCGCCGTGACCTGCTTCTGGGAGAACAACCAGATCAACATCATCGACACCCCCGGGCACGTCGACTTCACGGTCGAGGTGGAGCGCTCGCTGCGCGTCCTCGACGGTGCCGTCGCCGTGTTCGACGGCAAGGAGGGCGTCGAGCCTCAGTCGGAGACCGTCTGGCGTCAGGCCGACAAGTACGAGGTCCCTCGCATCTGCTTCGTCAACAAGATGGACAAGCTCGGCGCGGACTTCTACTTCACCGTCGACA
The DNA here is from genome assembly GCF_058269115.1 of Arthrobacter sp. TJ-266. Lineage (NCBI taxonomy): Bacteria > Bacillati > Actinomycetota > Actinomycetes > Micrococcales > Micrococcaceae > Arthrobacter > Arthrobacter sp. TJ-266. Next base: position 636,241 of record NZ_JBZCNC010000001.1, read on the forward strand.
CGATCATCAGCCGCCTGGGCGCCAAGCCCCTGGTGCTGCAGCTCCCCATCGGTGCCGAGAACGACTTCGTCGGCGTCGTGGATCTGCTTTACATGCGCGCGCTGGTGTGGCCCGGCGATGCCAAGGGCGACGTGACCATGGGCTCCAAGTACGAGATCCAGGAGATCCCCGCGGATCTCCAGGAGAAGGCTGAGCAGTACCGTGCCACCCTGGTGGAGACGGTCGCGGAGTCCTCCGACGAGCTCATGGGCAAGTACCTCGAGGGCGAGGAGATCTCCATCGAGGAGCTGAAGGCCGGCATCCGCAAGATGACGATCAACTCCGAGCTCTACCCGATCCTCTGCGGTTCCGCGTTCAAGAACCGCGGTGTGCAGCCGATGCTCGACGCCGTCATCGACTACCTGCCGTCGCCCCTCGACGTCCCGCCGATGATCGGTCACGATCCTCGCAACGAGGAGATCGAGATGACGCGCAAGCCGAGCACCGAGGAGCCCTTCTCGGCCCTCGCGTTCAAGGTCGCCACGCACCCGTTCTTCGGACAGCTGACGTTCATCCGCGTGTACTCCGGGCACGTCACGGCCGGCACGCAGCTCGTCAACTCGACGAAGAACAAGAAGGAGCGCGTCGGGAAGCTGTTCCAGATGCACGCCAACAAGGAGATCCCTGTCGAGGAGGCCTCGGCCGGCCACATCTACGCGGCCATCGGCCTGAAGGACACCACCACCGGTGACACCCTCTCCGACTCGACGAACCAGATCGTCCTGGAGTCCATGAGCTTCCCCGCTCCGGTCATCTCCGTCGCGATCGAGCCGAAGACGAAGGGTGACCAGGAGAAGCTCTCCACGGCCATCCAGAAGCTCTCGGCCGAGGATCCCACCTTCCAGGTGTCGCTCAACGAGGACACCGGGCAGACGATCATCGCCGGCATGGGCGAGCTCCACCTGGACATCCTGGTGGACCGCATGCGCCGCGAGTTCCGCGTCGAGGCGAACGTGGGCAAGCCCCAGGTCGCCTACCGCGAGACGATCAAGAGCAAGGTCGCCAAGCACGACTACACCCACAAGAAGCAGACGGGTGGGTCGGGCCAGTTCGCCAAGATCCAGATCGCCATCGAGCCGATGGAGGTCGAGGACGGCGTGCTGTACGCCTTCGACAACAAGGTGACCGGTGGCCGCGTGCCGCGCGAGTACATCCCGAGCGTCGACGCCGGCATCCAGGATGCTCTCAACGACGGCGTCCTCGCGGGCTACCCCGTGGTGGGCATCAAGGCGACTCTGCTCGACGGCGCCTACCACGACGTCGACTCCTCGGAGATGGCCTTCAAGATCGCCGGCCGTATGGCGTTCAAGGAAGCCGCCCGTATGGCGAAGCCCGTGCTGCTCGAGCCCCTGATGGAGGTGGAGGTCCGCACGCCCGAGGAGTACATGGGTGAAGTCATCGGTGACCTCAACTCGCGTCGTGGCCAGATGCAGTCAATGGAGGACGCCAGCGGTGTCAAGGTCATCACGGCCCACGTGCCCCTCTCGGGCATGTTCGGCTACATCGGTGACCTCCGGTCGAAGACCCAGGGTCGTGCCGTGTACTCGATGAAGTTCGACAGCTACTCGGAGGTCCCGAAGGCAGTCGCCGACGAGATCATCCAGAAGACGCGCGGCGAGTAGATCGCCCTCCCGGGAACGGGAATCCCAGGGGCGGGGGAGTGGCCGGCAGGAGTGCCGACCACCCCCCGCCCCGACCGCCGGATCAGCTGTTCCCGGCGGCGTAGAGCAATTTCATCAAAACCAAAAGCCCCCAGTAGACTTGCATGAGTTTCAGCCGCGACAAGCGTGGCTGGGAAGCAATTCTTCTCAAACGTTCTAGGAGGAACCCGTGGCGAAGGCAAAGTTCGAGCGGACTAAGCCGCACGTTAACATCGGCACCATCGGTCACGTCGACCATGGTAAGACCACGTTGACGGCTGCCATCTCGAAGGTGCTGTACGACAAGTACCCCACCATCAACGAGCAGCGTGACTTCGCGTCGATCGACTCGGCTCCCGAGGAGAAGCAGCGCGGCATCACGATCAACATCTCGCACGTCGAGTACCAGACCGAGAAGCGTCACTACGCGCACGTCGACGCCCCCGGTCACGCCGACTACATCAAGAACATGATCACCGGTGCCGCCCAGATGGACGGCGCGATCCTCGTGGTCGCCGCGACCGACGGTCCGATGGCCCAGACGCGTGAGCACGTTCTGCTCGCCCGCCAGGTCGGTGTCCCGTACCTGCTCGTCGCCCTGAACAAGTCGGACATGGTCGACGACGAAGAACTGCTCGACCTCGTCGAGATGGAGGTGCGCGAGCTCCTCAGCGCCCAGGGCTTCGACGGCGACGACGCCCCCGTGGTGCGCGTCTCCGGCCTGAAGGCCCTCGAAGGAGACGCCGAGTGGGTCAAGTCCGTCGAGGAACTGATGGAAGCTGTCGACAACAACGTGCCCGACCCGGTGCGTGACAAGGACAAGCCCTTCCTGATGCCCGTCGAGGACGTCTTCACGATCACCGGTCGTGGAACGGTCGTCACCGGCCGCGCCGAGCGTGGAACGCTGAAGATCAACTCGGAGATCGAGATCGTCGGTATCCGTCCGGTCCAGAAGACCACGGTCACCGGTATCGAGATGTTCCACAAGCAGCTCGACGAGGCCTGGGCCGGCGAGAACTGTGGGCTCCTGCTCCGCGGCATCAAGCGCGAGGACGTCGAGCGCGGCCAGGTCATCGTCAAGCCGGGTTCCATCACCCCGCACACCGATTTCGAGGCCAACGTCTACATCCTGGCGAAGGACGAGGGCGGGCGTCACAACCCGTTCTACTCGAACTACCGCCCGCAGTTCTACTTCCGTACCACGGACGTCACCGGTGTCATCACCCTCCCCGAGGGCACCGAGATGGTCATGCCCGGTGACAACACCGAGATGACCGTCGCGCTGATCCAGCCGATCGCCATGGAAGAGGGCCTCGGCTTCGCGATCCGTGAAGGCGGCCGTACGGTCGGCTCGGGACGTGTCACGAAGATCCTGAAGTAGTCCAGCACCACCTTCCCGCCGGCTGACGCCGGTAGGAGAACAGAGGGCCCCCGTCGACACGACGGGGGCCTTCTGCGTTGCACCACGGCCCCGGTTCGCAATCGGGGCGGGTATCTGCCACACTGGATAAGTTGTTCAAGCGCTCGCGCGCGCGGTCAGCGGCTTCTTCCCGGTCAGGATAATGCCTGATGCGGGGTCGGGGTCCACCGGGACGTGCGGCCCAAAATAAACTCCACCCCGTCCGGCTCCGCCGGAATCTGCGGAGCGCGTATGTCCACACTGTGTTTTATTGCCGCACAGAGCGACACGCCCGAGCGCGGGGGTCGGAGCCCCTGGCAGGGTGAGGAACCCGGATCCGTCCGGATTCAGCCTGTTCGGGGCGCGTCGTACAACGGACGCAGGAAATGTACGAACGTATCGGAACTGCTCAGGCAGTCAGAGAGAGAGTCGAGACGCCATGGCGGGACAGAAGATCCGCATCCGGCTGAAGTCGTATGACCACGAGGTCATCGACGTATCAGCGCGGAAGATCGTTGAGACGGTGACGCGCGCTGGCGCGACGGTGGTCGGCCCCGTGCCGCTGCCGACGGAGAAGAACGTCTTCGTGGTCATCCGGTCTCCGCACAAGTACAAGGACAGCCGTGAGCACTTCGAAATGCGGACTCACAAGCGTCTGATCGACATCATTGACCCCACGCCCAAGGCCGTCGATTCGCTGATGCGTCTCGATCTGCCCGCGGACGTGAACATCGAAATCAAGCTGTAAGGGAGAGCGGATACACATGTCTACTTCACTTACACGTCAGGTCAAGGGCCTGCTGGGCATCAAGCTCGGCATGACCCAGGTCTGGGACGAGAACAACATCCTCATCCCCGTCACGGTCGTCAGGGCCGATTCCAACGTCATCACGCAGCTCCTCACCGCGGACAAGGACGGCTACTCGGCCGTCCAGATCGGCTTCGGCCAGATCGACCCGCGGAAGGTCACGAAGCCCCTCGCCGGTCACTTCGACAAGGCAGGGGTGACGCCTCGCCGTCACGTCGTCGAGCTGCGCACGTCCGACGTCGACACCTACTCGCTCGGTCAGGAACTCTCCGTCGAGATGTTCGAGGCCGGCCAAACGGTCGACGTCATCGGCACCACCAAGGGCAAGGGCTTCGCCGGTGTCATGAAGCGCCATGGTTTCCACGGCGTCGGTGCATCACACGGTGCACACAAGAACCACCGCAAGCCCGGTTCCATCGGTGGAGCATCCACCCCCAGCCGCGTCTTCCGTGGAATGAAAATGGCAGGCCGCATGGGTGCCGTTCGTCAGACCACGCTGAACCTCACGGTTCACGCCGTCGACACCGAGAAGTCGCTGCTGCTCATCAAGGGTGCCGTTCCCGGCGCCCGCGGACAGGTCGTCCTCGTACGCACCGCCGTGAAGGGAGCATAGCCAGATGGCTGCCAACACCGTCAACGTCGATCTCCCCGCGGAGATCTTCGACGCCCAGACCAACGTGCCGCTGCTGCACCAGGTCGTCGTCGCTCAGCTCGCTGCCGCCCGTCAGGGTACGCACAAGACGAAGACCCGCGCCGAGGTCAGTGGCGCAGGCCGCAAGCCGTTCAAGCAGAAGGGCACCGGCCGCGCCCGCCAGGGTTCGATCCGCGCCCCCCACATGACCGGTGGTGGCGTGGTCCACGGACCCACACCCCGCGACTACAGCCAGCGCACCCCCAAGAAGATGAAGGCCGCCGCCCTGCGCGGAGCCCTCTCGGACCGGGCCCGCAACGGTCGTATCCACGTCCTCGAGTCACTGGTCGCCGGCGGCAAGCCGACCACCAAGGGCGCCATCGAGACACTTCGCGCGATCTCCGAGCGGCCCCGCCTGCTCGTCGTGATCGAGCGGGCCAACGACGTCGCCGCACTGTCAGTGCGCAACGTCCCCGAGGTGCACGTCCTCTATGTGGACCAGCTCAACACGTACGACGTGCTGGTCTCCGATGACGTCATCTTCACCAAGGCCGCCTACGACCAGTTCGTCGGTTCGGCTGATGTCATCTCCGAGGAGGATGCAGAATGAGCGGCAGCATCGCAAAGGATCCGCGCGACGTCGTCATTGCACCCGTCGTCTCGGAGAAGAGCTACGGATTGATCGACGAGGGCAAGTACACCTTCCTGGTCGACCCCCGCTCGAACAAGGAAGAAATCAAACTGGCCGTCGAGAAGATCTTCTCCGTGAAGGTCGACTCCATCAACACCATCAACCGGGTCGGGAAGCGCAAGCGGACCAAGTTCGGCTGGGGCCAGCGCAAGGGCACCAAGCGTGCCATCGTGTCCCTCAAAGAGGGCTCGATCGACATCTTCGGCGGTCCGCTCTCCTAGAGCGGAGACCACTTTAACGAGGAATTGAGTTATGGGAATCCGTAAATACAAGCCGACAACCCCGGGCCGTCGTGGCTCGAGCGTTGCCGACTTCGCTGAAATCACACGGTCGACTCCGGAAAAGTCGTTGGTCCGTCCCCTTCCCAAGAAGGGTGGACGCAACAACACCGGTAAGATCACGACCCGCCACAAGGGTGGTGGACACAAGCGCCAGTACCGTCTGATCGACTTCCGTCGCCACGACAAGGACGGCGTCGACGCCCGCGTTGCCGAGATCGAGTACGATCCCAACCGCACCGCGCGCATCGCCCTCCTGCACTACGTGGACGGGACGAAGCGCTACATCGTCGCCCCGAACAAGCTGAAGCAGGGCGACTTCGTCGAGGCAGGGGCCGGCGCGGACATCAAGCCCGGCAACAACCTGCCGCTGCGTAACGTCCCCGTGGGTACCGTCATCCACGCCGTCGAGCTCCGCCCCGGTGGCGGCGCGAAGATGGCACGCTCCGCCGGTGCCTCGGTCCAGCTCGTCGCCAAGGAAGGCCGCTTCGCCCAGCTGCGACTGCCCTCCGGCGAGATCCGCAACGTCGACGTCCGCTGCCGCGCGACGATCGGCGAGGTCGGCAACGCCGAGCAGTCGAACATCAACTGGGGCAAGGCCGGCCGTAACCGCTGGAGGGGCATCCGCCCGACCGTCCGCGGTGTCGCCATGAACCCGGTCGATCACCCGCACGGTGGTGGCGAGGGCAAGACCTCCGGTGGACGTCACCCGGTCAACCCGAACGGTAAGGCCGAAGGCCGTACGCGTCGCCCCAACAAAGAGAGCGACTCACTTATCGTGCGTCGCCGTCGTTCCGGCAAGAACAAGCGATAGGAGCCTGGAGACATGCCACGCAGCCTGAAGAAAGGCCCCTTCGTCGATCAGCACCTTTTCGTGAAGGTCGCTCGCGAGAACGAAACGGGCACGAAGAACGTCATCAAGACGTGGTCCCGCCGCTCCATGATCATCCCCGACATGCTCGGGCACACGATCGCGGTGCATGACGGGCGCAAGCACATCCCGGTGTTCGTCACCGAGTCGATGGTCGGGCACAAGCTCGGCGAATTCGCTCCGACGCGGACCTTCCGCGGCCACGTGAAGGACGACCGCAAGGGCAAGCGCCGCTAGGCGCTGCTCTTCCACGAGAGAAGGAAAGCAATGGAAGCCAAGGCTATTGCGCGTCATATCCGCGTAACGCCCATGAAGGCCCGGCGCGTCGTCAACCTTGTTCGCGGCAAGCAGGCGAGTGAGGCTCTGGCCATTCTGAAGTTTGCCCCCCAGGTTGCTTCGGAGCCGGTATTCAAGGTCGTCCAGTCGGCGATGGCGAACGCACGGGTCCTCGCGGACCGCGACGGCGTCGCCTTCGACGAGGACAACCTCATCATCAGCGAAGCGTTTGTCGACGAGGGCCCCACGATGAAGCGGTTCCGTCCGCGTGCCCAGGGCCGCGCGTTCCGCATCAACAAGCGGACCAGCCACATCACGGTTGTCGTCGCTACCCCTGAGAAAGTGGAGGTCCGCTAAGTGGGACAGAAAGTAAACCCGCATGGGTTCCGACTCGGCATCACCACCGATCACCGGTCGCACTGGTTCGCCGACAGCAACAAGCCGGGCCAGCGCTACCGCGACTTCGTCCGCGAGGACATCAAGATCCGTCAGCTGATGTCGACCGGCATGGACCGCGCCGGCATCGCCAAGGTCGAGATCGAGCGCACCCGTGACCGAGTCCGCGTGGACATCCACACGGCACGTCCCGGCATCGTCATCGGACGCCGTGGAGCAGAAGCGGACCGCATCCGCGGCGAGCTCGAGAAGCTCACGGGCAAGCAGGTACAGCTGAACATCCTCGAGGTCAAGAACCCCGAGATCGAGGCTCAGCTCGTGGCCCAGGGCATCGCCGAGCAGCTCTCCTCACGCGTGGCGTTCCGCCGCGCGATGAAGAAGGCCATGCAGTCCGCACAGCGTGCCGGCGCGAAGGGCATCCGTGTCCAGTGCTCCGGTCGCCTGGGTGGCGCCGAGATGAGCCGTTCGGAGTTCTACCGCGAGGGACGCGTTCCCCTGCACACGCTCCGAGCCAACATCGACTACGGCTTCTTCGAAGCGAAGACCACCTTCGGCCGCATCGGCGTGAAGGTCTGGATCTACAAGGGCGACGTCACGGCGAAGGAGCTCGCAGCCCAGGCTGCCGCAGCTCCCTCCCGCGGCCGTGGTGGAGACCGTCCGGGCCGCGGCCCTGCCGGCGCCGACCGTGGAGGCGACCGTCGTCGTCGCGCTCCCGAGCGTTCCGAGGGCCAGGGTGCGTCAGCATCCGGCGAGACCGCCGCAGCTCCCGCTGCGACTGAAGGAGGACAGGCTTAAATGCTTATCCCACGTCGAGTCAAGTTCCGTAAGCAGCACCACCCGGGTCGTTCCGGGGCTGCCACGGGCGGTACCGAGGTCAGCTTCGGCGAGTGGGGTATCCAGGCTCTGAGCCCGGCATACGTCACGAACCGGCAGATCGAGTCCGCTCGTATCGCCATGACCCGCCACATCAAGCGTGGCGGCAAGGTCTGGATCAACATCTATCCGGACCGCCCGTTGACCAAGAAGCCCGCCGAGACCCGCATGGGTTCCGGCAAGGGTTCGCCCGAGTGGTGGGTGGCCAACGTCAAGCCCGGACGTGTTCTGTTCGAACTGTCCGGTGTAACCGAAGAGGTAGCCCGCGAAGCCCTGCGCCTCGCGATCCACAAGCTGCCGTTGAAGGCACGCATCGTGCGTCGTGAGGGTGGTGAATAGTTATGGCTCTGGGTTCAAAGGAACTGGCATCAGACCAGCTGGACGGCTTCGACAAGGACCGTCTGGTGGAAGAACTGCGCAAGGCCAAGGAGGAGCTGTTCAACCTCCGTTTCCAGTCGGCCACCGGTCAGCTGGAGAGCCATGGTCGCCTTCGGTCGATCAAGCGCGACATCGCCCGCATCTACACGGTGCTGCGTGAGCGCGAACTGGGTATCCGTCCTGAGGTGGTAGCTCCCGTCGAGGAAGCGAAGCCCGAGAAGGCGGAGAAGCCGAAGAAAGCGAAGAAGGCCTCCAAGGACGACGCGCCCGTCACCGCCGAGGCCACTGAGGAGGACGCCAAATGAGTGAGCAGCAGAGCGAGACCGGGACGACCGCAGGCAGCGAGAAGGCCGTGCACGACGCCACCTCGCGTGGCTACCGCAAGGTACGCCGCGGCTATGTCGTCTCCGACAAGATGGAGAAGACCATCGTCGTCGAGGTCGAGGACCGCGTGAAGCACGGCCTGTACGGCAAGGTGCTTCGTCGCAGCTCGAAGGTCAAGGCTCACGACGAGCAGAACACCGCCGGCATCGGCGACATGGTTCTGATCAGTGAGACCCGGCCGCTGTCCGCGACCAAGCGGTGGCGCCTGGTCGAGGTCGTCGAGAAGGCCAAGTAGCACCCGTTCCACCCGGGGGCGGCACAGCCGTCCCCACGCAGGATGCCCCGGACGCGATTTCGTGTCCGGGGCATTCTCGCGATACCATGAGAATCTTGTCTGTCTGGTGGGTTGGCGCATGCCCTCGAGAGGTCGCCGTTCGCCGTCGGCCTCTTCGGATGCTTCCCCTCACACCGGGCACATAGGCAAAAGCCCGATAATCTTGTTCACCACTGATCCCTGTGCGTCCGTGCGCGCATCGACCCGCAGGGAGTGCGCCCAGGCGCGTGCGTGGTGAGTACCAGTATTACGGGGCCCACCCATATCCGTTCCGCAAGGCTCGATGAGAGAACCGGCGCGACGACAGGAGTAACAAGTGATTCAGCAGGAGTCGCGGCTCAAGGTCGCCGACAACACGGGGGCCAAGGAAATCTTGACCATCCGTGTTCTCGGAGGATCCGGACGCCGCTACGCAGGCATCGGAGACGTCATCGTCGCCACCGTCAAGGACGCCATCCCCGGTGGCAACGTCAAGAAGGGCGACGTCGTCAAGGCGGTCATCGTCCGCACCAAGAAGGAACGCCGCCGCGCGGATGGTTCCTACATCAAGTTCGACGAGAACGCAGCAGTCATCCTGAAGAACGACGGCGACCCCCGCGGTACCCGTATCTTCGGCCCTGTCGGTCGCGAACTGCGCGACAAGCGTTTCATGAAGATCATCTCGCTGGCGCCGGAGGTGCTGTAGTCCATGGCACAGAACACGAAGCTCAAGATCAAGAAGGGTGACCTCGTGCAGGTCATCACCGGAGCCAAGCAGGAGCGCGGCGGAGACCGCGGCAAGCAGGGCAAGGTCCTCAAGGTGTTCCCCGAGACCAACCGCGTCCTCGTGGAAGGCATCAACCGGATCACCAAGCACACCAAGGTCGGGCAGTCGCAGCGCGGCACCACGACCGGTGGCATCGAGGTCATCGAGGCGCCCGTGCACATCAGCAACGTGGCCGTCGTCGACCCCGAGACCAAGAAGCCGACCCGCGTCGGGTACCGCACCGAGACCGTCGAGCGTGACGGCCGCGAGCGCGTGGTCCGGATCCGCGTGGCCAAGTCATCAGGGAAGGATCTGTCATGACTGTCGAAACCACGGAGACCAAGGTTCTTCCCCGTCTCAAGGCGCGCTACGCGTCCGAGATCAAGTCCACCCTGCAGGAGCAGTTCGCCTACGCGAACGTCAACCAGGTTCCCCGCCTGGTCAAGGTCGTCGTCAACATGGGTGTCGGTGACGCCGCGAAGGACTCCAAGCTGATCGACGGAGCCGTCAAGGACCTCACCGCCATCACGGGCCAGAAGCCCCAGGTGACGAAGGCCCGCAAGTCCATCGCGCAGTTCAAGCTCCGCGAGGGCATGCCCATCGGCGCCCACGTCACCCTCCGTGGTGACCGCATGTGGGAGTTCACGGACCGTCTGGTCTCGCTCGCCCTGCCCCGTATCCGCGATTTCCGCGGACTCAACGGCAAGCAGTTCGACGGCAACGGCAACTACACCTTCGGCCTCACGGAGCAGTCCATGTTCCACGAGATCGACCAGGACCGTATCGACCGCGTGCGTGGCATGGACATCACCGTCGTCACCACCGCCAAGACCGACGCCGAGGGCCGCGCGCTCCTCAAGGCACTCGGCTTCCCCTTCAAATCCGAAGATTAATCTAACTACGTCGCAGGTCCGCTCCGGCCACCACCACGCGTGGCAGCCGGATGACGGAAACCGTTTCGAGGAAGGGCAAGAGCCCACATGACAATGACAGATCCTGTCGCAGACATGCTCACGCGTCTGCGCAACGCAAACTCGGCTTACCACGATTCCGTGTCCATGCCGTACAGCAAGCTGAAGGCCCGCGTCGCGGACATCCTGAAGGCCGAGGGCTACATCGCCGGCTGGAAGGAAGAGGAAGCGGAGGTCGGCAAGAAGCTGACCATCGACCTCAAGTTCGGCCCGGACCGCCAGCGCTCCATCGCCGGCATCCGCCGTATCTCCAAGCCGGGGCTCCGGGTGTACGCAAAGTCCACCAACCTGCCCCACGTGCTCGGCGGACTCGGCATCGCCATCCTGTCCACGTCCTCCGGTCTGCTCACCGACCGCCAGGCATCCAAGAAGGGCGTAGGTGGGGAAGTCCTCGCCTACGTCTGGTAACGGGAAAGGGACCACACCATGTCACGTATTGGACGTCTCCCCATCACCGTCCCCGCGGGTGTCGACATCACGGTGAACGGCAACCAGGTCTTCGTCAAGGGTTCGAAGGGCGAGCTGAACCACACGGTTCCCAGCCCCATCGAGGTCTCCCTCGACGGCGGCACTCTCACCGTCAGCCGGCCGAACGACGAGCGCGAGTCGCGTTCGCTCCACGGCCTCACCCGGACGCTGATCTCCAACATGATCGTCGGAGTGACCGAGGGCTACAAGAAGAACCTCGAGATCGTGGGCACGGGTTACCGTGTCCAGGCCAAGGGAAGTGACCTCGAGTTCGCTCTGGGCTACAGCCACCCGGTCGCCGTCAAGGCGCCCGAGGGCATCACGCTGACGGTCGACAGCCCCACGAAGCTCTCGGTGGCCGGCATCAACAAGCAGCAGGTCGGCGAGGTCGCTGCAACCATCCGCAAGCTGCGCAAGCCAGACCCGTACAAGGGCAAGGGCATCCGCTACGCAGGCGAGATCATCCGCCGCAAGGTCGGAAAGGCTGGTAAGTAATCATGGGTCTGAGCATCAACAAGAAGCGCAGCTCGAAGAGCAAGTCCGCCTCGCGCAGTCGCCGCCACCTCCGCGTCCGCAAGCGCGTATCGGGTACCGCGGTCCGGCCTCGCCTGGTCGTCAACCGGTCGGCCCGCCACGTCTTCGTGCAGGTCGTCGACGACACCAAGGGTGTGACCGTCGCATCGGCGTCCACGCTCGAAGCCGACCTCCGCACCTTCGACGGTGACAAGACCGCCAAGGCCAAGCGCGTCGGCGAGCTCGTCGCCGAGCGTGCGAAGGCCGTGGGTGTCGAGGCGGTCGTGTTCGATCGCGGCGGCAACAAGTACCACGGTCGCGTTGCAGCAATCGCAGACGGCGCACGGACGGGTGGGCTGGCACTGTGACCGAGGAAATCAAGGCAAAGGAAGCCACAGTGAATACGGCTACAGAGCAGCCCGCGGCCGAAGCTCCGGCGACGGGCGCAACGGAGACCGCGTCGACTGACGCCAATCGCGGCAACGCGCGCGGCACCTCCCGTGGCGGCGACCAGCGCGGCGGCGACCAGCGTGGCGGCAACGCCCGCGGTGGCGAGCGTGGAGGACGCGGCGGCCGCGACGGCGGACGCAACGATGACAAGGACAAGTTCATCGAGCGCGTGGTCAACATCAACCGTGTCGCCAAGGTGGTGAAGGGTGGTCGTCGCTTCAGCTTCACCGCCCTCGTCGTCGTCGGTGACGGCAACGGTATGGTCGGCGTCGGCTACGGGAAGGCGAAGGAAGTTCCCTCCGCCATCCAGAAGGCCGTCGAGGAAGCCAAGAAGACGATGTTCCGCGTTCCGCGGATCGGTGGCACCGTCCCGCACCTGGTGCAGGGCGAGGCAGCAGCCGGCGTCGTCCTCCTGCGTCCCGCGTCCCCGGGTACCGGCGTGATCGCCGGCGGTCCGGTGCGTGCGGTCCTCGAGTGCGTCGGCATCCACGACGTCCTCTCGAAGTCCCTCGGGTCCTCGAACGCCATCAACATCGTTCACGCGACCGTCGATGCGCTCAAGCGCCTCGAGGAGCCGCAGGCAGTCGCGGCTCGCCGTGGCCTGCCGCTGGACGAGGTCGCATCCCACCAGATGCTGCGCGCGATCGCAGCTCAGAAGGCAGGTGCGTGATGACCGCGATTACCCCGAAGCGCGTGCGTGTCAGCACAGCGAAGCTGGAGATCACCCAGATCAAGTCCGCCATCGGCGGCAAGCAGAACCAGCGTGACACGCTGCGGTCGCTCGGTCTGAAGCGGATCGGCCACACCGTGGTCCGTGAAGCGGATGCCGTCACCGTCGGCATGATCAACACGGTTCCGCACCTCTTGAAGGTTGAGGAGGCCAACTAATGGCAGAGAACAACAGCGCGGCTCCGGCCGCGACCGAGGCGAAGGCCGAACGCGTTCACACGCTCAAGGTCCACCACCTCCGCCCCGCACCGGGTGCCAAGACGGCGAAGACCCGTGTCGGCCGTGGTGAGGGTTCGAAGGGTAAGACAGCAGGCCGTGGTACCAAGGGAACCGCAGCCCGCTACCAGGTGAAGGCCGGATTTGCCGGTGGCCAGCTGCCACTGCACATGCGCCTTCCGAAGCTGCGCGGGTTCAAGAACCCGTTCCGCGTCGAGTTCCAGGTCGTGAACCTGGACAAGCTGTCCGAGCTCTACCCGGCCGGCGGCGACGTCACCGTCGAGAGCCTGGTGGCCAATGGTGCCGTCCGCAAGAACCAGCCCGTCAAGGTGCTGGGGACCGGCGAGATCACGGTGGCCGTGAACGTCTCGGCCGACGCCTTCTCCGCATCCGCTGCGGAGAAGATCGCCGCAGCCGGCGGGACCGTCACCGAGCTGTAGCCGATCATCGCGGCCCTTCCCCGGCGAGCCGGGGGAGGGCTGGCTGTGTTACGCGGCACTCAGGAACTAGACTTCTGGTGGGCAGGGCTGGACCAGCCCACCAGGAGTCTTTTTTCGGCTCCGGCCACTTCCCACCGGCGCGGTCTCTCGCGCTGGTGACCAACCGCTAGACTCGGTTGTCGTGCACGGTCCGCGTCAGGACCACCAGACCTTCAGGAGGACGCTTGCTTAGCGCTATTGGCCGGGCATTCCGGACGCCAGACTTGCGGCGCAAGCTGTTGTTCACGCTGGGAATCATCACCATCTTCCGTCTGGGTGCCTTCATCCCCGCCCCGGGGGTCGACTACAGCAACGTGCAGTCATGCCTCGCGCTCGGTAACACCGAGGGCGGTCTGTACCAGTTCGTCAACCTCTTCAGCGGCGGGGCCCTCCTCCAGGTCTCCATCTTCGCGCTGGGCATCATGCCCTACATCACCGCGAGCATCATCACGCAGCTCCTCCGGGTGGTCATCCCCCGCTTCCAGGAGCTGCACCAGGAAGGCGCGCAGGGTCAGTCCAAGCTCACCCAGTACACGCGCTACCTGACGATCGCCCTCGGCCTGCTGAACGCCACCACCCTGGTGTCCCTCGCCCGCTCGGGCGCGCTCCTGGGCGACTGCCCGGTGCCGATCATCCCGGACGATTCGCTGATCACGATCATCCTGCTCATCATCACTCTCACCGCGGGTACCGGCCTGATCATGTGGATGGGCGAGCTCATCACCGAGAAGGGCGTGGGCAACGGCATGTCGCTGCTCATCTTCACGGCCATCGCCGCCGGCTTCCCCACCTCGCTCGGCGAGATCCTCCGCACCCAGGGCGGCACCGTCTTCGCCTTCGTGATCGCGATGGGTGTCGTCGTCGTCGCCCTCGTCATCTTCGTGGAGCAGTCGCAGCGCCGTATCCCCGTGCAGTACGCGAAGCGTATGGTCGGCCGCCGCACCCTCGGGGGCAGCAGCACCTACATCCCGATCAAGGTCAACATGGCCGGCGTCATCCCCGTGATCTTCGCGTCGTCGATGCTCTACCTGCCGAGCCTCATCTCGCAGTTCAACACGCCGCAGGACGGCTCCGCGCCCCCCGCCTGGGTCAACTGGATCACCACGTACCTCACCACCGGTGATCACCCGCTCTACATGGCGATGTACTTCCTGCTGATCGTGTTCTTCACCTACTTCTACGTCGCCATCACGTTCAACCCGGACGAGGTGTCGGAGAACATGAAGAAGTACGGCGGCTTCATCCCCGGCATCCGCGCAGGGCGTCCCACGGCGGAGTACCTGCAGTACGTGCTCTCACGGATCACCCTCCCCGGCGCCATCTACCTCGGTCTCGTGGCATTGATCCCGCTGATCGCCCTCGTGGCCATCGGTGCCAACCAGAACTTCCCGTTCGGAGGCACCTCGATCCTCATCATGGTCGGCGTGGGACTGGAGACGGTGAAGCAGATCGACGCTCAGCTCCAGCAGCGTCACTACGAAGGGTTGCTGCGGTGACGAGGATGCTCATCATCGGTCCGCCCGGTTCCGGCAAGGGCACCCAGGCCGCACGGATCTCCGAGCGCCTCGGTGTCGTGGCGATCTCGACCGGCGACATCTTCCGGGACAACGTGCGGCGCGAGACGCCGCTCGGTGTGGAGGCCAAGAAGTTCATGGACGCCGGCGACTTCGTGCCGGACAGCGTCACCAACAGCATGGTGCGTGACCGGCTCGCGGCGGACGACGTGCAGGAGGGCTTCCTCCTCGACGGCTACCCTCGCACGGCGTCGCAGGTGGTGGAACTGGATGACATCCTCGAGTCCAACGAGCTGGCCCTCGACGTCGTCCTGCAGCTGACGGCCGACGACGAGGAACTCGTCAAGCGCCTGCTCGGCCGCGCCGCTCTCGACGGGCGGTCCGACGACCAGGAGTCCGTGATCAGGCATCGCCTGGGCCTCTACCACGACCAGACCGAGGCGGTCGTCTCGCGGTACGACGAGCGCGGGATCGTCACGAAGGTGGACGGCATCGGTAGCATCGACGAGGTCACCGAGCGGGTCATGACGGCCCTGAAGGTGGCGAGCTAGCGCACCGTGTTCCGCCAGTCGAAGGTCGAGTACAAGTCGACCGCCCAGATGCGCGTCATGCGCGAGGCAGGTCTCGTGCTCTCCGACGCTCTGGACCGAGCGGTCGCCGCTGCGGCCGTCGGCGTCACGACCGAACACCTGAACGAGGTGTTCGAGGGTGTCCTGCGGGAGGCCGGTGCGACGTCGAACTTCCTCGGTTACCACGGCTTCCCGGCCAGCATCTGCACATCCGTCAATGACGAGGTGGTGCACGGGATCCCCGGCGGATACGTGCTGCAGGACGGCGACATCATCTCGATCGACGGCGGCGCCGTGGTGCGCGGTTGGCACTCCGACTCGGCACGCACCGTCATCCTGGGAACACCACGACCTGAGGACGTCCGCCTGTCGGAGGTGACCGAGGACGCCCTTTGGCACGGTATCGCTGCTCTCGCCTCGGCTCGTTTCGTCGGGGACGTCGGCGCGGCCATCGACGACTTCGTGTCCTCCCGACCCGGCCCGCCGCTCGGGATCCTCGAGGACTACGTGGGTCACGGCATCGGGACCGCCATGCACCAGGCGCCCGACGTCCTCAACTTCCGGAGTTCGAACCGGGGCCCGAAGGTGAGGCCCGGTCTCTGCCTCGCGATCGAGCCGATGCTCGTCCAGGGTGGTCTCGAGACCCGTGTGCTGGACGACGACTGGACCGTCGTCACCACCGACGGCGCCCGCGCCTCCCAGTGGGAGCACAGTGTGGCCGTGCACGAGGACGGCATCTGGGTGCTCTCGGCCTCTGACGGGGGAGCGTCCCGTCTGGAGCCCCTCGGAGTGACGCCCGCGCCGCTGGGGAACTGATTTAACGATCACGGCGCACGTAGCGTACTGTTGTCTGTTGGTTGTCTCTGCTTTTCGTGCCCTCGAGGGCCCCGAGAACCTTCCGTGTTCGAGCTCCGGCTTCGCGCGGTCCGGCAACCGAAACCCCACACCACCCGCCATTCACATGAGCGGGAATCGACGTTAGCGGAGGATATGGCCAAGAAAGACGGTGTCATTGAGATTGAAGGCACTGTGAACGAGGCGCTGCCCAACGCGATGTTCCGCGTTGAGCTCGCCAACGGTCACATTGTTCTCGCCCACATCTCGGGAAAGATGCGCCAGCACTACATCCGGATCCTCCCCGAGGATCGGGTTGTCGTGGAACTCAGCCCGTACGACCTCACCCGGGGCCGTATCGTCTACCGCTACAAATAAGAACCGACTCGAAGGAACGCCATGAAGGTCAATCCGAGCGTGAAGCGGATCTGCGAGAAGTGCCAGGTGGTTCGCCGTAAGGGCAACGTGCTGGTCATCTGCGAGAACCCGCGCCACAAGCAGCGCCAGGGCTGACGACCTCCTCCGAGGTCGACACCCACGCGTAGAAGTACATCAACGGCAGAACGGCGCGCCACGCGGCGCGTACACCCCCGGCTCGGAGGCCGGGGACCGGACGAACCGTCCGGGATCGTTCTGCTCCACACCTCCGGCACCACTGAAGGAGCACCGCCACCATGGCACGTCTCGCAGGCGTAGACATTCCCCGCGAAAAGCGGGTTGTCATCGCGCTCACCTACATCTACGGCGTGGGCAAGACCCGCGCGGAGAAGACGATCGTCGACACGGGGATCTCCCCGAACACGCGCGTCAAGGATCTCTCGGACATCGAGCTGGTCCAGCTCCGCGATTACATCGAGGGTAACTTCAAGGTCGAGGGTGACCTCCGACGCGAAGTTGCCGCCGACATCCGCCGCAAGGTGGAGATCGGCAGCTACGAAGGCATTCGGCACCGCCGCGGCCTTCCTGTGCGCGGACAGCGCACGAAGACGAACGCACGTACCCGCAAGGGCCCGAAGCGTACGGTCGCAGGCAAGAAGAAGGTCGGACGCTAATCCCTGATGGCCCCCTAACCGGGCTCGCTAGCGCTCGCCCGGCCAGGGAACCCCGCCACCAGGGGCCCATCCGCTCGGTGATGGTCCAAATCACCGGAAAACGTCCGATCAGCCGATCACTGCTTTACCCAATACCTTCGTAGGAGAAGTAATGCCCCCCAAGACTCGTGGAGCGGTGCGCAAGCCGCGTCGCAAGGACAAGAAGAACATCGCGCTCGGTCAGGCGCACATCAAGAGCACCTTCAACAACACCATCGTCTCCATCACGGACCCGAGCGGTGCAGTCATCTCGTGGGCCTCGGCCGGCGAGGTCGGCTTCAAGGGCTCGCGCAAGTCGACTCCGTTCGCGGCGCAGATGGCCGCCGAGGCCGCTGCGAAGCGCGCACAGGAGCACGGCGTGAAGAAGGTCGACGTCTTCGTGAAGGGCCCCGGTTCGGGCCGCGAGACGGCGATCCGCTCGCTGCAGGCGACCGGCCTCGAGGTCGGGTCCATCCAGGACGTCACTCCGAGCGCCCACAACGGCTGCCGCCCGCCGAAGCGTCGCCGGGTCTAGTCAGCTCTCCCGGTCACCGTGCCGCCCTGCAGGAACATCCGTTCAGGCAGGGCGGTTCGGTGCCGTTCAGCAGTTTCGAGCAGGCCGACCAGCAGTCCCACCCATGTGGAAGCGTCATATAGCGGATGCTCCCTGAAAGGAAATGTACGTGCTCATTGCACAGCGCCCCACCCTGACTGAAGAAGTAGTCGCCGACAACCGCTCGCGGTTCATCATCGAGCCCCTGGAGCCCGGTTTCGGCTACACCCTCGGCAACTCGCTCCGCCGCACCCTGCTGTCCTCCATCCCCGGTGCCGCAGTGACCAGCATCCGCATCGACGGCGTGCTGCACGAATTCACCACCGTTCCCGGGGTGAAGGAGGACGTCACCGAGATCATCCTCAACATCAAGAACCTCGCCGTCTCCTCGGAGCACGACGAGCCCGTGGTCGCCTACCTGCGCAAGCAGGGTCCCGGCGTCGTCACCGCTGCGGACATCGCGCCGCCCGCCGGTGTCGAGTTCCACAACCCGGACCTGCACATCGCGACCCTCAACTCGAAGGGCAAGTTCGAGCTCGAGCTGACCATCGAGCGTGGCCGCGGGTACGTGTCCGCATCGCAGAACAAGTCCGGCGACTCGGAGATCGGCCGTATCCCGGTCGACTCCATCTACTCGCCCGTCCTGAAGGTCACCTTCCGCGTGGAGGCGACCCGTGTGGAGCAGCGCACCGACTTCGACAAGCTGATCGTCGACGTCGAGACGAAGGACGCGATCCTTCCCCGCGACGCCGTCGCTTCCGCAGGCACCACCCTGGTGGAGCTGTTCGGACTCGCCCGCGAGCTGAACACCGCCGCCGAGGGCATCGAGATCGGCCCGTCGCCGACGGACGCGGCACTCGCCGCGGACATGGCGCTGCCGATCGAGGACCTCGAGCTGACGGTCCGCTCGTACAACTGCCTCAAGCGCGAGGGCATCCACTCCGTGGGTGAACTCGTGGCACGTTCCGAGGCCGACCTCATGGACATCCGCAACTTCGGTGCGAAGTCCATCGACGAGGTCAAGGCGAAGCTCGTGGAGCTCGGTCTGTCCCTGAAGGATTCCCCTCCGGGCTTCGACCTCGCCGCACGTGCAGCCGCCATCGAGGACGACGACGCCGGCTACGGCGACGAAGAGCTCTAAAACACCATCCGTCCGCCCGCTGGGAAGCGGGACGGGCACCCACTGAGGAGAATCAATCATGCCCACACCCACCAAGGGCCCACGCCTCGGAGGCGGTCCGGCGCACGAGCGCCTGATGCTCGCCAACCTGGCCGCCTCACTGTTCGAGCACAAGCGCATCACCACGACCGTGACGAAGGCCAAGCGCCTGCGTCCCTACGCGGAGCGTCTCATCACGTTCGCGAAGAAGGGCGACCTCGCGTCGCGTCGTCGTGTTCTCGGTGTCATCAGCAGCAAGAGCATCGTCCACGAGCTGTTCACGGACATCGCTCCTGCCGTCGCCAACCGCGAGGGTGGCTACACGCGCATCACGAAGATCGGTAACCGCAAGGGCGACAACGCCCCCATGGCCGTCATCGAGCTGGTGCTGGAGCCCATGTCCGCGAAGCAGTCCGTCGTGGCCGAGGCCGAGCGTGCCGCGTCGACCCCCTCCGCCGTGCCTGCTGCAGCGCCCGTCGAGGCTCCGGAGTCCACCGACTCCGCCGACTCGGTCGACGCCGCGTCGGACGCCACGGATGCCACTACCGTCGAGCCCACGGAGGAGGTGTCCGCCGAGGACACCACCATCGACGGCGAGTCCGGTGCCGCTGACGAGGTCGTCGTCGTCGAAGGCACGGTCGAGGACGAGAAGAAGTAGCTTCTCGCCACTTCACACCGTATGAACACGCCTGAGCCCGCCGTTCCCGCAAGGGACGGCGGGCTTCTGCGTGTCCGGCTCGACATCGCCTACGACGGTTCGCCGTTCTCCGGGTGGGCGCTGCAGCCGGGCCTGCCCTCCGTGCAGGGGGTGCTCGAGAATGCCCTGGGCACCCTCCTCCAGCGGCCGGTCCGGCTCACGGTGGGCGGCCGCACCGACGCCGGGGTGCACGCACGGGGCCAGGTGGCCCACGCCGATCTGACGCCCCTCGAGTGGCAGGGCATGGCGCGCGGGCGTGACGTGGGCCCGGAGATCGCCTTCCTCCGGCGTCTCACGGGGACCATCAACCGGGAGCTGACCGACGGCATCACGGGCAGGGGCCGCTCGGTGCGGAACTCCGTGCCCGCCGTCGTCGTCCGCGCCGCCGCCCTCGCGCCGCCGGGGTTCGACGCCCGGTTCTCGGCGCTGTGGCGCCGCTACAGCTACGCGATCGCGGATGCCGTGACGGGCCAGGACCCGTTGCGGCGCCATGTGACGCTGTGGCATCCGGCCGCGCTCGACGTCGCTCTGCTGAACGAGGGCGCGGCGCATCTCGTCGGGATGCAGGACTTCGCGGCCTTCTGCAAGCCGCGTGAGGGCGCCACGACCATCCGTGAACTGCAGGGCTACGCGTTCCGGCGCGGCGACGACGGGGTAATCACCGCGACGATCCAGGCCGACGCGTTCTGCCACAACATGGTTCGGGCGCTGATCGGCTCCACCCTGTGTGTCGGTGAGGGCGAGATGCCTCCGGCATGGCTGGGGGAGAGGCTCGCCGCGCGCGTCAAGGACGCGCGCTCGATCCTCGCCGCACCGCACCCGCTGGTGCTCGAGGAGATCGCCTACCCGGACGACGACGGCGTGGCGGCGCGGGCAGGGCTCACCCGGGCCCGGCGCACCGCCGCACACCTCGACGGGCCTCGGCCTGCGAGCGACTAGCCGAGCAGGACGAAGCTCGCGAACGCTGCGACCAGCATGCCGGGACCGAACGGGAACGTGGAGCCGCGCGATCCCCGACGGAACACGAGGACCGCGACGCCCGCGAGGCCGCCGAGGAGGAAACCGCCCAGCAGCGTGCCCATCCAGGCGGCGGCCCCTGCCCAGCCGCCGTACAGTCCGAGGACCGCGGCGAGCTTCACGTCACCCATGCCCATGCCCGCGGGCGAGATCAGCGCGAGCAGGAGGTACACGGCGAAGAGGGCTCCGGCTCCCGCCGCAGCGCCGGCGAGGCCGACCCACTGACCCGTGACCGCCGCGCCGACCAGGAGGAGCGTGACTGTCAGTGCCAGGAACCGCACCAGCACGGCGTTCGGGAGGAGCTTGGACCGCGCGTCGATCGCGGAGAGCAGGGTGCCGAATGCTGCGAGGGCCACGACCAGCGGCACGTCCGCGAGAAGGTCGGTCGCAGCCGCTCCAGCGCCCGCCAGCAGACCGGACACGAGGGTGACAGGCACTCGCCAGGCCGCCGGCAGGACCGTCCGCTGGTCCCTGCCGGCGAGGCCGAACAGCAGGAAGCCGAGAACGGCCGCGACCACCGCGGCGACGATGACCGGCAGCACCTAGACGGATTCCTCGAAGGAATCGTGGGCCACACGGCTCACTTCGCCGTTGACCGGGAGGGTCACGGTGAACCGCGTGCCCTTGCCGGGGACGCTCGAACAGGCGATGTGCCCGCCGTGGCTCTCCACGATGGATTTGGTGATGGCGAGCCCGAGCCCCGCTCCCGCGATGTCCGCGCTGCGCGCCGCAGGAGTGCGGTAGAACCGCGAGAAGACCTGCTGCGCCTCCTGCTCGGTCATGCCCATCCCCTTGTCCTCGACGTGGAGGTCGATCGTGGAGTCGGTCTCCTCGGCCGTGATGGTCACGATCCCGCCACCGGGCGAGTACTTGATGGCGTTGGAGAGCAGGTTGTCCAGGACCTGCGAGATCCTCAGGGGGTCCAGCAGGGTCCAGAGGGGATCCTCGACCGTGGAGCGGAGCTTCACCCGGTTGTCCTGGGCCCGCAGGCGGTTGGACCGGATGCTCATCTCGATCAGCGCCGCGAGATCGACCGGTCGCGGGTGCACGCGGACGCGGTCACCCGCCGTGGACAGCAGATCGGCGACGAGGTGCAGCACCCGCTCCGCGTTCCGCCCGGCGACGTCGACGTACCCGTGCAGGTGCGGCGGGAGGGGATGCTCGTCCTCGAGCACGAGTTCCAGGTACCCGAGAACGGAGGTGAGCGGCGCGTGGAACTCGTGGGAGATGTTCGAGATGAAGGCGTCCTTCGCGCTGACGGCGTCGACCAGTTCCGTGACGTCGCTGCAGGCGATGAGGGCGCCGGTGATCGTGCCGTCGGCATCGGTGATCGGACGCGCGGCGGTGGACAGGCCGCGCTGGGCGTCGCCCTCACCCACCCAGATGAGTTGGTCCGCGAAGATCTCGCCCGTGAGGGCGCGGTACACCGGCCTCCTGTCCGCGGGCAGCGGCGTCACCCTGTCGGCGCCGAAGACCAGCTCGCGTTCGCCGTCGCCGTCGTGTCTCGTGGCCAGCCGGTTGAACAGCTCCTGCTGGCGATTGGTCAGGGTGATCTCGCCGCTGGCGTCGGCAGCCGTGAGGCCGACGTCGACCGTGTTCAGGATCGCCGTCAGCAGCCGCTCACGGTCGATCGCCGACTGGAGGAGCCCATGGAGTTCGCGATCCTTCCGCTCGAGTTCGCGCTCCCGCGCCTGGGCGGTGAGGTTCATCATGCGCACCGCACCGCCGATGCAGAGCATGACGACAGGAAGCAGCAGCTGACCGACGAACGTCTGGAGCGACGTCGACCCGAGTTGCCCCAGCAGTGGCCACAGGGTGACGAGCAGGGACCCGAGCGCCGTGATCGACAGCGCGACACCTGCGTGCAGAGAGGACCGCATGAGCCAGAGCACGGGGAAGATGACGAG
The DNA here is from genome assembly GCF_058269115.1 of Arthrobacter sp. TJ-266. Taxonomy (NCBI): domain Bacteria; kingdom Bacillati; phylum Actinomycetota; class Actinomycetes; order Micrococcales; family Micrococcaceae; genus Arthrobacter; species Arthrobacter sp. TJ-266. The sequence goes on from NZ_JBZCNC010000001.1 coordinate 659,070, forward strand.
GACGCCGAGCGCAGGCTGCGTCTCCATGGCGCCCGCGCGGACCATGGCGATGGCCGGGAAGTCGAGGACAGGCACGATCAGGAGCAGACCCCGTGGTAGCTCCCGCCAGGGGACGATCACGCTGAGTGCCAGCAGCACGAGGACGATGGACAGGCCGAGCTCGAACGTCCTGTTCGTCAGGAGGCCGGGCCGGAGGACGGGGGAGGTGACCCCGAGGACGACCACGATGAGCGCCAGGGGAAGCTGGCAGAGCACCACGGATCGGTCCAGGGTTGCACGCGCTACCGCGGAGCGCATCCAGAGCGTCCGAGCCCCCCTAGGCATGCACTACCCAGCACACGATGACAAGCTGCATTCGATACTTCCCGACGCTGAGACCTACGTACTGACCCCATTATGGCGTGAAGGTCCGGTTCAGCGCCCGAAACGGCGCCGGTTCCTGCGGAAGTATGGGCACAATGGGAATTATGACGGCGGAAGAGCATGCCGGCACACAAGGGAACGGGGTGCATGGGGAATGAGCGATCCAGGAGTGGCGGTCGTCATCGAGGACGATTCGGACGTGCGGAACCTCGTGGCGGCCGTGCTGCGGCAATCGGGATTCGAGGTGCACGTGGCGCCGGACGGCAAGTCGGGCGTGGAACTCATCCGTGCCAACGATGCGACGGTGGTGACCATCGACGTCGGGCTGCCGGACATCGACGGGTACGAGGTGCTGCGCAGGGTGCGGGCCTTCAGTAACTGCTACGTGGTGATGCTGACGTCTCGCGGCGACGAACTGGACACTCTCACTGCGCTGCAATCAGGTGCCGACGACTACCTCACCAAACCCTTCCGGCCGCGCGAACTGCGTGCCCGCATTTCCGCGATGCTGCGTAGACCGCGGGCCGTCCCCGAGCCGGTCGGGGCCGCATCGCCCGCGGCGCCCGCGGCCGTCGTCCCCGTTGCGGCAGCCACCGCACCGGCCCAGGCCGCGAGCGCGCCCGTCGCCCCGGCGATCGAGCACAACGGACTCGTCCTCAATGCCGCGGCGCGCACCGTGATGGTGGACGGGCGCGACCTCCCCCTGACCCGCAGCGAATTCGACCTGCTGAAGGAGATGCTCAAGAGCAACGGCGCGGTCCGCACGAAGGCGGACCTCGTACGCGTGGTTCGGGGGGACTACTACGGCGAGAACACCTACATCAGCGATTCCGACGAGCGTGCCATCGAGGTGCACGTCGGGAACCTGCGCCGCAAGCTCGACGAGGATCCGAAGAACCCGCGCTGGCTGCAGACCGTGCGGGGCGTCGGATACCGCCTGACGCCGCTGCGGCCGTCCGCCGCGCCCTGACGCCTGTCAGGGCCGACACCCCGGTGACCGACCCGGGTCAGGCGAGGTAGCGCGACTCCAGCTCGCCGATGGTGTCGAGGCCGCAGCGCTCGATGTCGAGGAGCGCACGGCGGGCGGATTCGAGGTCGGCGGACACGACGGCGGACTCGAAGCCGGCGGTCATCGCGGACAGGCGTTCGGCGCCCACCATGCGGGATGAATTGCGCAGGCTCAGGGAGGCCTCGAGGGCGGCCTCCAGATCGCGGTTCCCCACGGCGTGGGTGAGCCGGAGGTAGCGGTCCTGGAAGGCCGTGATGTAGTCGCGTGCGAAGGCTCGGGCAGGGCGGGGGTCGTTGAGCTGCTTCTCGAGGTGGGCGAGGGTGGCGAGGTCGACGAGCGGCAAGGTGTCCTGGAGCATCGCCTCAGCCTACGGTGAGGTTCTGGTGATCGGCTGGTGGTGAGCCGGGGAGAGCGTCGCAGGTGCTGGGTGCGTGTTGTGACATGACTGACTGTCCTCTTCCTGACGTGCTCATCAGCCTGCGAACGTGTCCATCACGTTCAGTGCTGCCGGGCCGAGAATGACGATGAACAGCACGGGGAAGATGAAGAGCAGCAGCGGGAACAGGACTGCGACCGGAAGTTTCATGGCCTTCTCCTCCGCGCGCTGCCTGCGCTTGACCCTCATGACCTTCGCCTGCGTACGCAGCACGCCTGACAGCGCGATCCCGTAGGCGTCCGCCTGCACGATGGCCTTCACGAAGCTTCGAAGCTCCGGGATGGAGCTGCGGTCCGCCATCGCGAGGTACGCCTCCCGTCGACTCCGCCCCACCTGCATGTCCTGGAGGGTCCGCACCAGTTCCTCCGCCAGCGGCCCCTTGCCGGTCTCACCGGCCCGCTGCATGGCACTCTCGAAGCCGAGGCCGGCTTCCACGGAGATGAGCATCTGGTCCAGGGTGTTCGCGAGCTCGAGGGCCATGGCCTTCTGGCGTTCCTGGCCCCTGCTGTAGAGGAGCAGGTCCGGCACCATGTACCCGAGCACCGTGACGAACAGAGCGAGGAGAACGAACGTCTTGCTCGAGTTTCCCTGCAGGAGCAGCAATCCCGCGAGCGCACCTGCCAGACCGAGCAGTGGCTTGGCGGTCAGGACCTTCGCCAGAGGCATCGACGCGGGCCGCCCTGCGAGTGACAGCAGACGGTCGAGCTTCGTGATGTAGGAAGCGGGGGTGAGCCGACGGCCCAGCATGAGGAGCGGGCTGGGCTTGTCGGCCACCGCTGCGGACGGACCGGATCCCTGGACGAGGTTCTGCTGAACAGTGCGCCGCAGCTTCGTGTCCGAGGTCAGGAGTGCCCAGGTGAAGTACGCCAGGGGAGCGCTGATCAGCAGCAGTGATGCGAGCAGGGTGGGGTTCACGGCAGGGCTCCCGTCAGAACTTCAGGTCGATGATCTTGCGCAGCCACAAAGCGCCGATGGTCATCATGACCGCGGCCGCACCGAGCATGGCCCATCCGAGCGGCTTGGTGAAGAGCGGATCGATATATCCCGGGCTGACGACGGTGAGCATGATGGCGATGCCGAAGGGTAGCGCTCCGAGGATGTACGCGGAGAACTTGCCCTCGGCAGCGAGCGCCTTGATGTGCCCCTTGATCTCCGTGCGTTCGCGGATGGTGTGGCCCACTTGATCGAGGACGTCGGCCAGATCGCCGCCCACCTCCCTGTTGATCTGGATGGCCTGGGCGATCCACGCGAAGTCCTCGTTCTGCATGCGCTGCGAGGTGTCCAGGAGCGAGGCGAGCAGGTCCTTCCCGAGACTCGTCTCCGCGACGATCCGGCGCATCTCCTCGGACGTGGGGCTGTCCGCCTCCGTGGCGGCGGCGTCGATGGCGCGGAGGATGCTGTGTCCGGCGCGCAACCCGCCGGTGAGCAGCTGGAGCGTGTCACCCAGTTGCCCGTCGAAGCGGCGCCGACGGCGCCCGGTGAGGAAGGACACGACGACGTGGGCGATGGCGGGTGACGCGAGGAGCAGGAGCACCCCAAGGACGGGTGAGACCAGGAACCATCCGAGGAGCATTCCCGTGATGCCGCCGAGCACGATCAGCAGGTATACCTCGGCCTGGCTCACCCTGATGCCCGCCATCTCGAGCACGTTCTGTGCCAGGAAGCGCATCGGATGGCGTGTGAGATACGCATCCATCGCGCGACCGATGGCGCCGGCGAAGCGCGTCAACTGCGAATTCGGGGTGTCGAGCGGCGGCCTGCGCCGATCGAGGGGTACTGGCGACTGAGGCGGTGCCAGGGCAATCGCCGTCGCTCCGATCGCGCCGAGAACGAGCGCCACGCCCAGGACGAACTGGAGCATCACCCGGTCACCGCCCGCGCGCGGGTGCGGCGCCGAAGACCGCGGGGGACACGGTGATGCCCATGTCCTCGAAGCGCTCCATGAAGCGGGGCCGGATGCCCGTGGGGACCGGCTTCCCGAGGAACCTGCCTTTGTTGTCGACGCCCGCGGAGTAGTCGAAGACGAAGGCGTCCTGCAACGTGACGACGTCGCCCTCCATGCCCTGCACCTCCGTGACATGCGTGATGCGGCGGCTTCCGTCGCGCAACCGGGAGATCTGGACCACGAGGTGGACTGCGGACGCCAGTTGTTCCCTGATCGCCCGTAGGGGCAGGTCCATCCCGGCCATGAGGACGAGCGTCTCGAGGCGGGCGACGGCGTCGCGTGGGGAGTTCGAGTGCACGGTGGAGAGCGAGCCGTCGTGGCCCGTGTTCATGGCCTGCAGCATGTCGAGCGATTCGCCGCCACGGACTTCTCCGATCACGATGCGATCGGGACGCATACGCAGCGAGTTACGCACCAGGTCACGGATGGTCACCGCGCCCTTCCCCTCGGTGTTCGGGGGCCGGCTCTCGAGACGCACCACGTGCTGCTGCTGGATCTGCAGCTCGACGGCGTCCTCGATGGTGACGATGCGGTCGTCCTCGGGCAGGAAGGAGGAGAGGACATTGAGCAGCGTCGTCTTGCCCGTGCCTGTGCCACCCGAGACGATGATGTTCAGCTTCGCCTTGACGCAGGCCTCGAGGAGCTCGGCCATCTCGGGTGTCAGGGTGCCGAAGTCGATCAGGTTCTGGACGGTCAGCGGCACCTTGCTGAACTTACGGATGGTCAGTGACGATCCGTTGACGGCGAGGGGAGGGATGACGGCGTTGACGCGGGAGCCGTCCTCGAGGCGCGCGTCCACGAACGGGGACGACTCGTCGATGCGACGACCCACCTTCGAGACGATGCGCTCGATGACCCGGCGCAGGTGCTGCTCGGAGCTGAAGCGCGAGTCGCTGAGTGTAATCTTGCCCTTCTGCTCTACGTAGATCTGGTCGGAGCGGTTCACCATGATCTCGGTGATCGTCGGATCATCGAGGAGTCGCTGCAGCGGGCCGAACCCCAGGACGTCGTCGGCCACGTCCTGGATGAGCCGCCGTCGTTCGTCCGCCGTCAGCGGCACCTGTTCGGCGTCGATGATCTGGCTCAGTTCATCGCGAGCGATTGTCTTGAGATCCTCCTCGGTGATGGAGGTGTCACTCGCGCGGACGCCCATGCGTTCGAACAGGGCCGCCGCTGCGCGCTGCTTGATGCCGGCGAAGACGTCGATCTTCGCTGCGGGCTGCTTGTCGGAGGAGTCACGGACGGCGGCGGGTACGAGTTTGGCTGGACGGACCTCGTCCGATTCCGGGACCGTTGCGTCGGGCTCGGGAGCGTCCGACGGCGGCGCGATGCCGGCCGCCTGGATGCGGGCTGAGAGCTTCACCGAACCACGACCCGGCGATGCGCCTTCCGCTGCGCCTTCGCCCGCCACTCGTCGTCGAACCGCTGCACGAGATCGAGGAGGCTCTTCGTCGCGGGGTCCCGGACCTTCTCCTGCAGGAGCGGCACGCCGCGGTTGGTGGCCAGCGTGATGGCACGGGAGCGGGGGATCGAGACGTCCACCGGCGCGTTGATGGTCGCTTCGACGTCCTGGACCGAGAGGCCGGTCTTGGTGTCCGCGAAGTTGAGCACCACGTGCCGCGTGTCGGGCAGGAGATTGAGCTGCGCGAGGACGTCGAGCCCGCTGCGGAGCCCGCGGACGCTGGGCACGTCCATTCCCGTCACCCAGACGGCGTCCGTGCACTGCTCGAGCGCGGCGAGGCTGGGCTCGGACAGGCCGGGGCCGGTGTCGATGACCACGTAGCGGAACTCGAGGGCGAGCTGCTGGATCAGACGGGTGATCTGCTCGGAGGAGATGCGGTCCGCGTCTGCGGGGTTCCGCGGTCCGCACAGCGCGTAGATTCCGGACGGGTGCACGGAGAGGAACGCCTTGAGGACCATGGAGTCCTGAGTGGCCGCGCCGGTGACGGCATTCAGCACCGAATACTCGGGGTTGAGGTAGAGCCCTGACGCGACGTCGCCGAACTGGAGGTCGAGGTCGACGATCACAACGCCCATCGGGGCGACCCTGCCCAGTCCGACCGCGAGATTGGTGGCAATCGTGGTCTTGCCCACTCCGCCTTTGGGGGAGAAGACGCCGATGACGAGCCCGCGCTGTTGCTCCTGGGGCGCGCGAGCCTCCGAGCGCAGCCGCGCGGCGAATGCCTGGCACGCGCGTTCGAGCTGCGCCCGGATACTCGCGACGTCGGCCAGCGGGCTGAGGATGTCGCGGACACCGGCGCGCATCGCCTGCAGGGCGAGGTCCGGGTGGTCGTCGTGGACGAGGACCACGCTGATCTCGGGGAACGTCACATCGACGACGAGTGCGAGGTTGAGTGCATCCTCGATGGTTATGCCCGGGCCGAAGATGAGCACCTCGGGCCGTTCGAGCGCCAGTAGCTCCAGGACGGCGTCGCTGTTACCGAGCAGGTTGCCGGCGGGCAGGCTCCGCACCGCACCCCGGAGACCGCCGGTGACGGCGAGGCGCACCTTGTGCTCGAAGTCGGAGCTCGGCGTGATCAGGACGAAGCGGCTCATTGGTGGAGCTCCGGATTCTCGATGATGGGAGCTTGGCCTTCGATGGTGGCATCGCTCTGCTTACTGAGCCACAGGATGGCGTTCTGGCTCGCGTGAACGATCCGCGTTGCCTGATCCGCGTCGACGGCGACGGTCAGCATGAGCGATCCGCTGGGCAGCGCCTCGGCCTCTGCCCTCGCCTGCGCCTCCGGGTCGGCTGCCGGGTCGACGGGCACAGCGGTCGGCGCGCGCTGGACCGAGGTGACGAGGATCTTCTGAAGGGACAGTTTGGTGGCTTTCTCCGACGTCGACCCAGTTCCTCCCTCGGTCTCGGGAGCGGGCTCTCCGTCGGACTCTGAGGTTGCTCCGTCGTCCTCGGAATCCTTGGTGATGAAGATGCCGACGAGGTCACCCGGCGCGAGCTTCCCTCCGACGGCGCGGTCGGGCTCGATGGTGAAGGTGACTTCCTGAAGGCCTTCCGGCACGGCGGCACTGCCCACCTCGAGGTCTTCGGGGGCGACGAGCCGTTCGGTGAGGAGTTGCTCACCGGGCATGAGGGCAACGGCGGTCACCTTTCCCGCGGATGAATCGAGATCCTTGAGGGCCGTGGCTCCCACGGCGGTGGCCGGCAGAGATTCGGTGGTGAGGAAGGGCATCAGCTCCTCGGAGGGAGTTCCCGCCGGAACGGGCTGCGAGACGACAAGGACATTCACGGGGTCGAGGCCCTGCACGGCCCGAGCCTCCGCGCCCTGCGCGTAGCCGTAAAGGAGGAGTGCTCCGACGAGCGCCAGGACGGCGGCGGCCGTGCCGGCGAGGAGGCGGGACTTCATGGTGGTACTTCCCTTGGTGGGGTCAGAGGACAGGGCGGACGACGGTGACTCCGCCGGCGCTCACGGGGCCGAGGGTGTAGCCGTCGGCGAGGGAGACGTATTTGATGAACTTGCCGATGACGCCGCGGCAACTGCCGCTGCATTCCTTCGTGACCGAGCCGTCGGTGACGGAGGGCCGGAAGGTCATTGGCAGACTGTTGTTACCGGAGAAGGCCCAGCCCTTGAGGTCGTAGGCAGCGAAGTACAACAGGTGGTACTGCGCTCCGCTTCCGGTTCCCGTGACCTGATTGAACACCGGGAGCAGGAGGGTGACCGGTCGACCCGCCTGCAGGTCGGCTGCCCAACCGTTCAGAATCGCGTCGCAGTTACTCGGACCGTCGTTTCCGGTGTCGCTACCACCGAGCTGCACCGCGATGTCGACAAAGGCGCCGCACTGCCCTGCGCTCTGCGCCAGCCACCCGAACCCGCCGGGCACTGTTGCACCCGAAGGTCCGTAGTTGCAGTCAGGGTTTGCGTTGTCGCCGTGCGCCTGGAGGAGTTGCAGACTTCCCCCTACCTGCCCTTGCACCTGGCAGATCGAGAAGGTGAGAGGGAAGGGCGCTGTTCCCTTCTCCGGGCTACCCCAGACAGCGCTGGAGGTAGCCGTCACTTCAGTGGAGCTGATACCCAGGGCATTGGCGAAGATCAGGGATACCCTGTTGGGCGCCTGGCCCGTAGCCATCGCGCCGGCGGTGACGGTCACTTTGCGGCCCGGTCCGTCGAGGACGATCTGCTTGATGTTGGACCGACTGTCCAAAGCGTTCTCATTCGCGAGGCTCGAGGCAAGGCTTGAGGTCGTGGAACAGGACGAGTCGAGCGGATTTGCGGCGCACTTTTGCGCAACTGCATAAGCTGCGGCGTCAGCACCGTTTCTCAACTGTGCACGTTCCGCAGCCAATACGCCCACATCAACAGCGAGGGCTGCGAAACCGAGAAGAACAACCATGAGGAGCGCTACGAGGACGCTTACTGCTCCCCGCTCGTTGTTTGCCTGATCTCGCTTCAAAGGCTTCACCCACCGCACAGCATGACCCCTTTGCCCTTGAGAGCGAACGGGCCGGCGATGCCGGTCAGCGTGGACAGGCTGTAGGTGATGTCCACCGTCACCGTTGTACCGGAGGGACAGGTATTCGCAGCGCCCGTCGGGTTCCTGCTGATAGTCACATTCGAGGCGCTGATATCGGGATTGAGAGATGTCGCTGCCGCAGTAGCAGCGGATATCGCGCTTCCGTCGTTTCTACCGATGGCCATCACGCGAACACTTTCACGCGCGGCGTTCGTGACCATGACCTGAGCGTTGAAGGCGCGACCGAACTCCATGATGCAGAGCAGAATGAGGATGAGGACAGGCAGGAGAAGAGCCATCTCGACCGCTACCGCGCCCTTTTCTCGACTCATGTTTAGCCCTTCAGGCCACTCCGGCTGACGACCAAGGCCGTCAGCCGGAGTTGACCGGCGATTCACGCGGATGGTGCATGGATCAAACTGAGCAGCCCGCCGTGGCGCTGTTGACGTTGGCAGCGGTGAAGGTGCCGCCCTTGATCGCGCAGTTCGCTTCGGCGAACTGGGTCTGGAGACCTCCACCGAGGAGTGTGACGGCGACGATGATCACGACGGCGATGAGGGCAACCATGATGCCGTACTCGACGGCAGTGGCGCCGTCCTCCTTGCGGACGAGACGGGGGAGGAGGGGCTTCTGAGTGTTTGAGACGAGGAACATGATGAACTCCTGTAGTTCTGTTGGACCGGCCCAGCGCCGCGTCTGGAACAAAAGTAAGGCTGCGGAATACCACGCAACCTAAGTTCGACCGATCCTGAGCGAAGGCTACGGATCCTGCGCGGGACATGCGCCGGCCCTGCGCGGACAGTGCCCCAACGCTAGGTTTGAGGCCCGTGCGGCGTCCGGGAGCGCAGTTCTGCGGGCACCTTGATCAGCTCCTCGGCCGAGTGCGCACCGCTCGACGACGCCACGTCGGATTCCAAGGAGGCCGCAGCGCTCGCAGCCGGCGCCGCTCCGTCCTCGAGGAGGATCAGCACGCTCAGCCGGGGCCCCGCAAAGGCGCGCACGCGCCTCAGCAGAGCGAGCAGATCTTCCTCGGCCAGCGCGACATCAGGCTGCCAGACCAGCACACGGGGCTTTCGGGCAAGAGCACGCGCCAGCAGGGTGGCGTCGCCTTCCGCGGAAGAGTCCGTAGCGAAGGCGTCCCGGACAGCATCGAGGGCGAAGGCGGCGAGGACGTCGTCGGGCCCGTCACTGTCCGGAGGCAGGGCCAGCTGCACGTTCTCGCCGATGGTCAGCCACTCGAGGAAGGGCCAGGCGGCAGCGGACACTCCGATCGACTCCGCTCGCAGCACCCGGCGATCCTCCGCGCGCATGGACGAGAACGGCCGCCCGAGCAGCAGCACGCGGCCGGCCTCGGGTACGTGAAGACCCGACGCGACGGCGGCGAATGCGTCCAGGCGTGCCCGGCTGCCCGTCACGCGGCGCGTCTCGCCGGCGCGCAGCACCAGCTCGACCGGTCTGCCATCGGGAAGAGGCACACCCTGCAGGGTGAGGAGCTTCTCAGCCACGACCGGCCTCCGTCCCGCCTCTGGTGCGTCTTGCCGTCGTGCTACCGGCTGCGGCTCCGGCGCGCCCATCTCCGGTGCTCCCGGTCCCGAGGGTCTCAACCCCTAGGCGCCCGGCCACGAGGAACGGCACGACGACGAGCAGCAGGATCGCGGCGACGGTCGCGATCACCAGCGGCCCGTCCAGGACCAGAGCGCCGATGAGCAGCTCCTGAGGCGCCAGGCCCGTTGCCGGCCCCCCGGTCACCAACACCGCGACCGCACCGATGACGCAGCCCGCACCCACGCCGAGTGCGAGCGTCACGCCGAGGGACCACCGTTGCGCACGGGCCGCCGTCGTTCCCGGCAGTCCGAGCGTCTCCAGGACGTCCGCGTCACGACCGGACAACGCCGGGCGGGCGGATCGCACTCCGAGGACGGTCAGGGCGCCGACAGTGCACGCGGCCGCGATCAGCCAGGCGAGCGGCGCGAGCGGCGCACCCACGGGATCGACGACGGCGGTCGTCACGACTGCTCCCGCCGGCGCCTCCGACTGAAGTGCATCCGCGACAGCGGCGGGATCATCGGCGGCCAGCCACACCTCCAGAGCGGGAGGTGGGCCGTCCGGTGTGCGGAGCAGAGCGTAGGACGCCGCGCGGAGATCGGCCAGCAGCACAGGACCGTCTGCGGCCCCGGGCAGGGCTGCCTCGACGGCTGCGACCTCCACGGGCAGTACCTCCCCGCCGAACGCCAGATCCAGGGCTCCGACCGAACAGGACACGGACGGGACCGTGGCCACGCTCACTGCAGCGGAGGCGCGGTCGTCGGCCAGCCGCACGGTGGTCGCCTCAGGGGTCACTGCGGGCAGGGAGAAGCCGACGCCGCCCTCGAGGTCCGCGACCCCTGCCTCCCGAGCGCTGGGCAGCGAATCAAGGACGCCGAACGACGACGTCGGCGTGAATCGGCTCTCGCCCGTACCGATCGAGGCGTCGGTGGAGATGCTCACCAGCTCCACGGTGAATCCGGACGCCGCTGCGGGTACCTCGGCGTCGACGGCGGCGATCGCCTCGGCGCGGAGCCCTTCCGGGACCGTGAAGGAAAGCGAGTGCTGCTGCACCTGCGCCGGCGTGATGGAGAGCGTCCCCGCCGGCACTCGCTGCAGTGTGCCGTCCTCCCCCTCCAGCCACGCCGCGAGCCGGACGGTGAGGGCCGCGGACGGCTCCGTGGCCCCGGTTCCGCCGGGTTGGGTGATCAGCTGGAGACGTATCTGCCGTGCGGTGGGCTGGATGTCGAGCGCGGGCTCGGGCGCTGCGACGGTCGGCGAGAGCAGCCCCGCCAGGCGCTCGCCGTCGAGCCGGCTGCCCTCGGCCAGGACGGCGGGCAGGGCTGCGGTGTCCACGGCCACGAGGTCGACGGGTGATCCCGCACCCTCGGCGGGAACGCGGAGGACGCGCGTGGCGGGCACGTCGTCGGGTACCCCTGCGGTGGCGTCGTCATCTGCCCCCGGCGGCAGCACCATCCGCACGTCGCCCCCGACGGCGAGCGTGGCGGCGGAGCGGGCGGCGGCCCCCGTACTACCCACCACGGCCGCGACGGACAGCCCCGCGCCGATGGCGACTACCACGGCAACCACCGGCACCTGCCAACCGAGCGGCCGGCGGGCGAGATCCCGCGAGGCGAGGAGGGCGTGCGGCCTCAGGGCCCGTTGGCCTCGGCGCCCCGCGAGGGACGCGGAGCGGCTCATGAGCGCCGCGGCGAGGAGCGCCCCGACGCCGAGGACGACGGCGGGTGCGAGCGAGAAGGGAGGGACGCCATCCCGCGTTCCCACGAGGACCGGCAGGAGCAGCCCGAGGGCGACGGCGGCGAGCACCGTGAGGGCCGTCAGGTGTGCGGGGCGACGCCGCCCGGCCACGGAGGTCCTCCGCAGCGTCCGTGGCAGCACAATGACGGACAGTCCGGCGAGAGCCACCAGGACGGCGCCGTTGAGCGAGAGATTCAGGGCGACGCGGTACGCCGCGGCTGCCTCGGTGAGGAGTACGGGTAGATCGCCCGACGCCGTCGCACCCTCGGGTGCCGCGCCGGCGTCCTCCAGGCGGCCGGGGAAGCTTGAGAGTTGCGCGGCTGCCTCGCCGACCGATCGCCCGCTCAGCGCATCCGTGGTGGAGACGTCCCAGCCGAGGATCGCCGGCGCGGAGAAGAGGGCGAGGTCGGCGGGGGACACAGCGACCGTCAGGGGTGCGCCGTCGGTGGGTGGTGGGAGTGTCACGCCCGTCGTCGCGGCGGCGTCGTCGATCCGGAGCCGGAGTGTGCCGGTCGTACCGGTCACGGCGAAGGTCTGGCCCTCCGCGAGTCCGAGGCGCTCGGCGTCCGCGGCGGTGACCGACACGCGGAGCAGGCCGTCGCCGTCGACCTCGGGGCCGCGGTCACCTCCGGTGACGGCGACGGCGGTGACGCGCAGCCCCGCGGGCAGGTTCACCGCAGTGCCTCCCGAGGGGACGATCTCCACCGGCGCGCTCGCCGTCCACTCCCGGAAGGTCAGACCGCCGCCGGATTCGGGAACCACCGTCGTCGCGAGGCCGCGCTGGTCGACGCCGGGACGCACCGGCGTCGTGACGGTGAAGGAGGCCGCATTGAGGCGCGGGGAATCGTGCAGGGGAGCGGTCGACGCCAGAGGCGGGTAGAGGAGGATCGCGAGGACGACGCCGGCGGTCAGGAAGGCGACCAGCAGGGTGAAGAGGGAGGCTCGGTGCCGTGGTGCGTCGTACAAGCGCCAACCCACGTGCAGCCTTCCCCTCGCGTCCGTGGGGGCCATACTATCCAGCAGTGGAGCCGTCACCCGCTCATTTTGACCTCACGCGCGGCGGCAGGCTAATCTTGGGAGTCGTTGTGCGTATCCCTGCTCGATACGTCTGCGCCCTCCGGAGCGGTTCAGTTGCAGAACCACCTGGCCCGGGGGCGGAGCCGAGGTCATGGGATCACTGGTCGTATTTCAGCCCTCACCTGAAGTTCCGGTAACGCATGAATAAGCTGAGCCGGCGTCCAGGGCTTTCCCTCGGACGCAGGCGACACCGAAATAGAAACGAAGGCCATAACCGTGCGTACGTACTCCCCGAAGCCAGGCGACATCAACCGTCAGTGGCACGTAATCGATGCAACCGACGTCGTCCTGGGTCGCCTTGCCAGCCAGACCGCTATCCTGCTCCGCGGGAAGCACAAGGCCACTTTCGCTCCCCACATGGACATGGGTGACTTCGTCGTCATCATCAACGCCGAGAAGGTCGCCCTCACCGGCTCCAAGCTCGAGCAGAAGCGCGCCTACCGCCACTCGGGTTACCCGGGCGGCCTGAAGTCGACGAGCTATGTCGAGCTGCTCGACAAGAACCCCGAGCGCGCCGTGGAGAAGGCCATCCGTGGCATGCTCCCGAAGAATTCGCTCGCTGCACAGCAGATCGGCAAGCTCAAGGTCTACCGCGGAGCTGAGCACCCCCACGCGGCGCAGCAGCCCAAGACGTACGAAATCACCCAGGTCGCCCAGTAGTCCTGGCCACCAACACCAGTAATCATTTCCAAGGAGAACCGTGGCTGAGAACACTGAAGAGCTGAACGAACCGACCGAGGAGCTCACGAGCTACACCTCGGAGTCCACCGAGGGCAGCGAGTCCGCCGTCAAGGAGCGCCCTGCGCTGACCGTCGGCGGCGGCGCCGTCGGACGCCGCAAGGAAGCAGTCGCCCGCGTGCGCCTCGTCCCCGGCACCGGCAAGTGGATCGTCAACGGGCGCGAGCTCGCCGACTACTTCCCGAACAAGTTGCACCAGCAGGAGGTCAACGACCCGTTCAAGCTCCTCGAGCTCGACGGCGCCTACGACGTCATCGCCCGCATCCACGGCGGTGGCCCCTCCGGCCAGGCCGGTGCACTCCGTCTCGGAGTTGCCCGCACCCTGAACGAGATCGACCGCGAGAACAATCGCCCCGCCCTCAAGAAGGCCGGCTTCCTGACTCGTGACGCCCGCGTCATCGAGCGTAAGAAGGCTGGTCTCAAGAAGGCCCGCAAGGCACCCCAGTACTCCAAGCGGTAAGTACCGCTCGGCCCCATCCGGGCCGAAGGAATGTCGAAGCACGATGCCCGTCCGGGCTTCCCGGACGGGCATCGTGCTTTAACCTGTTGGAGACCCATCCGTGGGGTCTCACACTCCTCACCTAGGATGATCAACGATGAGCAAGCTATTCGGTACCGATGGTGTGCGCGGTCTGGCCAACGGCCTGATCACCGCCGAACTCTCCCTGCACCTGGCACAGGCCGCCGCCGTCGTGCTCGGCCACAACGCCGTAGACGGCGGACGCCGCCCCACCGCGGTGATCGCTCGTGACCCCCGCATCAGCGGCGAGTTCATCGCGGCCGCCGTCGAGGCAGGCCTCGCGTCCTCCGGCGTGGACGTGTACGACGCCGGGGTCCTGCCGACCCCCGCAGCCGCCTTCCTGGTGGCGGACCTCGACGCCGACTTCGGCGTCATGATCTCCGCCTCGCACAACCCCGCCCCCGACAACGGCATCAAGTTCCTCGCCCGTGGCGGGAAGAAGCTGAGCGACGCGCTCGAGGATGCGATCGAGGAGGAGATGGCCCGTGAGCGGCTCCGGCCCGTCGCCGGCGACGTGGGCCGCATCCAGCGTTTCGCCGACGCCGAGGACCGCTACGTGGTCCACCTCCTGCAGACCCTCCCGCACCGCCTCGAGGGCCTCACCGTGGTGCTCGACTGTGCGCACGGCGCAGCCAGTGGCTGCTCACCCGAGGTGTTCCGGAACGCCGGCGCGGAGATCGTGGTCATCGGCGCCGACCCGGACGGCGTGAACATCAACGACGGCTACGGGTCCACCCACCTGGAGCAGCTGCAGGCCGCGGTGCTCGAGCACGGCGCTGACCTCGGGATCGCGCACGACGGCGACGCCGACCGCTGCCTCGCGGTGGACCACGAGGGCACCGTGGTGGACGGCGACCAGATCATGGCGGTCATGGCGCTCGCCATGAAGGACGCCGGGAAGCTGAAGGACGACACGCTGGTGGCCACGGTCATGAGCAACCTGGGGCTGAAGATCGCGCTGCGCAGCGCCGGCGTGACGGTCCTCGAGACCGGGGTGGGGGACCGCTACGTCCTCGAGGGGATGCGGGACGGCGATTACACCCTCGGCGGCGAGCAGTCCGGGCACGTGATCTTCGCCGAGTACGCGACCACCGGCGACGGCGTCCTCACGGGCCTGCAGCTCGCGGCGCGGATGGCTGCGACGGGTAAGAGCCTCAAGGAGCTGGCCGCGGTGATGACGAAGCTGCCGCAGGTTCTCATCAACGTGCGGGGCGTGGACCGCTCGGCGGCCACCACCGACGACGGCGTCCAGGACGCCGTGCGTGCGGCCAGCGCCGAACTCGGCGAGACCGGCCGTGTGCTGCTCCGGCCCTCCGGTACCGAGCCCGTGGTGCGCGTGATGGTCGAGGCCGCCGACATCGCGACGGCCCAGCGGATCGCTGACGACCTCGCCGCCGTCGTGCAGGAGCGCCTGGCGCTCACGACCGCGGTCTAGGCGCCGCGCCCGCGGGGCCGCTGCTGCGGCCCCGCAGCGGTCGGTTAGCCGCCGAGGACCGGCCGGAGCGCCGTGTAGAGCTGGTTCGCGCCGAGCACCAGGAACAGCAGGGCGATGACCGCGAGCGCCGCATTGCCGAGCGGCTTGTTGGCGAAGCCCTTCGGGATGCGCCTGCCGTTGAGCAGGCCCAGCAGGGTGATCGCGAGGAAGGGCATGAAGAGCGAGCCCAGAACGCCGTAGGCGAGGATGAGCCCGATCGGCTGGCCCAGCGCGAAGAGGATCATGGGCGGGAACGTCAGCCAGAGCACGTAGAACTTGAAGTACTTGCCGCCCACGCGTGTGTCCGGGTGGCCGGACTCCTTGCCCCGCATGTGGCCCCAGAAGTCGGCGAACATGAGGGACACGCCGTTCCAGACGCCGATGATCGACGAGAACGAGGCAGCCCAGAAGCCGACGAGGAAGCTGATGCCGATCACGTCGCCGTACTCGTCGCGCAGCACGGTCGAGAGGTCGAGCAGCCCCGCGTCGCCCGCACTCAGGGTCACGCCTGCCGCGCGCACCACTTCGGCGCCGACGATCAGCATGGCGATGACGAAGATGCCGGTCATCACGTAGGCCATGGAGTTGTCGATGCGCATGACTCGCATCCACTTGGGTGTGTACCAGCCCTTCTCCCTCAGCCAGTAGCCGTAGGCCGCCAGCGTGATGGTGCCACCGACGCCTCCGGCGAGCGCCAGTGTGTAGAGGACGCCACCTTCGGGGATGAGTGGGACGAGTCCGGTGAAGATCTCGGGGATGTTCGGTGCTGCCACGATCGCGAGGCCGACGACGGTGACGAACATGATGCCCACGAGCACGGCGGTGATCTTCTCGAACGTCGCGTACCGGCCGAACCACACCATGACGAAGCCGAGCAGGCCCATCACGATCGCCCAGGCCCAGAGAGGCAGCACGGGGAACAGGGCCGCGAGCGGGAGCGCCGCCGAGGACATCGCCGTCGCTCCGTAGACGAAGCCCCAGATCATGACGTAGGGCGCGAAGTACCAGGTGGTCCAGCGGCCGAGGGAGCGCCAGCCCTCGAAGATGGTGTTACCGGTGGCGAGCGTGAACCGGCCGGCGCCCTCCACGAGGACGATCTTCATGACGACGCCGAGGACCACCGCCCACAGCAGGCCGTACCCGTAGCGCGAACCGGCCACGAGGGTGGCCACCATGTCCGCGGCCCCCACGCCGGTCGCCGCGACCACGAGGCCCGGCCCGACGATCTTCCACTTCGCGGGCTTGCCGCCGTCGTCGTCGATCCGATCCGCATGGTCGGGTTTCCGGAACGGCACGGTGCTGTCGCTGGACATCGGGTCCTCCTCGTCGAGTGGGCTGCTTCCGGCGGGTACGAGGCCGCCGGACCGCCTCATCATTCCACGGCAGCCCTTCGCATACGCGGACCGGGGGGGGGGGGGGGGGGGACGACGGCGGTGGGGGCGGCTCGCTCGCGCGGGCTCGCCCGGCGCCGCCGCTACAGTGGCACCATGATCACGCCGGTGGCAC
Source organism: Arthrobacter sp. TJ-266 (assembly GCF_058269115.1). Taxonomy (NCBI): domain Bacteria; kingdom Bacillati; phylum Actinomycetota; class Actinomycetes; order Micrococcales; family Micrococcaceae; genus Arthrobacter; species Arthrobacter sp. TJ-266. The sequence goes on from NZ_JBZCNC010000001.1 coordinate 675,890, forward strand.
TCAGCGGTCGGCACGTGGTGCTCGAGCCCCTCCGTGCTGACCACCACGACGGACTCGTCGACGCTGCACGCGACGGCGAGCTGTGGACGCTCTGGTACACCTCGGTGCCCGAACCGCAGGACATGCGGCGGGAGATCGATCGGCGCCTCGAGCTCCAGCGGCAAGGGACCATGCTCCCGTTCGCCACGCGGCTGGCCGACCCCGCGACCGGTGGACCCGGGCGAGTCATCGGGATGACGACGTACATGAACATCGACCGGGACACTCCGCGCGTGGAGATCGGCTCCACCTGGAACGCGGCGTCCGCCCAGCGTTCAGGGACGAACACCGAGTCGAAGTACCTCCTCCTCAGGCATGCGTTCGAGGAGTTCGGGTGCCCCGCGGTGGAGTTCCGCACGCACTGGCTCAACCACCAGTCCCGCGACGCGATCACCCGGCTGGGCGCACACCAGGACGGCGTGCTGCGGAGCCACACGCGGGCGAGGAACGGCGAGCTGCGTGACACGGTGGTGTACTCGATCCTCCTGCACGAGTGGCCCATGGTCCGGGACAACCTGCTGCACCGCCTGAGCCGGCCCGCATCAGCCGGCACGCCTGAGACGGCGTGAGGCGCCGGGGGCGGTCTGGACCGGCCTGAGGCGCCTGGGTCCGCACCGGTCGGAGGGTCAGTACGACGGCGCGGGCGGCAGCCCGAAGTGCTCCTCGAGCGTCGCCGTCCCCGCGGCCCTCATGGCCAGCGAGACGTCCTTGCCCACGAACCGGAAGTGCCACGGCTCGGCGGAGAATCCCGTGACGGCGTCGGATCCGAGGGGGTAGCGCAGGATGATGCCGTACTCGGCGGCGTTCTCCGCCGCCCACCGGGCCGCGGCGGTGTCCCCGAAGCAGGAGACGAGGGTGCAGGCGCCGTCGTCCTGCCCGATGTCGAAGGCCAGGCCGGTCTGGTGCTCGGAGTAGCCGGGGCGCGCCGACACGGTGTCCGCTCCCGCCTGTCCGCCGTACTGGCCCACCCAGTAGGCGTAGGTGGAGTCCTGGTTGGCGAAGGACCGGTACCCGCTGATCAGCACGAGCCCCACGCCGTCGGCAGAGGCAGCGGCGAACATCTCCTCGACGGCGGACGCGGTGTCGGGCCGCAGCAGGCCGTTGTCGGTGGCCGTGGCGACGGCGGGCTGCCGGAGGTCCGCCGGCGCGTGGTCCAGGGGCGTGAGGGGCCGCCGTTTGTTGACGACGACGTCGATCGCAGCGGGATCCGCGTGCGCGCCGTCCGCGGGTGGGGCCGCTGCCGCTCCGCCCGACCCGCTCGGCACCGGCTCACGCTGGGCGGGTGCGGGCAGCACCCCTGCCGGGGCCGGGAGATCCGCTGCCCCCTGCACGTTCGAGGACTCTGTGGGCGCGGCAGCATCCGACGACGCGCCGGATGGCGCGCCCGTGGGCGGGTCGGCAGGGGAGGTGGGCGAGTCAGGGGAGTCAGGGGAACCTGTGGCGGGGGACGACGTCGCGGGCGCCGTCGAGGATGTGACGTCCCCTGCGGGACCGGGCGAGCACGCCGAGAGGCCCACCACGAGCACAACCGCCGCCGCACCCGCGAGAGGTCGCATCCTCAGGTCTTCCGCAGCAGCATGCGACGGACGGAGTGGTCGGCGTCCTTCGTCAGGACCAGCTGCGCCCGACCGCGGGTGGGCAGCACGTTGGTGACGAGGTTCGGTTCGTTGATGCGCTCCCAGATGCCCATCGCGGTGGACTCGGCCTCGTCGTCGGTGAGGTTCGCGTAGCGGTGGAAGTAGGAGTCCGGGTTCGCGAACGTACTGGATCGGAGGGACCGGAACCGCCGGACGTACCACTGCTCGATGTGTGCCGTCTTGGCGTCCACGTAGATGGAGAAGTCGAAGAAGTCGCTGAGGGCCAGACCCGTGATGCCGTCCGCCCGGGGGCGCGCCGGTGCGAGCACGTTCAGACCCTCGACGATCAGCACGTCGGGGCGCTGCACCACGACCTCCCGCCCGGGGACGATGTCGTAGGTGAGGTGCGAGTACGAGGGCGCGCGGACCTCGGCGGCTCCGCTCTTGACCTCGCTGACGAAACGCAGGAGCCGACGGCGGTCGTAGGACTCCGGGAAGCCCTTCCGCTGCATGAGCCCGCGCCGCTCAAGTTCCGCGTTGGGGTAGAGGAAGCCGTCGGTGGTGACCAGTTCCACGTTGGGCGACCCGGGCCAGCGCCGCAGCAGTTCGCGGAGCACGCGCGCGGTGGTGGACTTCCCGACGGCCACGGACCCGGCCACGCCGATCACGTAGGGGGTGCGGGCGGTGCTCTCGCCGAGGAAGGTGTTGGTGGCCGCGTGCAGCTGACCGGCGGCGGCGATGTAGAGGCTCAGCAGCCGGGAGAGCGGGAGGTAGACCTCGCGGACCTCGTCGAGGTTGAGGGCGTCGCCGAGACCACGGAGCCGCATGACGTCCTCGGAGGTGAGCGGACTCTCCATCTCGTCGGCGAGCCGGGACCACATGTGGCGGTCGAGCTCGACGAACGGGGTGATCGACTCGGCACCGGTGGCGTGGTGCGGCCCGGTGCTGCGTTCTCTCACCCGTTGATTCTGCCCGGTGGCCTGCGCATTAACAAACGTGGCCGCCGGTACGCTTGGGCCCATGTGTGGAATCGTCGGATATGTGGGCCGGGATCGCGGCCAGGGAACATCAACGCTCGACGCCGTGGGCCCCGCCTACGAGCAGGAGCCCCAGGACGCGCAGCACGGTGCGCTCGACGTCGTGATGGAGGGACTCCGGCGCCTCGAGTACCGCGGGTACGACTCCGCGGGCGTCGCGGTGATCACCCCCGCGGGCATCGAGTCGCGGAAGAAGGCCGGGAAGCTCACCAACCTGGTGGGCGAACTTGCGGCCTCGCCGCTGCCGCGCTCGCTGACGGGCATCGGTCACACGCGGTGGGCCACCCACGGCGGGCCGACGGACCAGAACGCGCACCCGCACCTCGCCGACGACGGTCGCCTCGCGCTGATCCACAACGGCATCATCGAGAACTACGCCGAGCTGAAGGCCGAACTCACGGGTGAGGGGCTCACCTTCGTCTCCGACACCGACACCGAGGTGGCCGCCGGCCTCGTCGGCTACATCTACCGCGGGCTCGTGGACAGCGGCGCCGAGGGAGACCTCCTGACGCTGGCCCTTCAGCAGGCCTGCCAGCGCCTCGAGGGTGCGTTCACCCTCCTCGCCATCCACCAGGACCAGCCGGGCGTCGTCGTCGCGGGCCGCCGCAACTCGCCTCTCGTCGTGGGCCTGGGCGACGGCGAGAACTTCCTCGGTTCGGACGTCTCCGGCTTCATCGACTTCACCCGCCGCGCTGTGGAGCTCGGTCAGGACCAGATCGTCACCATCACGCCCGAGGAGGTCGTCATCACCGACTTCTTCGGCGCACCGGCCCAGGGCACCGAGTTCCACGTGAGCTGGGACGCCGCGGCCGCCGAGAAGGGCGGCTTCGACTCCTTCATGGAGAAGGAGATCCACGACCAGCCCGACGCCGTGGGCCAGACCCTCCTGGGCCGTTCCGACGTCTCGGGGAACCTCGTGCTCGACGAGCTGCGCATCGACGAGTCGATCCTGCGCTCGGTGGACAAGATCGTGGTGCTCGCCTGCGGTACGTCGGCCTACGCCGGGCAGGTCGCCAAGTACGCGATCGAGCACTGGTGCCGCATCCCCACGGAGATCGAGCTCTCGCACGAGTTCCGCTACCGCGACCCGATCGTGAACGAGAAGACCCTCGTGGTCGCCATCTCGCAGTCGGGCGAGACGATGGACACCCTCATGGCCGTGCGCTACGCCCGCGAGCAGGGCGCGAAGGTCGTGGCGATCTGCAACACCAACGGCTCCACCATCCCGCGCGAGTCCGACGCCGTCCTCTACACGCATGCAGGGCCCGAGATCGCCGTGGCCTCGACCAAGGCGTTCCTCGCGCAGATCACCGCCGCCTACCTGCTGGGCCTGTACCTCGCGCAGCTCCGCGGCAACAAGTACCGCGACGAGATCGCCGACGTGCTCGCCGACCTCTCCGAGATCCCCGCGAAGATCCAGGCGATCCTCGACGACGCCGACACGATCAAGCAGCTCGGCGCCGACATGTCGAACGCGAAGTCCGTGCTGTTCCTGGGCCGCCACGTGGGGTTCCCCGTGGCCATGGAGGGCGCGCTCAAGCTCAAGGAGCTGGCCTACATCCACGCCGAGGGTTTCGCGGCGGGAGAGCTCAAGCACGGTCCCATCGCCCTGATCGAGGAGGGCCAGCCGGTGGTCGTCGTCATGCCGTCCCCGAAGGCGCGGGACTCCCTGCACGCGAAGGTGGTCTCCAACGTGCAGGAGATCCGCGCGCGCGGGGCCGTCACGATCGTCATCGCGGAGGAGGGCGATACCTCCGTCGAGGCCTACTCCGAGCACGTGTTCTACGTCCCGGCGTCCCCGACGCTCCTCGCGCCGCTGCTCACCACGGTTCCGCTGCAGATCTTCGCCCTGGCCCTCGCCAGCGCCAAGGGCTACGACGTGGACCAGCCGCGCAACCTCGCGAAGTCGGTCACGGTTGAGTAGGACGCCCGTCCGGCGGGAGCGGCTACGCCCGTGATCGTGGGGATCGGCGTGGACGTGGTGGACATCGCCCGCTTCCGCCAGCAGTTGGAACGGACACCGGCGCTCCTCGAACGGCTGTTCGTGCCGGTCGAGCGGCCGCTCGCCACCCGTTCCCTCGCCGCGCGTTTCGCGGCGAAGGAGGCCGTGGCGAAGGCCCTCGGAGCGCCGGCGGGCATGAACTGGCAGCACTGCACCATCGAGGTCGACGACGCCGGCGCGCCCTCCGTGGTCGTCACGGGAACGGTCGCGGACGCGGCGGCGGCGCGCGGCGTGGAGCGGTGGCACCTCTCCATCAGCCATGACGGCGGACTCGCCACGGCCATGGTGGTGGCCGAGGGCGGGCTCGGCGACGGTCAAGAATAGTAACCGTACTGATCATCGTCCGGCGTGCCGCTAAGCTCGGACCTATGCTCCACGCTTATTCCGGGGGTGACGTCCGCGCTGCGGAGGCACCCCTCATCGCCGCCGGCCGAGGCGATGCCCTCATGCAGGCCGCGGCCCACGGGCTGTTCGGCGTGGTCCTCGGACTCCTGCGTGACGCCGGTCACGGCACCTACGGCGCCACCGCCGTGGTGCTGGTGGGCAGCGGGAACAACGGTGCCGACGCTCTCTACGCCGGCGCGCGGCTGCTCGGCCGGGGAGCCGCGGCCACGGCGATCCTCACGTCCGACCGCGTGCACACCGACGCCCTCGCCGTCTTCACGAGGGCCGGCGGCAGAACGGTCCGCCTCGAGGACGCCGGCGTGGCGCTCCTCGCAGCACACGCGGCCACCTCCGACGTCGTGATCGACGGCATCCTCGGCACCGGCGCGAGCGGCGGACTCCGGGGCGCCGCGGCTGCGCTCGTCGAGGCCATCACCACCGCCGCAGGGCCCCGAGGTCGCCGGAGCACCCTCGTGGTCGCCTGCGACGTACCCAGCGGTATCGACGTGGACAGCGGCTTCGTCGAGGGCCCCGTGCTCGCCGCGGATGCCACGGTCACGTTCGGCGCGGCGAAGCCCGGGCTCCTCCTCGGCGACGGTGCCGTGGCGGCGGGCGAGCTGAACGTCGTCGACATCGGGCTCGACCTCGGTGCCTTCACGGCCGCGGTCAGGAGTCTGCTCCCGGCCGACGTCGCGCGCCTGCTGCGCCTGCCCGGCACGCACGACCACAAGTACTCCCGCGGTGTCCTCGGGATCGCCGCCGGGTCCGCCCGCTACCCGGGAGCCGCCGCCCTCGCGGTCTCCGCGGCCCTGGCCACCGGCGTCGGCATGGTGCGGTACCTCGGACCCGAGGCCGTGGCCGCCCTCGTCCACCAGCGCTGCCCGGAAGTGGTGGCGTCCACAGGGAACGTCGCCGACGCCCGGGTGCAGGCATGGCTCGTGGGCCCCGGCGCGGTGGACGACGGCGACCAGCGCGACCGCGCCAAGGACGCCCTCGTCTCGGGGCTGCCCGTCGTCGTCGATGCCGGCGCGCTCGCGGACCTGAGCGGCCGCCTGGAACCGCACGTCGTCCTCACGCCGCACGCCGGTGAGCTGCGCGAGGTGCTGGCCGCCTACGGTGTCGCCGTCGAACGCGCGCAGATCGAGGCCGAACCCGCCCGCTTCGCGCTCCGTGCCGCGGACCTGACCGGCGCCACGGTGCTGCTCAAGGGCTTCACGACCACCGTCGCCTCGCCCTCCGGCGCGCTCTTCGTGCAGGCGGACGGCACGCCGTGGCTCTCGACGGCAGGCTCGGGCGACAGCCTCGCCGGAGTGCTCGGCGCGCTCGCCGCCACCCTCGCGGAGGACGGCGACGCCGCCGGACGCCTCGGCGTCGCCCAGGAGGACCTGTGGGCAGCCGTCGCGGCAGCGGGCGCGCTGATCCACGGGAGCGCGGGGCGCCGGGCGGCGGCGCGTGGACCCCTGGTGAGCTCCGACCTGCCGGGGGACATCGGGGCCGTGCTCGGCGAGCTGATCGAGGAGCGGCGACTGGCAGCCGTCATGTGAGCTCTACCGGCGCCCGACACCCGTCTACACGGCGGACGCTTCGATGCGCTATGTATGGAGCAGGAGAGCGGTCAGCAGGACCGCCGCACCCGCGAGCACGATCCGCGAGCACGACCCGCGACCGCCGAGCGGTCACGGGAGAAGACACCAAGGAGAACTGATGGAACTATGGCCCGGCGATGCTTACCCCCTGGGAGCCACCTATGACGGCACAGGAACCAATTTCGCCCTCTACAGCGAGATAGCCGACTCCGTTGTCCTCTGCCTCTTCGACGAGGACGGCGTCGAGACGTGCGTGGAGCTCAGGGAAGTGGACGGCTACGTGTGGCACGGCTACCTGCCGCACGTGAGCCCGGGCCAGAAGTACGGCTTCCGCGTGCACGGCCCGAACAACCCGGCCGAAGGTCACCGGTGCAACCCGAACAAGCTCCTCCTGGACCCGTACGCGAAGGCCATCTCAGGTGACCTCGACTGGGACCAGGCGCTGTTCGGCTACACCTTCGGCGACGAGCACTTGGTCAACAACGAGGACTCCGCGCCCCACATGATGCTCGGCGTCGTGGTCAATCCGTTCTTCAACTGGGACGGCGACCGCATGCCGCGGACGCCCTACCACCAGTCGGTCATCTACGAGGCCCACGTCAAGGGACTCACGCAGCTGCACCCGGACATCCCCGAGGAGCAGCGCGGCACCTACGCCGGCGTGGCGCACCCGTCCGTGATCGCGCACCTGCAGAAGCTCGGTGTCACCGCGATCGAGCTCATGCCCGTGCACCAGTTCGTCAACGACAGCACGCTGCAGGAGAAAGGCCTCTCGAACTACTGGGGCTACAACACCATCGGCTTCTTCGCGCCGCACAACAAGTACAACTCCTCCGGTGACCAGGGCGAGCAGGTCCAGGAGTTCAAGGCGATGGTCCGCGAGCTGCACCTCGCGGGCATCGAGGTCATCCTCGACGTCGTGTACAACCACACGGCCGAGGGCAACCACATGGGCCCCACGCTCTCGATGCGCGGGATCGACAACGCGTCCTACTACCGGCTCGTGGAGGACGACAAGCAGTACTACATGGACACCACGGGCACGGGCAACTCGCTGAACGTCGGCAACCCGCACTCCCTGCAGCTGCTCATGGACTCGCTGCGCTACTGGGTCACCGAGATGCACGTGGACGGTTTCCGCTTCGACCTCGCCTCGGCCCTGGCCCGCGAGTTCTACGAGGTGGACCGCCTCTCGGCGTTCTTCGAACTCGTGCAGCAGGACCCGATCGTCTCGCAGGTGAAGCTCATCGCCGAGCCGTGGGACGTGGGACCCGGCGGCTACCAGGTGGGCAACTTCCCGCCGCAGTGGACGGAGTGGAACGGCAAGTACCGCGACACCGTCCGCGACTTCTGGCGCGGGGAGCACTCCAGCATCGGCGAGTTCGCCTCACGCCTCACCGGCTCGGCGGACCTCTACGAGCACTCCGCACGCCGCCCCGTCGCGTCGATCAACTTCGTCACCGCCCACGACGGCTTCACGCTGCGCGACCTCGTGTCCTACAACGAGAAGCACAACGAAGCCAACGGCGAGGACAACAACGACGGCGAGTCACACAACCGCTCCTGGAACGGCGGGGTCGAAGGTCCCACGGACGATCCCGAGGTGCTCGCGATCCGTGTCCGGCAGCAACGCAACTTCATCGCCACCCTCCTGCTCTCGCAGGGCGTGCCGATGCTGCTGCACGGCGACGAGCTGGGCCGCACGCAGGACGGCAACAACAACACCTACTGCCAGGACTCCGAGATCAGCTGGGTGCACTGGGACAAGATGGACCAGCCGCTGCTCGAGTTCACGTCCGCCGTGAACCGGCTGCGCTCCGAGCACCCCACCTTCCGCCGTCGTCGGTTCTTCGACGGCCGCCCCGTGCGGCGCGGCGAGGGCGAGGCGCTGCCGGACATCGTGTGGCTGGACACCTCCGGCGAACTCATGGCCCCCGAGGACTGGGACAGCGGATTCGGCCGCTCGATCGGCGTGTTCCTCAACGGCCAGGGCATCCAGGGACGCGACGCCCGCGGCCAGCGGATCGTCGACGCCAACTTCCTCATGTACTTCAACGCGCATGACGAGGCGGTCGACTTCACGGTGCCGTCCGACGAGTACGGGCCGTCGTGGGACGAGGTGATCGACACCGCCGGCAAGTACGCCGACAGTGAGGCGATCCCCGCCGGTGCCGTGGTGAAGGTCGAGGCGAAGTCGATGGTGGTACTCCGGGCGCACTCCGAGGTCGAGGACCTCGACCACTCGGTCGCGGCGTCCCTGGCGATCCTCGCCAACGAGGTCACCAGCAAGACCGGGACGGCCTAGCCGCACCTGCATCGTCCGGGGCCCCTGCGGCCCCGGACGGTGCACCCCGGGCGAACCCGCCCGACGCGTTTATCCCGATGAACCCGCCCGACCTGCCCGATCCGCCCCATCACCCGACCTGCCCGTCCAGGAGGACCCACCGTGCTGACACCCACATCCACCTACCGGCTGCAGATCCGGAGCGAGTTCGATCTGCACAGGGCCGCGGCCCTGGTGCCGTACCTGCACGATCTCGGGGTGGACTGGGTGTACCTGTCCCCGATCCTCACGGCGGAGAAGGGCTCCGGGCACGGCTACGACGTCACCGACCCCACCACGGTCGACCCCGACCGCGGAGGGCCCGAGGGGCTCGCCGCACTCAGCGAGGCCGCGCGGGCGGTGGGGATGGGCGTGCTCGTGGACATCGTCCCGAACCACATGGGGATCGAGACGCCGGCCGACAACGCCTGGTGGTGGCAGCTCCTCGCGGAGGGGCGCTCCTCACGGATGGCGGAGGCGTTCGACGTCGACTGGGACGCCAACGGCGGCCGGATCCGCGTGCCCGTCCTCGGTGACGGCGACGACGAACTCGACCAGCTCGCCGTCGTTGACGGCGAACTGCGCTACTACGACAACCGCTTCCCGATCGCCGAGGGCACCGCTCATCCCGGCGACACCGGAGCGGAGGTGCACGACCGCCAGCACTACGAGCTGGTCAACTGGCGCCGCGCGGACGCCGAGCTGAACTACCGACGTTTCTTCGGCGTCAACACCCTCGCAGGGCTGCGCGTCGAGGTGCCCTGGGTGTTCGAGGAGAGCCACGCCGAGGTGAAGCGGTGGTTCGACGAAGGGCTGGTGGACGGCCTGCGCATCGACCACCCGGACGGCCTCGCCGATCCCAAGGGGTACCTCGAGGATCTCCGCACGCTGACGAACAGCGCGTACGTGCTCGTGGAGAAGATCGTGGAACCGGGGGAGAAGCTGCCCACCGACTGGGCGACGGCGGGAACCACGGGCTACGACGCGCTCGCGGACATCGACCGCCTGTTCACCGATTCCACGGGTGAGCACGTCCTGACCGCCTCGGTGCCCGTCGAGCCGTTCCACGAGATGATCCATGGGACCAAGCGCGCCATCACCGACGGCATCCTCCGCTCCGAGGTGCTGCGGCTCGCACGGCTGGTACCCGCCGAGGCCGGGCTCGACGCCGAGGCGGCAGCGGACGCGATCGCCGAACTGCTCACGTGCTTCCCGGTGTACCGGAGCTACCTGCCCGGTGGCGCCGAGTACCTCGAGGAGGCGGTGCGGGACGCACAGGTGCGCCGCCCCGACCTCGCTGACACGATCGCGACGCTGCACCCCCTGCTCGACCCGTTCCGCGACGGTGGGTCCGGGGAGCTGACCGAACTGCCGCGCCGCTTCCAGCAGACCTCCGGCATGGTCATGGCCAAGGGCGTGGAGGACACCGCGTTCTACCGGTACTCGAGGCTCGTCTCCCTCAGCGAGGTGGGCGCCGATCCGTCCATCTTCTCGGTGGAGCCCCTCGAGCTGCACCGCCGGCTGCTCGAGCGCCAGGCGGAGGCCCCCCTGGCCATGACGACCCTCAGCACGCACGACACCAAGCGCAGCGAGGACACGCGATCGCGTATCTCGGTGCTCTCGGAGATCCCCGAGGAGTGGACCGGGCTCCTCGCGCAGCTCGAGGAACTCGCACCCATCAAGGACCCCACCTTCGCGCCGCTGCTCTGGCAGTCGCTGATCGGCGCTTGGCCCATCAGCCGTGAGCGGGCGCACGCCTATGCGGAGAAGGCCTCCCGTGAGGCGGACCTCAGTACCCACTGGACCGCCCCGGACGACGAGTTCGAGCGCGGGATGCACGCCGCCGTCGACGCCGCGTTCGACGACGCCGGGGTCGCCTCCCTGATCGCTGCCCTCGTGGAGCGCATCCAGGACGCCGGCTGGTCCAACTCGATCGGTCTGAAGCTCCTGCAGCTCACCATGCCGGGCGTGCCGGACGTGTACCAGGGCACCGAGTTCTGGGACACCTCCCTCGTGGACCCCGACAACCGGCGCGAGGTGGACTACGACGCCCGCCGCCAGGTGCTGACGGACCTCAGCTTCGGTGCCCGGCCGCAGCTCGGCGCGGACGCCCACGCGAAGCTGCTGGTGGTCACCAGGGCGCTGACCCTCCGGCGTGACCGCCCGGAACTCTTCACCGGGTACACCGCCGTCGCGGCGTCGGGAGATCACGCCAACCACGTCTTCGGGTTCGACCGCGGCGGTGCCGTCACGCTGATCACGCGCCTGCCGCACGGGGTGGCGCAGCACGGCTGGGGGGACGCCGCCGTCGAGCTTCCCGCCGGCGCCTACACCTGCGCGCTCACCGGCGCGCGCTTCACCGGCGGCACCGTCCGCGTGGCGGACATCTTCTCCACCTACCCGGCAGCACTACTCGTCCAGGAGGACGCAGCATGACATCCATCTTCGACGTCTGGGCCCCCCGCGCCGAGACCCTGACCCTCGTGGCCGACGGCGAGCACTACCCGATGGAGCAGGGCGAGGGCGGGTGGTGGCACCCCGCGGACGCGCCGCCGTCGTCCTCCGACGTCTCCTACGGATATCTCGTGAACGGTGCGGACACCCCCGTGCCGGATCCGCGCTCGCGCCGCCAGCCCGAGGGGGTGCACGCGCTTTCGCGCACCTTCGACCCGGGAGCCCACACCTGGCAGGACGCCGGGTGGCAGTCGCCGGGGCTGGACGGCGGGGTCATCTACGAGATGCACCTCGGTACGTTCACCCCCGAGGGCACGCTCGACGCGGCGATCGGCAAGCTCGACCACCTCGTGGACCTCGGCGTGCAGTACGTGGAGCTGCTGCCCGTCAACGCCTTCAACGGCACACACAACTGGGGGTACGACGGCGTGCTCTGGTACGCGGTGCAGGAGACCTACGGAGGGCCGGAGGCGTACCAGCGCTTCGTCGACGCCGCGCACCGGAAGGGCCTCGGCGTGATCCAGGACGTGGTGCACAACCACCTCGGCCCGAGCGGCAACTACCTCGGCCAGTTCGGCCCGTACCTCACGGAGGGGAAGGCCAACACCTGGGGCGACTCCCTCAACCTCGACGGCCCGGAGTCCGACGAGGTGCGCCGCTACGTGGTGGACAACATCCTGATGTGGTTCCGGGATTATCACGTGGACGGTCTCCGGCTGGACGCCGTGCACGCGCTGCACGACGAACGCGCCGTGCACATCCTGGAGGAGTTCGCCGCGCGGACGGACGAGTGCGCCGCCGACCTCGGCAAGCCGCTGTTCCTCATCGCGGAATCCGACCTCAACAACCCACGCCTCATCGAGTCGAGGGACGCCGGTGGGTACGGCCTCGCGGGCCAGTGGAGCGACGACTTCCACCACGCGGTGCACGTCAACCTCACGCGAGAGACGGAGGGCTACTACCTGGACTTCGACTCCGTGGGCGCGCTCGCGAAGGTCCTGGAGAAGGGGTTCTTCCACAACGGCACCTACTCCTCCTTCCGGGAGCGCAGCCACGGCCGCGAGATCGACCCCGCGCGGGTCTCACCCCTCCAGCTGGTGGTCGCGGCGCAGAACCACGACCAGATCGGGAACCGGGCAGCCGGCGACCGCACCAGCGCCACGCTGTCCCCGGCGCAGCTCGCCCAGGCGGCGGTGCTCACCATCCTCGGCCCCTTCACACCCATGCTGTTCATGGGTGAGGAGTTCGGTGCCTCCACACCGTGGCCGTTCTTCACCTCCCACCCCGAGCCCGAGCTGGGCAGTGCGACGGCGGAGGGCAGGCTCCGTGAGTTCGAGCGCATGGGCTGGCGGCCCGAGGACGTACCGAACCCCCAGGACCCGGAGACCTTCGCGTCCGCCAAACTCGACTGGGACGAGGTGGGCCGGGGCCACCACGCCGCCCTGCTCGCCACCTACCGCGACCTCATCCGGCTGCGGCGGGACCGCCCTGAGCTGCGCGACCCCGCCTTCGGCACCGTCTCCGTCGAGTTCGACGAGGACGCCCGGTGGATCGTCCTCCACCGCGGCACCACCGCCGTCGTCCTGAACCTGGGGCAGACCATGGCGACGGTGCCCCTCCGCGGTACCGACGCGGAGGTCCTGCTCACCACGGTCGACGGCGTGGGGCTGCTCGCCGACACGGCGCAGCTGCCGCCGCACGCGGCACTCGTGCTCGATCTCGCCGCCTCCTAGGAGCCGCTGGGGCAGAAGACTGCAAGCATTGCCGCAGGACTCGGACGGCTCGGGCGAAAGTGTCCGAGGGCTGCACCATACTGGGCGGAACGGCTTCCCGGCGGGGGAGGCGGGTCCTCCGGCCGTCGTGTGACGGAGCGGGGACCCTGCAGCGACCGAGCGGGGACACGAGCATGAGCCTGGACATCACGACGCTGCGCGTGGCGTTCGGCGCCATCGCCATGACGCTCTTCGTGCTGTTCTCGATGGTCTCCTACCGTCAGACCCGCTCCGCCTACAGCGGCTGGTGGAGCGCGGCGATCGCCCTGTTCTCGGTGGGTACGTGCGGTTTCCTGCTGGACGGGACGGAGCACCAGGTGTGGGCCAACCCCGTTTCCAACATGCTGCTGGTCGCGGGGACGGTCAGCGTCTGGGCCGGCGCCCGCAGCCTGCGTGCGCGGCGGCTCTCGTGGTTCCAGCTGACGGCGGCTCCTGCCGTGACGCTGGTGGCCTCCGCGCTCGACTCGCCGGCGACGAACACCTGGTCCGGCGGTCCGGTGTTCCTCGGTCTGATGTCACTGTCCATCGGTCTCGCCTCCTGGGAACTCTGGCGACTGCCGTCCAGCTACAGCCGCGTCCAGGCGCCCCTCGCCGTGGCCTCCGGATTCGTCTCCGTGCTCTACCTGGCCCGCTGCATCACCTTCGTGGCGGATGGGCCGGAGGGGTTCGTCTTCCGCACCTACTTCGGCTCCGAGATCACCACGCTCGTGACCATGCTGCTGCTGGTCGTGGTGTCCTTCAGCGCGGCCGCTCTGAGCGCCGAGCAGGTCACCACCGCCCTTCGGACCCGCGCGGACACCGACTCGATGACGGGTCTGCTGAACAGGGACGGTTTCATGGGACTGGCGCAGGTGCAGGCCGACCGCCTCGCCCGGGCCGAGCGCTCCGGCACACTCATCCTGGCGGACCTCGACTTCTTCAAGACCATCAACGACACCCACGGACACCTCGCGGGCGACGCCGTACTGCGTGCCTTCGCGGATGCGTGCCTCGAGACGGTGCGTGCCACGGACCTCGTGGGCCGCTACGGCGGTGAGGAGTTCATCTTCCTGCTGCCGGGCGCCACCGTGAGTCGGAGCGAGGACATCGCCCGGAACGTGAGCATCGCGATGAGGAGCCGGAGTACCGAGGAGGTGCGCGAGATGCCCACCGTGAGCTATGGGGTCGCGTCCCTCGAGGCCAACGGATACGACCTCGACGCTGCCATCGCCGCCGCGGATGCTGCGCTGTACGCCGCGAAGGCGAGCGGGCGGAACCGCTCCGTGCGGGCGCTGCGCCCGCCGACGAATCGCCGCTCCGACGTCGCCTGAGCACCGGCAGCGGCCGGTGCTCAGCCGCAGGGACGCTCCGGGGGCCACCCCGTCGGCGGCCCTGCAGCTCGCCTAGGATGAGGAGATGACTTTCCACCCCGCAGAAGACCGCTATGAGAAGATGCCGTACCGACGCGTGGGGAGCAGCGGGCTGCGGCTACCCGCGGTGTCCCTCGGCCTGTGGCACAACTTCGGCGACGACAAGCCCTTCGAGACGCAGCGGGCCATCCTGCGCAGGGCATTCGACCTCGGCGTCACCCACTTCGACCTCGCCAACAACTACGGCCCTCCCTACGGCAGCGCCGAGACGAACTTCGGGCGGCATCTGGAGGACGACTTCCGCCCGTTCCGCGACGAGCTCGTGATCTCCAGCAAGGCCGGCTACGACATGTGGCCCGGGCCCTACGGCAACTTCGGCTCACGCAAGTACCTGCTCGCAAGCCTCGACCAGTCCCTCGACCGCATGGGCCTGGACTACGTGGACATCTTCTACAGCCACCGGCCGGACCCGGAGACCCCGCTCGAGGAGACCATGGGTGCTCTCGACACGGCGGTCCGCTCGGGACGCGCCCTGTATGCGGGGATCTCCTCCTACTCGCCCGAGCGCACCCTGGAGGCCGCTGCCATCCTCAGGGACCTCGGCACGCCGCTGCTCATCCACCAGCCCTCGTACTCGATGCTGAACCGCTGGGTGGAGAACGGCACGCCGAACCTGCCCGAGGCGCTCGAGCAGACCGGCGCGGGGTCCATCGCGTTCTCCCCGCTCGCACAGGGGCTGCTGACGAGCCGCTACCTCGACGGCATCCCGGCGGACTCACGCGCGGCGGCCCACAAGTCCCTGTCCGAGGACCACCTCTCGGAGGACAACCTGCGGCGCGTGCGCGGCCTCAACGCCATCGCGGAGGGCCGCGGCCAGAGCCTCGCGCAGATGGCGATCGCATGGATCCTCCGCCCGCAGGTCAAGGGCACGCCCATCACGTCGGCCCTGATCGGCGCCTCGAGCGTGCGGCAGCTGGAGGACAGCCTCGCCGCGGTGCAGAACCTGGACTTCACCTCCGAGGAACTGCACGCCATCGACGAGTTCGCCACGGAATCGGACATCAACCTCTGGGCGAAGGCCCTCGAGGCCTGATGCTCGCCTTCCGGAGGGCGGGCGCTGAGGACTGGCCCGCCCTCTGGAGCATCATGGAGCCCGTGCTCCGTGCGGGAGAGACCTACTGCTGGGACCCGGCGATGGACGAGCCCGCCGCCCGGCGGGAGTGGCTCCCGGAGGCTCCCGCCGACCCGACGCTCGTCGTCCTCGTCGTGGTCGACGACGCGAAGGGCGCCGTCCTCGGGACCGCCCAGCTCCACGCGAACCGCGGCGGCAACGGATCCCACGTGGCGAACGCCTCCTTCCTCGTCGCCGCGGAGGCCGCGGGCCGCGGTGTGGGCAGGGCGCTCGCCGAGCACGTCATCGACGAAGCAGCGGCGGCGGGCTACCGGGCCATGCAGTTCAACGCCGTGGTCGCCACCAACACCCGCGCGGTGCGGCTGTGGACCTCGCTCGGCTTCAGCATCATCGGCACCGTGCCCGAGGGCTTCCGCCACCCCACAGCGGGTCCCGTGGGCCTGCACATCATGCACCGCTTCCTCCCGGCGGCGGAACCTCCCGATCAGGACCCACAGCGCAAGGACCGGCCATGACCCCCGAGCACCCCGACCGCAGCACGCTCCTCGGCGCCTGGGTGACACTCGGCGAACCCCGTCTCACGCGCGAGCTGATGGCCTCCGGCCTCGGCTGGGTGTGCCTCGACCAGCAGCACGGGCACGTCGACGACCGCGCACTCCGCGATGCCCTCGACCGCCGCTCCGCAGACGGCGCGCCCGTCCTGGCGCGCGTCGCCTCGAACACGCCCGTCCTGATCGGCAGGGCCCTCGACGCCGGGGCGGACGGCGTCGTCGTACCCCTCGTGAGCAGCGTGACCGACGCCGAGGCGGCGGTGGCGGCGGCGTACTACCCGCCGCTCGGCTCCCGGAGCTGGGGTCCCCTCCACGGCAGCGTCGCCGCCCACGCGCCCGGCACCGACGCCGGGGACCACCCCGTGCCGCTGTGCTCGGTGATGATCGAGACCGCGGAGGCGCTGGACGCCGTCGAGCTCATCGCCGCCGTCCCCGGGATCGACATGATCTTCGTGGGCCCCTTCGACCTCTCGCTCGCGCTCGGGCTCGACGTGGACGACCTCCTCGGAGCCGGGGCGGACGACGCACCGCTGCCGCGGATCGTCCGGGCCTGCAAGGCCGCCGGGATCAGGGCTGGTGCCTACGCCGGGACGCCGGAGCGCGCCGCACTGCTGGCCGCGGCCGGCTTCACCTGGATCGCGTCCACCACGGACACGGCGCTCCTGCACCTCGGGGTCGCCTCGCTCCGCTTGGCGCTGTCTCAGCCCGACCAGGACGCCCGCAGTGCGGGGAACGCCTCCTCGTAGGCCGCGAGGACGCGCCGGGCCGCCTGGAACGAGTCCACGAGCGGGTGCAGCGCGAAGGCGCGCAGCGCGGCGTCCCGATCGCCGTGCACGGCAGCACGGATGGTGTCCTGTTCGACGCCCTTGACGGCGGCCATCAGGCCGAGCTGGTGGGGCGTGGGCGGAGCGGCGGGCAGTGCGTGGGCGCCGGTAGCATCGACGACGGCGGGGATCTCGATGATGCCGTCAGCGGGTAGGCCGGGCAGCGTGGAGCCGTTCCGCACATTGAGGATCAGCTCGGCGCGCCGGCCCGTGAGCAGGGCACGCATGACCTGCAGGGCCACGCGTTCGTAGCCGCCTCCGGCGAGATCCGCCTCGTCCCGTTCCTCCTCGGCGGAGCGGGCCTCGGCGAGGTAGCCGGATTCCCGCTCCCGCCGCGCGTCCTCCCAGACGCCGAACGGGCGGTCGGCGGCGAGGAGCCTCGGGTACAGGTCCAGCTGCTGGTCCCGGAGGATCTCCCCGCGCGTGCGGTCGGCGCCGCGGATGGCCAGGAGCGCCTCGCGGTGGAAGTAGTAGTAGAACAGGTACTCGTTGGGCAGGGCGCCGAGCGTGCGGAGGAGCTCCGGCCCGAAGAGCCGCCCCTCCTCGAAGGTGCCGAGGCGCTGCGGGGCGGCGAGCAGGGCCGGCAGGCTGCCGTCGTCGTCGAGGCCGCGCAGCCAGCCGAGGTGATTGAGGCCGATGTAGTCCACTCCGCTGAGTGATCCGCGGAGGTCCACGCCGGCGGCGCGTGCGGCGCGGGTCACGAGGCCCGACGCCGAGTCGCAGATCCCGACCACCCGGTCCCCGAGCACCGCCGCCACCGCCTCGGTGACCATGCCGGCCGGGTTGGTGAAGTTGACGAGCCAGGCCTCGGGTGCGAGCTGCTGCATGGCCGTGGCGAGACGCATCATGTCGGGGATGGACCGCAGGGCGTAGGAGATGCCGCCGGCTCCCACGGTCTCCTGTCCGAGGAGACCTGCGGTAAGGGCCACGCGTTCGTCGAGGATACGACCCTCCGCACCACCGCTCCGCACGGCCGCGAAGACCACGTCCGCGCCCGGGAGTGCGTCCTCCATCCGGTCGGCCACCCGCACGGACGGCACGGAGGTGCCTTCCGCCGCGGGCGGTGCATCGGCCAGGACGCGGGCCATGGCGCGCGCCCGGTCCGGCTCGGAGTCGACGAGCACGACGTCGGACACGAGCCCGGCGAACGGGCCGTCGGAGAGTGCGCGGTACACGAGCGGCACGCGGAACCCGCCGCCACCCACGACCACGAGCGTCGCCCCGCCGCCCGTGCCACCTCCGCCGCCCGTGCCGCTCCTGCCACCCGACATACCCGTACCGCTCCCGCCGTCGTCGTCCCCGCTTACGGACTGGTCACCGCCCGCGACGGGCAGCCTGCACGTAGTCTGCCGTACATGTCCCCACAGCACAGGTTCGATCCGCTGGCCGCCACCCGGACCCCTGGGGGGCCGGAGTTCGACCTGCTGCTCGCCGGGCAGGTGTTCTTCGACATCATCTTCACCGGCCTGGAGCAGCTGCCCTCACCCGGCACCGAGGTGTGGACGGACGGCATGGGGTCGGGGCCGGGGGGCATCGCCAACCAGGCCATCGCCGCCAGCAGGCTCGGGCTCCGCACGAGCCTCTCCGCGGCGTTCGGCGACGACGGCTACGGGCAGTTCAACTGGGACGTGCTGCAGGACCAGGAGCACGTTGACCTCTCGCATTCGCGGGTGTTCAGTCAGTGGCACTCGCCCGTCACCGTCTCGCTCTCCGTGCACCAGGACCGCTCGATGATCACCCACGGGCATCCCGCACCCCTGTCCGCATCGGAGCTGATCGGGCAGCCGCCGTCGTGCCGTGCAGCTGTGGTGGGCGTGGAGCAGGAGGTGGAGCCCTGGGCCAGGGCCGCTGCTGCCAGAGGCACGCGACTGTTCGGGGACGTCGGCTGGGACCCGGCGGGGGAATGGGCCCCGGAGACCCTCGGCTCGCTCGAGCACTTCTACGCGTTCATGCCCAACGCGGTGGAGGCCATGGCCTACACGCGCACGGACGATCCCTGGGCCGCGCTCTACGCGCTCGCCGACCGCGTGCCGGTGGCCGTGGTGACGGTGGGACAGCAGGGTGCCATGGCCATCGACTCGATCACGGGGGAGGAGGAGTGGGTCCCGGCGCTGCCGGTCGCGGCCTACGATCCCACCGGGGCGGGGGACTGCTTCGGTGCCGCGTTCGTCATGGCGGACCTCGCGGGCTTCCCGCTGGCCGACCGCCTGAGCTTCGCGAACCTCTGTGCGTCGCTGTCGGTGCAGCACGTCGGCGGCTCGCTGGCGGCGCCGGGCTGGGGTGACATCGCGGACTGGTGGCACCGGGTGAGCGAGGGGCGCGACGGCGTGCGCAAGCAGTGGCTGCGACGCTACGCCTTCCTCGACGAACTCGTGTCGGACGTCCCCACGGAGGCGGTACGGCGCGCGACGGCGACCATCGCCCGCCAGTCCGACGCGTCGCCGTCGTCCGGTGCGTCCGGCGCGTCCGGGGGGCCCGCGGGACGCGACGCCCGGGGCGAGCTCTCGTGAGCCGCACATCGCAGCGCGGCCCTGTGTCCTGGGACGAGGGGACGTGGCTGCACCGCCCCGCCGCCGTGGCCCAGGAGGGTGCGTCGCTGCATGTGACCGCCGAGCAGGGGAGTGATGCCTGGCGTCACACCTCGTACGGCTTCGTGCACCACAGCGCCCACGCTCTGCTGAGGCCGTTCCCCGCCGACACCGCGATGGAGGTCAGTTTCCGGCTGACCTACGACCAGCAGTTCGACCAGGCCGGGCTGTACCTGCACCGCGCGGCCGAGGACTGGGTCAAGGCGGGCGTCGAGGTCTCCGACGGCGTGCTGCAGGTGGGCGCCGTGGTCACGCGACCGTTCTCCGACTGGTCGGTGGCTCCGGTGCCGGATTGGCAGGGCCGCGAGGTGACGATGCGCGTCAGCCGCGCAGGTGACGCCGTCACCGTCCGCGCGCGGGCCGACGGCGAGCCCTTCCGCCTCGTCCGGGTGGTACCGCTCGATCCCGCGGCCGAGGTGCTCGCAGGGCCCTACTGCTGCGCGCCCACGCGGGGCGGCCTCACGGTGGTCTTCACGGGATGGTCCGTGCTCGACGCCGACGCCTCGCTGCACCCCTGATCCGTCTGATCCGTCGCGGAGCCGGCCGTGGCCCTCAGTCGTCGACGAGCAGGGCCGCGGAGCGCTCCCTCACCCGCGGCGGCAGCAGGGGCAGGAGCGCGCCGACGTGCTCGACGGGGTAGGACTCCGCTCCGTTCCAGTCGGACCTGAGGATCGATGCGCCGTCCACCCAGAAGCTGTTGCCCGGCCGGTCACCGACGTAGAGCCGGATCCGCCGCGCAGGTCGCTCGACGCCGTCCACCGCGACCACACCCAGTTCCTCCCGGACGAATCTCGCATCCTCGACGCGTGGGGCCGCTGACTCGTCGAACTGGCGGAAGCGGAGCTCATCGGCTCCGGTGCCGAGCATCCGCGCCAGGACGCGGTGCGCAGCGTAGCTCGGGACGGCGTCACCGACGTCGATCACGGACCCCCAGCCGTCGTCGACGCCGCTCCGGGCATTGACGCACCTGATCTCCTCGCCGTCCTCGGCGGAGGAGAAGCGATCCCAGACCTCGCTCCCGGTCCGGAACGTCGTCGTCTGCGACAGTTCGACGAGCTGTCCGTGCGGGGACTCGAACATCAGCCGGGTGCGGAGCGTGTCGGGATGCTCCGTGCGGCGGAGCAGTCCGGCGACGACGGCGCCGATCGTGAAGACCTCGACGGTATCCGTCACAGCTCGGGCCCGTCGGGTCTCCGCGCGACGCGGACGTCGTCCACCACGAACCCGTGCTGCGTCAGCTGCTCACGCACCTCCTCCTCCGACCGGAAGCGGAGGGTGGAGTCGGACGTCAGTACTGCGCCGTCGGAGCCGAACACGAACGTCCAGCGGAAGCTCACGAGGGGCAATGCCACACCGGTCAGCTCCACCCAGCTGTGGACGTCGCCCACGCCGTCGACCGTCCTGGTGCTGCGGGACTGCTGGTCCGTCCAGGCCTCCCAGCCGCGACGCGCGGGATCGCGGGTCTCGAACACGAACCGGCCGCCCGGCAGCAGCATGCGGAACACGGCGTCGAGGGTGGCGTCCCAATCCTCGGGATCGACGACCGCCTGCGCGGCGTTGCCCGTCATCAGGACGAGGTCGGCGCGCTCGTGGGCGGCATCGACGGCCACTCCATGCACCCATCGGACGGCCGCGGCACCGGGCTTCGACCGGGCGACGTCGAGCGAGCCGACGGCGGGGTCCACCCCGACGACGCGGTAGCCGCGCTCGGCGAGCTCCAGCGCCAGGACACCGGTACCGCACCCGAGATCGAGCACGCGTTCCGCCCCGAACTCCTCCGCCATGGCGAGGTAGGGCTCGAGGTCGTCGCGGTGGCCATCGAGGTGGTCGTAGACGGCGGCGAGGCGGGGATGGTCGAAGATCGCGTCAGGCACGGGCGCGTGTTCTCGAGCCAGCTCTCACCGAAGGGTGCCGCGC
This sequence comes from Arthrobacter sp. TJ-266, assembly GCF_058269115.1. Lineage (NCBI taxonomy): Bacteria > Bacillati > Actinomycetota > Actinomycetes > Micrococcales > Micrococcaceae > Arthrobacter > Arthrobacter sp. TJ-266. The sequence goes on from NZ_JBZCNC010000001.1 coordinate 697,425, forward strand.
GCCGGCGGTACGGACCGGCGGCGAACATGTGCCCTGGCCCTGCTTCCCACGAGCAGAAGGGCGCCGAAGACGATCCACGGGATCACGTCGAGTGCATCGGACACCCAGGGTGAGGGCGCGGCGACGGACGCGACCACCACCGCCGTGCCGAGCAACCACACCGTGGCCAGCAGGGGTGTCAGGCGGGAGCGGAAGGCGAGCCGGCGGACCTCGTTCTGGAATTCCTGGTTCATCCCCATCACGCCATCCTGCAGCATCGGTGGGCCGAGGAGAACCCTCGGGGGCCGCATCCGGGTCACAGGGCGGTGCGGGCCGACCCAACGGTGGGGGCGGCGGGGTGGCTCTCCTCCGAGGCGGGGTCGGTGCCGAGGGCGAGGCCCGCCGACAACCTCTTCAGCCCGTCCCGGATGCGGGTCTTGGCCGTGGGTACCGGGATACCGAGGTACTGGGCGACCTCCCGGTAGGTCAGGCCGCCGTAGTAGGCCAGGCAGATCGCCTCACGCTGCGCAGGAGAGAGAGCGCTGAGCCCCCGCCGTACCTCGCCGACCTCCCACCGCGCCAGGACGGTCTCGGTCACGGAGTCGAAGGGGACGTCGAGGTTCCGCGCACCGTAGGCCACCGTGCGGGCGCGGTGCGTGTGTTCCATGCGCACCTTGTCCACGGCCTTACGGTGCGCGAGGGTCAGCAGCCATGACATGCCGGACCCCTTTGCGGGGTCGTAGCGCGCGGCGGTCTCCTGCCAGAGCGCGAGGAACACCTCCTGGCTCACTTCCATGCTCAGCTGCTCGTCGACCACCACGCGGCGCGCGATCGCATGGACCCGGGGCGAACCCACCCGGTAGAGAACGGTGAACGCCCGCTCGTCGCCACGGGAGACGGCGAGCAGGAGGGCGGCGACGTCGTCGTTCGCCGCACCGTCGACCCGCTGCGCTGACGTCGCCACACTCGTCATCCTAGGTGCCACCACCTGGACCACCGGTCTGCCACCCGACGGGTCGGCGGGTCTACGCGCCCTGGCGCGCCGTCGCCTCGCCCAGCCAGCGTGTGTATCTCAGCCAGGGGTCCTCCACACCCGCCGCCAGTCGGCGCACGTGGTCCTCGAGGGCGGGGGTTGCGCGGAACCACTCGGAGCGGTCCAGCCGCGCGTCGGCGAACTGTTCGTGCCGGCGACGCTCCACCAGGCGGTCCCCCTGTTCGAGGGCCAGCAGCTCGTCGTGCCACAGCCGCGCCAGGCGGCTGCGGGGATTCGCCGTCGTGCCGATCTTGATGCGGTCCCCGAAGCGGATGTAATAGACGACGTCGACGCGCGGCGGCGGGAGCCCGGGGTCGCGGGTCTCACCCAGGCGCCACTCGCACGCCGCGCACACCCATCCGGACGGGTACCTGACACCCGTGCGTGAACCACACGCGGGGCAGGCGACGGGCAGGACGTCCTGTACCCCGAACTCGCCCTCCACCCAGTCCGTGACCTCCGCGAGATGCGCGCTGCACAGGGGAAACGGCGCGTCCGCGGTCGGCAGCGCGCAGGGCATGCCACCCGCGTCGTCGAAGCGGCAGACCGTGGCGGGCGGTTCGGAATCGGTCACGTGTCGATCCTGCCTCCCGCCACCGACACCGCGCGACGGGGCCGGGTGGCCGGCTGGCAGAATGGGGGCGATGACTCAGCCCGAACGCGCCCTGGAGATCGACCTCGATGCCGTGCGCCACAACGTGCGCCACCTGCGCGGCGTCGCGCACCCGGCGCGCCTCATGGCGGTGGTGAAGGCGGACGCCTACGGCCACGGTGCCGTACCCGTCGCGAAGGCGGCGCTCGAGGCGGGCGCCGCCTGGCTCGGGGTGGCGCACGTGAGCGAGGGCGTGACGCTTCGTAGGGCCGGGATCGAAGCGCCCATCCTCGCTTGGCTGCACACCCCGGGTACCGATTTCTCCGCCGGTGTGGAGCACGGCCTGGACCTCGGGATCTCCGGCTGGGAGCTCGAGCACGTGGTCGCGGCAGCGCGGGAACTCGAGCGTCCGGCGATCGTGCACCTCAAGATCGACACCGGGCTGGGGCGGAACGGCTGCCCGCCCGAGCAGTGGGACGCGCTGCTCAGCCGTGCCGTGGAGCACCAGGAGGAGGGCCTCATCCGCGTGGTCGGCATCTTCTCCCACCTTGCCGTGGCCGACGAACCCTCGCGCCCCGAGACGGACCTGCAGGTGCGGGCCTTCCGCGAGGCCGTCGCGGCGGCCGAGAACGCCGGGATCGACGTCGAGGTGCGGCACCTGGCCAATACGCCCGCCACCTACTCCCGTCCGGACTGCCACTTCGACCTCGTGCGGGTGGGGCTCGGCATCTACGGGCTCTCGCCGTTCGCCGATCAGGGGTCTGCGGACCTCGGGCTGCACCCCACGATGACGTTCAGCGCGCTCGTCTCCAACGTCAAGGAGGTACCCGCCGGCCAGGGCGTCTCCTACGGTTTCGCCTACCGTACGCAGAAGCCGACGACGCTCGGGCTCATCCCGGTGGGCTACGGGGACGGCGTGCCGCGGATCGCCACGGGCGCACCGGTGCAGGTGGACGGCAGGATCTACCCGGTGGTGGGCCGTATCGCCATGGACCAGTTCGTCATCGACTTCGGCGCGACCGGTCTGCTGGGAACGCCGCACAGTCCGCTGGGCCGCCGCGCCGTCCTGTTCGGCGGTCCGGGCGCGCCCGCGGTGGAGGACTGGGCGGCCGCGGCGCAGACCATCAACTACGAGGTGGTCACGCGGATCAGCGGCCGGGTGGAGCGCAGCTACGTGGGGACACGTCACGGGGACGGGCCGGATGACGACTGCGCCTGAGTGGGCGTCGACGCACGACGTCGGGTCCGCGGAGGAGCTCCAGGATCTCGCCGCCCGCCTCGCGCCGGTGCTGCGGGAGGGTGACCTGCTGGTGCTGTCCGGTGAACTGGGGGCGGGCAAGACCACCTTCACGCAGGGCCTCGGCCGGGGCCTCGGCGTGGAGCAGCGCATCATCTCGCCCACCTTCGTGCTGGTGCGGCACCACCCCGCTCCGAGCGGGAGGCCCGGGCTCGTGCACGTCGACGCCTACCGCCTCGACAGCCCTGCAGCGGTGGACGACCTCGACCTCGACTCGACCATGCCCGGAAACGTCACGGTGGTCGAGTGGGGTGCAGGCCGCGTGGACCATCTCAGCGACAGCCGCCTGCACATCGGGATCGCGCGACCGCTCGGTGGCTCCCCAGCTCCCGGCCCGGCCGGCCCGGGCATCGTCACCGATTTCGACGACGACGGCGAGGACGAGGTGCGCACCGTCACCCTCACCGGGTTCGGCCCCCGCTGGCGGGACCGTCAGCCGACGCTCGCGCTCGACTAGGCTTGTCGGGTGCTTCTTCTCGCCCTCGACACCTCGGCCGCGGCCACGGTGGCCCTCCTGCAGGACGACGTCGTCCTCGGCCGGTTCGGCAGTGGCGACACCCGCTCGCACGCCGAGGTCCTCGCCCCCGCGGTGCAGCGCATCCTCGCCGAGGCGGGGGTGGACGGTCCCGACGTGGACGCCGTCGTCGCGGGGGTGGGTCCGGGGCCCTTCACCGGGCTGCGGGCCGGCCTCGTGACCGCGCGGACCCTCGCCTTCGTCTGGGACGTGCCCCTGCACGGGGTCATGAGCCTGGACGCCCTGGCGTTCGACGCCTCCGGCGCACTGCCCGCCGGGGAGCGGTTCCTCGTCGGGACGGACGCGCGGCGCGGGGAGGTGTACTGGGCCGAGTACCGGAAGCCCGCCCAACCCGCTCGCCTGGGCGACGACGCACCCTCCGTGCCGGATCTGCTCGACGGTCCGGTACTGCTCGACGGTCCGCACGTGGGTGCGGCAGCCGATCTCCCGACGGGCCTGCCGGTCGTCGGCCGGGCCGCAGGCCTGTACCCGGAGGAGCTCGACGGCGTGCCCGACTTCGCGACCGCTGACCCCGACGCCGTCGCGCTCGCGCGGGTGGCCCGGCTCCGGCTCCTCGCCGGGATGGTACTCAGCGACACCGCCCCTCTGTACCTCCGAGAGTCCGACGCGCAGGTTCCCGGGCCGCGGAAGCGGGCCACGTCATGACCTTCACCCTGCGGGACCTCGCCTACGAGGACATCGAGGCCCTGGCGCGCCTCGAGGTGGAACTGTTCCCGGCCGACGCCTGGCCCCTCGAGATGTTCTACGACGAGTTCTTCCAACCCGACACCCGGCGCTACATCGTGGCCGAGGTGGACGGCGAAATGGTGGGGTACGCGGGCCTCATGGTGGTGGACACGACGGCGGACATCCAGACCATCGGCGTGCTGCCCGCGGTCGAGGGCCGGGGCATAGGCCGTGCCATGCTGACGGAACTGATCGAGGAAGCTGCGCGTCGGGGCGCGGACACCGTCATGCTCGAGGTCCGCGCCGACAACCCGCGCGCCCAGCGGCTGTACGTCCGCTTCGGCTTCGAGCGCATCCACACGCGCAAGCGGTACTACCGCGACGGCGTGGACGCCTGGGTGATGCGGCTCCTCCTGCCTGCACCGGCCGAGAGAGCTGCGCCGTGACGCGCGCGGAGCCGCTCGTCCTCGGCATCGAGTCCTCGTGCGACGAGACCGGAGTGGGGATCGTCCGCGGCACGCGGCTCCTCACCAACACGGTGTCCTCCTCGATGGCGGAGCACGTGCGGTTCGGCGGCGTCATCCCGGAGATCGCCTCCCGCGCGCACCTCGACGCCTTCGTGCCGACCCTGCGCGCGGCTCTGGAAGAGGCGGGAGTCACCCTCGAGGAGATCGACGCCATCGCGGTGACGGCGGGTCCGGGCCTCTCCGGGGCCCTCATGGTGGGTGTCTCCGCGGCCAAGGCGCTCGCCGTCGCCACGGGCAAGCCGCTGTTCGCGATCAACCACCTCGTGGCGCACGTGGGCGTGGGACTGCTGGGCGGCACGTTCCCCGACGGGCTGCCCGAGGACCTCGGCGCCCTCCTCGTCTCCGGTGGCCACACGGAGATCCTCCGCGTGGGCAGTCTCGCGCACGACGTCCGGCTGCTCGGGTCCACCATCGACGACGCCGCGGGGGAGGCCTACGACAAGACCGCGCGGATCCTCGGGCTCGGGTACCCGGGCGGGCCGGCGATCGACCGGCTCGCGCGCGACGGCGACCCCACGGCGATCCGCTTCCCCCGGGGCCTGACGCAGCCGAAGTACATGGGGACGGCCGAGGCCCCCGGCCCGCACCGGTACGACTGGTCCTTCAGCGGCCTGAAGACGGCGGTGGCCCGCTCCGTGGAACAGCACGAGGCGGCGGGTCTCGAGGTGCCCGTGGCGGACATCGCGGCATCCTTCCAGGAGGCGGTGGTGGACGTCATCACCCGGAAGGCCGTCCTCGCCTGCACCGAGCACGGCATCCGCTCGTTGCTGCTCGGCGGAGGAGTCGCGGCCAATCGCCGCCTGCGGGAGCTGACCCGGGAGCGGTGCGACGCCGCCGGGATCGCGCTCACCGTCCCCGCGCCGTCGCTCTGCACGGACAACGGTGCCATGGTCGCGGCGCTCGGCGCGCAGATCGTCCTCGCGGGTGGCAGCCCGAGCGGCATCGGGTTCGGCACCGATTCCTCGCTGCCCGTCACCACCATCGTGCTCCCCGAGGTCTGACGAGGTCTAGAAGTCTGAGCCCGGAGCCGTGCCGGCCGCGGAGCGGGGCCGGACCCCCGAAGGAGTCCGGCCCCGCTCACGTGACCTGATCGGGATGGCCCGGTCCGGCCCGCCGATCAGAGCGTGCCGCGCCGGTCCGTGGTCTCCTCGTCGAGGAGATCGTTGTCGCGGAGCCCCGTCATCTCCGAGGGCACACCGGTGCCCGGGATGCCGTCCACGGCGGGCACGGGATCGACGTCGACCACACCGGCGTCATCGGTCACGGGTGGCACCGGGACGTCGTCGATCACCGTGACGGCTTCCGTGTCGGTGCCCAGGTCCGATCCCAGGCCGGTGTCGACGGGCGTCTCCGTCACGTCGACGTCGTCGTCGTTCTTCGAGCTGGAGGCCGCGACGGCGACACCTGCCACAGCGGCGGCCGCTGCGACGCCGACACCAGCGGCGAGCTTGCCGGAGATCCCTGCGCCGCCGCTGTCGCCGCGCGATCCAGCGGCGTCGTCGATCGTCGCGGTGCCCGTGCCCGGCACGGTGCCGCGCCATGCGCCCGTGGCGTAGCTCTCGGACTCGATGAACTCCTTGAAGCGGTGGAGATCGGCCTTCGCCTGGTTCTCGACGACGTTCAGCTTGTCGCCGACCTTCTCCACGAGGCCCTCGGGTTCGTACTCGAGGGAGAGGTTCACGCGCGTGGTTCCGCCGAGGTCCTCGAAGGACACGGTTCCGGCGTTCGTGGCGCCTTCGGTGGCAGCCCAGGAGACCCTGCGGTCGGGCACCTGCTCGAGGACCTTCGCCTCCCACTGTCGGCGGATGCCGCCGATCTCCGCGACCCATTCCATGCGATCGTCGCCGAGCTGGGTGATCTGCTTGACCCCGCCCATGAAGTGCGGGAACTCCGCGAACTGCGTCCACTGGTTGTACACGGTCGTCACTGGAAGATTCACCACAACGGACTCTTCGACCTTCGTGCTCATCATGCCTCCCTGGATGGTGGGACGTGCGCTGACGAAACCATCAGCAGGCTTAGCATATGGGGTCGTCAAGGACGATGCCAAGGGGCCGCGCGTGTCAGGCGGGCATCGGCAGGTTCCATTCCAGGGAGAACTCCTCCACGGTGAGCCGCGCGAGATCCACCTGCACCTCCTCCATCAGGCTGTCGGCTTCCTGGTTATCGGAGGCGTCCAGGCGGAGCACGTGGACACCGTCCGATCGGCGGCGCAGGACCGCCTGGTACAGGGACGGGCGGTCGATCAGGTCGAGGGAGATTGCGGCGAGGAAGCTGCCCGCCCACGCCAGGGTGCGCCACCCACGGGGCCGCCGCCAGGGTTCGACGGCGATCGTGAAGTGGTGCATGGCGGCTGCGCCGTCAGGCTCGGGGGCCGTGGGCAGGCTCATGACGGGACGCTCAGCTCGGCAGATCGCCGACGGTCGCGTACTTCCGCCGCCAGTCGCGGCCCTCCTCGCCGCCGTACTCGGTCCAGTACTCGCGGCCGCTCGTGATGAGGCCGTCGCGGACGGTCCAGAAGGACACCACGCGGAAGATGCCCACGTCCTCCTGCGGTACCTGCACCTCGGAGACCACCACGTCGCCGGCGTCGTGGACGTTCAGCACGTCGATGCTCCAGCCGTTCGGGTGCTCGGAATTGACCGCCACCATGTTGTCCCTGCCGCGGATGATCTCGCGCGTGACGGGCCAGAACACCTCGACGTCCTCGGCGAGCGTTGCGCCGACGGCCTTCCAGTCCCTGCTCCAGACCGCTGACCAGTACTGACGGACGACTTCCGTGGATTTCATGCCCCGATGCTACCGGTGTACGGTGTCCGCGGGACGGTCCAGGTGCGGGGTGACCTGCGTCGAGAACGCATCGGCGGTTCGTCCGATCACCGTGTCCGCCGATGTGTCCCAGATGGCCTGGTTGAAGATCTCGACCTCGACGTCGCCCGTGTATCCCGCGGCCGACACGGCCCGCGTGATGGACCCGAAGTCGATCACTCCCGAAGCGGGTAGATGCCGGGAGAGCAGCACGTCCGCCTCGAGGGGTGTCCGCCAATCGCACACCTGGTAGCTCGCGATACGGCCCTCACGTCCCGCGCGGGCGATCTGTCCCATCAGGTCGGGGTCCCACCAGACGTGGAAGGTGTCGACCACGACCGCTACCACCGCGGGGTCGAACGGTGCAGCGAGGTCGAGTGCCTGGCCGAGCGTGGAGATCACCGCGCGGTCGGATGCGTACATGGGATGAAGTGCCTCGAGCGCCAGGCGCACGCCCGCGGCGGCCGCTACCGGCGCCAGTTCGGCGAGGGCGTCCTCCACCAGCGCGCGGGCGCCGACGATGTCCTGCGAGCCCTCGGGGATGCCACCGGCCACCATCACGAGGACGGCGGCCGAGCCCGGTGCGCCCGCCGCGGCCAGCTGTGCCGTCTCGTCGATGGCCCTGCGGTTGTCCTCCATGGCTGCGCGCCGTGCGGAGCCCTCGGGAACCGTGAAGAACCCACCGCGGCACAGGCTCGAGAGCCGGAGGCCCGAGTCGGCGAGCAGCCGGACGGCGCGTGGGAGCGTCGCGGAGTGCACGGAGTCGCGCCACAGCCCGATGCTTCCGATGGTCGCGCCGGCGACCACCCGCAGGGCCTCGTCGAGGGGTGCGTACTTGATGGTCATCAACCACGGCGCCGGCATCGTGGACATCGACGTCCGAGGCAGTGATCTCCTGACCTCGGACCCGGTCGACGGCGTCAGCCCGGGGCCGTTCGGGTACGCCCTGGTCATGACGGGCAACCAGGCACCCGGGCGCCCGCCGGGCTGATGCTAGCGCTCGGGGACCTGCCGCCGCGTGCACTGGTCCGGCCGGACCCAGGCCTCGCGGGCGATCGAGAACTCGACCCATTGCGCGAGCACGGCCGTCGGCGTCCACGCCATGGCGAACCCGCGGACGGTCTGACGTGCCCCGTCGGCGTACTCGAGGTCCACCCACAGGGCGGGTGCGGGTGACGTCGACTCGGTGATGCCCTCGGTGGGCGCCTCGAGCTGGAGGGGAGGGGTGTACCGGTGGGTGGTGGGTGGCAGCCCGTGCCAGCCGGCGGCCCTAGCCACGGCGCACGGCTCGGGCGGCGGCGGGCGGCAGGGTCACGCCACCACTCTACGAGCCCGGGCGGGCGGCGCCCGGGAATCAGGCGGCGCGCGTGGGGTGGACCGGCAGCGCGCGACGGCGGCACCGGGCGGCGTCGACCCACGCCTCCCTGGCGCGGGAGAACTCGATCCACTGCGCCAGGACCTCCGTCCCGGTCCACGCCATCGCGAAGCCCTTCAGGGTGCGGGTGGAGCCGTCGGGGTAGTCGAGGTCCACCCAGAGGGCAGGCGATCGGATCGGCTCGACGACGTCCGCCGTGGGCGCCTCGAGCTGGAGCGGTGGGACGTACCTGTCGGCGCTGGGTGGGATGCCGTGCCAGCCTGGTCGTTGTGCCATGCGACGAGGGTACGTCGCGGGTCCGACCTTCGGAGGTCCGGCCTTCGAGGGTCCGACTGGAGCGACGACCGTGCAGTGGGCACCCGCTGCACAGGGGGCACCCGCAGCACAGGGGGCGCCGACTGCGCAAGGGCCCGGCGGGTGGCGGGAATCCCTCCTGCGCAGGGACGGCCTACTGGATAGCATGAACGCGACGACGTCACCTGGGGCGGGCTGCACTTTGTGCTGTGCGAGCGGTGCGTCGCCACCACCGTTGACCGTGGTTCCACCTGAGTGTGAAGTGAGCACAGCCATGACGAAGGACGACCTGCACAAGATCCGCGTAGCAGCGGCGGACAAGGAAGATGTCGAGTTCGAGCTCGACCGCGCGGAGTTGGTGCTCCAGGAGGCCGTGACGGAGGCGTTGAACCACGGCGAGGACATCAAGGTCATCGCGGAGGTGGCGGAGCTCCCGGTGGACGACGTCGTGAAGCTCGCACAGGATGTCAGCCCGGACGCCGCACTGCCCTTCTAGGGAGCTCCGGCGCCGGCCACGCGAACGGGCGCGTCGGCCGGGAGCGGACCGGCAGTGACCGAGCTGGTATTCGCTCAGCGGATACTTCGTATGTTCTTTACGCTCTTCCCCTGATACTTCGGGCGGGACAAGGTTGTTACGTGGATCACAGAGGATCCGCCTCGTACCCAGCCCGAAGGATTCAGCGTGGAAACTCCGCTCTCCCATCTCGCCCACCTGGACATCGCCAGCCCCGACGTCGAAGCCTCGGCACGCTTCTACGAGGAGAAGTTCGGCATGCGGATCGTGGACCGCGTCGACGGCGCCGTCTACCTGCGCTGCTGGGGCGACTACTACCGCTACAGCCTCGTCGTGGTGCCCGGCCCCGAGGCCGCGCTGATGCGCATGGCGTGGCGCACCTCGAGCGAGGCGGCACTGCACGACGCCGTCGTGCGGATCGAGGCGAGCGGCACCACGGGCACCTGGAAGGACTCCGGCCACGGTCACGGCCGCGCCTACGAGTTCACCGGCCCCTACGGCCACCCCATGCGCCTCTTCTTCGAGGTGGAGCGCTTCGTGGCCGAGCCCGAGTTCGCGTCCTCGTACCCTGACCGCCCCGAGCGCCGCAGCGATCACGCCGCGGCCCCGAGGTTCCTGGACCACGTGACGGTCGCCGCCTCGGACGTCCGCGGGTTCGCCCGCTGGTACAGCGAGACCCTCGGCTTCCGCGTCATGGCCTTCGTGGACCTCGACGAGGCTCCCGTCACCGTGTTCTCGGTCCTCACCACCAACGAGAAGTCGCACGATCTCGGCGTGGTCCTCGACACCTCCTCCCGGGCCGGCCGCGTCAACCACATCGCGTTCTGGGTGGACAGCACGGAGGACCTCATGCGCACTGCGGACGTCATGATGGAGCACGGCACCCCCATGGAGTACGGCCCGTCCATCCACGGCGTGGGCGAGCAGAACTTCCTCTACTTCCGTGAGCCGAGCGGACTCCGTGTGGAACTGAACTCCGGCGGCTACCGCAACTACGTGCCCGACTGGGAGGCGAACACATGGACGCCGTCCGCCGGCTCGAACAACTTCTACCGCAACGGCATCATGCCCCACTCCATGACCGAATCCTTCCCGCCCGCCGAGGGCATGACGGCCACGGAGGAGGGTGCATCCGACGCCATGAAGGAAGCGCTGCTCAACCCCTACGCCGTCCAGGGTCGTGGCTGAGATGGCCTCCGACACGCCTGCACATTCCTACGCCTTCCTCCGCTTCCGCCGCGCCGACGGCGCCACCGCCACGGGGCTCGTCGTGGGGGACCGCGTGCGGGAGATCCCGCAGGACATCCCCACGGTCATCGCGGAGTGGGCCGACCTCGAACCGGTGTTCGACGCCCTCGCCGCCGACACCTCCGACGACCGGCATGCGCTCGGCGACCTCGACGTCGTCGCGCCCGTCCAGCCGACACAGGTGCTGCAGGCCGGCGCGAACTACCGCAAGCACGTGATCGACCTCGCCGCCTCGCACCGCTCGCCGGGCGAGGACGAGGAGGAGGTGCGGCGCCGGACGGCCGAGATGATGGACAGCAGGGCGGGCCAGGGCACGCCCTACTTCTTCATCGGGCTGCCCACGGTCATCACGTCGGCCACGGCGGACCTCGTGCTGCCCTCCTACAGCGACAGCCACGACTGGGAGCTCGAGCTCGCAGCGGTGATCGGGACGCGTGCCTTCCGGGTGACGCCCGAGGATGCGCTGGCGCACGTGTTCGGGTACACCATGGTCAATGACATCACCACGCGCGAGTTCGTGTTCCGGAAGGACATGCCGGCCATCGGCTCGGACTGGTACCGCGCCAAGAACGCTCCCGGGTTCCTGCCCACGGGCCCGCTGCTCACGCCGTCGAAGTTCCTCGCCGATCCGCAGGACCTCCAGGTGACGCTGAAACTCAACGGTGACACCATGCAGGACGAATCAACGGCGGACATGATCTTCGGCGTCGCGAAGCTCGTCAGCGAGGCGTCGCAGACCGCACCGCTGCTGCCGGGTGATCTCGTGCTCACGGGCAGCCCCGCCGGCAACGGCGCCCACTGGGGCAGACTGCTGCGTGACGGCGACGTCATGGAGGGGACCATCACCGGGCTGGGCACGCAGGTGGTGCACTGCAGGGCGGAGAGCACGTCCGCGAGCAGCGACGCGGCGCAGCACGGAGCCCGGCAGGCGGCCAGGGCATGACCGCCGGGTCGGGTATCCAGTGGGCGGACCCGCTCGGTTCCATCGAGGCGATGGCCACGAACCACAACAACTGGGGCCGGTGGGGCGAGGAGGACGTCCTCGGGACGTTGAACTTCATCACGCCGGCGAAGCGCGTGGAAGCGGCGCGCCTGGTGGTCACGGGGGAGACGTACTCGCTCTCGCAGTCCTTCGACACCAACGGTCCGCAGAAGGGCTGGCGGCGCCGCACCAACCCCGTGCACACCATGACGGACACCGGCGTGGACGCCGAACGCGGGAACCAGGGGTTCCCGCACGGCATCGGCGGCGCGGACGACGTCATCTCCATGCCGCTGCAGTGCTCCACGCAGTGGGACGGCCTCGGCCACATCTTCGACCGCGGGCGGGCGTGGAACGGCCGGCGGGCGGGCGACGTCGTGACCTCCGAGGGTGATCTCGTCACCGGGATCGAGACCGCGGCCTCGGCGGTGACCACGCGGGGTGTGCTGCTCGACGTCGGACGGACGCTGGCGCCCGGGCTGGGCCGCACCGACGGGCAGCTTCCCGACGGCTTCGCGATCACGCCCGAGCACCTCGCCGAGACCATCGCCGCCCAGGGATCCAGCGCCGAGGTGCGCCGCGGCGACATCGTGGTGGTCCGCACCGGGCAGTACACGCGGGCCCGCCGGGACGGCTGGGGTGAGTACGCGGGCGGGCCGGCCCCCGGCCTCTCCTTCAACGCGGCCCCGTGGCTGCACGCCTCGGAGATCGCGGGGATCGCCACCGACACCTGGGGCTTCGAGGTGCGGCCGAACGAGTTCGACGGCGCCTTCCAGCCGCTGCACCAGATCGCGATACCCAACCTCGGTCTGTTCCTCGGCGAGATGTGGGATCTCGACGGCCTGGCCGACGCCTGCGCCGCGGACGGCCGGTACGACTTCCTGCTCACCGCCGCACCGCTGCGCATCACCGGAGCCGTGGGGTCCCCCGTGAACCCCATCGCCCTGCGCTGACAGCACCACCGGACCACCGCACCACCGCACGACCGGGGTCGGACCGACCCACCACCAGCCGTCGACCACGAAGGAGTTCGAGATGGCAGCAGTACAGAGCATCGGGATCGTAGGCTCGGGAGCCGCCGGACTGACCGCGGCCATCCTCCTCGCAGACGCGGGGCTCGACGTCGAACTGATCGAGAAGGCCAAGGTACCCCGTGCGCACGGCTCGGGCATCACCCTGCAGGGGAACGGCCTGCGCATCCTGCGGCAGCTCGGCGTCTGGCCGCAGGTCGTGGAGAAGGGATTCGCCTTCAGTACCCTGGGCCTTCGTGCGCCCGATCCGGAGGCCACCGTGATCGCCGTCCTCGACGACATCCGCACGGGCGGTGAGGACCTGCCCGCGACCATGGGCATGTACCGCCCGGACCTCACGGCGATCCTCATGGAGCGCGCCGAGGCGGCGGGGGTGCGCATCCGCCACGGACGTGCGCTGACGCACCTCGAGGACGACGGCGAGCGCGTCACCGTGACGACGACGGACGGCAGTCGCTCCACCTACGACCTGCTGATCGGCGCGGACGGGCTCCACTCGGACGTCCGCAGGGCCATCGGCATCGACGCCCGGCCCGTCGGCACGGGCATGGGGATCTGGCGGGCCTTCGTCGGCCGCCCGGCCGACGTGGTGCGCACCGACCTCATCTACGGCGGGCCCTGCTACATCGCGGGGTACTGCCCCACGGGCGAGGACTCCATCTACGCCTACCTGGTGGAGAAGGCACAGACCCGTACCCCGGAGGAGGGGCCGGCCGTCATGCGGGAGCTCGCGGCGGGCTACGGCGGGCCGTGGCGGGAGATCCGCGAGCACCTCGACGACACCGCGTCCATCAACTACACGCACTTCACGAGCCACCTCGTGGAGGGGCCGTGGCACCGTGGCCGGGTGGTCATCATCGGTGACGCCGCCCACAGCTGCCCGCCCACCGTGGCCCAGGGGGCCTCGATGGCTCTCGAGGACGCCGCCGTGCTGGCGGAACTCGTCATCCGGGAGGACGCCCTGTCCGAGGAGCTCTGGCAGGAGTTCGCCGACCGGCGGCAGCCGCGCGCGAGCGCCGTCGTCGCCGCGTCCGTGCAGGTGGGGCAGTGGATGCTCGAGGGCGTCCGCGGTGACGTGCCCGGGCTGATGAACGGCCTCTCGACCCTGCTGAAGGAGCCCGCATGAGCTCCTCCGGACAGGCCCTCCCGGTCGTCGACGTCCACGCGCACGTCCTCCTGCCGCAGCTCCAGGAGCTGGCGTCCGCCGCAGATCCCGAGGGGATGGCAGCGCAGCAGGACCTCGAGCGGCGCCGCAACGGCGGCCCGTCCCTCGCGGCGTCGGGAGCCATGATCAGTGAGCGCTGGCCGCGCCTCACCGACCTCGACCGGCGCCTCGCGGACATGGACGCCACCGGTGTGGACGTGCAGCTCGTGTCGCCCTCACCGTCGCACTTCTCCTACTTCGCGGACGAGTCACTCGCGCTCGAACTCAGCCGGCGCGCCGCAGCCCTCGTGCGGGACCTCGTGGACCGGGCGCCCACCCGCCTCAACGGCCTGGGCCTGGCGCCGCTGCAGCACCCGCACCTCATGGTCGAGGCGCTGGAGCACGCCGTCCTGGAGGTGGGACTGCTCGGCGTGGAGATCGGTTCCTTCGCCCCGCCGCGGACGGGCGCGGGGCAGGCCGGCACGGTGGAGCTCTCGGACGTGCGGCTCGATCCTTTCTGGGCGCGTGCCGAGGAGCTCGGCGCCCTCGTGTTCCTGCACCCCTTCGGCTGTTCACTGGACGAGCGGCTGGACCGCTTCTACCTCGCCAACACCGTCTCCCAGCCGGCCGAGAACGCCGTGGCGCTCTCGCACCTGATCTTCGGCGGGGTGCTCGACCGCTTCCCGGACCTGCGCTTCGTCGCGGCGCACGGGGGCGGGTACCTGCCCACGAGCATCGGCCGGTCGGATCACGCGTGGGAGGTGCGGCCGGACGCCCGGACCTGCGCCGAACCGCCGTCGTCGTACCTGCGGAAGCTCCACTTCGACTCCCTCGTGCACAGTCCGGAGGTGCTGCGGGCCCTCGTGGCCGCGGCCGGTCCGGGCCAGGTGCTCCTGGGCTCGGACTACCCGTTCGACATGGGCTCCGAGGACCCCGTGGGCGCCGTCCGCGCAGCCGGTCTCGGGGACGAGGACGCCGTCCTCTCCGGTACGGCACACCGGCTCGGCATCACGGCGGCAGCCTCCGCCCGAGCGGCGAGGTAGGCCCCGTGGTGCGCATCGCGCGCTGGCGGTCGGCTGACGGCGGCATCCGTTCGGGGTTCGTCCGGGGAGAGCAGTGCCATGCGCTGCCCGACGCCGGTACGGTCGCCGATCTCCTCCGCGCCGGCCTCGCGGAGACCCTCGCGCGGGCGGACGCCGTGTGTGGCTCCGTCCCCGGCGTCGCACTCGGCGAGGTCACGCTCGTAGCTCCCCTGGAACCGGCGAGCATGCGGGATTTCGTGGCGTTCGAGGAGCACGTGGAGGGCGTGCGGAAGAGTATCGACGGGGTGGCGGGCGTGGTTCCCGAGTGGTACCAGGCGCCCACGTTCTACTTCACGAACTCGCACACCGTCGGGGGGACGGGGGAGGTCATCGGCATCCCGGCCGGCTGCGAGGACATGGACTTCGAGACCGAGGTGGCCGCCGTGATCGGCGCCGTCCCGGGAAGTGACGGCAGGAACCTCGACGCCGCCACGGCGCACCGCCACATCTTCGGGTACACCGTCCTCAACGACTGGTCCGCCCGCGACCTCCAGCGGCGCGAGATGAGAGTGAGCCTCGGTCCGTGCAAGGGCAAGGACTTCGCCAACACCCTCGGGCCGTGGATCGTCACGGCGGACGAGTTCGAGCACCTGCACGACGACGACGGTTTCCTGCCGATCGGCATGACGGCGGAGGTCAACGGCGAGGAGGTGGGCCGGGACCTGCTCTCCAACATGGGCTGGCCGTTCGCCGACCTCGTGGCGTACGCCTCGCAGGACTCCGTGGTGGTCCCGGGTGACGTGCTCGGATCGGGTACCTGCGCCGGCGGGTGCCTGGCCGAACTCTGGGGGCGTAACGGCGGGAAGACACCACCACCGCTGGTGACGGGTGACACGGTGCGCCTCACGGTCGAGGGCATCGGAAGCATCACGAACGTGGTGGGCCCGCGGCGGGAAGCGGTCACGCGGGTCGCTGCGCGGACGCGCCCGGGGAGCGGACGGAGCTCGGTGACCTGACCTCAGCCCGGGAGCACCGCCGACCAGCCGCCGTCCACCATGAGGTTCGCGCCGGTCACGTACGCGGCCTCGTCCGAGGCGAGGAACAGGGCACACGCCGCCACGTCCTCCGGCGTGCCGATCCGCCCGAGGGGGATCGACCGCGCGATGCCGGTCATCGGGTGGTCGGGCGCCAGGAGGTCCTGCTCGGTGGCCCGCGTGCGGATCATGCCCGGGCTGACGGCGTTGACGCGGATGCCGCGGGGCGCCCCCTCTGCGGCGAGCTGCGCCGTCATCGCGATCACCGCGCCCTTCGTGGCGCTGTGCGCGAGGCGGCCGTTCGTCGTCGACCCCCGCACGCCGGCGGTGGAACCGACGAGGACGACGGCGGCGCGCGGGGCCGCGGTGAGCTGCTCCCAGAAGTGCCGGACCGGCAGGAACACCACGTCCAGCTCGTGGGCGGTGTTCCACTGCCAGTCGGCGACGGTCAGCTCGTGCACGGGGGCGAAGCGCGTGGCCGCCGCATTCGCGTACAGGATGTGGACGCCGTCGTGCTCCCGCTGCACGGCAGCCGCCCAGGCCGCCACCTCCTGGTCCTGGGTCAGGTCCACGTGCGTGTGACCGATGGTGCCGCCCGCGTCCCGGACGGCGCGCGCGGTGTCGGCGGCGCCGACGTCGTCGATGTCGCACCCGAGGATCGTCGCTCCCTCCTCCGCGAAGCGGAGCGCTGCTGCCCGGCCGAGCCCGCTGCCGATCCCCGTGATGACGGCGGTCTTCCCCGTGAGCCTCGGCGCATGCATGTGTTCTCCCTCGAACGGACGTGCCTCGACCCTGCCACCCGGCACGAGGTCACCGGAAGGCGGACGTGCGTCTACGAGGTATCCGCGATTCCGATGGTCAGCCGGTGCGGCGTCAGGGGGATCTGATCGTTGAGCGAGGTGCACGCGCGGTGCACCACGGATCTCAGCCAGCTGTGCGCCGGGTCCTCGGTCTGCGTCGGGTGCCAGTACAGCGCCTCGACCAGCGCCACCTCGTGGCCGGGTGACATGCGCAGAGCCGCGAGGGGCGCGCCGCGCTGGGCGCGTGCGGCCAGCATCGCGGGCATCATCGCCACGAGGTCCGTGCCCTCGATGAGCAGCGGGAGGGCGAGGAACCCGGCGACGACGGCGGCCACCGGACGCGTGAGACTGCGGTCGGCGAACAGGCGGTCGGCGGGCGTCAGGATCGTCTCGCCGAAGAAGCCGACGGCGTGGGGGAGCCGCGCGAGGTCCTCCAGCGTCACGGACTCCTCCTCGAGCAGCGGGTGGGCGGCGTCCACCACGGCCACGAAGCTGTCACGGAACAGTTCGCGCGAGGTGCCCTGCATGCGGTACCCCGTGGGTCCCATCAGCAGGTCCGTCCGCGAGAGCTCGGACATCTCGCCCTTGAAGCCCGAGTTGGGGACGATGTCCACGCCGACGCCGGGGGCCTCCTCGACGAGGATGCGACGGAGCGGACCCACCACGAGGGAGGCTGCGTAGTCCGAGGCCGCGATGACGAACTCGCGCTCGCTCGTGGCGGGGTCGAAGCCCGAGCGAATCCTCGTGGCCCGCTGCATGTGCGCCACGGCCTCGTTGACGAGCGGCAGCAGTGCCTGCGCGAAGGGCGTGAGCTCGTAGGTGCGGCCTGTGCGGGTGAGCAGCTCGTCGTTGAAGTGCCGCCGCAGTTTCGCCATGGCCGCGCTCGTTGCCGGTTGGCTCAGCTGCAGCCGTTCGGCAGCCCTGGACACGTTCCGCAGTTCCAGCAGCACCTGCAGGTGAGGCAGCAGGTTCAGGTCGAGGTTCCTCATGGGCCCACCCTAGCCACCACCCCCACGCCTGGCGCCTCCTCTCCGGCGGGGCGCGGGGGTGGAGGCGCTCGAGGCTCGCACCGACGGCGGCGCCCGGGACACGCGACGTGGGGTCAGACGATGGCCGGCTTCCGGGCGCGGGTGCCGGCCACGAGGGCTCCGACGAGGGCCACGAGGCTGAGGACGCCGATGGTGCCGAGCGCCACGTCGAGGCCGCCGAGGGCCGAGATGCCGATGACCACGATCGGCGTCAGGAACTGGCCGATGAACAGGGTGCTGGTCCAGATGCCGGTCCCGCGCCCCCGCTGCTCGAGCCCGAGCCCCGAGACGGCCCAGGTCAGGAGCGTGGGCAGCAGCAGCCCGGTGCCGGCACTCGCGATCACCGCGCCGGCGATCACCACGGGGATGGTGGTGGCGGCAGCCACCACCAGGAGGCCGGCGCCGGCGAAGCCGAAGGCCACCACGAGCTGCCGGGGCGTGCCGAGACGCACGAGGTAGCGGAAGGAGACGGCGCCCGCCGCCGTCGCCAGGGACGCGACGGCCGCTGCGATGCCGATCACGGCGGGGTCGGCGACGCCCAGCCCGGTGACCACGTAGGGGAGGTGGACGATCAGCGTATAGAAGACGATGCCGCCGAACAGGGTGACCAGTGACGGCACGGCCACCTGGCGCCACGGGACGGGGGTGCGGTCGGCCGTGGCCGTGGAGCGGACCGGTTCCCACAGCAGGAAGACCATGGGGAGCACGATCAGGAGGCTGACGGAGTACATCCAGAAGGGGGCGCGCCAACCGACGCTGCCGAGCGCGCCGCCGATCGCGAAGAAGGCCGTGGCGGCGAGCGCGCTGACCATGGTCTGCAGGCCGAGGTACGTGTTGCGGCGCGCGCCCGAGTAGTAGTCGGTGATCAGCGTGGTGCAGCACGTGATGATCGCCGCCTCGGCGATCCCGACGCCCACCCTCGAGGCGACGATGCTCCCGAGCGTGGTCAGGTACAGGGGAGCGGTGCCGAAGAGCGCATAGACCACCATGGCCCCGATGAGCAGTTTCTTCCGGCCCACGCGGTCGGCCACCCACCCCGCGGCGGGTGAGAAGAGGGCCACGAACAGCGCGGGCACCGTGAGCACGAGGGGCACCAGGACCGCCACGTACGCGGCGTCACCGAATTCCGCGGTGAGGGTGGGGAGGACGGGCGCCAGGAGCACGGCGCCGAGGACGGGCATGCAGCTGCCCGCGATGAGGAGCGCGGCCTGGCCGGTGGTGCCCTCCCGGGTGGCGGCACGAGCTTCGGTGGAAGGGGATTGCTCCCCGGCACGGACATTCTTCATTGAACTACCTCGCCTTCGTGGATCTCCCTGCGACGTCGGGACGGGCGTCCAGCTGCAGTGATCCCTCTCACTGTGACCGCCTGCGAGGTATCGAGGAAGAAGCTCCTCAGGATGCAAGGTATCCGCGGGGTGGATAGCAGGGATGCCGAGATGGAGGGGGTCCGCGGGCCCGTGGCAGCCGTAGGGTGAGGTCCCAGCGAGGCCGGAGGCCCGCGCACGGGAGGCGGCACATGACAGCTGGAACGGCACACCACACGACGACGGTCGAGGACAGGCGGGCGATGCTCGAGCGGTTCTGCGACCTCTTCTACCACCGACGGGAGGTCCGCCGAGCCTTCGAGGACCACGTGGCTGAGGACTACATCCAGCACAACCCGTCCATTGCGGACGGGCGGCAGGCCGCGATCGAGTTCCTCGTCGCGAGGTTCGGTGGAGAGGGGGTCTCCTTCGCGGTGCAGCGCCTGCTGGTGGACGGTGACCTCGCCGCCGTGCACGTCAGGGCCACGTTCCCCGGGCGGCCCGTCCTCGCGGTCGTGGACCTCTACCGCGTCGAGGATCGACGGATCGTCGAACACTGGGACGTCCTGCAGCCCGTCCCCGAGCACGCCGAGAACCCGCACCCGATGTTCTGACGACCCTCGTCGGGCGTCGCCTCCACCGGTCCGCGTCGGGCCGGGTCACGGCCTGCTGTCAGAGGCCGAGCGACTCCAGGACGGGGAGCTCGGCACGCGCACGCGCCTTCGCCTCGAGGGCCGTGGGCGCAGCGAGCGCGATCGCCGCGATGCGTTCCGCCTCGGCGCGCGTCACGCTCGCGAGGACAGCACCGACGCCCGCGAGCGCGCGCGGGGTCATCGAGAGCGTTGCCACACCGAGGCCCACGAGCACGACGGCGAGGGCGGGATCCGCCGCGGCCTCACCGCAGACGCCGACGGGCTTGCCGGAACCCTCCGCCACGGAGCCCTCGACGGTGAGCTGCACCATGCGCAGCACGGCCGGTTGCCACGAGTTGTTCAGCGAGGCCAGGGAACCCAGCTGGCGGTCGGCCGCCATCGTGTACTGCGTGAGGTCGTTGGTTCCGAGGCTCGCGAAGGACACCTCTCCGAGGATGGATGCGGCCATCACGGCGGCGGAAGGCACCTCGACCATCACGCCCGGCGTCCGCAGGCCCGCCTCTGAGCACATCCGCGCGAAGTCGGCGGCCTCCTCGGCGGTGGAGATCATGGGAGCCATGACCCAGACGTCGGCCGAGGACTGCCCGGTGGCGGTCGCGATCGCGGCGAGCTGTCGGGTGAGGACGCCGGGGGAGGTGAGATCGGTGCGGTACCCACGGACACCGAGCGCCGGGTTCGGCTCGCTCGTGTCGGTGAGGAACGGCAGGGGCTTGTCGGCGCCGGCGTCGAGCGTCCTGACCACCACCTTCTTGCCCGGGAAGGCGTCGAAGACGCCCTTGTAGGCCTCCACCTGGTCCTCGGTGCTGGGCTCCGTGTCCCGTCCGAGGAAGCAGAACTCGGTGCGGAGCAGGCCCACGCCCTGGGCGTTGGCAGCGGCGGCCTTCACGGCGTCCTTCGCGCCTCCCACGTTGGCCAGCAGGGCCACCTCGTGGCCGTCGGCGGTGACGCCGGCGCCGTCGAACACGGTGAGCGCCTCGGCGGCCGCGGCGTACGCCTCGGCAGCGGCCTGCTCGTCCGCGCCCGGATCGAGGGACACGGTGCCGGCCGCGCCGTCCACGAACACGGCCGTACCGCCCGGGATGTCGTCCACGCCCGTGGCCGCGACGACGGCGGGGAGGCCGAGCGAGCGCGCGATGATCGCGGTGTGGGACTGCGGTCCGCCTCCGGAGGTCACCAACGCGAGGACCATCGACGGATCGAGGGTCGCGGTGTCCGCGGGGGCGAGATCCTCGGCCACCAGGACGAAGGGCGCGTCCGACGCCGGGATGCCCGGGGCGGGGAGGCCCTGGAGTTCGGCGACGATGCGCGCGCGGACGTCGAGGACGTCCGCGGTCCGCTCCGCCATGTACCCGCCGAGGTTGTGGAGCATCTCGGCCACGGACGCACCGGCCTCCCAGATCGCACGGGACGGCGAGGACCCGCCATTGATGAGTTTCGTCGCGGATTTCAGGAGCATGGGGTCCGCGGCCATGAGCGACGTCGCCTGGAGGACCGCCTGCGCATCACCCTTGGCGGCCGCGGCACGGCGCTTGAGTTCCTCCTGCACGGCCTTGCTCGCGGTCTTGAGGGCGGCCACGGCCTGCTCGGGAGCGTCCGCCGGGTCGAGGCGCTCGCCGGCCGGGGGCTCACCGACAGGGTGGGGCATGTGGAGAACGGGGCCGATCACGCGTCCCGGGCTGACACCGACGCCTGCGAACTTCTCCATTGAATGTCCTCATCTCTAGCCTGTGGGTTCTCCCGGTCTAGCACCCTTTCGCGGTGCCGTGCAAAAGACTCCTGTGACGTGCTTCATATAACGGTGCTATAGGTGTTACCGTAGCGGGCATGACACCCGGTGGCGAGTCCGCACCCAAGATCCGGCTCCTGAGAGCCGCGGCGGCGCTGCTCGCCGAGTCCAACGGCGAGCCCGTCTCCACCCGACAGATCACGAAGGCCGCCAGGGTCACCGCCCCCACCCTCTATCACCACTTCGGTGACAAGGAAGGCTTGTTCGACGCCGTCGTCGCGGAGGGCTTCTCGGAGTACCTCGAGGCGGAGCGGCGCATCCCGGCGTCCGGCCAGCCCATCGAGGACCTGCGGATGCACTGGGACAACCACGTGCAGTTCGGGCTCGACCACCCGCACCTCTACGTGGTGATGTTCGGCAACATCCGGCCGGAGCGCAGACCTTCCATGGTGGCGAGCGCGGAGGCCTTCCTCGAGGAGGTCCTGGCTCGAGCGGCCGCTGCGGCGCGCCTGATGGTCACGCCGCACGAGGCCGCTCGGAGCATGCTCGCCGCCAACATCGGGGTGACGCTCATGCTCATCGCGGAGCCCGCCGGGAAGCGGAACCTCGAGCTGTCCTCCATGACCCGCGAGGCGGTGATCTCCGCGATCGCCACCGACTCCGAGGGTGATCCGACCACCGCCACGGAGGGTTCGCCATCCGTCGTCGTCGCCGCGATCGCCCTGAACGCGGCCCTGCAGTCCTCCCACCCCGACCAGCTCACCAGTTCGGAACTCAAACTCTTCCTCGAATGGCTCCAACGCATCTCCAGCAGGTCCGGGAGCTGACGCTCCCGGCTGTCCATCTCTCCCCGCGATGTAGCGGGGACAACGGTAAGGAAAGAATGTGGCAACACACGTAGCACAGACGGACGCGAGGCCCAGCTCCAGCGCTCGGGTCCGCGTGCAGAAGTTCGGAACGTTCCTGTCCGGCATGATCATGCCCAACATCGGCGCGTTCATCGCCTGGGGCATCATCACGGCCCTGTTCATCGAGGCCGGGTACTTCCCCAATCCAGTCCTCGGTGGCTTCGGCACCAACGCGGCCGGTGACCCGAACGTCGGGCTCGTGGGCCCCATGATCACCTACCTGCTGCCGCTGCTGATCGGCTACACCGGCGGCAAGATGGTCTACGACACCCGCGGCGGCGTCGTGGGAGCAGCAGCCACCATGGGCGTGATCGTCGGTACGAGCATCCCCATGTTCATCGGCGCCATGATCATGGGCCCGCTGACCGCCTACCTCATGAAGAAGATCGATTCGATCTGGGACGGCAAGATCCGCCCAGGCTTCGAGATGCTCGTCAACAACTTCTCCGCCGGCATCTTCGCCGCCATCATGGCGGTCTTCGGTCTTCTCGCCGTCGGTCCGGTGGTCACGCTGTTCAGCGACGCCGCGGGCAGGGGAGTCGACTTCCTCGTCTCCAACGGCCTGTTGCCCTTCACCAGCATCCTGATCGAGCCCGCCAAGATCCTCTTCCTCAACAACGCCATCAACTACGGCGTGCTCACACCGCTTGCGACGCAGGAGGCCACCGAGACCGGGAAGTCACTGCTGTTCCTGCTCGAGGCGAACCCCGGCCCGGGCCTCGGACTGCTCCTCGCCTACGCGATCTTCGGTCGCGGTATGGCGAAGTCCTCGGCTCCCGGCGCCATCATCATCCAGTTCCTCGGCGGCATCCACGAGATCTACTTCCCCTACGTGCTCATGAAGCCCCTCATGGTCCTCGCGGTCATCGGTGGCGGCATGGCCGGTATCTTCACGCTCGTCCTCACGGGGGCCGGCTTGCGCTCTCCCGCCGCTCCGGGCAGCATCATCGCGGTCTACGCCGCCACGGCGTCGGACAGCTTCATCGGCGTCACGCTCTCGGTCATCATGGCTGCGGCCGTCTCCTTCCTGATCGGGTCCGTCATCCTGAAGACCTCGAAGTCCACGGATGACGACATCGCGGGTGCAGCCAGCAAGATGGAGGGTCTGAAGGGCAAGAAGAGTTCCGTCACCGGAAACTTCGCGTCCTCGTCGGCCACCGACGGACCCATCCGCTCCATCGTCTTCGCCTGCGACGCCGGTATGGGCTCCTCCGCTATGGGTGCCTCGGTGCTCCGCAACAAGATCAAGGCCGCCGGTTTCGGTGACGTCAAGGTCACCAACTCCGCGATCGCCAACCTGAAGGACGACTTCGACGTCGTCGTGACGCACCAGGATCTCGCCGCGCGCGCCGAGCCCCTGACGCGGAGCGCCACGCACGTGTCCGTGGACAACTTCATGAACAGCCCGCGCTACGACGAGATCGTCGAGCTGGTGCGCGCCAGCGCCTCGGCGGAGACGGGCGTGGACCCGAAGAACCCGATGCCTGCAGCCGCCGCGGCGGAGGCGGACAACGCCTCGACCGAGTCGACGACCGGCGGGCACGACGTCCTCGCTCACGAGAGCGTGGTGCTGAACGGTTCGGCGATCACGCAGCAGGACGCCATCGACGAGGCGGGGCGGCTGCTCGTGGACCGCGGCGCCGTCGATGTCAGCTACGTGGCGGCCATGCACGAGCGCGAGCGCTCGGTCCCCACGTACATGGGCAACTTCCTGGCGATCCCGCACGGTACCAACGCGGCGAAGGACCTCATCAAGCGGTCCGCCGTCTCGATCGTCCGCTACCCCGAGGGAATCGACTGGAACGGCAAGCAGGTCAAGTTCGTGGTCGGCGTCGCAGGCGTCAACAACGAGCACCTGTCCATCCTGTCCGCGATCGCCCGGGTCTTCTCGGACAAGGCCCAGGTGGCCACGCTCGACGAGGCGACGACGGTCGACGAGGTCCTGGCGCTCTTCGGGAAGGTCAACGCCTAGTGAAAGCAGTGCATTTCGGTGCGGGCAACATCGGCCGCGGCTTCGTGGGGCTCCTGCTCCACGAAGCCGGGTACGAAGTGGTCTTCGCCGACGTCGCCGGCGCCTTGATCGACCAGCTGGTCTCCACGCCGAGCTACCAGGTCCACGAAGTCGGTGAGGAGCCGGCGGTCAAGACCGTCGACACCTACCGCGCCCTCAATTCGAGGTCACAGGAGGAGGACGTCGTCGCCGAGATCACCACGGCCGACGTCGTCACCACCGCCGTGGGTCCCAACGTCCTAAAGTTCCTCGCGCCGGTACTCGCGCGCGGCATCGCCGGGCGTGCGGACGGTCTGGCGCCGCTGCAGGTCATGGCCTGTGAGAACGCGATCAACGCCACGGACACCCTGCGCGCCGAGATCGAGCGGGTGTACGAGGGGGGCGATCTCGCGTCGAAGGCGGTGTTCGCCAACACCGCTGTGGACCGGATCGTGCCGAACCAGGCCGAGGGCCAGGGCCTCGACGTCACGGTGGAGACGTTCTTCGAATGGGTCATCGACCGCACGGCCTTCGCGGGCCGGGCGCCGGAGATCCCGGGTGCCACCTACGTGGACGACCTCGCGCCCTACATCGAGCGCAAGCTGTTCACCGTCAACACCGGTCATGCGGCGGCTGCCTACCTCGGTCACGCAGCAGGGGTGGAGAAGATCGCCGACGCGATGGCGGACCCGGTCATCGCGGACGGCGTGCGGGCCGTGCTCGAGGAGACGAAGCAGCTGCTGGTCGCCAAGCACGGTTTCGACGAGGCGGAGCAGGAGGCCTACGTGCAGAAGATCCTGCGTCGCTTCGCGAACGAGCACCTGCCCGACACCGTGACCCGGGTGGGGCGCGCGCCCCTGCGGAAGCTCGGCCGCAACGAGCGCTTCATCAGTCCCGCTGCGGAGCTGGCGGAACGGGGCACCCACCCCGAGGCACTGCTCAGGGTCATGCAGGCGGCGCTCGCCTTCTCCTCCCCGGAGGATCCCGAGGTCGCCGAGCTGGCGGACATCATCCGGTCGCAGGACCCGGACAGGGCGACGACGTCGATCACCGGGCTCGACGCCGACCACCCGTTGTTCCCGTCCGTCCGGGATCTCGTGGCGAAGCGGCGCGCGCAGCTGGGCTGAGTCACTGCTCGCAGGGAGGGGAACGGCTACGGCCGTTCCCCTCCCTGCGTCCGGGGGCTGATGCAGGTGCAGCCGGATCACGGCGGCGTACCGGCCGCGAAACGCCGGCGTCGGTGCCATGGCCCGGGCCCGTCTCCCTCGTGCGTGAGTACAGTGGCCCGATGCGGTCCCACGTGCTTTTCCTCGGCGGCCGGTCGGGCGTTGGCAAGTCCACCGCCGCACTGACGCTGCACGAGCTCCTGATCGAGCGCGACGTCGACCACGCGGTGATCGAGGGTGACTACCTCGATCTCGCGCATCCGGCGCCGCACCTGGCGCACCCCAGCGCGGCGCTCACGGAACGGAACCTGGCGTTCATGTGGGCCGGGTACCGGTCGCTGGGCTACAGGAGGCTCATCTACACGAACACGGCGGCCGTCCTCACGCTCCCCGAGCTGGTTACGGCGATGGGCGACGATCCGCTGGTGACCGCCGTGTTGCTGCGCGGCAGCGATGACCCTGTCCGGGCCCGCCTCAGCGCGAGGAACCACGGCACTCCGGACCCGACGTCGGAAGCTCGCGGCAGGGCGATGCAGGTCCGGCTCGATGCCGATGCGCCGGCCTCCGTGCATCGCGTGGACACGGACCACCTCGACCCGGCGGCGGTTGCCGAACGGCTGCTCGACCTCACGGGCTGGGCATGAGCAACCGCCGTCCCGAGGGGGAACGGTGCATTCCGCTGGCTCCGGACCGGCTCCCACGCAAGGTGGCCTCGTAGCCCGCCCCGACCCGCGCGGCCGGCGGAAGGCACCTACGCTCGATCCATGGACCAACCCACGGAGAACCATCACCTGAAGGACCTCGGCAGCACCGAGGGCATCGATCCGACGGACGTCGCCCAGAGCCAGGAGGGCGGTCTCACCGCCGCCGACGAAGTGGACCTCATCGCGAACCAGGCCGTGCCCGACGCCGGTCCCGCCGTCCAGACCCTCGCCGGCAACCTCGGCCTCGAGGGTTCGGCGGACTCCCCGGCCGGGGACGACCGCTTCACGGGCGGCTCCCGCTGACCGAGGTTCGATCGACGGCGGATCGACGTCTGATCAAGGTCGAGTCAGGGACGCGAGCCTGCTGAGCTGACGTCGTGCTCCTGGACCGGCTCCCGCCGGCTCCGATCCGGACCGCTAGGCGCGCAGCTGCTGCACCATGTCGAGCACGACTGCTCGTAGATCGCCGTCGTTCTCCTCGGCGATGCGCCGTTGCCGCTGGTAGCCGGCACCGCGCTGCAGGATCCCCTCGACGTCGGCGAGTTCCGCGCTGCAGCCGAGGGTCCGGGCGATCGGCTCGAGCCGGTCGAGCACGTCCAGTAGGTGATCGGTCACGAGGCGCTCGGTGCCGGCGGCGTCAAGGATGATGATCGCGTCGAGCCCGTACCGGGCGGCGCGCCATTTGTTCTCCTGGACGTGCCAGGGCTGCATGGTGGGGATGGTGTGGCCGGCGTCGAGCGCCGTCGAGAACTCGTGGACGAGGCACTGGGTGAGCGCGGCGACCGCGCCGACGTCCTGCAGCGTGGACAACCCGTCGCACACCCGCATCTCCACCGTCCCGAGGTTGCCCACGGGCCGGATGTCCCACCGGATCTCGCTGACGGAGTCGATCACCCCGGTGGTGAACATGTCCTGGACGTAGGACTCGTAGCCGGCCCAGTCATCGAAGTGGAAGGGGAGCCCCGCGGTGGGCAGTTGCTGGAACATCAGTGCGCGCTGCGAGGCGTACCCGGTGTCCTCACCGCCCCAGAACGGCGACGACGCCGAGAGCGCCTGGAAGTGCGGGAAGTAGTTCGTCAGTCCGTCCACCACGGGCAGCGCCTTATCGCGGTGGTCGAGGCCCACGTGCACGTGCACGCCGTAGATCACCATCTGCCGGCCCCACCACTGCGTCCGGTCGATGAGCTTCGCGTACCGCTCCCGGTCCGTGACCTGCTGCGAGCGGGGCGCGCTGAACGGGTGTGAGCCCGCACAGAACAGCTCCACGCCCATGGGATCGGTGACCTCGCGGACCGCCGCGAGCGAACGCGAGAGGTCCGCCTTCGCCTCCTCCACGGTGGTGCAGATGCCCGTCACGAGCTCCACCGTGTTGAGGAGCAGCTCCTGCTTGATGTGCGGGTGCTCGTCGTCGTCCTGCAGTTCGGGGTGGTTGGCGCTCACGCCGCGCAGCACCTGGTCCGCCACGGACACCAGCTCGCCGTTGTACCGGTCCACGAGCGCCAGTTCCCACTCGACGCCGAGGGTCGACTGGGCTGACTGCGCGAAGTCGATGGTCACTGGCTGCTCCTGGGGATCCGACGGCACGGCCTCCACGGACGCGAGGCGCGTCCCCATCGTAAGGTGCTGGCCCGCCGGTCCCCGCCCGTGCGTCGTCTTGCTGGAATGATGGGCGCGTGCCGATTCTCAACAAGGACATGACCCTCTGCATCTCCCTCGCCGCGCGCCCGAGCAACATCGGCACGCGCTTCCACAACTACCTCTACGAGGAGTTGGGGCTGAACTACATCTACAAGGCGTTCACCACCACGGACCTGCCCTCCGCCATCGCGGGCCTCCGCGGGCTCGGCATCCGCGGCTGCGCCGTGTCGATGCCCTTCAAGGAGGACGTCATCGCGCTCGTGGACCACCTCGATCCGTCGGCGAAGGCCATCGATTCCGTCAACACCATCGTGAACGACGACGGCGTGCTCACCGCTTTCAACACCGACTACCTCGCGATCGAGCGGCTTCTGCGCGAGCACCGCGTCCCCACGACCCACTCGGTCCTCGTGCGCGGTTCGGGCGGCATGGCCAAGGCCGTCGCAGCGGCCCTTCGTGATTCCGGCTTCACCCGCGTGACGATCGTGGCGCGCAACGAGCGCACGGGCCGCGCGCTCGCGGACCTCTACGGGTTCGCCTGGCAGGACGACGTCGGCACCACCACCGCCGATCTCCTCCTCAACGTCACGCCGCTCGGCATGATCGGTGACGACGCCGACGTGGTCGCGTTCCCCGCACCCGCCATCGCGGCGGCGCAGGTGGTGTTCGACGTCGTCGCCTCACCGTCCGAGACGCCGCTGATCCTCGCCGCGCGCAGCGCCGGGAAGCCCGTGATCACGGGCGCCGAGGTGGTGGCGCTGCAGGCGGAGGAGCAGTTCGTCCTCTACACCGGTGTGCGGCCCACGCCGGAGCAGGTGCGGGCGGCGGGGGAGTTCTCGCGCAGCCAGGCCTGACGGCGGTCGGTTGCCGGTTCCGTTCAGGGTTCCGGTCCCCGTCCACAGGGCCGATCCGTTCAGGGTGCCGGTTCCCGTCCGGATCCAGGCGAGCGTCCGTCAG
The DNA here is from genome assembly GCF_058269115.1 of Arthrobacter sp. TJ-266. Lineage (NCBI taxonomy): Bacteria > Bacillati > Actinomycetota > Actinomycetes > Micrococcales > Micrococcaceae > Arthrobacter > Arthrobacter sp. TJ-266. Next base: position 726,380 of record NZ_JBZCNC010000001.1, read on the forward strand.
ACCCGCAGCCACCGGATGCCGTGCGGCTCGAGCTGCAGGCCCGCGCCGAGGAATACGGTCTCGTCGCGGACGAGTTCCCGTGCCGTGTGCGGGAGGCCCGAGAGGGTCTCGGGCGTCACGCGCTGCGAGGTGTCCGCGACGTTCGCGAGGACCACCACGGTGGACGGTTCGCCGTCGAGCGTCCCGGGGCGCTGGTAGCCGAGCACGTGCGGGTTGTTCGTGTGGAACGGCACCAGCCGGACGCCCGTGAACTCCGGCGTCCGGCGTCGTACCTCGATGAGGTGCGAGAGGTTCGTGAAGATGGCGCCCGCGTCCGTCGCGGGGTCGTGCCGGGACGCGTAGCGGTCCGCGGGCCGGGCCGGGCGGCCCACCCAGCGGCTGTCCTCGGCCTTCGCAGGGTCCTCGAGGTAGGAGTAGTCGTTGAGCTGTCCCACCTCGTCCCCGAGGTACAGCAGCGGGATGCCACCAGTGCTGAGGATGATCGAGTGGGCGAGGAGGATGCGCGCCACCGCGGCCGGATCGCCCGCCTCCAGCCCGGCGAGCGACGCCGTCGTGCCCGAGATGCGGCAGTCACCGGTGCGCGGGTTGTCCTGGAAGGGGACGCCGCGCGCGAAGCTGTCCGGGAAGCGGTTCACGTAGAACGCGTTGAGGAAGCGGCGGTGCCCGTGCCCGTCGATGCCGAGTTCGGCGGCGTCCTCGTCGGAGAAGGTCCAGCCGATGTCGTCGTGGCTACGCACGTAGTTGACCCAGGCCGTGCCCTCGGGGATCTGGTGCCGCCGCTCGAGGGCCTGCGCGAGCAGCCCCACCTCGCGCGTGGCGAGTGAATTCCAGATCAGCGCCATCTGGAGCGGGTTGTAGCTCAGCTGGCACTCGCCCGGACCGATGTACTGGATCACCTCGTCCGGGTGGACGATCGCCTCCGACTTGAACAGCAGCGATGGCGCGGCCAGCCGGCACACGGCGTTGAACGCCTGCAGGAGCAGGTGGGCCTCGGGCAGGGATTCGCAGGCCGTGCCGAGCTGCTTCCAGATGAAGGCGACGGCGTCCATGCGCACGATGTCCACGCCCTGGTTCGCGAGGTACAGCATCTCCCCGGCCATGGCGCGGAACACCCGCGGGTTCCGGTAGTTGAGGTCCCACTGGAAGGAGTAGAACGTAGCCCAGATCCACCGGCCGTCATCGAGCTGCACGAAGGAGCCGGGGTGGTCGTCGGGGAAGATCTCCCGGACGGTCTGCTCGTAGGCGTCGGGCATCTCGCGGTCCGGGTAGATCCAGTAGAAGTCACGGTATGCCGGATCATCGGCGATCGCCTTCTGCGCCCACTCGTGCTCGTTGGACGTGTGGTTGAAGATGAAATCCACCACGAGGGCTATGCCCTCGCTACGCAGCTCCCGCGCGAGGTCCGCGAGCTCCTGCATGGTCCCGAGCTCCGGGTTAACGTCACGGTAACTGGAGACGGCATACCCGCCGTCGGAGTTCTCCTCGGGAGCGCGGAACAGGGGCATCAGGTGCAGGTAGGTGAGCCCCAGCTCGCGGAAGGAGGGGATGCGCGCGCGGAGTCCGGCGAGGTCACCGGCGTAGAGGTCCACGTAGCAGACCCCGCCGAGCATCCTGTTGGACTGGAACCAGTCGGGAGCCATGGCGCGGGCGGCGTCGATCGTTTTGAGGTCCTCGGGCCGCTGCTGCCAGGAGACTGCGGCGTCACGCACCACGTCGAGCAGTTCGACGTCCGCCTCCGGCCCGTAGATGCGGTGGAAGAGCGCTTGCAATCGGGGGAACTCGGTGTCGAAGCGTGCCTCGAAGGACTGCCAGTCGGCGTCGGTCGTGCTTCCGAGCCGGGCCGACTGCACCGCTGCGCGGATGCGGTCCTCGGGCAGGGGTGTGGAACTCATCCGTCCAGCCTAGGGCAGGGTCGGTGGTGCCAGCCCTGCACCCCCGGCGCCGGAGGTCCGCACGACGGGTCTCAGCGAGGCCGTTCGGGCGTCCGTGCAGTTCCGTAGGGCGGCTGTCACGTCGAGCCTGCACGTGGTGATAATGGCTTCGAGGCGCTTCCGATGCGCCCGGACACCCTCACTCGCGTGAAGGGGGAGCGGAAGGAGAGGACGACATGCCCGGTACGACGCACCAGAGGGAAGTACTGCCCGTCAGGGCGCATCTCGGCTCGTGGCCGACGCCCCTCGAGCCGGCACCACGGCTCGCCTCGGCTCTCGGCCTGGACCCCGGCGACCTCTGGATCAAGCATGACGACCTCTCCGGGTTGGGCGGGGGCGGGAACAAGGTGCGCAAGCTCGAGTGGACTGCCGGCACGGCCCTCGCGCAGGGTGCGGACGTCCTCGTCACCACAGGTGCTGCTCAGAGCAACCACGCCCGGCTCACTGCTGCCGCCGGTGCGAAACTCGGCATCGACGTGGTGCTGGTCCTGACCGGAAGCCCGGAGCCCAGGGGCAACATCGCCCTGGACGCGCTGCTCGGAGCCACCGTCCACTGGTGTGGTGATGTGACGGACGAGGAGCTCGCAGCACGCGCAGCGGACGTCGCGTCAGCGCTGGCAGACGAGGGCCGCGCTCCAGCGGTCATCCCGTTCGGCGGTTCCAACGCTCTGGGAGCAACCGGCTACCGGGACGCCGGCACCGAGCTCCTCCGGCAGGACCCCTCGGTGGAGCGCGTGGTCGTGGCCGTCGGTTCCGGGGGCACGATGGCGGGCCTCGTCGTCGCCCTCGGTGCGGACCGTGTACTCGGCGTCGACACGGGCGCCATGGCCGACCCGGCGTCCGCCGTCGCCCGGATGGCGTCCGAGCTCGCTGCCCGACCACAGGAGACGACGGCCATCCAGATCGACCGGACCCTGCTGGGTCCCGGCTACGGATCCGTCACGGACGAGGTCCTGCATGCCCTGCAGCTTGCTGCGCGCACCGAGGGCTTGGTTCTCGACCCGACGTACACGGCGAGGGCCATGGCGGGCCTCGTTCGCGCCGTCGCCCACGGGGAGATCCGACGCGGGCACCGGACGGTCTTCTGGCATACGGGAGGTCTCCCGGGTCTGCTGGGACACCAGGAGGCCCTCGACCGCATTATCGAGCTCAGCGACGAGCCGTCCCACGCCTGACCGCAGGGCGTCTGGCACGCCCTCAAGCGGTTTGCTTTCTTAGCGGGATCCGCCGTAAGCAGCGGGTACCAAGTCCATTCGGGGTGCACCGCTTCTGATCAGCTGCAGGATCGCGTCGGCAACCTGCTCCGGTGTGTCGAATGTTGCTCCTGCCGTCATCGCCTCGGCGTCAGCGCGGCCTGCCCGGATCGAGGTGAGAAATTCGGTGCTGGTGGCGGACGGGATCATCGTCGACACGGTGATGCCTGTGCCGTCGAGTTCGGTGCGGGCTATCGCAGACAGCCGTTCGAGTGCGATCTTGGACGCGACGTATGCACCCGTTCCTGGCACGTCTGCGAACGTCGTCCCGGAACTGATGTTGACGATCCTGCCGGCCTCTTGGCGACGCATGGTCGGGAGCACCGCCTGCATCATCGCCAGGGGCGCTAAGAGGTTGAGTTCGAGCACGGAACGAAAATCGTCGAGCCCGATCTGCTCGGTCAGTGCCTGTAAACCCTGACCCGCGTTGTTGACGAGGACGTCGATCCGCCCGAACTCGTCGAGAGCCCTCTGCAGGAGCAGATCAACCTGTCCCTGATCAGTGACGTCGCAACGCACGGCAATCGTTCCTCCGAGCTCGTCGGCCAGCTCGTTGATCCGATCCTCGCGCCGAGCAGCCAGCACCAGCCGTGCTCCGGCCCGTGCTGCGGCCCGTGCGGTCGCGGCGCCGATTCCCGACGATGCGCCGGTGACGATGATGACTGAGTCCTTGATGTCCACTGCTGCTCCTTGGCTCTGAGCGTAGGTTGTGCTCACTACTTACGATACTCCGCGGTAGCGTAAGTAGTGACGCCCGGAGTATCGTCGTGGAGGTGAAGACCCCCGACGTAGCCCCCGTTGCCGGCAGGGCGGCCACGCGACGTCAGCGGACGGGCCGCCCGTCCGACCACTCACGTGATGGGCTGATACTGGCGAGCACGCTGGACCTTCTCGCCGCGAAGGGCTATGAGAAGGTCACCCTGGATGAGGTGGCGGTCCTCACCGGTAAGGCCAAGACAACGCTGTACCGGAGATGGGCGACGAAGGAAGAGCTCGTCCTGGCCGCGATCCGCTCCGTCGGACGACCCCCTGAGATCGATGGGCTACCGGATCTGGGATTCCTTCGAGCGGATCTGCTCGCGGTCGTCGATTCCTCCTGGCTCGGCGGTCCGGACCGGCGCATGGCGATCTTCGCGGGTCTCACCTCGGCCACGCGGAGCTCGGAGAAGCTCGCGGGTGTCGTCCGAACCGAGGTCACGGAACCGTACGTCGAGGTGTATCGGCGCATCTTGTACCGGGCGGCGGACAGGGGCGAGATCCCCGCGAAGTTCGTCGCGCACATCCCCCTCCTGGCCGATGTCATTCCGGCGATGAGTACCCATCATCTGCATGCCGGCCGTCAGCCCGCACACCGGGACTTCTTCGTCTCCGTGATCGACGACGTCGTGCTCGCCGCCCTGCACCTCACGAGGGAGTAGAAGGGGTCACTTCCGCCAACCACAGGGGTTGGAGCCCTGCCGTGGGGGCTGCAGGTCCCTGAAGTCGGTCGTGTCGACTCAGGCTGGCGACGGCGGCCGCGGTCAGGTGTCCGACGCGGCCAGTGCCGAGACGGCCAGGCGAACGAGGGCGGACTCGACAGCCGCGAGCTCGGCGCCGACGCGATCGATCAGTAGATCCTGTTCGGCGGAGTCGATCCAGGCGGCGTAGCCGTCGTAGTATGCGCGGATCCCGGCATCCGCGAGTACACCTGCCTGACGCGCATCGCCGAGTCGTGCAGTGACGGCGACATGGAGCGCATCCGTGATCGCGGATCGCTTGGACGCTGCTCGTTCCTGCAGCTCGGGGCTCGCCGGGATGATGGCAGCAAGCTGCTGACGGACCTGTCGCCTGTCTTCGGTGTGGACCGCGCAGAGGGGCAGGATGCCTGCTGCAAGGACCTCGAACGGTGTGCTGCCCGGTGATGCCGCCTCCACGCCCTCCACGGCAAGGGTGACCAACTCCTCCTGACCTTGGAAGAGAATCTCCCGCTTGTCGGCGAAGTGGCGGAACAGTGTCGTGCGGGTCACGTTGGCGCGATCAGCGATCTGCGCCGCGGTCGTGGAGTCATACCCGTGCTCGGTGAAGAGCTCCACCGCGGCGTGCAGCAGCCTCCCACGTGTGTCCGGTTCCCATCGAGCCATACCTCGAGTCTAGTGATGGGATCGGGCTTCGCCCCCTGCAGGCGGGCACTCGGCCACGAACGAGCAAGTCGCGGAAGGTGCGGCGATGAGTGATGTTACTCAGTAACATCAGGTGTAGTGTCATGTGCCTGAGTCACATCACTAGAGGGGCTCGGTCAGGTCATCGCAGAGCGCGGTGGCCGTCATGGACAGGAGCGATCACATGCGCGTATTCGTCACCGGAGCATCCGGGTGGATCGGAACAGCCCTCACCGCCGAACTCGTTGCGGCAGGACACGAGGTCCGCGGGCTCGTCCGATCGGAGGCCTCGGCCGAGAAGGTGCGTCGTGTCGGCGTCACGCCAGTCATGGGCGACATGAGCGATCACGACCTGTTGGTCGCGGAGGTGGCGGACGCGGACGCCACCGCGCATCTCGCCTTCACCCTGGACTTCACCGCGTTCGACGCGGCCGTCGACAACGAGGTACGCCTCCTCGAGCGAATCGGATCGGCGTTGGACGGTACGGGGAAAGCCTTCTTCGCGGCTTCCGGCACTCCGACGAGCCTCGGGCAACTCGCCACCGAGGAGGACGAGCTCGATCCCACGGGACCGGCCGGCGCGCGCTCCCGCACGGCGAGGGCCGTACTGGTGTTGGCGGAGCGCGGCATCCGCTCCGGTCTCGTGCGGATGCCGCGCACCGTCCATGGAGAGGGGGACCACAACGGGCTCATCGCGATGCTGGTCGGGCTCGACCGTCAGCTGGGAACCGCCGCCTACGTCGGGGACGGATCGAACCGATGGCCCGCGGTGCACATCAGCGACGCCGGCCGGCTCTTCCGCATTGCGCTGGAGACGGCGCCCGCCGGGGCCGTGCTGCACGCCGTCGGCGAGGAGGGGGTGGCCATGCGCGACGTCGCCGACGTCATCGCGAGGAAGACCGGCCTGACAGCCTCGGCCGTCGACCCGGAGCAACTCGGCATGTTCGGTGCCCTGATCGGCGGCGACCAGCCCGCCTCCAACGCCAGAACCCGGCGCCTCGTCGCCTGGGAGCCGACTGGCCCGACGCTGCTCGACGACCTCGAGGCCGGGTACTACACGTCCTGAGACCGGTGGCAGCGGCCCGCCTCGTCGGGCCGCTGCCCCAGACCACCATCGCGGAGGTCGGCGGACTCGCCCATGGCGCCGGATTCCGAGGTGACTTCCAGCCAGGATCTGCTGGGAACGACGAAGCGCCGCGCCCCTGGAGGGACGCGGCGCCACGGCGAGGGTAGTGCTTACTCGGAGACGGGGATGGACTGCGACTTCAGGGAGTCGATCGTCTTCTGCTGACCGGAGGCGAGGGCGTCGTTCAGCGTGCCGGAGCCGCCGATCGCCGCACCGAAACCGTCGGAGACGTCGGTGTAGGTCTGCGTCATGGTGGGTCCCCAGGTGAAGTCGGGGTTCACGTTCGCGGAGGCCTCGGCGAAGACGTCGTAGATCTGCTGTCCGCCGTAGTACTCCACGCCGCCCGCGAAGGCCTCGAGCTCGGTGGCCGACTTCGCCGCCGGGTACAGGCCGCCGAGCTCATTGGCGAGCGCGAGGGCCTCGGGGTCGGTGTTCAGCCAGAGCGCGAACTTCGCTGCCTCGGCCGGGTGCTCCGAACCCTTCAGTACTGCGGTGGACGAGCCGCCCCAGTTACCGGCGGTCTCGCCGCCGTCCTCCCACTGCGGCATCGGGGCCACGGCCCACTTGCCGGCCGTGTCCGGTGCGCCGGTCGAGAGCGTCGTCGCACCCCAGACGGCGGACACCCAGGTCCACTGCTGGCCCTCGTTGAAGGAGGCGTTCCACTCGTCCGAGAAGGACGGCAGGGTGGAGACGAGATCCTGGGACAGGAGGTCCTGCCAGTAGGTGGCGACCTCCTCGGACTCGGGGCTGGTGAGGTTGACGTTCCAGTTCTCGCCGTCGTTCGCGAACCACTGGCCGCCGTTCTGCCAGACCATGCCGGCGAACCAGTTGACGTCGGACTTCGGGAAGTTGGTGATGTAGGAGCCCTGCGCCTTGATCTGCTCGGCGGCGGCGGCGTATTCCTCCCACGTGGTGGGCACCTCGATGCCGGCGGCCTCGAAGAGGTCGGCGCGGTAGTACATGGCCATGGGGCCGCTGTCCTGCGGCACAGCGTAGACGGAGCCCTCCTCGCCGAAGGTCACCTGGCCCCAGGTCCAGTCCACGAACTGGTCCTGGGCGTCGGCCACGCCCTCGCAGCCGGCGATGTTCTCCAGGCCGTCCTGCACGCGGAAGTTCGGGAGGGCGTCGTACTCGATCTGGCCGAGGTCCGGGGCGTTGCCCGCCTGGATCTGGTTGAAGAAGTTCTGGTACGTGCCGGAGTTTCCGTTGGGGCCGGTCTGCACGTTGACCTGGATGTCGGGGTTCTCGGCGTTCCAGAGCTCGACGACCTTGTCCATGCCCGGGACCCACGTGGTGAATTCGAGGGTGACGGGTCCTTCCGACGCCTCGCAGGGTGCTGCTTCGGCTCCTCCTGCTATTCCTGAGCTGTCTCCGCCGGCTGAGCAGCCGGAGAGAGTCAGCGCAGAGATCATGGCAAAGGCCGCGGTGACTTTTCCGTAATGCGCGCGCATTGTCTTTCCTATCGTCGATCGAGTGATGCGGTCCCGGAGCGGACGCTCCGGGACCTGGGGTGATGGTGTGGGGGAACCCGCGGAACGGGTTACTTGACGCCGCCGGCTCCGAGGCCGCTGCTCCAGAACCGCTGGAGTGCGAGGAACGCGAGGATCAGCGGGAGGATCGAGACGAGAGCGCCCACGATCACGAGGGAGCGCAGTTCGGGGATCTGGCTGATCTGGCTGTTCCAGGCGTAGAGGCCGAGGGTCACGGGGAACAGGGCCTGGTCCCGCAGCATGATCAGCGGCAGGAAGAAGTTGTTCCAGATGGCCACGAACTGGAAGAGGAAGATCGTCACGAGCGCCGGGGCCATGAGGCGCGTGGACACCGTGAAGAACGTACGGATCTCGCCCGAGCCGTCGAGACGCGCGGCCTCGAGCAGTTCGCCGGGCACACTCGCCGCGGCGTAGATCCTGGCGAGGTACACGCCGAACGGGCTCACGAGGCTCGGCAGGAACACGGCCCACATGGTGTTGGTGAGCTCCACCTGGCTGAAGATCAGGAACAGGGGGAGGGCCAGGGCGGTCGCGGGGACGAGCACGCCGCTGAGCACGATGTTGAAGATCGCCTCACGCCCGCGGAACTCGTACTTGGCCAGCGCGTACCCGCACATGGCGGCGATGACGGTGCCGATCAGCGCTCCGACGCCCGCGTAGAGCGCGGAGTTCAGGAGCCAACGCCCGAAGAGTCCGTCGCCGTAGGAGAAGAGGCGGCCGAGGTTGTCGAAGAACGTGCCCACCGCGTTCGGGGTGAACCAGAGCGGCGCGGTGGAGGTGATCTCGCCGCCGGTCTTCGTGGACGTGGTGAGGAGCCACCAGATCGGGGTGAGGAAGTAGAGCGTGAAGACGCCCATGATGAGCATCGCCGCACTCCGCGACATGATGCTCTGGCGCGGACCGCGGGGGCTCGGGGATGCGTTGTGCGCCGTCGTGCTCCCGCCGCGCTGGCGCTTGGGGGCGGTGGCTGGGGCTGCCGTCACTGGGTGACCTTCCGCTGGGTGGACTTCAGGAAGACGAAGGAGAGGATGAACGTCGCCAGCGCCAGGACCACCGAGAACGCCGCGGCGAGGTTGTAGTTCGGTACGGAGGCCGTGGTGTAGACGGCGAGGTTCGGGGTGAACGTGCTGTTGATCGCGGAGCTGAAGCTGCGCAGGGTCTGCGGCTCGGCCAGCAGTTGCAGGGTCCCGATGATCGAGAAGACCGCCGTGAGGATGATCGCCGGGATCACGAGGGGGATCTTGATGCGCCAGGCGATCTGGAGGTTGCTGGCGCCGTCGAGCCGTGCCGCCTCGTAGATCTCGGTGGGGATGGCGAGGAGGGAGGAGTAGATGATCAGCATGTTGTAGCCGACGTACACCCAGGTCACGATGTTCGCGATGGCCCACAGCACGAGGTTCCCGGACAGGAAGTCGATGTTCGAGGTCACGGCGCCGAAGGGGGAGAGCGAGGGCGAGTAGAGGAACCCCCACATGATCGCCGCGATGACGCCGGGCACGGCGTACGGGGCGAAGAACGCGAGCCGGAAGAACTTCTTGCCCTTCAGCAGCGGGGAGTCGAGGAGGAGCGCGAACAGCAGGGCGAGGCCGAGCATCACCGGCACCTGCACCGCGCCGAAGAGCAGCACGCGCCCCACGGACTCCCAGAACGCGGTGTTCTGGAACACCTGCTGGTACTGCACCAGGCCACCGAATACCTGCCGCGGCGGGCCGAACGTGCCCTCGCGCTCCACCGTGAGCAGCGACTGCACGATCGCGTAGACGATCGGCACCGCGTAGAACGCGAGGAAGAGGACGGCGAACGGGGCGATGAAGAGGGCGACGGCGCGGCGTTGCGCTCCCGACGACCGGTTCTTCCGGGTGGCCGGCGGCGCCTGTGCCGCTGCGGCCGGGGTGCTGAGGGCTGACATGTCCTCTAGTCCTTTCGACTGGTGGGTGAGCCGTCGGTGGTCCGCGTGCCTCGGGAGGCACGATCGGTGCGGATGACGCGGACCGCGCCCGCGGGGACGACGGCGACGTCGGCCACGGCTTCGGTGGTCAGCAGCTCCAGCCCGCTGATGCGGTACTTGCGGTCCTCGGAGGAGTGGTTGATCAGGAACACGTAGTCGTGGAGCTCGCCCCGGCGCCTGACGGTCTCGAGCCCGGCCTGCTCCTCGGACAGCTGCACGCCCGCGGTGACCGCGGCGCGGAGCAGGAGGTCCTTGAGCACGCCGGCGTCGAGCACGGTGCCGGCGTACCAGGCCTCACCGGCACCCGTACGGTGCCGGGTGACGGCGGGCTGCCCGGTGAGGTGCCCGCCGGCGAAGCTCAGCATCACCTCGGCAGTGGTGAGGCGGATGGCCTCGGACCACAGGGAGCCGAGCGACCCGTTGTCGAGGGGGAGCGGGTGCGTAGGGTCCAGGGGGAAGAATTCCTCCGAGCGGATCCCGAGCAGGTCGCGGAACGCGCCGGGGTAGCCGCCGGGGCGTACCCTCTCGTTCTCGTCGACGATCCCGCTGAAGAACGTGATGAACGCGGTGCCGCCACCCCGGACGAAGCGCTCGACGACGTCCGCGTGCTCGTCCCGCACCAGGTACAGGTTGGGGATCACCGCGAGCTTGTAGGCGGAGAGGTCGGCACCGGGTGCCACGACGTCGACCGTGAGCCCGGCCTGCCACAGGGCGGTGTAGGCCGCGTGCACCTGCTCGATGTAGCGGACGTCGCCCGAGGGGTGCGATTCCTGGTCGTGCGCCCACCACGCCTCCCAGCTGAAGACGAGCGCGACCTCCGCCTGCACGGTGGTCCCGGCGATCTCGGCGAGCTTCGTGAGCGAGGAACCGAGCTCGACGACGTCGCGCCAGATCCGCGAGTCGGTCCCCGCGTGGGGGAGCATCGCGGAGTGGAACTTCTCGCTGCCCTGCAGGGACGCGCGCCACTGGAAGAAGCAGAGGCCGTCGGCGCCGCGGGCGAGGTGCGTGAGGGAGTTGCGGAGCATCTCGCCCGGGCCCTTGGCGATGTTGCGGGGCTGCCAGTTCACCGCGCCGGTGGAGTGCTCCATGAGCAGCCACGGCGCGCCCTGGGCGAGCCCGCGGGTGGTGTCGGCCGCGAAGGCGAGCTCGGCGAGAGGTGTGTCCAGGCGGTGGTCGAGGTAGTGGTCGTTCGCGATGACGTCCATCTCCGGTGCCCAGGCCCAGTAGTCCTGGTTGCGGATGTGCGCGGCGACCATGAAGTTCGTGGTGACCGGAGCGGCGCTGTTCCGGCGGAGCACGCTCTCCTCGGCCCGGTAGTGCGCCAGGAGTTCGTCGGAGCTGAACCGGTTGAAGTCGAGCGTCTGCGTGGGGTTCGTGGCGGAGAGCGTGAGTCGCGGCGGCAGGATCTGCTCCCAGGCGGAGTAGCGCTGGCTCCAGAAGGCCGTGCCCCAGGCGTCGTTGAGGGCGTCCAACGAGGTGTAGCGGGTGCGGAGCCACCTGCGGAAGGCCTCCGCCGAGACGTCGCAGTAGCACAGCGAGTTGTGGCAGCCGAGTTCGTTGGAGACGTGCCAGAGGCGCAGCGCCGCGTGGGCGCCGTAGCGGGTGGCGACCTGCTCCACCAGGGCGAGGGCGCGCTCGCGGTAGATCGGCGAGCTGGGGCAGAAGGCCTGGCGGCCGCCGGGCCATCGGGCGGTCCCGTCCGCTGCGCGGGGAAGCACCTCGGGGTGCGCGCTGGTCAGCCAGGCCGGTGTGGAGGAGGTCCCGGTGCCGAGGTTGACGCCGATCCCGTGCTCGGCGAGGAGGTCCATGACGGCGTCGAGGGTCTCGAACCGGAAGACGCCCTGCTCGGGTTCCAGTTCGGCCCAGCCGAAGATGTTGACGGCCACGAGGTTCACCCCGGCGTCCTTCATCAGGCGGACGTCCTCGAGCCAGACGGACGCGTCCCACTGCTCGGGGTTGTAGTCACACCCGTACACGAGCTGCCCGTTCCCGGACAGTCCTGCGACGGTGGTTGCGCGTACCAAACTCGGCTCCTCATGCGGCGATGCGATCCTCCGGCAGGGCCGAGGAGAACCGCGCGTCCTGTGAACGCTCCCACATAGGGGTGGCTTGGCTCTCCATCGAGAATCTGTGAACGCTCCCAGAGTAACTACGGTCACACTTACCTGTCAAAGCCCCGGTTCACCGGGCGCCGTCAATCCCCGTCGACCGCCCGGGAGATGTCCGAGGACGCCTCCCGGGTGGCTGGTCAGCTGAAGCGCTGCTGCAGGTGGACGACGACCTCCTCGCCGGACTCGGACTTCCCGATGTCCCGGCAGATCGCGGCCCGCAGCGGGAGCCAGTGCGGGCCCGTGCCGGACGGCATCAGGGTGGCCGCGAAGGCGTGGCCGTCGATGGTCCCGGCGATCTTCGCAGCGCGGCGCGTGCCGAGGAGCTCGTCGGAGCCCGGCAGTTCGAGGTAGGTGGGGAAGGCGCCGTCCTTCCGGATGGCGACCTCGAAGACGGCGTCCAGCGGTCGGCCGGTGCGGTCGTCGGTCATCAGGCCGGCTGCTGCTCGCCGTATTTCGCCTGCACGGCCTCCCAGTCGCCCGTCTGCGCGATCGGGTCCATCCACATGATCTCCCACGCGTGGCCGTCGGGGTCGGCGAATGCCCGTGAGCGCATGAAGCCGAGGTCCTGGCGCTTGCCCTCCACGGCACCGGCTGCGACAGCGTGGTCCACCACGGCGTCGACCTCGTCCGAGGTGTCCACGCTGATGGCGTTGATCGTCGCGGACGTGGCGGCGGTGTCCGCGACCGGCTTGTCCGTGAACTGCGACCAGTGCTGGTGGGTCAGGATCATCACGTGGATCGTGTCACTGATGGTGACGGCACCGGCGTCGTCGTTCGAGAAGGCGGGGTCAAGCGTCCAGCCTAAACTCGTGTAGAACTCCTTCGAGGCGGCGAGATCGCGAACCGGCAGGTTGATGAAGACATTCGTGGGCATGAGCGTGCTCCTGTTCGTGGCGGTGCTGACGGGGCCCGTCCGGGCCCCTTGTACCTGTTGGACGCAGTGCCGCCGGGAAAATCATCGGCCGGGCAGGGACACGGACGCAATCACTCCGGACCGCGGGAACGCGTCCCGCCGCGGGGGAGTTGCGCCGGGGGTGGGCAGGAGAAGACGTCCGCGAAGGAATCCCTTGCACGCCGCGCGGACAGGCACCACAGTGAGGTGCACAGCCGACGGAAGGTCGAACATGAGCACCTCTGCAGGGCACGTCCCCGAGTCCACGACCGAGACCGCACAGCCCGAGCTCAAACGGGTCCTCGGGCCGAAGCTGCTCCTGCTGTTCATCGTGGGGGACATCCTCGGCGCCGGCGTCTACGCGGTGACCGGCACCATGGCCGGAACCGTCGGTGGCATCGTCTGGCTGCCGTTCCTGCTCGCGTTCGTCGTCGCCACCATGACCGCGTTCTCCTACCTCGAACTCGTGACGCAGTACCCGCAGGCCGCCGGTGCGGCGCTGTACGCGCACAAGGCCTTCGGCATCCACTTCGTCACGTTCCTGGTGGCGTTCGCCGTCGTCTGCTCGGGCATCACCAGCGCCGCGACGTCCGCCAACGTGCTGGCGCAGAACTTCTTCGGCGGCCTCGAGGTCAACGGGTGGCTGGACATGCCCGGCCAGGGCGTCATCACCGCCGTAGCGCTCGGCTTCATGCTGCTGCTCGCGCTCATCAACCTCCGGGGCGTGGGGGAGAGCGTCAAGTTCAACGTGGTGCTCACCCTGATCGAGGTGGCCGCCCTCTGCATCGTGATCGGCGTCGGGTTCTTCGTGATGGCTCAGGGCCGCGGCAACCTCGGCGAGATCTTCGTGTTCACCGACTCCCAGGACAAGGGGCTCTTCCTCGCCGTCACGGCGGCCACGTCCATCGCCTTCTTCGCCATGGTGGGCTTCGAGGACTCCGTGAACATGGTCGAGGAGACCCGCGAACCAGAGCGGATCTTCCCCCGCACCATGCTCACCGGGCTCGGGATCGCCGTGATCTTCTACATGCTCGTGGCCGTCTCCGTGGTCACCGTGCTCAGCCCCACGGAGCTCGAGGGCATCCGTGAATCGGAGGGTGCAGCGTTGCTCGAGGTGGTGCGGGCGGGCTCGCCGGACTTCCCGATCGACCGCGTCTTCCCGTTCCTCGCCGTCTTCGCCGTGGCGAACACCGCCCTGATCAACATGCTCATGGCGAGCCGGCTCATCTACGGGATGGTCCGCCAGGACGTGCTGCCCCGCGCGCTCGGCAAGGTGTTGCCCGTGCGCTGCACGCCCTGGGCCGGCATCCTCTTCTCCACGGTGCTGGCGCTCGGCCTGATCCTCTTCGTGACCAGCGATCCGGACAGCAACATCGTGGCCAACCTCTCGGGCACCACGGCCTTCCTGCTCCTCTGCGTCTTCACGGTGGTCAATGTCGCGTGCCTCGTCCTGCGGCGCAAGCGGGACCCCCACCGCAAGGTCTTCTTCACCTCGCCCGGTCCGCTGCCGCTCATCGCAGCGCTCCTCTGCGCCTTCCTCGCCGGTCCGTGGGTGGGGCGCGACGTCGTGCAGTACCAGATCGCGGGCGGCCTCATGGCCATCGGCGTGGCCCTCTGGCTCGTCACCTGGCTCATCAACCGCCGCACCGACACGCCCGTGGGTGACCCGAGCGTCACCGCCGACTGACCGGCGGACCGACCCGACATGCAGATCCTCCGCTACGCCGCGTTCACCGATTCCCCCGCCGGCGGCAACCCGGCGGGTGTGGTGCTGGACGCCGATGCGCTCGACGCCCCCGCCATGCAGCTCATCGCCGCCGATCTCGGGTACGCCGAGAGTGCCTTCGTCTCCGCCCGGTCACCCGGGAGCGCGACCGTCCGGTACTTCGCCCCGGAGGCCGAGATCCCGTTCTGCGGGCACGCGACCATCGCCACCGCCGTCGCACTCGCCGAGCAGGACGGCGCCGGGCCGCTGCTCTTGTCCACGCCGGTCGGCGACATCGACGTGACCACGCGGCAGGACGACGGCGGCCGGCTGATCGCGTCGCTCGTGACCGTCGAGCCGTGGGTCAGGCCCATCGAGCCCGCTGCCCGCACGCTGCTGCTGCAGCACCTGCGGCTGGATGAGGCGGACCTCGCGCCGGAGCTCCCGGTGATGCTCGCGTTCGCCGGGAACGTCCACCCGATCGTCCCGGTGCGCGGGAACGGCGTGCTCCGTGCGCTGGACTACCATTACGACGCGCTCAGGTCCCTGATGGCTGACAACGGATGGGGCGCCACCGTGGCTGTCGTCCACCGCCTCGGCGCCGACCTGTTCGACGCGCGCAACCCGTTCCCACCCGGTGGCGTCCGCGAGGACCCGGCGACGGGCTCGGCGGCAGCATCGCTGGGTGCTTACCTCAGGCATCGGGGCGAGGTGATGCCGCCCGCGATCATCACGGTGCATCAGGGGGCCGACGTCGGCAGGCCGTCGGTGATCTCCGTCGGTATTCCCGCGGCGGGCGGGATCACCGTCTCGGGCGGCGCGGTGCCGATCACCGCGTAGCCGGCGGCCCGTCCGCGAGGGCTTCCTCCCACTACATGAGCACGAGCAGTGGGAGGAATGGAGCATTCCCACTGCTGCGGGTCGTGCAGTGGGACGAGGCCGGGCCCGAGCGGAACGATGCCTGCCTTCCGGCTCGCGCAGTGGGACGAGGCCGACGCCCCGGGCGGAACGACACCGGCCGACGCCCCCGAGGGAGCGCCGGCCGGTCGGCGTGCGGATTCCTGGTCGGGCGACCCGATCAGGGAAGGATCAGCGCTGGGTCAGCGGGAGCGCGAGGTCGGTGACCGACGCGCCGATGGTGCCGAGCGGGGTGACCTTGCCGTTGAGCAGGTCCACCGAGTAGAGCGACCCGTTGATGACTGCGAAGCCGACGGAATCGACCGTGCTGCCGTTCTGGAGGGTCGAATAGATGTCGAAGCCGGTGTCGCCTGCGGCGTCCACGCCGAACTTGCCCGTGGCGACGAGCGATCCGGCGTTGGCGGGCGACTGGAGGGCCACCTGGTCGAGGGCTGCGTCGAGATCGAACAGCGTGGTGCCCGTGGCGGGGTCGAGGTCGTTGTTCGTGTAGGCCGCTCCGTTGATGCCCGCGGCGACAGCAGGTGCCGCGTAGCTGAGCGCGCCGTCGGACACGGTGGCTGCACCGGCGGTGGCGAAGGGCTGGCGCAGGTTCTGGCCGGTGTCGCTGACGACGCGCAGGGCGTTCGCGGCGGGGTTGAAGTCCACGCCGAACGTGGTGCCGTTGAGTGCCAGCGTGAGCCTCGTCACCTGCGTGGCGACGCCGGTGTCGGCGTCGATCACGTAGACGCCGGCGCTCGCGGCGTTGTTGCCGACGCCGTAGAGGTTGCCGTCCTGCACGCGGTAGTCGATGCCGATGAGGCGGGTGTCGCCGCCGGTCAGGCCGCTCACCGCGACACCGCCCTTGACCTTGCCGGCCTTCGTGGTGTCGAACTGCACCAGCGTGGTGCCGGCGTCGGCGAGCCCGACGACGCGCAGCTTGTCCTTGCCCTGCGATCCGCTGTCGGCCACGGCAGGGGCAGCGGTCAGGACGGTGGTGGCGATGGGCGCCACGGCCATCACGGAGGTCACGGCGATCGCTGCGACGCCCAGCTTCAAGGTCTTCTTCATGGTGTTCTCCTGAGGATTGCCGGTCTCCGGATATCGGACGACTCGGCAGGGGTATACGCGGCGAGGTGGCGTGGCGTTCACCGCTCGTCAGGATCTGTTCCTGTTCGCCGGCGTGTTCCCGCCCCGTCAGCCGGCCGGCGGTGCCGAGGTCTCGCGGACCAGGGCGTAGGAGGCCAGATCACGCCGCGAGCCGCCCAGCTCCATATAGCTGCGGAGGAGCCCTTCGTAGGCGAAGCCCGCCCTCGTGGCGACCGTCACGGACGCGATGTTCCACGGCTCGATGTGCACCTCCAGTCGGTGCAGGGCCGGGAAGCTCCAGGCGAACGGGACGAGCGCGCGGAGCGCCTCCGTGCCCACGGACCGGCCCCGCGCGGAGGGCACGACGGCGTAGCCCGCCTGGGCTCGCCCGTGCGCGCGGTCGCGGAGCCACAGGCCGATCATCCCGAGACCGCGGTCCGAGTCCCGGTCGTGGACGGCGAAGGAGAAGCCCGTGCCGTCAGCGTGGCGTGCGTGCTGGCGCTCGATGTACGCCCGCGCACCGTCGTCGTCGCAGTGGGCCTGCAGGGTTCCGACGAGCGGCACGTACGGGTCCGTGGACAGCTCCCGCACCATCGCGATGTCCTGCTCGCCGAACTGCCGCAGCACCACGGTGCCGTACCGGGGCGCCTCGACCGGCCAGGGTGGCAGCGGGACGGGCTCGGGGCTGCTCACGGCCGGAGCCCGAAGGCCGCCAGCCGGAGGTCGCCGTGCTCGCTGAAGCCGAGGGACCGGTAGAACGGGTGGGAGGCCGCAGCGTCCGGCGTCCCTGCGGCGTCGGTGGTCAGGGCGAGGAACATGCAGTGGCGATACCGTTCCTTCACCTCCTGCACGAGGGCGCGCCCGATCCCGCGTCGCTGCGCCGTCGGAGCGACGAGGGTGTCCTGCAGGTAGCAGATCGACTCGCCGTCGGAGACGGTCCTGGCGAGACCGAGGAGCTCCCCGCCGTCGTCGTCCCGGGCCGTGAGGACGAGGTGCGAGCCGGCGATGCTCCTCTCGAGGCGCGCGGGGTCCCGCGTGTACGCGGCCCAGCCCACGGCCCGGTACAGGGCGAGCGCGTCGTCGAGCGGGGGAGGGACGTCGCCGAGGATGATCACCAGCCCACCGTACTGCGGGTCGCGGCGCCGTCGGGGGGACGGCGCTACGGACCGGCGATCGGCGCGGTGCGTGCTGCAGTCACCGTGATGAGATCGCCGGGCGCGAGTTCGAGGTCGAGCCCACGCCGTCCGCCGGAGACGAAGATGCTCGCGTGCGTGAGGGCGGTGTCGTCGACCACCACGGGGGAGGGGTGGCGTTGCCCGACCGGCGAGATGCCACCGAGCACGTACCCCGTGCGCCGTTGGGCGAGGGCGGGATCGGCCATGAGCGCCTTCCGGCCGCCGAGGGCCTGCGCGAGTGCCTTGAGATCCAGGCTGCCGGAGACGGGGACCACGGCGGTGACGAGCCCGCCGTCAACCGTGGTCATGAGCGTCTTGAACACCCGATCCGGGTCGACGCCGAGAGCGGCCGCGGCTTCCAGTCCGTACGTGGACACGCCCTCACGGTGGTCGTACGGCCGCGCCGTGAACGAGACGCCCGCTGCGGTGAGGGCGAGGATCGCGGGGGTGCTGGGCGAGGGCGTTCGGGCCATGAGGCCTTTCTACTCCCAGCAGGCGCTCGCAGGTACCAGGGCACCCTCGTGGCGTCCCATCCGAGGACCGGCGGCACGATCAACCAGTGCGGTCAGCCCGCGACGGACGCCCGGGCGGGCACGTCGAGCTCCAGCAGGTCGGCGGAGCCCCATGCTCCGGTGAACTCGCAGGACACGATGAACTCCCTGAGCACCGGGCCGGTCAGCAGCAGCCCCTCCACGTAGTCGATCCCGTCGCGCGTCACCGACGCGATGTCGTCCTGCTCCAGGGCCGCGAGGACCAGCTGCGTCTCGAGCGGCTCCTCGTCGTGGAGGGAGCACCAGTACACGTAGAGGCCCTCGAACTCGTCGAGGGTGGTGAGCGATCCATCGGAGGTGGCGGTGGTGCAGTCGAGCAGGAAGGTGGAGAGGTGCTGCGTCATGGCGGGAGTCCTTTGCAGAGCGGGAACCGGCTACGGGGCGGATCGGCGGCGCTGTCGCCGCGAGAGGCGGAGGGGGAGCGACGGCGTCGTGCCTGCCGGGGATGGTTCGGCGAGGTTCAGGGGTGGTTCAGGCGAGAA
This sequence comes from Arthrobacter sp. TJ-266, assembly GCF_058269115.1. NCBI lineage: Bacteria > Bacillati > Actinomycetota > Actinomycetes > Micrococcales > Micrococcaceae > Arthrobacter > Arthrobacter sp. TJ-266. Next base: position 745,165 of record NZ_JBZCNC010000001.1, read on the forward strand.
GACGGGTGACGCGCGGGAGCCAGGAGCGGCGAGCCGGTGGGATCGACGGCGCGCGGGAGGCCGGGGTGGAACCGGCGGACGGGAGAGCGGCAGGACGCATGCGGGTGCGTCGTACGGGAGGGGAGGGAAGAAGGGCTTCCTGCGTGGTCATGGAGCGGGCCCCGTTCGGGGATGAGGCTCGACTGCTGTGCACCGGCCGTGCGGCGAGGTGACGAAGAGAGGAACCTGCGAGAGCCGCCTTCTTCTAGACAACCGTTTCCCACAGTACGCCTGTTCCACGGTGTTGGCTGGTGTCGATTTTCCCGCGCGGCATCGTCGCAGGTGGGACGCACAGGGGCTCGGCTACGCTACACGTATGGCCTCGATCCGAACCCGTCAGCGTCGGGCCACCATCAACGACGTGGCCACCGAGGCAGGGCTCTCGCGGGGCACCGTTTCGCGCGTGGTCAACGGCGAACGGTACGTGTCCGACGAAGCGCGAGTCGCCGTCGAGGAGGCGATCGCTCGCGTGGGCTACGTGCGCAACACCGCAGCCCGGAACCTCGTCACGCAGGAATCACGGGCCATCGCGCTGATCATCCACGAGCCCCATTCACTCCTGTTCGAGGACCCCAACATCGGGTCCATCCTCCTCGGCGCCAACGAGGTGCTCTCGAAGGCGGACTACCAGCTCGTCTCACTCATCATCGATTCGGACAGGGACAGTCGCCGCGTGGCGGACTACCTGCGCGGAGGGCTCGTGGACGGCGCCGTGATCGTCTCCGCCCGTGCCTCGGACCCGATCGCGTCCGCCGTGAGGGACATCGGTGTCCCTGCGGCCTTCGTGGGTCATCCACCCGGGACGCCGGACCTTCCCTACGTCGCGATCGACAACACGGCGGCGGCGCGGGCCATCACACAGCGCCTCGTCGAGACCGGCCGCCGCCGCATCGCGATGATCGCCTGCGCCATGGACCGCGACTCCGGGCAGGACCGCTTCCGGGGCTTCCGCGAGGCCCTCGGCGAGCACTTCGACCCCGAACTCGTCGTGGAGTACCCGCTCTACACGTATGCGGCCGGCCTGGAGGGGATGCAGGAGCTCCTGCGCCGCAGCCCCGAGCTCGACGGCGTCTTCGCCGCCTCGGACGCCGTCGCCGCGGGGGCCATGACCGCCCTGCAGGAATCGGGCCGCAAGGTGCCGGACGACGTCGGGATCGTCGGGTTCGACGACAGCAGCTGGGCGCTCCGGACACGCCCGCAGCTCTCGACGGTCAGGCAGCCCGCCGACCTCCTGGGCAGCACGGCCGCCGAGCTGGTCCTGGCGCAGATCCGCGGCCTGCCGAGCCCGGTGCAGGTGCTGGAGACCACTGTCGTGTGGCGGGACTCCGCCTAGCCCCCAAGCACCGCCCAGTACTCCCGGGTCTCGAGGGAAGGATCATCACCATGTGGATCGGGTTCATCGAGTTCGACATCCTCCTGGGCGACGTGCACTCCCTCAAGGCCAAACGGTCCGTGGTGCGGCCGCTCGTCGCGGACGTGCGCCGCTCCTTCGACGCCTCCGTGGCCGAGGTGGGCCACCAGGACCTGCACCGTCGGGCGGCCGTGGGGGTCGGGGTGGTCAGCGGCGACCGGCAGCACGCGGTGGACGTGCTCGACCGCGTGGAGAGGTACGTCGCCGAGCGGCCCGAGATCGATCTCCTCAGCTCGAAGGTCCGGATCCTCGACAGCGAGGACTGAGCGGGCGGTCCCGCCCCCGCGCGTCAGGCCCCCACGTCGGACGCCGTGAGTCGGCGGAGCGCGCCGTCGTCGTAGGCCGCCAGCAGGGCCCGGATGTCCTTGTGCACCTCGACGGCCCCGGCGTCGCGGAGTTCGGCCTCGCTCGTTCCGCCCGAGGCCAGCCCGATCGTGGGGATGGAGAGTTCGGACGCCGCCTCGACGTCCCAGATCGAGTCGCCGACGAACACGGCGTTCGCGGCCTCGAGCCCACCGGCGTCGAGCGCGGCGCGCAGGATGTCCGGGGAGGGCTTGCTGTTCTCGGCGTCCGAGGAACTCGTGGCGGCCGTGATGGCGTCATCGGCTCCGATGATCCCGCGGAGGACGCCCAGCTCGCGTCCCGAGGCCGAGGAAGCCAGCACCACGGTGAGTCCGTCCGAGGCGCAGCGGTGGAGGAGGTCGGCGGCGCCGTCGAACGCACGCAGGCCCGGCCAGTGGCTGGAGAAGATCGCGGAGTGCGCCGTGTCGAGCTCGTCGTCCTGGGACGCGTCGCGGTCCTCGCCGAGCACGTGGGCCACGAGCTTGTCCCCGCCCATGCCGATGGCGCGGTGGATCTCGGCCATCGGCACGTCGTGACCCAGGCGGCGGAAGGAGAGCCACCACGCGAGGGTGTGCTGGTAGTTCGAGTCGACGAGCGTGCCGTCCACATCGAAGAGGACCCCGTGCCGCACCGCGGTGGAGTCCTCGGTACCGTTCGTCGTGCCGTCCGTGATGCCGTCCGTCATGGTCGTCCTCTCCGCCTGTTCCGGGTACGTCCCAAGCCTAGGAACAGGGGACGGCGGTGCGGTCCGCGTCATCGTCCTTGCGGCGGCACGGGAAGTGTGGGATGCCGCGCGTCAGGCCGGTCAAAGAGCCGGAACCGGCTCGACGACGATCGCCACGCGCTCCTCACCGATGCGCGTCAGCACGAGGGTGGCCTTCTTCCGGCCCTTCCCCGAGCCGGTCAGCAGGAGTTTCCTGACCTCCTCGGGCGTGACGGAGAGGCCGCGCTTCTTGATGTCGAGCACGCCGATGCCCTCCGCGCGCACCCAGCTCTTCAACGCCTTCACGTTGTAGGGGCGTACCTCGAGGACGCGGTAGGCGCGGGCGAAGGGGGTGTCGGCGAGATCGGGAGCACAGATGTACGCGATCATCGGGTCCAGCAGGTGGCCGCCGAGCCGCTCGGCGAGGTCCGCCACGAGTTCGGCCCGGATCACGGCGCCGTCGGGCTCGTACAGATACCCGCCCACCGCGCCCACGGGCGCCGTCGGGCCCTGTCCGAACCCCGCTCCCGAGACCATCTCAGCGGCCCCCCGCGGACCGAGCACCAGCGCGGCGCGGCGGATTCCCTCACGGCGGAGGGCATTGAACCAGAGGGACACCTCGGTGACGTCGCCGTCCACGGAGACCCACTGCGCCTCGCAGTGCGCGGGAATGGCGGCGTGCGGCATGCCGGGTCCCATCTTCACGCCCACGGGCTTACCGCCGTCCGCGAGCTCCTGCACGAAGGAGAGCGGCGGGGAGAACGCCTCGGGGTCGAACAGGCGGGAGGTCCCCGACGTCGTGGTGGTCCGGCGCGCGGGATCGAGCCACACGCCGTCGTACCCCTCGGTGTCCACGAAGGAGGCGTCCGCGTTGACCACGCGCGCATTCGGGAAGGGGAGCAGGTTCATGGTCGCCGCGGCGGCCGTGGTCTCGTCGAGCTCGACGGCGGTCACCTCGCGCTCCAGCGTGGCGAGCGCCATGCTGTCCGCGCCGAGCCCGCAGCCCAGGTCCGCGACCTTCACGAGGCCCGCGTCGACGAAGCGCTGCGCGTGGCGCGCGGCCACGGAGAGCCGCGTGGCCTGCTCGAGCCCCGCGGTGGTGAAGACCATGTGGTCCGCGAAGGGGCCGAACTTCGCGGCGGCCTTCGCTCGGAGTCTCGATTGCGTCAGGGCGGCGGCCACCAATTCGGGGGAGTGCCCGGCCTTCCGGAGCTGCTCGGTGAGGCGCAGGCTGTCGGCCTCGGTGTAGGGGCCGAGGGAGTTGAGCAGCTCCCAGCCCTCGGACGTCAGGATGTCTGCGATGTTGTCCGTGGCCATCCGGCCAGCCTAGAGGAGCGAGGGCGTTCCAGGCCTGTTCCCTGCTGTCCTCCCCGAACTCGATTGGCACTCGCCTTGACCGAGTGCCAGCCCTTGCATACAGTCGGAGTTGGCACTCGCTCCCAGCGGGTGCTAATCCCGAGGGAAGCGTCCACCGGCACCGCGACGACGGTATGCGCACCTCCCGACGGCCCCATTCCACTGGTATCGAACGCAAAGGAGAGCCCGAGTGTCGGTCTCTATCAAGCCCCTTGAGGACCGCATTGTGGTCCGTCCCCTCGAAGCCGAGCAGACCACTGCTTCCGGTCTCGTCATCCCGGACACCGCTAAGGAGAAGCCCCAGGAGGGCGAGGTCGTGGCAGTCGGACCGGGTCGTGTCGACGACAACGGCAACCGCGTCCCCGTCGACGTCGCCGAGGGCGACATCGTCATCTACTCGAAGTACGGCGGAACCGAGGTCAAGCACGGCGGCCAGGAGTACCTGGTGCTCTCCGCCCGCGACGTCCTCGCAGTCGTCGTCAAGTAGCACCCCCCAGGAAGAGCCCCGGCCCGCAATGGCCGGGGTTTTTCTCGCTGCACAAGCCTGAAAGGAATCAACAATGGCAAAGCAGTTGGAATTCAACGACGCCGCCCGCCGTGCCCTCGAGGCCGGCGTGGACAAGCTCGCGAACACCGTCAAGGTGACGCTGGGCCCCCGCGGACGCAACGTCGTGCTGGACAAGAAGTGGGGCGCTCCCACCATCACGAACGACGGCGTCACGATCGCCCGTGAGATCGAGCTGGACGACCCGTACGAGAACCTCGGCGCACAGCTCGCCAAGGAGGTCGCCACCAAGACCAACGACGTCGCCGGTGACGGCACCACCACCGCGACCGTCCTCGCGCAGGCCCTCGTGAAGGAAGGCCTCCGCAACGTGGCCGCCGGAGCAGCCCCGGGACAGCTCAAACACGGCATCGAGGTGTCGGTCGAGGCCGTCGCCAAGCGCCTGCTCGAGAACGCCCGCGAGGTCGTCGGTCAGCAGACCGCCAACGTCGCCTCCATCTCCGCCCAGAGCACCGAGGTCGGGGACCTCCTCGCCGAGGCCTTCGAGAAGGTCGGCAAGGACGGCGTCATCACCATCGAGGAGTCCTCCTCGACCGTGACGGAGCTCGTCCTCACCGAGGGCATGCAGTTCGACAAGGGTTACCTCTCGCCGTACTTCGTGACCGACGCCGAGCGCCAGGAAGCCGTCCTCGAGGACGCGCTCATCCTCATCAACTCCGGCAAGATCTCCTCGCTCGCCGAGTTCCTCCCCTTGCTGGAGAAGGCCCTCCAGGCCGGCAAGCCGCTGTTCATCATCGCCGAGGACATCGAGGGCGAGGCGCTCTCCACGCTCGTCGTCAACAAGATCCGCGGCACCCTGAACGTCGTCGCCGTCAAGGCACCCGGCTTCGGTGACCGCCGTAAGGCCATGATGCAGGACATCGCGACCCTCACGGGTGCGCAGGTCGTCTCGCCCGACCTCGGTCTGAAGCTGGACCAGGTGGGCCTCGAGGTCCTCGGCTCTGCTCGTCGGATCACCGTCACCAAGGACGCCACCACCATCGTGGATGGCACGGGCAGCGAGTCCGACGTCGCCGACCGCGTGGCGCAGATCCGCGCCGAGGTGGAGCGCACCGATTCCGATTGGGACCGCGAGAAGCTCCAGGAGCGCCTCGCGAAGCTCGCCGGCGGTATCGGCGTCATCAAGGTCGGCGCCGCGACCGAGGTGGAGCTCAAGGAGAAGAAGCACCGCATCGAGGACGCCGTGTCCTCCACGCGTGCGGCTCTCGAGGAGGGCATCGTCGCCGGTGGTGGTTCCGCGCTGGTCCACGCCGGCAAGGCGCTCGACACCGACCCCGACGTCCTCGCACTGGAGGGTGACGCCGCCACGGCCATCGGTCTCGTGCGCCGCGCCCTCGCCCAGCCCCTGCGCTGGATCGCCGAGAACGCCGGACACGAGGGCTACGTCGTCGTCGCCAAGGTCTCGGAGCTCGAGGTGGGCCACGGTTTCAACGCCGCCACCGGCGAGTACGAGAACCTCGTGGACGCCGGCATCATCGACCCGGTGAAGGTCACGCGCTCCGCTCTGCGGAACGCCGCCTCCATCGCGGCCCTGGTGCTCACCACGGAGACCCTCGTGGTCGAGAAGCCCGCGGAGTCCGAGGGCGAAGAGGGCCACGGCCACTCGCACTAGGACACCCTCGCGGTCGGCATTCCGCTGACTGCAGCACCGCCTGCAGCATCAGCAGCACCCCGGTCCCTCGGAGCCGGGGTGCTGCTGCGTGTGGGGCCTGTGTTTCGTGTTGCTCGGCCCTGCGCCGAGGGTCCTCTAGCCTCTGGGGCTTTGTCCCATCCGGCGCCGTCGTGCACTGGGAATGAGTGCGCATTCCCAGTCGATCGCCGCGTGAAGTGGGAGGAACCGGTAGCGACGCCGGAGAAAACCCGCGTGCCGGACGCCCTGAAGGCTGACCACAACGACGAAGCCCCTGCTCTCTCCTGACAGGCAGCGGACCATCCCAGGTTGGACCCTCGCACGGTGGGCATGTGCGCACATGCCCACGGTGGACGCTCCATCTGTGGGATGGTCCGCTCGCACCGCTGGCTTCCTCCCATTCGACGCCGTCGTGCATCGGGAATGAGTGCGCATTCCCACTCGAGCGCGTCGTGGAATGGGAGGAAGCAGCAGCGACGCCGCGAGCAGTCAAAAGCCCACGGCCGGACGCCCTGCGAGCTCACCACAAGGACGAAGCCCCGGCTCCCGTGACGGGCAGCGGACCATCCCAGCTCTCGTGACGGGCAGCGGACCATCCCAGATCGAGCTCCTGCATTGTGGGAATGTGCGCACATGCCCACGGTGGACGCTCCATCTGTGGGATGGTCTGCTCGCACCGCTGGCTTCCTCCCATTCGACGCCGTCGTGCTGTGGGAATGAGTGCGCATCCCCACTTGATCGCCACGCGAAGTGGGAGGAAGGGGCGAGATACGGTCGTGGCAGCGCAGCCAAGGTCATCAGCAGGCCAGCAGGCCAGCAGGCGGGCAGGCGGGCAGGCAAACGGTCGGCAGGCCTAGGCGCCCTACCGGCCCGGACGGATTCCAGGCCCTGACAACGACGAAGCCCCGGCTCCCACCTGACGGGGGAACCGGGGCTGCGTCGGATGTGCTGAGGGATCAGGCGTCGACGACGATCGCCGACACCACCGGCTGCCGGTTGAAGTAGCGGCGCATCCAGTTGGCCGTGGCCCGCTCGATGATGTCCTCGGGATCCTGACGGCGCCCGCCCTGGCGGTTCGAGGCGGCGTCACGGAGAGCCTTCTCGACCGCCGCGCCGGCCTTGTCGAGGTCCTCGTCCGAGCAGGAGAAGCCCTTGATGAAGAACTCGGGGGTCTCGACGATCTCGCCGTTCTCGGGATCGATGATCGCGAGGACCGTGACCACACCCTCCTCGGCCAGGCGGCGGCGCTCCACGAGGTCCTCCTCGGTGATGCCACCCACGCTGTCGCCGTCGACGAACACGAGGCCCGCCTCGACCTTGCCGGAGATCGTCGCTCGGCCCCGCGCGAGGTCCACGGTCACGCCGTCCTGCGCGATGACCACGTTGCGGGGATCGACGCCGGTGGCGACGGCGATCTCCGAGTTGGCCCGCAGGTGGCGCCACTCGCCGTGCACGGGCATGACGTTGCGCGGCTTCACGATGTTGTAGCAGTAGGCGAGTTCGCCGGCACTCGCGTGCCCGGAGACGTGCACCTTCGCGTTGCCCTTGTGGACCACGTTGGCGCCGATCTCGGTGAGCGCGTTGATGATGCCGTAGATGGCGTTCTCGTTGCCCGGGATGAGCGAGCTCGCGAGCAGCACGGTGTCACCCTCGCTGATGCGGATCGCGTGGTCCTTGTTGGCCATGCGGGAGAGTGCGGCCATCGGCTCACCCTGCGAACCGGTGCAGATGAGGACCACCTTGTGGTCGTCGCTGCGCTCGAGCTTCTTGAAGTCCACGAGCAGGCCCTGCGGGATGTTCAGGTACCCGAGGTCCGCCGCGATGGTCATGTTGCGGACCATCGAGCGGCCCACGAACGCCACCTTGCGGCGGTGCTGGTGCGCGGTGTCGATGATCTGCTGGATCCGGTGGATGTGGCTTGCGAAGCTCGACACGATGATGCGGCGCGGGGCCGTGCGGAACACGGCGTCGATCGCGGGGGCGAGATCCTTCTCGGACGTGGTGAAGCCCGGGACGTCGGCGTTCGTGGAGTCCGTCAGGAACAGGTCCACGCCCTCTGCGCCGAGGCGCGCGAAGCCCGCGAGGTCGGTGATGCGGCGGTCCAGGGGGAACTGGTCCATCTTGAAGTCGCCGGTGTGGAGCACCATGCCGGCCGCGGTGCGGATGGCGACGGCGAGGCTGTCCGGGATGGAGTGGTTGACCGCGACGAATTCGAGGTCGAACCCGCCCATGGTGCGGCGGTCACCCTCCTTGACCTGGATGGTCTTCGGCGTGATGCGGTGCTCCTTGAGCTTCGCCTCGATGAAGGCGAGCGTGAGCCGGGATCCCACCAGGGGGATGTCCGCGCGCTCCTTGAGCAGGTACGGGACACCGCCGATGTGGTCCTCGTGGCCGTGCGTGAGGACCACGGCGACGACGTCGTCGAGCCGGTCCCGGATGTAGGAGAAGTCCGGCAGGATGACGTTGATGCCCGGCTGGTGCTCCTCGGGGAACAGGACGCCGCAGTCCACGATCAGCAGTTTCCCGTCGAACTCGAAGACCGTCATGTTTCTGCCGATCTCACCGATCCCGCCGAGAGCGACGATGCGCATGGCTCCCGTGGCGAGCTCGCGTGGTGCTTTCAGGACGGCAGGTCTTTTATTCACAGATCAGGTATCTCTCGGTCGTGAGGTGGGCGGGGCGGGGCCGTCAGACGCTGCGCGTCGAGGCCGGGTAGCCCGGCAATCTCCATCAATGGGTGGTTCGGGTGGCCCCCGAGAATCCGGGGACATAGTCCTCCTAGGGTACGTCGTCGCGCGCGAACCGGGGGTGTCGGTCCTCGAAACGGGTCCGGAAGGGCCGGTGCGGGGCGCCGTACGTGAGCGCTGTCACCGGAATAGGGCCCCTCCTGCTTCCGTTCTAGACTGGCAGAGCCGGCCGGCGCACCCTTGCCGTTGGCCCTTCTCCCCCCGCGGCAACCCCGAGAGAGGCGCAGCAATGAGCCAGCAGTCCGGCCAGAACGACACCCACGATCCCTTCGGATTCATCGGCCTGACCTATGACGACGTGCTCCTGCTCCCGGGTCACACCGACGTCATCCCCTCCGAGGCGGACACGTCGTCGCGCATCTCCAAGCGCATCACCGTGCGGACACCGTTGCTCTCCTCCGCGATGGACACCGTCACGGAAGCGCGCATGGCCATCGCGATGGCCCGCCAGGGCGGACTCGGCGTCATCCACCGGAACCTGTCCATCGAGGACCAGGCGGGCCAGGTGGACCGCGTCAAGCGCAGCGAGTCGGGCATGATCACGAACCCGCTGACCATCGGCCCCGATGCCACGCTGCTGGAACTCGACGAGCTGTGCGGTCACTACCGTGTCTCGGGCCTGCCGGTGGTCAACGAGACCGGTCACCTGCTGGGCATCATCACCAACCGCGACACGCGCTTCGTCCTCGAGCGGGACTTCCCGACCACGCGCGTCAGCGACGTCATGACCAAGATGCCCCTCGTCACGGGCCGCGTGGGGATCAGTGGCGACGACGCCATCAACCTCCTCGCCACGAACAAGATCGAGAAGCTGCCGCTCGTCGACGACGACGGCGTACTCCGCGGTCTCATCACCGTCAAGGACTTCACGAAGGCCGAGCAGTATCCGCTGTCCACGAAGGACGACGACGGACGCCTCCGCGTCGGTGCGGCCATCGGCTTCTTCGGGGACGGCTGGGAGCGCGCCATGGCGCTCGTCGACGCCGGCGTGGACGCCCTCTTCGTGGACACCGCGAACGGCCACAGCGCCGGCGTGCTCGAGATGATCGCCCGCCTCAAGGCCGAGAAGTCGCTGGCGCACGTCGACATCATCGGCGGGCAGGCCGCCACGCGTGAGGGCGCGCAGGCGCTGATCGACGCCGGAGCGGACGGCATCAAGGTGGGCGTGGGCCCGGGCTCCATCTGCACCACCCGCGTGGTGGCCGGGGTGGGCGTCCCGCAGATCACGGCCATCTACGAATCGGCCAAGGCAGCCATCCCCGCGGGCGTGCCGGTCATCGCCGACGGTGGCTTGCAGTACTCGGGCGACATCGGCAAGGCGATCGTGGCGGGCGCGGACACCGTGATGCTCGGCTCTCTCCTCGCGGGATCCGCCGAGGCGCCGGGCGAGCTGATCTTCGTGAACGGCAAGCAGTTCAAGACCTACCGCGGCATGGGGTCCCTCGGGGCCATGCAGACGCGCGGCAGGAACACCTCGTACTCGAAGGACCGCTACTTCCAGGCCGACGTCGTCGGGGACGACAAGCTGATCCCCGAGGGCATCGAGGGGCGTGTGGCCTACCGCGGCCCGCTCGCGTCGGTGGCCTACCAGCTCGTCGGTGGACTGCGGCAGACAATGTTCTACACGGGGGCCCGCACCGTCGCCGAGCTCAAGGCCAAGGGCAAGTTCGTGCGGATCACCGCCGCCGGCCTGAAGGAATCCCACCCGCACGACATCCAGATGACGGTCGAGGCACCCAACTACGGCTCCAAGTAACGCACGCCCCTCGGGAGCCCGCCGTCGTCGGACGGCGGGCGTCTCATGAGCCAGCTGCCCCAGCCCGAGGCGGCGGCGCGACGCCGGCTCCGCCTCGGTCCGTACGCCCGCGCCGTCGGGCAGGTGCTGAAGGTGAGCGCGAAGGCCTCGCCCGGCGCCGTCGCCATGAAGGTGGCGGGCTCGCTCATCTCGGCGGTCCTGCCGCTGGTCACCACCTACTTCGCCTCACTCACGACGACGGCGCTCGCCGCGGCCTATGCGGGTGAGGCCGACGCCGGCCGGCAGGCCATCGTCTACGTGGTCGTCACGGCCGTCCTCGGGCTGCTCTGGGGAGCGTTCACCAGCGTGGACCGCTACATCCAGCAGGTCCTGAGCTTCCGGGTCGGGGCGATCGTGGGCGACCAGATGTACGAGAGATTCCTCGCCCTCGAGTTCTGGCGCTACGACGACAAGGAGACGGTGGATCTCTACGACCGCGCGCGCCGCTTCTCCGACTCCTACGCCCGCGTGCTCGACCGCATCGCCGCGATCTTCACGCAGCTCACCTCGGTGGTCCTCGCGATCGGGGCGCTGCTGCTCGTCAGCTGGTGGATCGCGCTGATCGTGCTGCTGGCCATCATCCCGAGCGTCTACCTGCAGTTCCGGCTGTCCCGTGAGCAGATGGCGCACTGGAACACGCAGGTGGACTCGCGGCGTCAGCGGCGCTTGATCGAGAACAACCTCATGAAGCCGCAGCACATCGCCGAGATGCGGCTGTACGGGATCGTCCGGTACCTCATGGACCTGCGCTCCACGCTGCGGGACGCCGACGAGAAGCGTCGGCTCGATTTCCAGAAGAGGTACATCCCGAAGCAGCTCCTCGCCGATGCGCTGCAGTACGGCGCTGAGCTGCTCGCGCTCGTGTGGATCGTGGGTCAGATCATCGCGCGGGCTCAGCCGGTGGGGCAGTTCCTCTACGTGCAGCAGATCGTCAGCCGCGCGCTGAGCACCGCGAACAACCTCGTGACGTCGCTCAGCTCCATCGACGAGGATCTTGCCAACCTCAAGGACTACGAGCAGTTCATGGCGTTCCCGCTCTCGACGGCGGCAACGGGCACACTGGACGCCGCGCCGTCCGTCGTCGAACTCCGGAACATCCACTTCACCTACTCGGGCAGCGATGCCGAGGTGCTCAAGGGCATCTCGATGACCTTCGAGCGGGGCACCCACGTGGCGATCGTCGGCGAGAACGGCGCCGGGAAGTCCACCCTGATCCGGGTGCTCGCAGGTCTGTACCAGCCCGGCGAGGGGGAGGTGCTGCTCGAGGGCCGGGACCTGCGGACCGTCCGGATCGACGACTGGCACCGGCACCTCGCCGTCATGAGCCAGGACTTCCTGCGCTACGAGTTCGCGACGGCGGAGAACAACATCTTCTTCGGCGACGTCCGGACGCCGCGCGACGACGAGCGGGTGCGCAGGGCGGCGCACGACGCCGAGGCCACGGAGTTCATCGCCTCGCTGCCGAGCGGCTTCGAGAACTACGTGAGCAACTGGATGGAGGACCCGCGCGGACGGAAGGGGAGCGGCCTCTCCGGCGGGCAGTGGCAGCGCCTCGCCATGGCCCGCAACTTCTACCGCGACGCGCCCTTCGTGGTCATGGACGAACCCACCTCGGCCATCGACGCCCTCGCCGAACACCGCATCTTCACGCGGCTCTTCGCCGACCGCTCACGCACGATCATCGCGATCAGCCACCGCCTCGCGACGATCGAGAAGGCTGACGTCGTGTACATGCTGGAGGACGGTCGGGTGGTCGAGTCGGGCACGCACCGCGAACTCGTAGCCCTCCGCGGCCGCTACTTCCGCATGTTCGAGAGCCAGTTGCCGGAGGCCTGAGCAGGAATCACGGCAGCAGGAATTAGGGCAGGGGTGCGGGCAGGTGCTCTTCTGCCGTCCTGACCGGTGACCGAGCCCTCACAACGGCCCGAAGGGGAAGGGCCCGGTGCCGTCGTCCGCCAGGGCTCTGCGCTGGAGCTCGGACCGCGCTGCGGCGTTCCCCTCGAGGTGGGCCAGGAAGAGCTCGCGCGCATGGGCTGCATGCCACGCGGGGATGACGAGCTGGGCGGACATCGCCAGCACGAGTCCCAGCACCGTGACGAAGCCGCCCACCACGCCGGTGGGCTGTGTCTCGGCCCGGACCAGCAGGATGGTCGTCACGACCAGCAGTCCGACCCCGAGGAGTGCGGCACTCAGCACGGCTCCGCGGACGGTCGCCGGTGACCGCGAGGAGGTGAGGCGCTGGTGCGGTGGCACCGGATGGGCCCGGTGCCGCCGTTGCAGACCGATGGCGCAGAGGAGGAGCGCCGCTGCCACCGCGGGGAGCACCCAGCCGAGCGCACCCGCCGAACCCGTCGTCAGCGCGAGGAGCCCGGCGAGGGCTACGACGCACGCCCAGAGGTACACGCACAGCACGGCGGCGCGGCGTTGGGAGTGATTGAAGGCCATACGCCGCAGGACCGTCGTCGACGCGGAGGTCGCCTCGGGCCCGGCGTCGAGCCAGGCCTCGAGGGGACGCACAGGGTGGCGCTCGCCTCCCACGGGTGCCGCTGACATGTCCCTGCGCCGGCTAGCGGCCATCGAGGTCGAGCGCCTTGCCGAACTCCTCGACCTCGGCACCCGTGGCGGGAGTGATCACCTCAGGTTCCGCACCCTCCCCGAGGGTCACGCGGACACCTCCGTCGGTGTTCCTGAGGAGCGTTGCCGTCCGGGGCGTGACACCGAAGCCGTGGTGTTTCGCCCGCACCGAGAGCAGGGAGTCCGCGGAGGAGTCACCGAGGTAGTGGGTGGCGATGTCGAGCGCGAAGGAGAGGATCGGCTTGTCCGCGGGAAGCGGGTTGAACTGATGGACGCCGCGCGTTCCGACGCTCATCACGAAGGCACCGGCGGCGGACTGCACACCGAACAGCACGGAACTGGTGCCGTCGGTGGTGACAGCGATCTCCAGCCAGCCGCCCGCTGTCGCCATGATCCCTGCGATCTGCTCCGTGGGACCGGTGAGAACGAGGTCCGAACCCTGGACCACCGCGAGATCACGCACCAGAAGCGTCGACAGGCCCGCGCGGACGAGAACGTCCTCGGCCCTGACGTCCGCGAGTCTGAGGACGTCGCGGGTGTAGGAGCTGGGATCGGTGTCGTTGAAGGACAGCAGCGCGAGGATCTCGTGCTCGGTGAGTGGCACCGTGGTCTCGGACATGGAGGCCTTTCGGGTGGGGGAGGCGGCGGTGTGCGAGGACTATCCGAACGCCCGGTTCCAGGCATCCTCGGCGGCACCCGCCACCGATTCGCCGGCATCACCGAGCGTATCAACAGCGTCTCCGGCGAAGTCGGTGATGCGCTCGGTCACCGGTACGTCGCCGGACAGGAACTGTGCGCCCGCCCAGACGAGGGACGCTGCCGCGAAGAACGGCGCGGCGGGTGTCGGCGCGAGGCTTCCTCCGGCGAGGATCGCCGTGATGGCGCCATCGGCGACGGCGTGGCCGTCGCCGTCCTGGAAACCGTTGTACGCCTGAGCCGCTCCCGTGAGGATGCCGAGCCCTGCCGCGGCGTTGCCGGCAATGCGCAGGGCGTTGAGCGTCTGCGTCCCGCGCAGGTAGCCCACTTCGGGCATCTGGCCGAAGGTCGTGGTCAACAGTCCCGCGTTCCGCATGGAGGAGAGCAGCCGCTCCGCACCGAAGCCCAGCGCGGAGGTGGTGAGTGCACCGATCTGGAAGGGTGGCCACGCCCCGAGGTCGCCGCCGACGTCGGCGAGGAGGTCGACGAGGGACGGGTCCTCCGATGCGCCCGAGGGAGCGTCCGTCGGTTGTGACGTTCCGCCGCTGCCAGCACCGCTGCCGGCGCCGCCTGCGCTTCCGCTACCGGCGTCGCTCGTCGTGTCCTGCTCGTCGGCATCGGCGAGCAGGACAGTGGCCCGTTCGCTCAGCAGGGAGGCGCTGTCCTGCAGGCGCAGCCTGATCGAGGTGTTCCACTGCGACCTGAAGCGCTGGGCGTCCTGGCCCTGCCACCCGACCCGCGCCAGCACCGTGGTGATCTGCTGGTCGATGGTCGTGAGGGTGCCACTCGACGTCGACATGGTCTGAGCGAGAGCACGGAGGGCCGTCGGGTCTGCTCCGATCATGCCGTTGGTCATGGGCTTCCTCGTTCGTGTCGTGGCGCGGCCCTTCCGAGGGTCCCGGGCACCTGCGCCGTCGGTCCCACCGTATCCCCGGGCAGGCGATGCCTCCATGGGGAGGGCTCCCCATGGAGGGCCGGCGGCCGTTCCCTCGGGCGCGCAGCGCTCGTGTTCTACCGCGACCCGGGAACGGAGCCGTCTGTCGACTCCGGCGTGTCATCAGCGGACACCGGCGTCACGGCCCTGCGCATCGCCACCCGCGGCCAGCCGTCGAGTCCCGCTTCCGCCTCGTGCCGCCGGAGCGCCGCCAACCCCGGCCGAGCCGCGCCGGGCTCAGGTCCACGAAGCCGAGACGGCGGTAGTACGGCGCGTTCCAGGCGACGTCGCGGAACGTGGTGAGCGTCAGGCCCGGAAGGCCGCGTCGGCGGGCCCAGGCCTCCGCCTGATCGATGAGCCGCCTGCCCAGCCCGCGGCGAGCGTGGTGCGCGTGCACCGACACCTGCTCGATGTGCGCGTGCCCGTCCACGACGTCGAGCAGGAGGTAGGCGGCGGGAAGCGCCTGGGCCGTCTGGACGACCCATGCCCGGCCTTCCCGCTGGTACGGCTCCAGGCGCGCGAGGGGAAGCGGCTCGTCGTCGGCGATCGCGTGCATGCCGAGCGTCCGGAACGCCTCGCCCGCTGACCGCTCGATCCCCGCCAGATGCGGGAGATCGCTCAGGACGGCGAGCCGGATCGGTGCCGGGAGGTGTGCCCGGGGAGCAATGGGCGCGCGGCTGTCACTCACCGGCGAGGACCGTGAGCGGTTCGGTCGGCGGGCCAGCGCAGGCGGCGTTGGTGTCCCGGCAGATGTCGACACGGCGCGGAACAGCGGAGACCTGGTAGGAGCTAGGTCGGGCGCCCTCGGGTATGACGATGTCGGCGGCGAACGCTCCGCGCGAGGACATGGGCGCCTGAACGGTCGCGATCGTGTGCAGGCCGCCGTCCGAGATCACCGTGATCACTATGTCCGCGCGTCCGCCGTAGCGCGGATCGCAGGTCGTCGCGTCATCGCCGGTGACAGTCACCGACCCGCCCTGCGCCACGACGGCGCTCGACAGGTGCCAGGGCGGCTGGGCGCAGCCCGAGGGTGCGCGCCCCGGACCCGACCAGTAGGCGAACCCCGTGATGGACCCCACGGCGACGACGACGGCGAGAGCCATTCCCCCTCTGCTCATGGCTGAGTATGCATCCGGCGGTTGCTCAGGGGAAGGGCCGCCGGGAAGGCGTCCGATCCCGCTGGGCTAATCTGGACCAGTGACTTACGAGATCGAGATCGGCCGAGGCAAGCGCGGACGCAGGGCCTATTCGCTGGATGACGTGGCGGTGGTGCCCTCCCGCCGCACCCGTGATCCGCTCGACGTCTCGGTCGCCTGGCAGATCGACGCGTACCAGTTCGAGATGCCCGTCGTCGCCGCGCCCATGGACTCGGCGATGTCCCCCGCCACGGCGATCGCGATGGGCCGCCTCGGCGGCCTCGGCGTCCTGAACCTCGAGGGACTGTGGACGCGGTACGAGGACCCGCAGCCGGTCCTCGACGAGATCGCGGCGCTCAGCACGGAGAACTTCAGCCCCGCCGCGACGCTCCGCATGCAGGAGCTCTACGCCGCGCCCATCCAGGCCGAGCTCATCACGAGCCGACTCGCCGAGATCCGCGAGGCGGGCGTGACGGTGGCCGGTTCCCTGACGCCGCAGCGCACCCAGCAGTTCTCCAAGACCGTGCTCGCCGCCGGTGTGGACATCTTCGTGATCCGCGGCACCACGGTGTCGGCCGAGCACGTGTCGAAGAACGAGGAACCCCTCGACCTCAAGAAGTTCATCTACGAACTCGACGTCCCCGTGATCGTCGGCGGCGCCGCCGGCTACACCCCGGCGCTGCACCTGATGCGCACCGGCGCCGCGGGTGTGCTGGTCGGTTTCGGTGGGGGAGCGACGACGACGACGCGCCGCGCCCTCGGCATCCATTCGCCGCTCGCCTCGGCGATCTCCGACGTGGCGGGCGCCCGCCGCGACTACATGGACGAGTCCGGCGGACGGTACGTGCACGTGATCGCCGACGGCGGCATGGGCGCCAGCGGTGACATCGTGAAGGCGATCGCCATGGGTGCGGATGCCGTCATGCTCGGGTCCGCGCTCGCCCGGGCCGAGGAGGCCCCGGGTCAGGGCTGGCACTGGGGCCAGGAGGCGCACCACCACGAGCTGCCTCGCGGCGACAGGGTCAACATCGGCACGGTCGGCCCGCTGAAGGAGGTCCTGTGGGGCCCCTCGCACCACACCGACGGCACGTCGAACCTCATCGGGGCGCTGCGGCGTGCGATGGCGACCACGGGGTACTCGGACCTCAAGGAGTTCCAGCGCGTGGAGGTCGTCCTCTCGCCGTACGTCTCCGTCGACTGATCGTCCCGGTGGAAACCGGCACGGCTGGCTAGACTGGGAACCGCCTCCAGCGCCGTTCCCGGCGTCGGCTCTTCGAAAGGCACACCGGTGAGCGATCTCCACCCGGACCTCCACGACGCAGCGCTCACCGCGCCCGAACTCGTGATCCTCGAGATGGAGGCGACCTCGAAGGAGGACGCCGCGGCGCAGCTCGCAGGCCGCCTGCACGCGGCCGGCCGTATCTCGGATCTCGAGGCCTTCCTCCATCAGGTCAACTCCCGCGAACATCAGATGGCCACGGGGCTCCCGGGCGGCGTGGGGCTTCCCCACGCGCGCAGCGAGTACGTCAATCAGACGTCCATCGCCGTCGGTGTGACGCGCTTCGGCCACAGCCTCGACTTCGGTGCCGTGGATGGACCTGCCACCCTCGTGCTCCTGATGGCGACGCCCGCGCAGTCCTTCTCCGAGCACCTCGAGGTCCTCGCGACGATCGCCCGGAGCCTCTTCAAGGAGAACTTCCGCGAATCGCTGCGGCGGGCCCATGACGCCGAGGTCATCGCGGAGCTGATCAACTCCTCGCTCGTGTTCTACGACCACTAGGGCTCTCGATGCACGGTCCTGGCGCGGCGACGACGCGCCGATGGTTTCGATGCGCCCGGCGGTCCCTGGCGCGCGGCGGCTAGCCGCCGACGGTGGGCTCGAGGACGAGGAGGCCGCCGACCCGGCCCGACCGGTCGAAGGAGACGCGCCCGGACATCACGCCGTCCTCGAAGTGCAGCGCCAGTTCCACGATCCTGAGAGCGCCGTTCTTCCGCACCGTGGCGGTCCCCGGCCGCTCGTAGGCGCCGACGGCGTCGTCGACCTCGCTCCACACCGCCGCGAGCACGTCCTCCGTCACGGCCTCGAGCATCGTCGGGGTGAACCGCGCACGCAGTGCGGACCAGTCCCGGGCGGCCCACTCCGCGAACACGGCTTCGGCCTCCGCCGCCGGGTCGAGCGGGACGGCCCGAGGGGGAGCCGGTGTCCGGCCAGGAGCCTCCGACCCGAAGCGCTGGAAGGCGGCCTGTCGGCTGATGCCGAGCGCCGCACCGACGTCGGCCCAACTGGCGCCGTGGCGTCTCGCCGCGTCGACGGTCGCGCGCAGCAGCGCGTCGCTGAGGTGGGTGAGATCGGATGCGGCTCGCAATGCGTCGGACGCCACGAGGCCGAACGGCTCGACGGCCAGCAGTGCGCGGACCCGCGCGGTGCCGGTTTCGACGTCGGCGAGGGCCTGCCCGGGCTGTGCGTCGTCGTGGCCGGCGTCCTCGGGTGCGGTCACGGAGGGTCCCGTGATCTCGGGTGCGGTCACGGAGCTTCGGGCATCGGGCTCGGGGCCGTCCTGCTTCCTGCGGTCGGAGGTCATGCCAGGCGCACCGCCAGGATGCCGGCCGTCGGCACGAGGGCGATCAGGAAGGACCACCAGTCCCCGCGGGTCGCGGGCTCGGCGCCGACGAGGCGGTCCCACCGCGCGACCAGCACCACGGTGCCGACGGCGGTGAGTCCCGCCGGGACGTACCAGACCCACACGGTGGTGGCGTAGAACGCCGTGACGACGGCGCCGAACACCATCCAGCCGACCGCCGCCGTGAGCGCCGTGACCAGCGCGACGCCGGAGAGCTTCTTCGGGGGGCGGAGTACCGAACGGAGGTAGGTGGCCGCTGTGAGGAGAGTGACGACGGGGATCAGCCAGGTGGCCACGAACTCCATCACCGTGAACCCCGTCCTGCGAGTAGGGCGATGGCGAGGTCGTCCACGGAGGCCGCCGTCCGGATGGGGGACACGTCACCGAGCGCGATGACGGCCTCATCCCGCGCGGGATCGAGGGCGAGCATGGAGGAGAAGCCGCCGGTCCCGCCGTTGTGCCAGAGGACGGTCGATCCGCCGTCGTCCTCGAGGACGTGCCAGGCGAGGCCCATGGCGGGGTCCGCGACGCCGTCGAGCGGTTCGAGCGAGCCGCTCCCGGGCGCCGAGCCGTCGAGGAGCGCCGCGGCGAGGAGCGCGAGATCGGCGGCGGTGGACCGCACGCCTCCGGCAGGGGCGAAGCCGTCCATGGTCCATGCAGCGGATTCGTCGCCCGAGGCACGGAGGCCCCGTAGCGCCGCCGATCGGAGGTTCTCCTCCGTCGCGGGAACGTACGTGTCCGTCATCCCGAGCGGCTCCGTGATGCGGTTGCGGAGCAGCTCGGGGTAGGGGAGCCCTGCGCGGGCGGCCAGCGCCTGCCCGAGGAGCGCCACCCCGAAGTTGGAGTAGGAGTACGTCCCGGGGGAGGACAGCTCTGCGTTCGTGGCGGCGTCGAGGAGCTGAGCCGTGGTGAAGCTGCCGTACGGGTTGCTGCCCGTGACGTTGCTCCAGGCGGACCGGACCAGGAAGCCCGCTCCGCCGGGTAGCCCGGGTAGACCGGAGCGGTGCGTCGCCAGTTCCCGGAGCGTGACGCCGGCCAGCGGTGCCGCACCGAGGTCGAGCAGTTCGCCGAGGCGGGTCTCGAGGTCCACCTCGCCGCGCTCCATGGCGTCGGCCAGCAGCATCCCGGTCAGCGCCTTCGTGATGGATCCGATCTCGAGGTCGGAGCGGTCGTCGGCGCCGAACCCCGCCGTGGTCACCGCATCACCGGTCACGCGGGTGACCACGAGGCGGTGCGAGTCCGCCGGTCGGTGCGCCGCGACCTGTTCGGCGAGTCCGGCGTCGCCGAAGGAATGCTCCGATGGTGGTGGGAGCGTGGGCGCTGCGACGCCGAGTGCCAGGAGCGCAGCGGCACCGAGAGCGACGATGGATGTCTTCCGACGCGTCAGGCATTCCATGTGTCAACGCTAGATTTACAGATCATGAACTGTCAAGAGAGTCTTGACACCTATTCGCTCCGCCAGGAGTTCCAGAGCGAGGCGTAGGCGCCGTCGAGCACGATCAGTTCGTCGTGCGAGCCGAGCTCCGTGATCCGGCCGCCCTCTACGACGGCCACGCGGTCGGCGTCGTGGGCGGTGTGGAGTCGGTGTGCGATCGCGACGACCGTCCTGCCCTCGAGCACCGCGTTCAGCGACCGCTCGAGGTCGCGGGCGGCCTGCGGGTCGATCAGGGAGGTCGCCTCGTCGAGCACCAGGGTGTGCGGGTCGGCGAGGATCAGGCGGGCGAGCGCGAGCTCCTGCGCCTGTGCCGGGGTGAGCTCGTGCGCTCCCGAGCCCACTTCGGTGCGCACGCCCTCGGGCAGCTGGGTCACCCACTCCAGCGCGCCGACACTGTGCAGTGCGTCCTCGATCTCGTGCTCGGCGGCGTCGGCACGGCCGAGCCGCACGTTCTCCGCCACCGAGCCCACGAACACGTGGTGCTCCTGCGTCACGAGGGCCACCTCCCGCCGCAGGTCGTCGAGCGGACGGTCCACCAGCGGCACCCCGCCCACCGTGACCGAGCCCGACGACGGCGGGTGGATCCCCGCGATCAGCCGTCCGAGTGTCGACTTCCCTGCGCCGGACGGCCCCACGACGGCGAGACGCTCGCCGCGCCGGAGGGTCAGGTCGACGCCGTGCAGCACGTCGTGTCCGGGCCGGTAGGCGTACCTGGCGTTGCTCAGGACGATGTCGTCGTCGCGGGGCACCGCGGTGGTCGCCAGGCGGTCCGGCTCCACGTCCTTCACCCCGACGATCCGCGCGAGCGACGCCGCACCCACCTGGATCTCGTCCGTCCACATGATCAGCAGGTCCACGGGATCGATCAGGCGCACCGCGAAGAGGGCGACGGCGGCCACCGCTCCCGGCGTCACCACGCCCTGGCCTGCGAGCCACCCGCCCCAGAGCAGCACAGCGGCGGCGGGTAGCCAGAACGCGATGTCCGCGGCGGGGAACAGGACCGATCGGAGCCATAGCGTGTACCGCTCGGCGCGGTAGCTCGTGCCGAGGGCGGTGTCGAGATCCTCGCGGCGCAGTGCGCCGAGCCCGAGGGCGTCCACCGTGCGGGCACCCTCGATGGTCTCCGTGATCGTGCCGTTGACCACCGCGTAGGTCTCGCGCTCACGCATGTAGCCAGCGGCGCTCCGGCGCAGGTACCAGCGGGTCACCGGCCACAGCAGCGGCAGGCCCACGAGAAGGGCGAGCGAGAGGACCGGTGAGGTGATGATCGCCGCACCAAGCGTCAGGGCGATGGTCACCACCGAGACGACCACCTGGGGAACCCCGAAGCGGACGGTGTGGGACACGGCGTCGATGTCGTTCGTGGTGCGCGCCACGAGGTCGCCGGTGCCCGCCTTCTCGACGGTCGAGAGCGGCAGGGCGGTGACGCCCGCCATGAAGTCCTCGCGCAGCTCGGCGAACACGCGCTCGCCGAAGACCATGCCGGAGCGCACCGCGAAGCGGCGGAGAATCGACTGGACGGCCAGGAAGCCCAGCATCCCGAGGGAGACCAGCGCGACGACGTCCGGCGTCGTCCCGGCGGACAGGGCGTCGATCAGGTACCCGAGCAGGAGCGGACCGGCGAGTCCGGCGACGGCCGACCCCACGTACAGCCCGATCACCCCGCCGAGCCCGCGCCGGTGGTGCCGGATGAGGCGCGAGGCCTCCCGGCGCACGGCGCGGGGCTCGGCGACGGGCAGCGTCGCGGTGCTACTCACTGCGGATCACCACGTTCCGGTAGGAGGCATTGGCGGCCATCAGGTCCTTGTGGCTGCCCTGGGCGGTGACACGGCCGTCCTCGAGGAACAGCACGCGGTCCATGGTGCGGAGAACCAGGGGGCTGGCCGTGACCACCACGGTGGTCATGCCGTCCCGCCGTCGTACCCCTGCCAGGCGGGCGGCGATGCGCTGTTCCGTGTGGGCGTCCACGGCGCTGGTCGGTTCCACGAGCACCAGGTTCTCGGCCCCGGTGAGGTAGGCCCGCGCCAGCACGAGGCGCTGACGCTGCCCACCCGAGAAGCTCCGGCCGCGTTCCGTCACCTCGTGATCGAGCCCGTCCTCCAGGCCGTCGAGGATGTCCAGGGCGCTCGCTGCCTCGAGCGCCGCGAGGATCCCGGCGTCGTCGTGCCGCGCGTGCGGATCGAGCTGGCGGCGGAGCGGCCCGCTGAACAGCTGCGGTCCCGCCTCGCTGACCACGATGCGCTCGCGGATCGAGGCGAGTGGCACGTGCCGGAGATCGGCGGCACCCCAGCGGACGGTGGCCTCCTCGAGCACGGCGTCCTCGAACCGCCCGAGGCGCATGACGGCGTCCGCCGATGCGTCGGGCTCGCGCAACACGACGGCGGTGAGGATCCCCGGCTCCACCATGACGCCGCTGCGCTCGTCGACGAGTGGCGAGCCCGACGGCGGTGCCGGCTGTGTCGCCGCGGCGTCCGCCACGTTCGCGTCCACCGACAGCACCGCGATGACCTTGCGGGCGCCGACGTGCGCGCGGATGAAGCGGGCCACGGAGTCCGCCGCGGCGCGGATGGGCGTCATGAGGAAGATCGAGAAGCCGTACAGGGCCACGAGTTCGCCCGGCGTGATGGCGCCGTCGAGCACCAGTGACGCGCCCACCCACGTGAACACCACGCTGAAGGCGCCCGCGATGAACACCTGGGCTGCCTCGAGGTCGGCCAGCGAATGCGCCACGCGGATGCCGGAATCTCGGGTGGCCGCCGACTTCTGCCGGTAGCGGTCCACGAAGATGTGCTCGCCGCCGATCCCGCGCAGCACCCGGAGCCCGGCGACGGTGTCCGCACCGACGGCGGTCATCTTCCCCGACGCCTCACGCTGCTCGCGCTGCCGCGCCTGGAGTGGACGCACCACGAACAGCAGCAGGGCGCAGCACACGGGTACGCCGACGAGCACGACGAGCCCGAGGACGGGGGAGGTCCGCCAGATCAGCACCGTCACCACCAGCCACGCCGCGGCAGCACCTGCCAGGCGGGTCAGCACCTCGTACACCTCGCCGAGCCGGAACGCGTCCGACGCCGCGGTGGAGACCACCTCGCCGGTGGAGAGCGCCGAGGGCAGGGCGTCCCCCGTGGTGCTGATCTTGTGCCCTACGAGTTGCACCGACCGGAACGCGGCCTGCATCCAGTTGCTGACGCCGGCCCTGTGGGTCGCGGTGTCGGCGACGGCCTGAACGACCATGAGTGCGAGGAGTGCGGCGGCCCAGCCCACCAGCGACGCCGAGTCGCTGCCGATCACGCCGTCGTCGATCGCGCGACCGATCACGAAGGGCATCATGGCCTGCGACGCCATCCACACCGTCCCCAGTGCGATCCCGGCCAGGAGGGTGGCCTTCTGGTGACCGCCGAGCCACAGCAGGAAGCGCACGGGGGAGCGCAGGTCCGGCGAACCGGTGGGGGCATAGGGAAAAGAGCGCACGAGAGACCATCGTAGACCGCGCGACCCCGTAGTGGTAGGGATATGCCAATCAGTCTTAGGCACCCGCCGCGCGGGGTTCCGGCGGCCGCTTCCACGTCAGCTTCATTCGTTGTTCTACAGCGTTACGAAGTACCGTGGAGTGGTGTTGAAGACCGCGCTCAAGCCCCGATGGATCCTCATGCTGATCCTCGCGATGGCGATCGCCGCGGTCTTCGTGCTCCTCAGCCAGTGGCAGTTGAACTCCTCCCGCGAAGCCCCGCCGCCCGCGCCGAGCACCACCGAGAACGTGAGGCCCCTGACGGACGTCCTCGAACCGCTCAACCCGCTCCTCGCGACCACCGCCGACCAGATGGTGTCCGTCGAGGGTTCCTTCGTCCCCGGCACCAGGACCCTCGTGCAGAACCGGCTCCTCGACGGCGAGGAAGGCCTCTGGGTGATGCAGGCCTTCGAGGTCGAGGGTGCCGACGACGCCCAGGGCGCCGACGCCGCGGGCGGCGCAGCGGCGTCCGCTGCGGAGGGCACGGTCATCCCCGTCGTCCTCGGCTGGGTCCCGGAGGCTGAGGACGCCGCCGGGATCGCCGAGCGGACCGGCACGGCGACCGTCGTCGGGCGACTGCTGCCGCCCGAGGCCCCCGAGGTCCAGCGTCCGGTCGACGGCGAGGTGCCGACGCTCTCCACCGCCGAAGTGTCCAACCTGTGGGACCGGCCCTCCTACGCCGCGTTCGTCGTGGCCACCGAGATCACCGAGGGGGGAGCCGCGGTCGCGTTCTCGGCGGGCATGGAGCCCGTCGTCGTCGGTCCGCAGCCGCAGGAGACCCCGATCAACTGGCTCAACATCTTCTACGCCATCGAATGGGTGGTCTTCGCCGGATTCGCGTTCTTCCTCTGGTGGCGGCTCGTCGCCGATGACCACCGGCGGTCACTCGAAGAAGCCGCGGATGCCGCCGACGCCGCCGAGGCCTCAGCGGACGCCGCACCCGAGACCTCAGCCGACACCCGCGCCGACCCGCACACCGACCCGCACGCCGATACCCTCTCCGACCCGGAGGTCGACCCCCACGCCGACGCTCTCGCCGGACGAGACAGAAAGCGACTCCCATCGTGACCGAGCCAGCACTCACCCCGAAGGCATCCAGCGGCCGCCCCGCACCCGGGAAACGGCGGTTCGGAGGCACGCACGCGCAGATCAGGTCCGCGCTCGGCTTCTACAAGGTGCTCGCCTACGCCACCGGCGTCATGCTGCTGCTCGTGGTCGTCGAGATGGTCGCGAAGTACGGCTTCGGGACGGAGATCGTGGCGGGAGCAGGGGCGCCGCTGCAGTTCCTGCCGGAGGTCGTCGCCGAGACGGCGGGCGGGTTCAACCTCTCCACCGCCGTGCTGATCGTCCACGGCTGGCTCTACGTCGTGTACCTCATCGCCGACTTCCGGCTGTGGCAGTTCATGCGCTGGCCGTTCAGCCGCTTCATCCTGATCGCGCTGGGTGGCGTGGTGCCGCTGCTCTCCTTCGTCGTCGAGAAGCGCATCCATCGGCAGGCGGAGCAGGATCTCGCTGCCCACCCCGAGGCCGCGCCCCGCTACTGAGCCGCGATCGAGCCGCTTCTGAGCCGTGGACACTGCTGGTCCGGCGGTGTGCGGCCCCCGGTAGCCGACGACTATTGTGGACGCGTGACGCATCCCGAGAACGGCCCTGAGAACGGCGCCGACCACCGCCCTGTCCTCGTCGTGGATTACGGCGCGCAGTACGCGCAGCTCATCGCACGCCGCGTCCGCGAGGCGGACGTCTACTCGGAGATCGTGCCGCACACGCTCAGCACCCAGGAGATCCTGGCGAAGAACCCGGCGGCCATCATCCTCTCCGGCGGTCCCTCCAGCGTGTACGCCGAAGGGGCACCGACGGTCGACGCCGATTTGTTCGACGCCGGAGTGCCCGTGCTGGGCATCTGCTACGGCTTCCAGGCCATGGCCAACGCCCTCGGCGGCACGGTCGCGAAGACGGGCCTCCGGGAGTACGGCTCCACGGACATCACGTCCGACGGCGCGTCCCGCTCCATCCTGACCGGCACTCCCGAGCACCAGAACGCGTGGATGAGCCACGGCGACAGCGTGCAGGCCGCTCCCGAGGGTTTCGATGTCCTCGCCAGCACGGCCGGTGCGCCCGTCGCCGCCTTCGCCAACGAGGAGAAGGCGCTCTACGGCGTCCAGTGGCACCCCGAGGTCAAGCACTCCCAGCACGGCCAGGCCGTCATCGAGAACTTCCTCTTCCGCGGCGCGCGCCTCGACCCCAACTGGACCACGCGGAACATCCTCGAGGAGCAGGTGGACCGCATCCGCGAGCAGATCGGGGACGCGCGGGTGATCTGCGGCCTCTCCGGCGGCGTCGACTCCGCGGTCGCCGCCGCACTCGTGCAGAGGGCCGTCGGGGACCAGCTGACCTGCGTGTTCGTGGACCACGGGCTGCTGCGCGAGGGCGAGGCCGAACAGGTGGAACGCGACTTCGTGGCCGCCACCGGCGTGAAGCTGTACGTCGCCAACGAGCAGAAGCGCTTCCTCGAGGCGCTCGCGGGCGTCTCCGACCCCGAGACGAAGCGCAAGATCATCGGACGCGAGTTCATCCGTGCCTTCGAGGAGGCCGAGCGCGCCATCATGCGCGAGGCCGAGGCGGAGGGTGAGCCCATCCGGTTCCTCGTGCAGGGCACCCTGTACCCCGACGTCGTCGAATCCGGCGGCGGCGAAGGGGCAGCGAACATCAAGAGCCACCACAACGTCGGCGGTCTGCCCGAGGATCTCCAGTTCGAACTGGTCGAGCCCCTGCGCACCCTCTTCAAGGACGAGGTGCGCGCCGTCGGGGCCCAACTGGGTCTGCCCGCGGAGATCGTCGGGCGCCAGCCGTTCCCCGGCCCGG
Organism: Arthrobacter sp. TJ-266; assembly: GCF_058269115.1. Classification (NCBI taxonomy): domain Bacteria; kingdom Bacillati; phylum Actinomycetota; class Actinomycetes; order Micrococcales; family Micrococcaceae; genus Arthrobacter; species Arthrobacter sp. TJ-266. Next base: position 771,522 of record NZ_JBZCNC010000001.1, read on the forward strand.
GCCTCGGCATCAGGATCGTCGGTGACGTCACCGAGGAACGCCTGACCCTGCTGCGCAAGGCGGACGCGATCGCGCGCGCCGAGCTGACGGCGGCGGGCCTCGACAACGAGGTCTGGCAGATGCCGGTGGTCCTCCTGGCCGACGTCCGCAGTGTCGGCGTGCAGGGCGACGGCCGGACGTACGGTCACCCGATCGTGCTCCGACCGGTCTCGAGCGAGGACGCCATGACCGCCGACTGGTCGCGGCTCCCGTACGATCTCCTCGCGCGCATCTCCAACCGCATCACCAACGAGGTGGACGGCGTCAACCGGGTGGTCCTCGACGTCACGAGCAAGCCGCCGGGAACCATCGAGTGGGAGTGACCGCCGCCCACGGGAGCTGAGGGACACCCCGGACCTCGGGTTCAGAGAGACAAGGAAACGGAGCGGGAAGAGGCGGCACCCGCCTCTTCCCGCTCCGCCGGTGCTGCGTTGCTATCCGCAGGCTCCGGACGCTTTTCGGATAGCTTGGAAGACATGCCAATCTGGTCGAGATCAGCACGAGACAACGCAGGTAAGAAGGCCGCCGCGCCCGAGCAGAACGAGCGGGATGCGGCAGGGACGTCCGTGGACGCTCGACCGGGTGGGAACGACGACGGGCAGCGCGCGGGCGAAGGCTCCGCGACCCGCTCCGTGCGCAGTGCATCGGACCGGTCGGCGGCCACGTCCGGCGAGAAGCCCGCCGCTCGCGGGGCCCGTCCCGTGCCGCGCTCGGATGAGGAGCACACCTCCTCATCGGCCGCATCGTCGGTGGACCGGGCAGGTGGGGAGCCGCAGTTGCCGGCGGAGGACACCCCGTCGGCGCAGTCGTTCCTCCTTCCCTGGCTCGAGGCACTCGGACCCCAGGCGAGTGGCGATACCCTGCTGCACTTCCGGCCGTCCGCCGGCACGAGCATCGACCTGACCCACGCACACCCCTCCGGCCTCGCGCAGCTCCTGGCGGGACGACGCACCCGGCTCTCCACCCTCCTCCGCGACCCGGTCCAGTACAGTGCCGCGAAGGCCGCCGCCCGGGCGCTCCGGGCGAAGATCTTCGAGCTGAGCACGGAACGCGGGATCGACGTCGGCTACCTCGCCGCGGGGACCGCGTCCTGGCGGTCCGTCGACGAGACCGGGCGGTCCGAGACGATGAACGCACCCGTCCTGCTGACCGCGGTGTCCCTCACCGTGCACGCCTCGCAGGACGACTACGAACTGCAGATCACCGAGCAGGCGCGCATGAACCCCGCGCTCGTCCGCCACCTTCAGGACAAGCAGGGGCTGCGCGTCGATGCGGAGGGCATCGCCCGGCTCGCCTACGGGACGGCCCGGATGGATCCGCACCCGGTCCTCGAGCGCATGAGGATCCTCGCGGACGGGGTGCGGGGCATGTCGGTGGAGCACCGCGTCCTCGTCTCCACCTTCGCGGACCTCGCAGGCGTGACGGGGGACCCCGCGCTCACGCCGGACCACGAGATCCTGTCGGCCCTGATGTCTTTCGCGCGGGGTGACGCTGAGGGCTCCCGGCTCCTTTCCGACGCCGCGGACGGCCGTCACTTCCCGACCGCCGACGAGCGTGACCCGGCCGGCGAGATGCTCGTGCTCGATGCGGACGTGGCCCAGCAGGAGGTCCTCGACCTCGCGGCCGCCGGCGTGAGCCTCGCCGTCGCGACCCCTCCGGGCACCGGGCAGACCCAGACCGCCCTGAACCTCGCCGCACAGGCTGCTGCTGGGGGACGAACGGTCATCGTCGCCGCCGAGCGGCGTGGCACGCTGAACGAGTTCGTCCAGGACCTCGACGGACTCGGCCTCGGGTCCCTCGTGCTGCAGCTGGGCAGCAGCACAGGCCCCGCCCAGCTCCGGGACGCGGTCATCCGCGCTCTCGTGCGGAACGAGAAGGCCGTAGAGCCGCAGCTCGGCTCGCTCCACGAGACCCTCACAGGGCACCGACACCAGCTCATGGAGCACGTGCGCAGCCTCCACAACGTCCGCAGCCGGTGGGCGTGCTCGCCCTACCAGGCCATGCAGTCCCTCGCCGGGCTGACCGCCCTCGATCCGGCGCCCTCGACCACGGTGCGGCTCAAGCGCAGCGTGCTCGATTCGATCACCGACCGCAGGGAACTCACCGAGCGGCTGCACCGGGCCGCAGAGCTCGGCAGCTTCAGCAGGGCCGCCACGGAGAGCCCCTGGTACGGGGCCCAGCTCCTGAACCGCAAGGAGACGGAGCACGCGCACGCGCTCGCGGAAGGGCTCGCCACCGACCTCCCCGACCTCCGCGGAAGGGTCCAGCGGGTGGCCGAGCACTCGCACATCACCCTCGGCGGCACGTTCGGCGAGTGGGGCGAGCAGCTCGAACTCCTCGTCTCCGTGCGGGGCAGCCTCGACAAGTTCACTCCCGACATCTTCGACCGTCCCGTCACCGATCTCATCTCCGCCACCGCGCCCGCGTCCTGGCGCAAGGAGCGCGAGATCGAGATGAGTTCCATGACGCGGTCGAGGCTGCGACGCGTGGCCAAGGAGTACATCCGCCCGGGCGTGCACATCGCGGACCTCCACTCCTCGTTGCTGGAGGTTCAGCAGCAGCGGACCTCCTGGAGCCGCTACGCGCTGACCGAGCGCCACCCCTCCGTGCCGACGGGCCTCGCGGAGATCCATGCCGCCTACGTGGCCATGGAGGGTCGCTTCGCGGACCTGACGTCCCTGCTGCGGTCCACTCCTGCCCGCCCGGATCTCGCGGCTCTCGACCTCGACGCGCTGGAGAGCCTGCTGCGTGGCCTCGCCTCCGATCGCGCGACGCTCGAGACGCTCCCCGAGCGGACCCTGCTGCTCGACGAGATGCGCGAACAGGGACTGGGTGACCTGCTGGACGATCTCGCCGCGCGCGAGGTGCCCGCCGATCACGTGGGCCACGAACTCGAGCTCGCCTGGTGGCAATCGGCTCTCGAAGCGATGATCAGCGGCGACGACTACCTCGCCATGTCCGACGGCGCGAGCCTGCGCGCCCTCGAGGCGGAGTTCCGGCTCGCCGACAACGCGCACATCGCCTCGGGCCCGGGCCGCATCCGCTGGTCGCTGGCGGAACGATGGACACGTGCCATCGCCGATCATCCCGGGGATGCAGCGAAGCTCCGTCAGGGGCTCAAGGAGGACACCCTCACCCTCGAGGCGTTCGCCGGACTGCACCCCGATCTCGTCGCGGCGTTGCTCCCGGTCTGGGCCGCCAGCCCGCTGACCGTGCGGGGCTCCGTTCCCGAGGCGTACCGCTTCGACACCGCCGTGCTGCTCGACGGCGAGTCGATGTCCCTGCAGAGCGCAGTGCCCTGCGTCGCCCGTGCGCGGCAGACGGTCGTGTTCGGCGACGATCGCCTCGCCGGGCCGACGCGCTTCAGCATCGAGCTGCAGTCGGCTGATCGCGCCTCGACGCTCGAGCCCCTGCCCAGCGCGTTCGATGCCCTCCGCGACGTGCTTCCCGTCCGGGGGCTCACGCAGGTGTACCGCGGTGTCGATCGCGACCTCGACACCTACCTGAGCGAGACGTTCTACAACGGCAAGCTCTCGCGCCTGCCGCAGGCGTCCGAGGTCACGGGTGGCCACCGTGGCCTCCAGGTCGAGTACCTGCCGAACGGGACGGGCATGCCGAGTTCCGAGCACGACGGCGTCGAGAGCGTCGCGGTCGAGGTCAACCGGGTGGTGGAACTCGTGTTCGAGCACATCCGGCACAGGCCCGCTTCCTCCCTCGCCGTGGTGACCGCGAGCGCACGGCATGCCGCACGCGTGGGTGAGGCGATCCGGCTGCAGCTGGCGGAGTTCCCGTGGGCCTCCGAGTTCTTCACGCCCGGGCGTGAGGCGTTCAGGGTGGTGCCCGTGGAGCGTGCGGGCGGGCTGGTCCGCGACGAGATCATCTTCTCGCTCGGTTACGGCCGGACGCCGCACGGGCGGGCCCTGCACTCCTTCGGCCCGCTCTCGGCACCGGACGGTCGGCGCAACTTCGTGATGGCGATGACGCGGGCGCGCCGTCGCCAGCACGTGCTGACCTGCTTCCAGCCGACGGATCTCGATCCGGAGCGCATGACCACCGGCGCACTCGACTTCTTCGCACTGCTGCAGCACGAACTGGGCGAGAGGGCGCACCCGTCCGTCAGTACCGGTGGTAACGCCGATCCGCTCGTCGCCGATCTCGTGGACCGCCTGCGGCACCGCGGCGCCGAGGTCTGGGACCACTACGCGGATGTCCTGGACATCGTCGCGGCGCGGCCGGTCGACGTCCTGGCCGACGGCACCGCGGCCACCTCGCGCGACGAGCGCCCGGCACCGCTCGCCATCGAGTCCGACGGCACCGAGCGGTACGGGTCCATGTCCGTGCGCGAACGGAGCAGGCTCCGGCCCCAGGTCCTCGAGCGCATGGGCTGGCGCTACATGCCCCTGTGGACCATCGAGGTGTTCACCGATCCCGAGGGGTGCGCCGAACGCGCGTCCGCACTGATCGGACTTCCGCCCCGGGAGACACCGGACCAGCCGACCACACGGAAGGAAGCGGTGAGGATGCGCAAGGACGAGCAGCACCCGGGCCGTGGTTCGGCCCTGGGTCGGGGGGCGCCGGAAACGGACGAGGCACCGGGAGGTGCGTCGGGAACCACGGCGGAGAACGCGACGGGAACGACGCCGGGATCGACTCCCGTCCTGCCCACGAAGGCGGGCGAGGACGATCCGCGTGCGTGGGGTGACGCCGAGGAGAACCACGACGCCTGGCTCGAGGAGCAGCGCCCTCCGCACTGGGGCTGACCGCCGCCGGACGCGCAGCCCTGACGAGTGATTGTCAGGGCTGCCTGGTCCACCACCCGCGGCGCGCCAGCACCGGTCAGCTGCCGGAGGTGAGGACGAGGTGGACCTCGCCCGAGCTCGACGCTCCCGCGAGGACCGCGGCGTCCTCGGAACCGGCCGCGACGACCACGAGACCGGAGTCGCCGTCCTCGCCCGGCCAGGCTCCGCCGCCGCCGTCCGGCGCGGTCCACAGCACGGGGACGGAGCGTGCGACCACCCGGCTGTCCGAGGCGACGTCATAGCCGTTGCCGGTGCTCAGGATGACGTCGACGCTCTGACCTGGTGCGAGCAGCTGGACGGTCGACGGATCATCCGGGCGCAGGGGGACGGCGACGGTGCCCGGGGGTAGGCCCGTGAGGAGCGCCTCGCCGACGAGTGCGGTCTCCGGGACCAGGCTGCCCTCGGCGAGAGGCGAGGCCAGCTGCTGACCCACCGCCTGGTCCGCGGCGAGCAGGGTATTCCCGACCGATGCCTGCTCGGGCAGGTCGACGACCACGAGGTCCGCGTCGCTCAGGACGGTGCCGACCGCGAGGTCGCGTGCCGCAGCGAGCGCGGGTCGGCTCGCGGCGTCGTCGCCCACGCCCGCCTCGACCGCGATGCCTGCCGCAGCGCTGAGGCAGAGGCAGGCCATGAGGCGCTTGTGCCGATACACGGCACGGCGGAGTCGGGTGCGCAGCGGGAGGGACGGGGTGGTGCCGGTTCGGGTCATGGCTCGACCCTAGGATCGGCGCCCGGTCACGTCCCGCGGGGGAGTCGCTATGTGGACAGCGTCGAGCCGATCACACCCACGTCACCGTCCCGGTGGACGCCCGAGTGCACGCTCCGGCACGGGCCCCTTCGGACGCCGTGACCGTGGTCGACGTGCCTGTTCCGCTCGAGGTCAGGAAGCCGCGGCAGCGGACCCCGTCGACGACCTGCCGGAGGCACTGGAGGCACCCGAGGCACCGGACGACGCCGGCGCGGCCGTAGCCGATTCCTTCGACGAGGACGACGAGGACGAGGAGGACGACGTCGACGCCGGGGAGGCCGACGTCGTTCCTGAGGTGGACGATGCGTCCGACGACGGGGAGGAGGACCCGGCGTCGACGGTGGCCGTCGAGTCGCGGGAGTCGTTGCGGTAGAAACCGGAGCCCTTGAAGACCACGCCCACGCTGTTGAACTTCTTCCGCAGCAGGCCGGCGCACTCCGGGCACACCGTCAGCGACTCGTCGGTGAACGACTGCTGGATGTCGAAGGCGTGGCCGCAGTCCTTGCAGGCGTAGGCGTACGTGGGCATGGGAATCCTCCTGGGCGAACGGCGTGGCTCCCGGAGGGCTCTGGCGAAGAGCTGGCACTCTCCGGGGTCGAGTGCCAGTCTACACGGGGTCGCCGGCTCGGGAGGGGCCACGGGCGCCGCTCGGCTCCAGGCGCCGGGCGGAACTCAGGGGAGGAGCCGGGCGCCGTCCGCGGTGATGACGCCGTCGAGCGGCTGGTCGAAGGTCTCGGCCGGCAGGGCTCCCGCCGGCAGGAGCTCGGAGCGGTACACCATCCCCATCGCCCGCACACCGGAACCGCGGACGGCCGGCTGCGCGAGGAAACGGTCGTAGTACCCGCCGCCCTGGCCCAGGCGGTAGCCCGAACCATCGACGCACAGGGCGGGCACCACCATCAGGGCAACGCCCCCGATGTCCTCGAACCGGCGGCGTGGACCGGTGGGCTCCTCGACCGGAGCCCGCGGCGACCGCACGAGCGGGACGCCGGGTGCCCATGCCGCCCAGGACAGGGCGTACCCCGGTTCACAGACGGGGACGACGACGTCGTACCCGAGGCGGTGCGCGGCCGTCAGCAGGGGAGTGGTGTCGGGTTCGGTCCCGAGACCGAGGTAGGCCGCGAGCGTCCCTGTGCGGGGGTCGGTGGAGGACGCGTTCGGTGCACCCGGTGCACCCGGTGCACCCGGTGCGCTCGGTGAACCGTCGGACGGCGGGAGCCCGGCGAGGAGGGCCAGCACCTCGCGGGCGAGATCGGCCGCCTGGCGTGCGCGGTCATGAGCGGTCATCTCGGCGCGTGCAGCGCGGATCCGCGAGCGCAGCAGCGCCTTGTCCTTAGCACGTACGGTCGCCGCGATACTCTCCATCGCACCATTGTGCGCAACCACCGGGCCGGAGCGGGCACGTTATGTAGTGTGGGTCCCATGACTTTAGGATCACGCGTGACCAAGGCCGTCATCCCTGCGGCCGGGCTGGGGACCCGCTTCCTTCCAGCCACGAAGGCGATGCCGAAGGAGATGCTCCCGGTCGTCGACAAGCCCGCCATCCAGTACGTGGTGCAGGAGGCCGTCGACGCCGGTCTGTCCGACGTCCTGATGATCACCGGACGGAACAAGCGAGCGCTCGAGGACCACTTCGATCGCGTGCCGTTCATCGAGCAGACGCTCGAGGCGAAGGGCGACCACGACAAGCTCGCCGCCGTGCGCCGGCCCTCCGAGCTCGGGGACATCCACTACCTGAGGCAGGGCGACCCCAAGGGCCTCGGCCACGCCGTCCTGCGGGCCAAGCTGCACGTCGGCAACGAGCCGTTCGCGGTGCTGCTCGGTGACGACCTCATCGACGAGCGCGACCCGCTCCTCGAGACCATGATCGCGGTCCAGGCCACCACGGGCGGCTCGGTCGTGGCGCTCATCGAGGTGGACCCGCAGCAGATCAGCGCGTACGGGTGCGCGGACATCACCGAGGTCGACGGCGAGGACCACGTGCGCGTGAACCACCTCGTCGAGAAGCCGTCGGTTGAGGATGCGCCGTCGAACCTGGCCGTCATCGGCCGCTACGTGCTGCACCCCCGAGTCTTCGACGTCCTCGAGACGACGGCACCCGGCCGCGGCGACGAGATCCAGCTGACGGACGCCTTGCAGACCCTCGCGGCGGCCGACGGCGAGGGCTCCGGTGTGTACGGCGTGGTGTTCCGCGGTCGCCGCTACGACACCGGCGACAAGCTGAGCTACCTGAAGGCCGTGGTCACGCTCGCCTCCGAGCGCGAGGACCTCGGCCCGGACCTTCGCGCGTGGATCAAGGACTTCAGCGCGGGGATCACGGACTGATCCACCATGTGGTCGGCCGGTAGCTGGCCCGTGAACCTCAGGACCGGTTCGCTGGTCCTGAGGCCCATCCGCCACAGGGACAAGGCAGCGTGGACCGCTCTGCGGCACCGCAATGCGCGATGGCTCGCGCCCTGGGAGGCATCCAACCCCGACCCCGAGGGGTTCCTTCCCACGTACCACCAGATGGTGCGGTCGCTCACGGCGCAGGCGCGGGCCGGCGCCGCACTGCCGTTCCTCATCACGCAGCAGCCCGAAGGGTCGAAGCAGGCGCGGCTGACCGGGCAGCTCACGGTCTCGAGCATCACCTGGGGCTCGGCGATGACTGCGACGCTCGGGTACTGGGTGGACTCCGAGCTCGCGGGCCGGGGTATCGCACCGACGGCAGTGGCCCTCGCGACGGACTACTGCTTCGACGACCTCGGTCTGCACCGCATGGAGATCAACATCCGCCCCGAGAATGCGGCCAGTCTCAGGGTGGTGCAGAAGCTCGGGTTCCGTGATGAGGGGCTCCGGCCCCGCTACCTGCACATCAACGGGCAGTGGGCCGATCACCGGAGCTTCGCGCTCACCAAGGAGGACGTTCCGCACGGCCTGCTGACGCCGTGGCTGGAGCGGATGGACGCCCACCGCGCGTGAGCGACGGTTCGATGCCCTCCACTGCATATGACCTGCCGACACACCGGGGGTAATGCAGTCCGTGACGTCCCGTTCCTCCTACCGTTCTAGGTGTGGTCTTCTCCCTGGATAGCTCGTTGGTGCTGGCTGCGATCGTCGGGCTCTGGCTCGTATGGGTTGCTCCCTTCGTGCTCCGGGGAACCATGCCGGCAACGTCCGGGAGCGCACGTGACTACGCGGAGCGGACGGCGGATCGTTCAGGAGAGAACACGATGATGATGGCAGACCAGGACCCCACTCCGGCCCCGCGGGCGGCGGGTTCTGCCCGCAGCAGTGCATCGGCTGCCCGGCTGCAGGCGGTGAGGAAGCTCGCGACGAGCAAACCCACGTCCCGTTCCGTCCGACTCGGCGTCGCATCGACGGGTGCGCTCGCGCTGGTCGCAGCACTTGTCACGACCGTGCTCGCCATCCTGGACCTCGTGCCCTTCTTCCCGCCTCTGCTCTGCCTCCTGACGGCCGCCGCCGCCGTCGCCGTGCTGCGCGTCCTGGCGATCAGGGGCCGCCACGCGCGGGTCCAGCGTGCCTTCGACCACGCCATGGCCCCGGTCCTCACGACCGCCGAGCCGGTGCACACGCACGCTCGCGTCATCGCAGCGCCGCAGCGTCCCACTCAGCTCTTCGACGCTGAGTCCGCAGGCGCGCGCCCGCTCTCCGCGATGGAACTCCGGACGGCTGCCCTCGCCGTCGCCCGGGGCACCGCCGACCGCACCTCCGCACCTGCGGCGGCCACGAGGCAGGTCCTGCCCGCCGGTGCGACGGCATGGGTGCCCGTCGAGCTCCCGCGTCCCACCTACGTGGACGCCGCGAAGGCCGAGCGCGAGGCCCCTGCGCCCCTCGACCTGCCCGAAGCCCCCCGTCCCACCACCAGGACGCCGATCAAGGCCTCCGAGGCTGCAGCCCGCGCGACGCCCCTCGAGGACGATGCTGCCGGGTCGAATGCCGCTCCCGCGACGGGTCGCATCAACCTCGACGACGTCCTGCAGCGCCGTCGCGCCTGAGAAGTCCACGACCGGTCAGCGCGCGACCGTCAGCGCGCGACCGTCAGTGTCTGCGCTCCCGCCTGTCAGGGCCGTTCGGACACGAGCCGGTACCCCATGCCCCGTACCGTCGCGAAGCGCTCGGCTCCGAGCTTGTTGCGCAGGTAGCGCACGTAGACGTCGACGACGTTGGACCCCGGGTCGAAGTCGTAGCCCCAGACGCGTGAGAGCAGCTGTTCGCGACTGAGTACCTGCCCGGGATTTCTCATGAAGGCCTCCGCCAGGGCGAATTCGCGGGCCGAGAGGTCCACCTCGCGGCCGTCGATGAGCGCGCGACGTGCCCGGAGGTCCAGCTGCAGGCCGTTGTGGGCGAGCACGGAGGTCTCGCCGGCTCCGGTATCCTGCCGGAGCCGCAGCCGCACCCGCGCGAGGAGCTCCTCGAACCGGAACGGTTTGGTCATGTAGTCGTCGGCTCCACCCTCGAGTCCGGCAACGGTGTCATCCGTGGTGTTGCGGGCGGAGAGGATGATCACCGGGGTGTCGTTGCGGGCGTCACGCAGTCGCCTGAGCACCGTGAAGCCGTCCTGGTCGGGCAGCCCGAGGTCGAGGATGATCAGGTCGAAGTCCCCGCTCTGCGCGAGGTGGTACCCGTCGCGCCCGGTGGCGGCGATCGACGGCGCGTAGCCCGCCGAGCGGAGGCCCTTGGCGACGAAGGCGCTGATGCGCTCCTCGTCCTCGATGATCAGGATCTGGGTCACGAATTCTCTCTCGGTGCGGGGGTCGGCACTGGCGTTTGTGTTCTGAATGGCGTGGTGGCACGCCGCGTGATGGACGGTCGTGCAGGAGGGCCGTCCGTGGACGCCCCGGTGCGTCCGTCCACCGGGAGCGAGAGCGTGAAGGTGGACCCACGGCCGGGGGCGGAGAGCAGGGTGACCTGCCCGCCGTGGGCCACCGCGATGGCTTCCACGATCGCGAGACCCAGACCCGATCCCTCGGCCCGCTTGCCGTCGGCGCCGCGCTCGAAGCGCCCGAAGATCCTCTGCTGGTCGGCCGGGCTGATGCCGACGCCCTCGTCGCGGACCCAGAGGCTGACCCCGTGGTCCTCGAGCCTGCTTCCGACCGCGATGGTGGACCCCTCGGCCGAGAACTTGACCGCGTTGGCCGCGAGTTGGAGGAGCGCCTGGGTGACGCGTCGAGGGTCGAGCTCCGCGGTGGTGTCCGCACGGGAGTCGACGATCCAGCGGCGCGGCGCGAGACCGCGGGCCTTGTCGATCACGTCGTCGGTGAGCCGTCCGACGTCGGTCGGTTCGGCCCTGACGAAGTCGGGACGCGTGCTCCCGGCGAGTGTCACCAGGTCATCGACGAGGAAGCGCATGCGTTCGAGCTCGTCGAGCGCCACGGCCCGGACGGCCTCGACGTCCTCGGGGTCGCGGGAGTCCTGGAGCTCCAGGTGTCCCTGGATGATCGTGATCGGTGTCCGGAGTTCGTGGCCCACGTCGTCGAGCAGTTGACGCTGTGATCCGAAGGACGTCTCGAGGCGCTCCAGCATGGCGTTGAAGGTACGGGTGAGGTCGGAGAGGTCGTCGTTACCGGTGACGAGGATGCGGCGTGAGAGGTCGGTGTCCCCGATCTTCCGCGCCGTGTCCCGCAACCGCCGCACCGGGTGCAGCAGGTTGCCCATGAGCAGCCAGCCGACCGCCGCGATGAGCACGAGCGTCGCGAGGCTGATGAGCGCGAACGTCGTGAAGGTGCGGTCGAGTTGGGCGTGCTCGGCGTCGGAGTCGAAGGCGAGGACGAACATGGTCGGTGCGGTGTCCGCGCTGAGCTGCACGGGCACCACGATGGCCCGGTAGGTGGTCCCGGCGGTGTCGATGCTCGTGATGCGTACGTCGTCGTCGATCCGGGCGGCGGAGGCGAGGTCGATCAGCTCGGGGTCCTCCTCGAGACGGAGCGGCACGGTCTCGTTCGCCAGCAGCACGGCCTCGCCGTCACGCACGCCCATCATGCCCTCGTTGGGTGCGGGCAGGGTCCGCTGCATCACGAGGTACACGAGCGTTTCCGCGGAGACGAAGTCGCCCCGCGTCTCCGGGTCGATCCCCGTGGCGAGCAGGTTCTCGAACTCGCCGAAGCTGCGTGCCAGGGAGTCGTTCATGCCCGCGTTGAGGGCCGCGCGCTGGAGGCTGTACGCCGTGGTCCCGGCGACCAGCAGGCCGAGCGCCGAGAGTGCCAGCAGGGCGCTCAGGACCCGGGAGCGGACGGACCAGCGGCGGCTCGCCCGCCCGAAGATGCGGCCGAGACGGATGAACGGTCCCGGCATGCCCCGATCGTCCTGATCCGCATCGGCGGACGCTGCGGGCACGTCGGACGCTCGGACCGGCCTTTCCTTCCGAGGTGCGGCCGGAGGGGGCGCGGCAGGTGCCGGCGGTATGCGGACGGCTCCGGGATCGGACATTCCAGAGGGAGCCGGAGCCGGGGAGACGGTGCCGTCGGGCAGGGGCAGCACGGGGAGCGGTTGGGTCTGGTCAGCCATCATCGCCGTCATCTCCGCCGCCGTCATCTCCGCCGCCGTCATCTCCGCCGTCGTCATCCCCGTCGTCGTCCCCCGGGCCGATGACCGGCGGAGGCGCGGGAACGACGGCGGGGCCCGGGGCGGGTGCTGCGGGTGCGGGCACCGCGGGCGCGGGCGCGGGGGGAGCCGGCACCGGGGGCGCCGGAGCAGGCGGGGCGGGTACGGGCGCGGGGATGGTCGCCGCAGGAGCCGGAGGCGCGGCGGGAGCGGGGGACGGCTCCGATGGGGACGGCGGCACCTCCGACCCGGTCGGTGACGCCTGCGGTGACGGTTGCGGCGTCGCGTCGCCGGTGACGACGACGGCCGGGCCCAGCGGCTGGTCGTCCGGGGAACCGAGGAAGGCGGCCAGCGTCAGCGCCGTGGTGGCCAGGAGCGCGGTGATGACCGCGCTCAGTAGCCAGAGACGACTCGCCGAGGATCGCATGCGACCAGTATCACGGCGCCGGATGAGATGAAGATGAGAAGAGCGCCCGTCACGCCCCGGTACCGTCGACCGCCGTCGTCATGCGGAGTCCCGGTGTGCCGTCGTGATCGACCGTCTCAAGGCGGACGGAGACGGCGAGACCCGCGAGCGAGGTCAGGTGCGTGCCACCGCACGGGATCTGCGCCTCCTCGCCGGGCAGATCGCACACCCAGCGCCGTCGATCCGTCAGGCCCGGTCCGTCCGTGTCGATCCGGATGGCAGCGCCCGTCGACGTCCATGCGGAGAGGTGCGCGTTCGTCTGCTCCTCGAGGGCGGGCAGCGCGGCCTCGAGCCCTTCGACGTCGAAGCCCTTGCGGCGCAGGGACTTGCCGAGGCGGTACAGGTCCACGGATCCGAAGTCGCCGATGGCGGTCGTGTCGATCGCGAGGGCGTCGAAGTTCGGGGCACCGAGGGCGTCCGCCGTCACGTCCTTCTTCCACCGCCCGGCCATCGCCCGGTTGAGGGCGAGCGAGGCCAGGTGGCACCCGGTGTGCCCGGCGGAGATCGCGGCGCGATGGGCGGCATCCACCTCCGTGACGACGTCGTCCCCCTCCTCGGGGCCCTCTGTCCCGGGCTCAAGGAGGTGCGCGACGACGAAGGCCCACCCCTCGGTGCCCTTGCGCACGGGTGACTCGGCGCCGAGGTGCAGGGTGGATCCGTCGGTGTCGCCCACCACGCAGTCGATGACGGGCCACGCGCCCGACGTCGACCTCAGGACGCCGCGGTCCGCTCCCTGGTCCGGCCAGCTGTGATCCACGGGGTGGAATGGCGTGGTGTCGAGCAGGACCACCCTCCTCCCGTCCGGGCGCACCTCGGTGTGCAGCACACGGGCGGCACCGGTGACGGCGCCCGCCGGATAGGTGACGCGGGTGTCGGTGGACGGAAGGGTCATGATGCTCCTCGATGCTGATCGCGTGGGAAAACGGCTGGGCGTACTGGAGAGCTATCGGGACGGGTAGGGCGGGTCCGGCGCCGCCGTCAGGTGTCTGTCGGAGAGTGCGTGAGGCGCTCCAGGAGGGGCTCCGTCCGGTAGGGGATGTGCTCGTGCAGGGCCAGGACGGTCTCGGTGCGGATGACGCCCTTGAGGCGCAGGATCGAGCGGAGGGCCGCCTGCAGGTTGTGGGTGTCGGTGGCCGCGACGCGGCACCAGACGTCGCCGCGCCCGGAGATCTCGTGCACCTCCAGCACCTGGGTCAGGGTGCGGAGCCCGGCGATCACCGCGTCGAGCTCGCGGTGGGACACCTCGATCGTCACGAAGGCCACGACGTCGTACCCGAGGGCCTCGAGATCCAGCTCGCGTCCGTTCGTCCGCAGCGTGCCGGCTCGGAGCAACCGGCGGATGCGCGTCTGCGCGGTGTTCCGTGCCACACCGAGGAGCTCGCTGAGATCGCTCACCTGCGCCCGCGGATCGCGCACGAGCTCGAGCAGGAGGCGGAGGTCGAGGTGGTCAAGCTTGCTCACATCGCTCACTTCCGGTCAGCGGGTCACATTCCTGTTGCGCACCGTGCTCACATCCGTCAGCTGGAACACTGCAGAAGGATCAAGGACCTTCATCCTATAGAGGGTGCGTATCGCGCGCACCGCTTCCGAGCGCGCATGGAGGTCCAGAGCGGTATGAGCGTCATCAACGAGCTGCGCATGCGGCCTACGACGGCGGAGCCCGGCGTCTGGGACGCATCCCTCGCCGTCCGGCTCGCGCTCGCGGTCACGGTCATCTCCACGCTCCTCATCGGCGCGAACCTCGCCACTCCTCTCTATCCACTCATCCAGGCGGACCTCGGCCTGTCGTCCTTCGCCGTCACCGTCGCCTTCTCCTCCTACGTCATCGCTCTCATCGGCGGGCTCGTCCTCGCCGGGCATTGGTCGGACCACATCGGCCGACGCGCGGCCCTGGTCCTCGCCGTCGTGCTCGGACTCGCCGGAGCCGGACTCTTCGCCGCGGCCACGTCGCTGCCCATGCTCACGGCGGGCCGTGCGCTGCAGGGTGCAGCGGTCGCGCTCGCCACCGGCGCCAGCGCGGCTGCACTTCGAGACCTCCTGCCGAGCCGCCCCGACTGGGCGTCCAGGTTCACACTCATGGCCTCCGCGGGCGGTGTAGCGGCGGGCCCGGTGATCGGCGGCCTGCTGTCCCTCCTTCCCTCACCCACGCGGACGCCCTTCCTCGTGTACCTCGTGGTGCTGGCGTCGCTGCTCGTCCCGCTCGTGCTGCTCCGTGCCCGGCCCGCCATCAGCGCGGCGGCTGCGGATCGCCCGCTCGCGGCCCTGCGTCCCCGCCGCCCGGCGGTGTCCCCGGGAGCGCGGCGCGCGTTCTGGACGGCGTCGGCGGTCGGCTTCCTCAGCTTCTCCGTGTTCGGGTTCACGCTCAGCCTCGCTCCCACGTGGTTCGCGGGCATCGCGGGGACCACGTCGCGTCCGCTGATCGGGCTGCTCGCGGCGCTCGTCCTCGGCTCGTCCGCCGTCAGTCAGCTGCTCTCACTCCGTGGACGCCTCGTGGTGCCGCTCGGCCTCGCGGGAATGGCCACCGGCGTGGCCCTCCTCCCGGTCGCGCAGGGGACGGGCAGCCTGCCGCTGCTCGTCGGCGCCTGCGTCCTCGCGGGCCTGGGCCAGGGCATGGCGTTCCGGGTGGTGTTCAACGAGGTGTCCACGAGGGTGGACCCGGCCCTGCACGCGCAGACCGTGAGCGCCGTGTACGTGATCACGTACCTGGGCAGCGCCGTGCCGGTACTGGGACTCGGTGCGGCCGCGGGCGTCTGGGGGCTCACCCCCGCGGTCACCGTCTTCGCCGTCGTCGTCGCCGCAGTCTGCGGTGTGCTGGCCGTCGGGTCCTCGGTGGTCCGGCTGCGTTCCGGGCTGCAGCGCTGACGCGCTCCACGGCCCCGACCGTCCCACGAGTCCTGACCGTCCCGAGCGGGGCCGTGGCACGGACAGTACCGGTCCGTAGGCTGGAGCCATGTCGACGCCCTCATCACCTCCAGCCCCGGCACCGCATCCTGACGTCGCCTCCGGACAGCACCCGGGTGCCGTGGTGACCGAGGTGATGGCCGATGACCTCGTCGTCGGTCTGGACATCGGCGGGTCCAAGACGCACGGTGCCCTGTGGCGGGCCGGGACGCTGGTCGCGGAGGCGAGGGCGGGCAGCGCCAACGTGCAGAACGTGACGCGCGATGACGCGGCGGCGAACCTCGCCGTGCTGTTCCGCGCGTTGCTGGCGGACGGCGGCGCGGAGGTGCTCCGGGTGGTCGCCGGGTCCGGCGGGGTGGACACCGCGGAGGACGCCGACCGGCTCCGCGCCCTCATCGCGCCGCTCGCGCCGAACGCGGCGATCGACGTCGTGCACGACACCCGACTCATCCTCGCCGCCGGTGGCGCCCGCACGGGGACCGCGGTCATCGCCGGCACAGGGTCCGTCGCCTGGGGAGTCGCGCCGGACGGTCGCGAAGCCCGCTCGGGCGGGTGGGGATACCTTCTCGGTGACGAGGGCAGCGGGTACTGGATCGCCCGCGAAGCGGTGCGCCGCGCGCTGCACCGGCACGACGTCGGGCTGGTCCCCGATGGGCTCGACACCGCAGTCCTGACGCGGAACGGCGTGGACACGCCCACGGAACTGATCGGCCTCTTCCACTCCGCCGAGGCGTCGAGCCGCACGTACTGGGCCGCGCAGTCGAGCCTCGTGTTCGACGCCGCGAGCGCCGGCTCGGAGGACGCCGCGCGCATCGTCGACCGGGCGGCCGCGGACCTCACCCAGCTGATCCTCGACGTCGCCGGCGTGATCGGGCGACCCGGTCCGGTGGTGCTCGGGGGAGGGCTCGCCATGCATCAGCCCGCCCTGCAGCAGCGGCTCGAGGTGAGGCTGACGGCGGAGGGGATCACCGACGTCGTGGTCCTCGACCGCGACCCCGTGATGGGCGTGCCGTTCCTCCTGACGCACCTCTGACTGACCTCTGACGGACCTATGACGGACTCCTGATGCGCCACCGCGCCGGGCTGGGCTGCCCGGCGGATCCGCAGGCCGCCCCGGTGCGTCTTGCCTGAGCGGGAGTGGTGGTTAGACTCAGAGCTTCGACAGCTTGAACTGACCGTTGCGCACTCCGCGTCACGGGATCCCAGACGGCAAGCCGGCCCGCGTCAGCGCGGTCCGCGGGCACAACCCGGCCGAGATGACCTGCAAGGAAAGGCGCTGCTGCCATGACACCTCCCGAGCAGGTATCCGGTACCGAGCCCATGATCGTCTTCCGGAACGTCACCAAGACGTACGACGCCGGACGCCCCGCCGTGGATGACCTCTCCATCGACATCGACCGCGGCAGCATCACCGTGTTCGTCGGTCCGTCGGGCTGCGGCAAGACCACATCCCTGCGCATGATCAACCGCATGGTGGAGCCCACCTCGGGGCAGATCCTCCTCGACGGCCAGGACGTCTCGCAGCAGAAGGCCGCTGAGCTGCGGCGGTCCATGGGCTACGTGATGCAGTCCTCCGGTCTGATGCCGCACCGCTCGGTCCTCGACAACATCGCCACGGTGCCGCGGCTCAACGGCGTGGGCAAGGCGGAGGCACGGAAGCGGGCGCAGGAGCTGCTCGACGTCGTCGGCCTCGCCTCCGAATTCGGGCGCCGGTACCCGGCGCAGCTCTCCGGCGGCCAGCAGCAGCGCGTCGGGGTGGCGCGTGCGCTCGCCGCGGACCCGCCCGTGCTGCTCATGGACGAGCCGTTCAGCGCCGTGGACCCCGTGGTGCGCGCCGAACTCCAGGACGAACTGCTCCGGCTGCAGCGCGATCTCGCCAAGACGATCGTCTTCGTGACGCACGACATCGACGAGGCCACCATCCTCGGCGACAAGGTGGCGGTCTTCGCGGTGGGTGGCCGGCTCGCACAATTCGCGGCGCCCGAGGAGATCCTCCGCGCCCCGGTCGACGACTTCGTGGCCGGTTTCGTGGGCCGTGACCGTGGATTCCGGCACCTGTCCTTCCAGGAGGGCGACCGCCTGACCATCCACCCCGTGGAGACCATCGACGCGCACCTCCTCGCGGACCCGACCGTCTCGGTGCGCTCGCCGTGGGCCCTGCTCGTCGACGACCACGGACGGCCGCACGGCTGGGTACCGGAGGCCACGCGCGAGAGCATCCACCGGCAGGCGGACGCCGTGCCGGGCGGATCGCTCTACAGGCGCGGGGACACGCTGCGACGTGCGCTGGACGCCGCGCTGTCCTCGCCCTCCGGTCTCGGCGTGACGGTGGACGACGACGGCCGTGCCGTCGGCGTCGTCCGCGCGGCGGAGATCTTCGAGCTCATCGAGGCGGCCCGGCTGGACCGCGGGCGCGCCGATCACAACACGGCGGTGTAGCCGTGGACTGGATCCAGGGGATGGTCGACTACGTGCCGGCCAATGCGACCCTGCTGCGTGAGCTGACAGATAACCATCTCCTCCAGTCGATCCTGCCGCTGGTGTTCGGCGTGATCATCGCCGTGCCCCTCGCGCAGATCGCCCGGCGCAACCGGACCGCGGGCGCCGTCCTCCTGACGGCGTCGTCGCTGCTCTACACGATCCCGTCCCTGGCGATGTTCGTGTTCCTCCCGATCGTCCTCGGCACCAGCATTCTCAGCATGGTGAACGTCGTCGTCGCGCTGACCATCTACGCCGTGGCCCTGCTCATGCGCTCCACCGTGGACGCCCTGAACTCGATCGATGACGGCGTGCGGCAGGCCGCGGTCGCCATGGGCTTCACGCCGCTGCGGCGCTTCCTCACCGTCGACCTTCCGCTGTCGGTGCCCGTCCTCATCGCCGGCGTCCGGGTCATCTCGGTCACCAACATCTCGATGGTCAGCGTGGGCGCCCTGATCGGCGTGCCGAGCCTCGGGAGGCTGTTCACGGACGGCCTGACGCGGAACTACCCGGAGCAGATCGCCGTCGGGATCCTGGCCACGCTGCTGCTCGCCCTCGTGCTCGACCTCGTGCTCGTCCTCCTCGAACGGGTGCTCACGCCGTGGACGCGGGCGACGTCCTCGCGCACCCCCGCCCCGGCGCTCGCGCTCGAGGCGCGTCACGCAGGAGCGGCTGCCTGATGGACTACTCGAGTTCCAACCTCTTCGTGCAGATGGGCGAATGGCTGTCCGACCCCGTGAACTGGAGCGGCGCGCGCGGCATCCCGATGCGCGTGCTGGAACACCTCGGGTACGTGGGGCTGACGCTGCTCATCGCGTGTGCCATCGCCGTGCCGCTCGGCATATTCGTCGGGCACACGGGCAGGGGGCGTGTCCTCGTGGTCTCGGGGATCGGCATCCTCCGGGCGCTCCCGACGCTCGGCATGGTGTTCCTCTTCGCGCTGCTCTTCTCACGCGGCATCATGCCGTCGGTGTGGGCCCTGGTGCTGCTCGCCGTCCCGCCCGTGCTCAGCGGTGTCTACGCCGGCATCTCCTCGGTGAACCGCACGGTGGTGGACGCCGCGCGCAGCATGGGGCTCACCGAATGGCAGGTGCTGTTCCGCGTGGAGGTGCCCAACGGTCTGCAGGTGATGATCGGTGGAGTGCGGGCCGGGGTCCTGCAGGTCGTCGCGACCGCGACCGTCGTCGCCTACGCGAAAGCGGACGGGCTGGGCGTGTTCCTCGTCGAGGGCACGCAGATCAACGACAACGGCCGGCTGTTCGGCGGCGCCGTCGTCATCGCGGTGCTCGCCATCGCCGTCGACGGGCTCATGGCCCTCGTCCAAAGGTTCGCGATCTCACCGGGTCTCAGGGTCGCGCGCCCGGTGCAGGGATCGCTCAGAGGATCTGGCCGGCAAGAGGCCGTCGCCAGTGCACAAGGAGGAACAACATGAAGAACCTGTCACACTCGCGCGCTTCCTCGAGCCGGCGCGCCATGATGGGACTGGCCGGCGGCCTGACGGCCATGCTGGCGTTGACTGCCTGCGGTGCGAACAGCGACCCCCAGGGTGAGCCGGCGAGCGCGGAGCCCGAGGGGTCCGTCGTCGTCGGTTCAGCTGACTTCCCCGAGAGCCAGATCATTGCCGAGATCTACGCGGGCGCGCTGAACGCCGCCGGCATCGAGGCCACCACGCGACCGAACATCGGGTCCCGTGAGATCTATTACCAGGCCATGGTGGACGGCTCCATCAACGTCATCCCCGAGTACAGCGGCAACCTGCTGCTCCTCGCGGACCCGGCGGCCACCGCGGCGTCCGCCGAGGACATCATGGCGGCCCTCCCGGACGCTCTCGAGACGAAGTCGCCGGGAGCGAACCTCGGCGTCCTGGATCCCAGCGAGGCGGAGGACAAGGACGCACTCGTGGTCACGGCCGCCACCGCGGAGGAGTACGGACTGGAGTCCATCGCCGACCTCGCGGAGGTGTGCGGCGAGATCACCCTCGGCGCGCCGAGCACGTTCCAGGAGCGTGCGTACGGTCTGCCGGGGCTCGAGGAGAAGTACGGCTGCGTGCCGGGCAACTTCGAGGCCCTGAACGACGGCGGCGGTGAGCTCACGCTCCAGGCCCTGCTTAACGACGAGGTCCAGGTGGCGGACATCTACACCACGACGCCGTCCATCGAGGACAACGACCTCGTGGTGCTGGAGGACCCGGAGAACAACTTCATCGCCCAGCAGGTCCTGCCGCTCATCAACACGGAGACCGTCAGCGAGGAGGCGCAGAACGTCCTCAACGAGGTGTCGGCGCAGCTGACCACCGAGGATCTCCTCTCCCTGAACCGCGAAGTCAGTGGCGACGAGAAGCGCATGCCGGCCGATGCCGCGGCCGACTGGCTCGCTGAAAAGGGTCTGGCGGGCTGATCCTCACCTGATCCTCACCTGCTCCGAATCCGAGGGAGGCCCGACGTCCGGGCCTCCCTCGGGTGCGTCCGGGGCTCCGGGCGTCCCTCGCCCTCGCCGCGCGGGTGTCCGACCCTGCGGTCCGGTGACCGGCATCGCCTTCCGGGGCACTGCGCCCTCGCTGTGGCATCCTGTTCCAATGGTCACGTACAAGCAGTCGGACAAGCTCCGCAATGTCCTCTACGACATCAGGGGCCCGCTGCTGGAACATGCCATGGTCATGGAGGCGCAGGGCCACCGGATCCTCAAGCTCAACATCGGCAATCCGGCGCCCTTCGGCTTCGAGGCACCGGACGCCATCCTCGTGGACATGATCCGCAACCTGCCGAAGGCCCAGGGCTACAGCGACTCCCGCGGTATCTTCTCGGCGCGCACCGCCGTCGTTCAGTACTACCAGGGCCGCGGTATCAACTCGATCGACGTGGACGACGTCTACCTCGGCAACGGGGTCAGCGAACTCATCACTCTGTCCATGCAGGCCCTGCTCAACGCGGGCGACGAGGTACTCATCCCCACCCCGGACTACCCGCTCTGGACGGCGTCCGTCGCGCTCGCCAGCGGCACGCCGGTGCACTACCTGTGCGACGAGGACAACCACTGGTGGCCCGATCTCGAGGACATGGCGTCGAAGATCACGCCGAACACCAAGGGGATCGTCCTCATCAACCCGAACAACCCCACGGGCGCCGTCTACCCGAAGCCGGTCCTCGAGGGCATCGTCCGGCTGGCGCGGCAGCACGGGCTCATCCTCTTTGCCGACGAGATCTACGAGAAGATCCTCTACGACGACGCCGTCCACATCAACGCGGCCTCCGTCGCCGGCGACGACGTCCTCTGCCTCACGTTCAGCGGCCTGTCGAAGGCCTACCGCATCGCCGGTTTCCGCAGCGGCTGGATGGCGATCTCCGGGCCCAAGCGCGACGCCGCGAACTACATCGAGGGCATCAACCTGCTCGCGAACATGCGCCTCTGCGCGAACGTGCCGGCACAGCACGCCATCCAGACGGCGCTCGGGGGCTACCAGAGCATCAACGACCTCATCCTGCCCGGCGGGCGTCTCAAGCAGCAGCGCGACAAGGCCGCGCAGCTGCTCAACGCCATCCCCGGGGTCAGCTGCGAGGTCGCGCAAGGCGCGCTCTACCTGTTCCCCAAGCTCGACCCCGAGGTGTATCCGATCAAGGACGACGAGAAGTTCGCCCTCGACCTCCTCAAGCAGCAGAAGATCCTGATCTCCCACGGCACCGCGTTCAACTGGGTCAATCCGGACCACTTCCGCATGGTCACCCTCCCGAGCGTCGAGGTCATCGAGGACGCGATCGGGCGCCTCGCCGACTTCCTATCGACCTACAAGCCCTGAGCAGCGCACCACTTCCGAGGAGTCCCATGGTCCCGCCCACCGTCGACGTCGCCGAACTGCACCGCCTGCTCCTCGCCGGCCCGGACTTCTCGCTCGCCGGCGTGGACCCACGCTCCACGCCGGGGTTCGACGGCGGCAAGAAGGAGGGCGCAGCCGCTCTCGCCGCCGGCGCGGATGCTCTGTCCCTCCTGCAGGAGAAGCTCTTCGCCGAGAGCCGTGCCGGGAGCGGGATCGCGGTGCTCCTGGTCCTGCAGGGCATGGACACGTCGGGCAAGGGCGGGATCGTCCGCCACGTCGTCGGGCTGGTCGACCCGCAGGGCGTGAAGCACCATGCCTTCAAGGCGCCGACCCCCGCCGAGCAGCAGCACACATTCCTCTGGCGCATCAAGCGCCAACTGCCGGGTCCGGGCATCATCGGCGTGTTCGACCGCTCGCACTACGAGGACGTGCTGATCCACCGCGTGCGCGGTCTGTCGCCGGCTGCCGAGGTCGAGGACCGGTACCCGGCCATCCGCGCGTTCGAGTCCGGGCTCGCGGCGGCGGGGACCCGCGTGCTGAAGGTGATGCTCCACATCAGCAAGGACGAGCAGAAGTCACGGCTGGCGGAGCGGCTTGAGCGCAAGGACAAGTACTGGAAGTACAACCCGGGTGACATCGACGAGCGTGAGCACTGGGTCGCCTACCAGGAGGCCTACCAGCTCGCCGTCGAGCGCACGAGCACGGAGGCCGCCCCGTGGTACGTGGTTCCCGCTGACCGCAAGTGGTACGCGCGGCTGGCCGTCCAGCACCTGCTCACCAGGACCCTCGAGGACATGCAGCTGAGCTGGCCGCGGGCGACCTTCGACGTCGAGGTCGAGAAGCAGCGGCTCGCCGCCAGCTGAGGCCGCAGACCGACGATGCGGACAGTGTCTGTCCGCGTCGCTTCCTCGTCTTGAGACCCGACCATCACCGGAGGCCCTCATGGACTGGAAGATCGAACTCATCGGCGTACCCGTCAGCGATGTGGACCGCTCCATCGCCTTCTACCGCGACCGGGCGGGCTTCGTCCTCGACGTGGACATCCGCGTCAGCGAGAGTGTCCGGTTCGTGCAGCTGACGCCGCCCGGCTCGGCCTGCTCCATCGCCCTCGGAGAGGGCATCAGCGACATGGTTCCGGGCTCGCTGCGCGGTATCCAAGTGGTCGTGGCCGACGTTGCGCGAGCTCGCACCGACCTCGTGGAGCGTGGGGTGCAGGCGTCGGAGATCGATGAGCAGCCATGGGGGAGATTCGTCTACTTCGCGGACCCGGACGACAACGCGTGGGCCCTGCAGGAACTACCTCCCCGGGGTGCGGAGCCGTCCTGATGCCTCGGGGCGGCTCGCCGTCCGACTCAGGCGGTCTCGGGGAGACTCGCGCAGATTCAAGCAGATTCAAGCAGATTCACGCAGATTCAAGCAGACTCACGCAGATTCAAGGAGTCTCACGCAGTCGCGCCAGGATCATGGCTTGCGGGTGTCGCTCGGAGGGTCGTGGTGCGCGCACGAGACTCGCCTCGACGAGGAAGTCGGCGTCCACCAGCATCTGCTGCACCGCGCCGGGAGCGTGCAGCACGGCCGTCAGCGCGACGTCGTGACCGTACGCGCTGCTGATGCGACGCTCGCCCTCGCCCGACTGGAAGCCCAGGAGGAGGAACCCGCCGGTCCGCAGGACCCGCCGGAACTCGAGCACCACAGCTCGGAGGTCCAACGACGGCGTGTGGATGATCGAGTACCACGCGAGGACGCCGTCCACGGATGCGTCCTCGGCGGGCAGTTCCGCGAGATCACCGACCCGGAACGGCAGGTCCGGGTGGAGAGCTTTCGCCACGTCGAGCATGCCGCTCGAGCCGTCCACTCCGGCGTACTCCAACCCGTGTTCCACCAGGAGACTTGCCAGCCGGCCGGTACCGCAGCCGACATCGACGACCCGAGGCTCGCCCGTGCCCTTGCCCGTGCCCGTGCCGCTGCCCGTGCCGCTGCCCGTGCCGCAGCCCGTGCCGGCAACGCGGGCGGCGAACTCCTCGAGCATCGCCCGGTCCAGCGACGCCTCGAACCTCGCGTCCGGGAGCACCCGTGCATAGTCGACGGCGACGACGTCGTAGGCCGCTGCGGTGGAAGACCTCGCCCGAGCCTGAGCCTGGGCTTCCGCCGTCGCCTCCGCCGCGTCCACCTCTCCTACTGGCTCTCGGCCTTGTCGCGCGCTGCGGCGAGCCTCGCCTTCGCGCCCTCGAGCCATGCTTCGCACCGGTCGGCGAGCGCTTCGCCACGCTCCCACAGGGCCAGTGACTCCTCGAGGCTCACGCCGCCGGCTTCGAGCCGGGAGACGACGGCCACGAGTTCCTCGCGGGCCTGCTCGTAGGAGAGGGTGCCGACATCCGCCTGCGCCGACTGCTGGTGATCCGTCATGCTGTGTCCTCGTCCTCTTGGTGGCTCTGTGCCGAGCCGATTCGGTTGCGTGTGATCGCGCTGAAGTGGCCGCCCGCGACGCGGATGCGCAGGGCGTCGCCGTCATCGAGCTCGGCGGGTTCCCGGACCACGTGCCCGTCGGCCAGCTGCACCACCGCGTAGCCGCGGTCGAGCGTCTTCTGGGGGGAGAGGGACCTGACCCGCTCGCGCAGGTGGTGCACCGCGTCGGCCTCACGCGTCACGGCCGTGCTCGTACTCCGGAGGGAGCGGGAGCGCAGCCGCTCGATGTCCGCCTCACGCACGTCAACCATGCCTTCGGGCTTCGCGAGGGAGGGCCGGGAGCGAAGCGTGGCGAGGCTGTCTGCCTCGCGATGCACGAGGGTCCGGATGGACCGTTCGAGCGCACTCCTCGCCTGGGCGATGCGTCCGAGTTCCTCCGTCACGTCGGGGACCACACGCTTCGCGGCGTCGGTCGGTGTCGAGGCGCGCACATCGGCGACCTCGTCGAGCAGCGGGCGGTCCGCCTCGTGGCCGATCGCACTCACCACGGGCGTCCGTGCGGCGGCGACCGCCCGGACGAGGGACTCGTCGCTGAACGGCAGGAGATCCTCCAGTGCCCCTCCGCCGCGCGCGATGATAATGACGTCCACGTGGGGGTCGGCGTCGAGGGCCGCGAGGGCGGCAATCACCTGCGCGACGCTGCTCACACCCTGGACGGCGACCTCGCGCACGTCGAATTCGACCGCGGGCCACCGGAGGGCCGCGTTGCGCGTCACGTCCTTCATGGCGTCCGACTCCCGACCGGTGATCAGCCCGATCCGGTGAGGGAGGAGCGGCAGGCGCTTCTTCCGGGTCGACGCGAACAGTCCCTCCGCCGCCAGTGCCTGCCGCAACCGCTCGATCCTCGCGAGCAGGTCGCCGATGCCGACGGGTCGGATGTCGATGGTCTGCATGGACAGGCGGCCCGTCTTGACCCAGAAGTCCGGCTTCAGCCTGGCGACCACGCGTGACCCGCGCTCCAGCGGGGAGGAGACCCGGTCCATCACGCTGCCGTAGACCGACAGGGAGAGCGACACCTCGGAGTCGACGTCACGCAGGGTGATGTAGCACATGCTCCCGCGCCGATTGAGCTCGATGACCTGCCCCTCGACCCACGCGGCGGGCGCTCGCTCGATGTGCGCCTTCAGTTTCTCGGACAGCAGATGCAGCGGCCAGGGAGCGTCCGGTGAGGTCTCCGCGGCCGTCGGGGGGATGGTGGACGGAGGCGTTGATCCGCCGGCGTCGTCCACGGCGCCCGTCCGCGTCGCCTCACTCGTCATTGCTCGTCCTGTCCTCCATCGGCCCGCACCGGTCGACGACCTTTGCTCGTCCTTAACGTCTACCACCCCCGGCCCCCAGAGCTCCGCTGCGCCCGGCGGTATGTGCGCAGTGACATCGAGCGCCTCCTACTCGGAGCCGCTGCCCACCGCCGTCCCACGCGTGCCCGACCGTGCAGAACGGGCATAATCGGGAGCTGTAGCTCCCAGCGAAGGACCCCATGCGCACCCTCCTCTCAGCCGTCGTGGCGCTCGTCGCCCTCCTCCTGGCCGCCGGGGGACTCGCTGCCGCCTGGGTGGACGAGAACCTCGTCGAGCAGTCCGGTTTCGTGGCTCTGGCCGCTCCTCTGGCCGACGATCAGGCCTTCCAGAACACCCTTGCGGACGCTCTGGCAGGGGAGGTCACGGCCACCATCGGTCTCCCCGAGCAGCTGAACTCGGTCGTCGAACCGCTCGTGCGCGATGCCGCCGGAACCGTCAGCGGATCCTCCGGCTACGAGGCGGCGTGGGCCGAGACGCTGCGACTCTCGCACGCCTTCACCTTCGCGCAGGCGCCCGGTCCGACGGAGACGGCCCCCGCGGTCCTCAGCCTCGATCTGGGTCCCGTGATCGATCTGCTGACCGGGGACCTCGCAGGAACGCTGGGCATCGACGTGCCGCTGCCCGAGGACACCATCATCGACATCGGCTCCGTCCAGCGCGGAGGTCTGCTGAGTGGCCTCGCCGACGCGGTCCAGCCCTGGCAGCTCTACCTCGCAGCGGCCGGCGTCGTCGCTCTGCTCGCACTCGTCATCGCCCGACGGCGCGGCACCACGTTAGCGCTCCTGGGACTCGGTCTCGCCGCGATCGGCGTCGTCGGAGCGCTCGGCGGGACCTGGCTGCCCGGCGTGGTCGCCGGCACTCCCGGCACGGGTGCGCTCGCGGACGTCTTTCTCGGGGGCCTGACAGGTCGGGCCGCCGTCAGCATCGCAGCGTCCAGCACACCGGTGATCGTCGGGGGACTGCTCGCGGTGGTGCTCGGCGTCGTCCTGCAGCTCACGTTCGGCCGACGGCGCCGGGGTCAGCCCTGAGCGGAGCGCTCGGCTCGGCGACCGACCCGCGCAGGGCGACCACGTAGAATCGGGGCATGACCAGTACCGCCGTTCAGGTCCCCATGCCCACCATCCCGCGCCGGCGTCGTTCCCCCGAGGACGTCCTCGCCGCCGCGCCCGTGAGCGGGCAGAAGAAGGTACTGCTCGCGGCTCCGCGTGGGTATTGTGCCGGTGTGGACCGCGCCGTGATCGCCGTGGAGAAGGCTCTCGAGCACTACGGTCCGCCGGTCTACGTGCGGAAGCAGATCGTGCACAACCTGCACGTGGTCTCGACGCTCGAGGCCAAGGGCGCCATCTTCGTGGACGAGACGGACGAGGTTCCCGAGGGCGCTCTCGTCGTGTTCTCGGCGCACGGGGTGTCACCGGCCGTCGTGCAGTCGGCGGCGGACCGCGGACTCCGGACCATCGACGCCACCTGCCCGCTCGTGACGAAGGTGCACAAGGAAGCGCAGCGCTTCGCGCGCGACGACTTCGACATCCTCCTCATCGGGCACGAAGGCCACGAGGAAGTGGAGGGCACCGCAGGTGAGGCGCCGGACCACATCCAGATCGTCAACGGGCCCGAGGACGTCGACAAGGTGCAGGTGCGGGATCCGGAACGCCTGATCTGGCTGTCGCAGACCACGCTCAGCGTGGACGAGACGATGCTGACCGTGAACCTGCTCAAGGAACGGTTCCCCACCCTGCAGGATCCGCCCAGCGACGACATCTGCTACGCCACGTCGAACCGCCAGGCGGCCATCAAGAAGATCGCCCCGCAGTGCGACCTCGTGATCGTGGTCGGGTCGTCGAACTCGTCGAACTCGATCCGTCTCGTCGAGGTGGCGCTCGAATACGGCGCCAAGGCTTCGTACCGGGTCGATTACGCCAACGAGGTGGACGAGTCCTGGTTCGAAGGGGTCACCTCGGTGGGGGTCTCCTCCGGGGCATCGGTTCCGGAGAACCTGGTGCAGGACGTCCTCCGTCTGCTCGCCGAATACGGCTACGCGGACGTGGAGGAGGTCGTGACGGCGGAGGAGGACATCATCTTCTCCCTCCCCAAGGAGATCCGCGCGGCACTCAAGGCGATGGGGGATCCCTCCCAGGGCCGCGGCGGTCGGGGTCAGCGGCAGGACCGCTCCTCCCTGAACTGACGCACCGACGTTGGACTGACGTACGTCCGTCAGTTCCGGAGAAAGACAGCCGCCGCACGCCGGCTCAGGACGTCCCGGCTCACGTCCGTTCGCGCCCGCTGAATTTGTTTCCCGTCAGCTCAGGTAGGGAGCGCCCAGGCAGGTTGCTCGTCAGCCGTCCGTTCCGTCGAGGAGCTCGTGCGCTGTCAACGGTCGCGGTGTCGCCTCGATGACCGTCGCGCTTCCCGCAGGCCCGGTCGTCGAGCCGGCGCGCTGGGCGCGGGCCGTTCCCAGGAGACTGACATCCGCGTGCTGCCCCGCAGGGGTAGCAACTGCCCCGTCTCCCGGCGCCTCGGCCGCGGCGTCGACCACCTCGAGTGACGCCGAGTCGAACGCGCCGATCCTTCGGGCGGTGGGGAGAACGCGCGACTCGAGCGCACCGATGAACGCGTTGTACCGCTCGACCGACGTGGTCAGCGACGCGCCGAGCCGTGTGACATGGCCGCCCATCGTGCCGAGGCGCTCGTAGAGCTGCTTGGAGAGTTCGAACAGCTCCCGGGCGTTGTCCGTCAGGACCGCCTGCCGCCAGCTGAACGCCGCGCCCTTGAGGATGCCCAGTAGCGAGACCGGCGAGGCGAGCGCGACGTTCCGGCCGAAC
Organism: Arthrobacter sp. TJ-266; assembly: GCF_058269115.1. Classification (NCBI taxonomy): domain Bacteria; kingdom Bacillati; phylum Actinomycetota; class Actinomycetes; order Micrococcales; family Micrococcaceae; genus Arthrobacter; species Arthrobacter sp. TJ-266. The sequence goes on from NZ_JBZCNC010000001.1 coordinate 799,890, forward strand.
GCGTAGTCGAGCAGCTCCGGATCCGCCCGCAGTGCCTCGGAGAGCACGGACTCGACGGGGATGAAGCAGATGACCAGTTCGGGGGAGTTGGCCACCCCTTCCCAGTACTTCTTCCGGGCGAGCGCGTCGACATGGGCGCGCACGGCCTTCGCATGCTGACGCAGCAGCTCCGCGCGCCGCGCGTCGGTGTCCGCGGGCGAGGAGGCGGCGCCGTCGTCGGCGGTCTCGGGGTGCTCCTGGGCAGCGAGGAACGCGCTCAGCGGCACCTTCGCATCGATCACGAGCTGTTTGTCCCCGGGCAGCCGGACCACCATGTCGGGCCGGGCGGTCGCGCCGTCGCTGCCGGTGACCGAGGCCTGCTCCAGGAAGTCGACGCGCGAGAGCATCCCCGCTGCCTCGACGACGCGCCTCAGCTGCACCTCACCCCACTGGCCCCTGGCACTGGTGCTGCGGAGGGCGCCGGCGAGCGACTGCGTCGTAGACAGCAGGCGCGCGTCGGCCTCGCGCGCCTCCTCGAGCTGCCGGGCGAGCTCTCCGTACTGCTCGACGCGATCGCGCTCGAGGAGTCCCACCTGTCGCTGCACCTGGGTCAGCTTCTCGGCGACGGGCGCCAGCGCGCGCAGCACGTCCTGGTCCGCCGACGTCCTGCCGGTCAATTCGCGGTTGTGCTGCTGCAGCAGGTCCCGCTGCGCGGCGGCAGCGGCGAGCTCCGTCGTGGTGCGCCCGAGGCGCTCGGCGACGTCGTCGAGCTCGATCCGCAGGCCGTCGTCGCGCGAGCGGAGCGTTCGCAGCGTGAGGAACGCCCCGAGCGCACACCCGACGAGGAGGGCGAGGAGAACCAGGAGAACGGTGATTGTGCTCATGCCCACACTGTCGCAGTACGCTCCGACATTCAGCGGTCAGGACACAGGCGAGCGCCGGGGCACAGGCCGGTAGACTCGACTCCTGTGGCTCTTACTATCGGCATCGTCGGACTGCCCAACGTCGGCAAATCAACCCTCTTCAACGCGCTGACGCGCAACAACGTGCTGGCTGCGAACTACCCGTTCGCGACCATCGAGCCGAATGTCGGTGTGGTGAGTCTGCCCGACTCGCGTCTCCAGAGTCTGGCCGAGGTGTTCGGATCGAAGCAGACCCTGCCGGCCACCGTGTCCTTCGTCGACATCGCAGGCATCGTCAAGGGCGCGTCCGAGGGTGAGGGCCTCGGCAACCAATTCCTCGCCAACATCCGCGAGGCCGAGGCGATCGCCCAAGTCATCCGCGTGTTCGACGACCCCGACGTCATCCACGTCGACGGCAAGGTTGACCCCCGCTCCGACATGGAGACCATCAACACCGAACTGATCCTCGCCGACCTCCAGACGCTCGAGAAGGCGATCCCGCGCGTCGAGAAGGAAGTCAAGATCAAGAAGCGCGAGGCCGCGCAACTCGCCGCCATGCAGGCGGCGCAGACCGTCCTCGAGCGCGGTGACACCATCTTCGCCTCCGTGACGAGCGACAAGCTCGAGATGGAGCACCTCCGCGAACTCAGCCTGCTCACCGCCAAACCGTTCATCTACGTCTTCAACGTCGACGACGCCGTGCTCGGCAGCCCGGAGCGCCAGGCGGAACTACGGGAGCTCGTCGCGCCCGCCGACGCCATCTTCCTCGACGCCAAGCTCGAGGCCGACCTCGTGGAGCTCGATGAGGCCGAGGCACGCGAGATGCTCGAGATGAACGGCCAGGAGGAATCCGGCCTCGACCAGCTCGCACGCGTGGGCTTCCACACCCTCGGCCTGCAGACCTACCTGACGGCGGGCCCGAAGGAGAGCCGCGCCTGGACGATCAAGAAGGGTGCGACGGCGCCCGAGGCCGCAGGCGTCATCCACTCGGACTTCCAGCGCGGCTTCATCAAGGCGGAGGTGGTCTCGTTCGAGGACCTCATCAGCGCCGGGTCGATGAGCGAGGCGAAGTCCCGTGGCAAGGTGCGCATCGAGGGCAAGGAATACGTGATGTCCGACGGCGACGTGGTGGAGTTCCGCTTCAACGTCTAGTTCAGCGCGTGCTTCCCGGGTTCCGGCAGCGTCCGACCAGTACCGAGGCGCGGGATGGTCATGATCGCGCTCGTGTGGTCTATCGTCGCTCCAAATGCCCTGGACAGTCTGTAGAGCCTGCGTGCTCGGTCGTGTACATGACCATGCGGTGTTCCGGCGAGCAGACTAGAAAGAGGTTGTGTGCGGGAGCAGAGTCTCTCTAGCTACTTTGCTCCGACCTTGACTCGGATGCTGAGAGACAAAAGTCGTCATTCATCTTGATTACCAGTGCCACCGTCAGTCGTAGTGCGGTGATGTAGGTGTTGAAGTGCGCGTTCTCCCCGTCCGCGTTGGCTTGCGATCCGTGAAGGTACTTGTTTCGCAATTGGGGCCCGTTGCTGAAATCTAACCCGTTGAGAAAGTAGTTGAAGTACTGTCCTTCGGCATTGGTCAGCAACGAGGAGCCGCGCGTCACCCAGCCCTTTGCCTCCATGGCGTGCACCTCCGTGCGTCCGGTGGGGGAGAGATGGTAGTAACTGGCTGCTTGAGTGGTGAACAGAGCGTGGAGGATGAGGAATTGCTCGACATTCACAAACTGGACCCGCGTTCCAGTGTCCTTAAGAACGCCTCGTTCGATCAGGTAGTCGATCCTTGTTCTTTGGTAGTCCTCGAAGTCACCGTAAGCAACCCAGTTGTCCAAGAGGAGCCTCGCCGCGTTGTCCGCCGTGCGGTTCTCATTGATGTAGTTCAGCGCCGCTTGGTCGGAGAAAAGAAGATTCATGATGCCAGTAATCTCCGAGCCTTCGGACGGATAGACGTACTTTCCCTCAAGGAGGCTCGGGATTTCCTTGTATCGGACCTGATCTGACCCCATGGCAAGCAGGTCACGGTCGAGTTCACCATCCTCGGCGAACAGGGTGAACTGGTTTGCGGCGCTTTCCATCTCGGCGAAGAGGTGCCTTACCTTTTGTAGGTATGACGTGCCTCTGTCTGTGGGGGTGAATGAGAAGTTCTTTGCTCCAAACTCGTCAACGAGGTACTCCTCGAAAAACCAGGAGATAATGTGCTCTAGGTCGATGTCTTTCGACTCTAAGAAGTCCAGGTACAGACGGGTCTGGAGAAGGGTGCTCACGTCAATGGCTCGAAACGCCGCGCCGACCTTGTACTCCGTCCTTCCTACGGTTCCCATGAGCTGTTCCATCACGCCCATATTTGCGGGATAGGACGGAAGCGTCAGCAACGATTGACGGTCAGCGAAGTCGAACAGGTGCTGGAAGTTGTTGAGGATACTTGGGGCATCCAGTGTTTCTTCCAGCCACCGGCTGCTGTATGTCTGTCGGGAGACCAACCCCTCTGCGGACTCACCCATCTCCAGAACCACAGGTTCACGCTGGGTTTCCGAGATGCCCACCTCCCAGCCGGTTCTGAATCCCCTGTTCTCGGCAAAGAAAATAGTATTCAGCGCATCTTCACGCCGCTTTGCCCGCAGTTTGAGCTTGGTGTCAATTCCCGCCCGTGGGTTCTCCTTTGCGGTTGCAATAAGCCCGACGTAGTTTAGGTGCGGGTTCCCACTGTCGATGTAGGATTCCATTAGCCCTCGAGCGTCGGCCGACGTGAAGCTCGGTGGAAGATGTATGTCTCGTCGCACCTCCTTCTCCTGCAGATATTTCTGGATCAGGTGCTCAGCGTTTCCAGGCGTCTCAAGCAATCTGGTGCGTATCTCGGCGTCATAGGCCTGCACAAGTCTCCTGCTTGAGAGCAATTCAGCCAGACGTACGTCTGTTGCATCGAGCGCGGGGAGAACCGTCTCGCTGTCGCAGCGTTCGAAGACTCCGTATCGGCCTAGCAGGTCCAATAGATTTCCGTGAGATTCGTGGCCGACACCATCCACCACGGCTGGGAAGTTTGTATTGTCGATCGCCGTGAAGAACCGGGCTACGGTGCTACGGATTTGGGGGATCCGTGCCCTAGCCTGTTCGCGCTGCTCCTCGTTGTAATCCTTAGGAAGGAGGCCATGTTCCAGGTACTGCTGGACGTGGTGTAGTTCGATGATGTCCAGGGTCTGTGTCGGGACGTTGGCGGGGTCAAATTGGTGAACGAGTTCGGCTACGCGCGGGACGTACCAACCAGCTGCCATGTCATTCACACCGTAGAACCGAACTCGTCGCATGGCCTCGTCTTCATCGCTCACTTACTAATGTCACTCCATCTCGCCATCTCGCGCTGTCTGAATATCGTCATTATGGCGCACCGGCGCGGGAGGTTTGGCCTACGCATTTGGGTGGGTGCCGGCGGCGAGGTGATTCCGGTCGCCTTGGTCAGCCGACTCATCTTCGCTCGAGGAAGTGTCCACCCCCGATACCACTCTTATGGCTGTTGGAGACACAGCTGGGAGTGAGCAGAGAAATTGTCCGTTGTGTGTTCGTTGTAGGCGGAGCATAACTTGCCAATAAGTAGGTCAACTGCAGCTTCGACATCCTTGGTTTCGGCGCGAATGCCGCGGCGCACGCGGCCATTCGGATCCACGACGATGTAGCCCCAGCCGAACAGCGCGTCGCAGCCCAGGCTGCAGACGAGCATTGCAACTGATTGGAAGTCCTTGCGTTCCTGCTCGGTGCATCGGCTGCGCGGCTTGATGTGGCCCGCGATCAGCAGCCGGGAGGGCCGCTCCTCACCGCAGATCGAGCAGGGTGCCGCAGCCCGGCCTTGCAACAGGTGCCGGCGCAAGTCCGACTGCTCCCGCCGTACTTCGCCCAGGGACAACTCATCAGTTTCCCCTCCATCCCAAAACTCGTCCGGACGGCCGAAGAGGCCGTGCGTGTCGGTGCCCGGAACCGGCAGATCGAGCCCTTTCAGCAGCGCCAGCCCGTCCTCTTCCGAAAGCGCGGACAGGTATTTCTGCTGCGGCTTGCCTAGGATGTTCAGTGGGGCTTTGGGTCCTATTCTGATCAGCTCGGCAACGCGCTTATAGTGCAGCTTGAATTCGGTCCGGATCGGGTCAACAGTGACAAGCCAACCGTCGTCGCCTTCCTGCACATACGGCTTCGGGTATCCCTCAGGGCGCACCCAGGGTCTCCATGACTCCGTCACGCGGCTGACAGCACGGAGGTAGCTTTTGTAGTGGTGGAAGACGATGTCCCCCGGCTGCAGGTTCTTTATCTGACCCCTGCTGGTATCGACGCTCCCGTCTTCTCGTGGACAGGTCCACAGGGTGCCCAGCTTAATGACGATCGGGTAGTTCGCGTTCTGACTAGCCCACCAGTAATTCACCATTGATGCATCCCCTCGAGGTCAACATGGCTCTTGTGCCAGCGTGATCAGATTGATCCTATCCGGGGCCCGGACGGAGCCGCTGACCGCCCACTCCTCCTTTTCGTCGAGTCGTTGGATACGACCCGGACATCTCTAGCCAACGGTGAGCCGAACTAGTTCCTCCCTTGTAAGGCGCCGCAAGATCACAGTAATTGCGCGGCGGCCACCACCCCATCGCCAGAGGCTCATCATCAGCCGACCCTCCGGCCTATGCTGTGGAAGGATGCCAAGCATGGCAGGTGAGGGCAATACGGCAAAGCTTCACCACTACGTACCTCAGGGATACCTGCGTGGATTCGCTGCCGAAAATGGGCGAGTCATGGTCGTACCCCTCGATCGCTCGCGGAAACCGTTCACCTCATCGACTAAGAAGGTGGCGGCGCAAACCCACTTCCATACGGTGGAGGAGTTCGAAGAACCTGACGAGTTCGAAAAGGCGTTGAGCGTAGTCGAGGGGGAGGCCATCAACATCGTCCGGCAGTTCGAAAGGAACGAGTTCCCTCCGTCAGAGGCCGAGCGATTGACGCTGTCTTACTTCATGGCGCTTCAGAGCGTACGAGAACCGGACACCCGCAAAACTATGGAATACCTTCGGGCTAAGCTCGTTCGCTTCGAGGTCGGCGCCGGCGGGCGCGAGAACGTTGGGAACTGGATCAAGAAGAATCTTGGATCGGATTCAACGCCCGAGCAGGAGGAACGAATATGGGAGGAGGCGACCCAGCCCGGCGGACCGCCAATTAGCTTTTCGAACCTTGCGCATATTGAGCACATGCTTAATACGGCTGAAAAGCTGACTCCTTACTTCGCGACCAGACCGTGGAGCTTGGTGCGGTTTGCACGGCGTTCCCTCGTCACCTCGGACGCCCCGGTGACTCTGATCCCCAACCCGCAGGACGAGGATTGGCAAGGTGTGGGCTTCATGACGGAGTGGGGTATCACTTTCCCGCTCACCCGAAAGCTCGGTTTACTCATGAGCGATCCGATGGTGATGCTTGAAGGTCTGGAAACAGAGGACGCACGAGTCCAGGAAATCAGAGCAGCTGTCCTCGTCGGGAAGGCTGACGCTACACAAGCTGGCACAACAGCCATGGAAAAGCTCTTCAACGAGCATCTGGCGCACACGGCAAGGGAATATGTTTACCATCACCCTGAGGACACGAGATTCGTGCCGCATGATCTTCCAGGGCCGAACCTGATCAACATGAGTGCGGGCGGGTTCTTGGATGCAGAGTTCGATGGCGAACCGTGGTTCAGGAAGTCCGCCAATTGAGGAATTGAAGATGAGCACTTCTATCATGCCTGAGCGAGGCTGGCAGTACACCATTTTATCAGACGCCGCAATTGCACAGGGATGGTGCTACCAAAAGGTAACGGAGGCACGACCAGCCACACTGCGGTAGAACTGCTTTATGGAACAGCCGAATGAACTATCGGGGACACGGTTGCCGCGTGTGGCGGTGCTGATCGACTGCGACAACATTAGCTTCCGCCGGGGGCATGCCATCATCGCCGAGGCGCAAACGCACGGAGTGCTTGGTGTGAAGCGGGGGTACGGCGACTGGGGCAGCCCAAACTTGGGTGGCTGGCGGCGACTGCTAACTGATCTCGCGCTGCAGCCCGTGCAACAGATCGCTTACGTGCCGGGCAAGGGAGCGACGGACACGGCGCTGATAATCGACGCAATGGATTTGTTGTATTCCGGAAACGTGGATACCTTTCGCCTCGTCGCGTCTGACAGCGATTACACCCGCCTGGCCATAAGACTCCGCGAAGCCGGCAAGCGGGTGATCGGGATCGGCGAAAAGAAGACGCCATCGGCCTTCAGCAACGCGTGTGACCGTTTCACGTTTCTGGAACTCTTGGAGAAGGACGAAACGGTTCCAGATATCGAAGACGAGAAGTTGGTTGAAGGCGAACCCAACCCACCCGGCCAGCCGGCTCTAAGCGGTTACGAGCAGGCCGCGCCAAGTCCCAGTGCCTCCGAGGCTGGTGACTTGCCCGACCTTTACACCATGCTTCGAACGGCAGTGACGAGCACAGTCGAGGACGACGGGTGGTCCCTGTTGTCCAACGTCGGATGGTTCTTGGTCGGTAACTACCCGGCCTTCGACTCACGGAACTACGGACATGCACGACTCGGCCAGCTCGTCCGATCACTGGACTTTTTGGACATAGATCAAGAATTAGCCTCGAACGGCAACTCGCGGCTGAAAGTGCGATTGCGCGACTGACGACTCGAGACCATCCCTTATCATGCGTGTCTAGGTAGCTGCTGGATCATGAGGGGATCCTGCTTCGAGCCGGCGCCCGACGTTCGACAGCGCGTAGCTGCAGACCTTGAGCCCTACAGCGAATGGCGTATTTTCCATGTGTCCGGTCTTTGGAAGCGCCAAGACCGGTTCTGAAGAATGTGCGGCAAGCCCACTGCTCGGAGAATCAGGGGAGTACTTCAACGGACAGGTGTACGGCGAATGGCAAGGAGTTTGCTTCCGGTCACCTCCAAAACCTTGGCCATGGAGCAACCTGGGCCATGAAGGCGGAGTGCGGTAAGGACGTGTATCTGTGTAGACCGCGATACGTGGCGAGTAGTGCAGTAAAGGTTATTCCGTGACGGAACGCGGTGGAGTTCCGCTTCAACGTCTAGGCACCTCATCCGAATCAGCAGACATGCCGCCGTCCGTACCAATCTCGGAGGGCGACATGTCCTGTCATTGAACCGGGGCACGTGCGTCGGATCAGGGAGTGCTGAGGGCTTCGTCGACGGTGTCGATCACCATGCGATAGCGCTCGATCAGCTCCGCCTGGGGGCCGTCGAAGATGGCGAAGGGAAGTGCGGTCACGGAGACGGTGACGGCGGTGCCGTCCTCCGCGACCGCGTTGCGGGTCTGGTAGCCGGGGATGTCGCCTGAGTGGCCCCAGGCCGTTCCACCGCTCAGCTCGGTGCTCTCGATCCCCAGGCCGTACCGGGATCCGGGGAAGAGCTCGTCGCCGGTGGAGATGCCGGAGAGCATCTGATCGAGCTCGGCCGGTTCCAGGAGTTCTCCGTCGAGGACGGCTTGCATGAAGGTGTTGAGCTCGGCAGGCGTGGACACCATCGCTCCGGCTGCCCAGGCCGAGGAAGGATCGGCCTCGGTGATGTCGCCCAGTTCCCCGTCCGGTTTGACGTGGTAGCCGAGGGGATGGTCACCTCGAAGTCCTCTGTCACCCGGTCCGGGCAGGTAGGTGTGATCGAAGTCCAGGGGTGTGACGATGCGGTCGTGGATCTGTTCGGCCAGGGGTCGTTGCGCGATACGTTCGATGATGAGGCCCAGAGCGATGTAGTTGGTGTTGGAGTATTCGTGCCGTTCCCCCGCGGGGAAGGTTGCGGGCCGCTCGAGCGCCAGGTCGAGCACGTCCCGCGGTGAGCGGTAGACGTCGTGCTGGGCAAAGGGCTCCGCGGCGATGACGTCGGCGTACTCGGGGAGGCCGCTGGTGTGCTGGAGCAGCTGGCGGACCGTGATGGCGTCAGGGTCGATCCCCTCGCCCTCGACGATGCCGGGCAGGTACGTGTCGACACTCCGGTCCAGCTCGAGGCGTCCTTCCTCGACGAGTTGCAGCGCCACGACCGCGGTGAACGTCTTGGTGGCGCTCCCGATACGCACCTCCGCAGTTGCGGGGACGGGGGCATCGGTGGCGAGGTCGGCTGTGCCGGCGGATGCGGTCTGTGCGGTGCCGTCCGGAAGGGTGCGGGTCACGATTGCGGCCGGGTACCCCTCGTCGACAAGTCGTTCGGCGATGCTGGTCAGCACCTCCGGTACGTCCTGGGAGGCGTCGGGTGCAGGCGAGGACGTGCAGGCGGTCACCGTGAACGTGGCCATCAGTGCGGTCGCGACGACCGTGAAGGCGGGTGTGCGTCTCATGTCAGTGCCCCGATGTCATGGAGGGGATGGTCCCTGATGCGCGCCTTCGGCGCCTGTGCCGTCGGACGAGGAGTGCCGCGCAGGTGAGGGTGATGACTCCGGAGGGAATCGAGAGCGCCACGATGGGAACCACCGTGGTGGTCATGATGTTGGCGGGCAGCGCTGCGATGAGGAGGGCCCAGAGCAGGGCGGTGCGGGCGGGCTCATGCTTCGGGGGATGAGTCGAGTAGGTCACGTGGTGTCCGATCGGGTTGGGGGGTCAGCGGAGGGTCAGAGGCTGCGGCGGTTGAGGACGACGGCGGCGCCGGTCAGGAGGAGTGCGGTCAGGACAATGAGAGCTCCGAGAGCGGCGATGCCGGTGACTGCATCGGGTGCACCGATCACGGCATGGGACAGGGTCACGGGCATGAGCTGTGCCCAGATCGGGAGGGTCCCCGTGGCGAGCTGGAGGATCGCCAGGAGGATCGGTTCCAGGACCAGGACGCTCAGCATGACCAGGACCGCGGTGAGCTGATTTCGAAGGAGCAGGCCGGTGGCGAGTCCGATCAGGCTCAGGAACGTGATGACCAGGACCCCGCGACCGAGGGTCCCCAGGATGTCGGGCAGGCCGGCCGCCATGGCCGTGCCGTCGAGGATCAGCGCGAGGAACAGGCTGGCGATGGACACCGCCGCGAGGATGAGTCCTGTTGCGGCGCCGATCAGCGCGGTGGCCTCGACCTTGGCGAGCACGATGCGCTCACGACGCGGTTCGGCCAGTGCCGCGCCGACCATACCGCCGAACCGGAAATCACCGGTACCGGCGAGGACTCCGAGGAGTATGACGGCGATGAGGACGATCCCCACGGAACTGCCGGCTCCCAGAGGATTGAGGACGGCCAGCTGCTCGGAAGCCAGTGCCATGTCGATGACCGGGAGCTCGCTGGTGACCTCCGGGCCGGCGGCTCCGCTGTCGACGAGGTGAGGCAGCAGGACGGTGGAGGTGAGCTGCGTGGCGATCAGCCCGAGCGCCGCGATGAGGACGGCGAGTTTCGTCGCGGGGATGGTGATGAGCTTCAGAGTTTCAGCGCGCAGCATGGGTGATCCGTTCGGAGGCGTTGATCATGGAGAGGTAGAAGTGCTCGAGGTCGCCGTCGGACGCGGTGAGGGCGTCGGCGAGGGTGGTCGCCGAGCGCACCCGACCGTCCGTGACCACCACGATGTCGTCGGCGACCTGCGCCACGTCGGCGAGGAGGTGAGAGGACAGTAGGACACTGCCGCCATGGTCGGCGAAGGAGCGCAGGTACCGCTTCAGCCAGTGGATCCCGGCAGGATCGAGGCCGTTCGCGGGCTCGTCGAGAACGAGGATCTTCGGGTCGCCTAGGATCGCCGTGGCGATGGCGACGCGCTGGCGCATGCCGAGGGAGTAGTCACGGATCCGGCGATCGGCGTCGGCGCTCAAGCCGACGATCTCGAGCACCTCCTCGACACGGGCCGTCCCGTGGTAACCCTGAGCGGCGGCGATCCTCAGATGCTGCCGGGCGGTACGGCCGGGGTGGAGACCGCCGGCATCGAGCACGGCTCCGACGAGCCGCGTCGGATCGGGCAGGTGGCGGAAGGGCTTGCCGAACACGAGCGCTTCTCCCGCGTCGGGGGCCACCAGACCCAGCAGCATACGGATGATCGTGGTCTTGCCGGCACCATTGGGGCCGAGGAGGCCCGTGACGCGGCCGGCGCCGACGGTGAAGGTGATGTCCTCCGCCCGCCGGACACCGCGGAAGGACTTCGAGAGGTGCTGGACGAGGAGGGGTTCATTCTCTTGTTCGTTCATATTTCGAGGGTGTCAATCAGGTGCGTTCCGCACCCCCGCCGCAGGACCAGTCCCGCACTGGCCATAAGGACAGTCGGCGCCGGAGCGGCCGTGGCTGACCGGTATGCCCGTGGTTGACTTAGTCCGTGAGGTCCATGCGAAGCCGGCGGCCGGCGAGGGACTGCGCGCTCCTCACGAGGTCGGCATCCGACCGTCAGCCCTCACGCCTGCGCGTGGTCGCCCCACCCGTCGTCGTTCTCGTGAGTGCGGTCATCTACCTCGTCATCGGAACCACGGATCTCCTGCAGCCGCCTCAACCACTCGCTCTGACGGCGCTGCACGCGGCTCTCGCAGCCGGTCAGGCCGCCGCACTCCTCTTCCGGTACAGAGCCGCAGCGCCGGTGTTCACCATCGTCGTGATGCTCCAGACGGCTCTCCTCGCCCTCAGCGGCGCGGACCTGGGACTCGGGGGCCTTGCGGTCGCCATCGCCGCCTTCCACGTCATCCGGTGGGCACCACGGCCACAGGCGTGGCTGTACCTGGCGGCGCTCGCAGTCGTGAGCAGCGTCGTCGTCCTCGGGGTGGCACTGGGCGGGCCCCAGCCGCCGCTGCTCACCGTCGCCGTGGTCGCCGGGCGCCTGGTCGCCGAGTACGCGGCACCGGCACTGGTCGCTGAATTCGTCCGCAATCGCGCGCACCTCGCCGTTGCTGCGCAGGAACGCGACGAGCTGATCCGCCGCGAGAAAGTCCGCGACACCGCTCAGCGGCGGCGGGCCGAGCAGACCGCGCTCGCCCGGGAGTTGCACGACATCGCCGGACACCACCTGTCCGGCATCATCGTCACCGCACAGGCGGCAGGAACACTGATCGACAAGGATCCGCTCCGCACACGGGCCATGCTCCGTGAACTCGAAGGAGAAGCCCGGGCCATGATGATCGATCTCCGCAGGACCGTCGGTCTGCTCCGCCCTGACCCGGACACGGAGGCCGACACCGGCGATGTCCGGGCGCCAGGCGGCACCCCGGGACTTGATGACCTCCCGCAGCTAATCGACGCCGCCGTACGCCGCGGTCAGATCGTCACCTTCAGGACCACGGGGGAGCCGACTCAGCTGGGGCCTGCCGCCCAGGCGACGGTCTACCGCGTGGTCCAGGAATCGCTCGCCAACGCCGCCCGCCACGCTCCTGGCGCCGCGTGCGCGGTGACGATCGAGTACACCTCCGACCGCACTGTGCTCACCGTGGAGAACACGTCGACCATCCGCTTCCGGGAGGTCACCCACGCTCAGCCGCCAGCGGTCCGCGACCGTGACAGGGACGGGTACGGGCTCGTCGGCATGCATGAGCGAGCGACGCTCATCGGAGCCGAGCTCGTCACCGGACCCACCGAAGCCGGCGGCTGGAGCAACCAGCTACGGATCCCGACTTCCGAACCAGGAGCACCACGATGATCCGTGTCCTCATCGCCGATGACCAGGTCATCGTCCGCGCCGGACTGGCTGTCCTGCTCGACTCAGCCGCTGACATCACCGTCGTCGGGGAGGCCGAGAACGGTCGGGACGCCATCCGGCTGACCACGGAACTCCGCCCCGACGTCGTGTGCATGGACATCCGGATGCCCGTTCTGGACGGCGTCGCCGCGACGCGCGTCATCTCCGCCGACGCCACCCTGAGCAGCGAGATCCTGATCCTGACCACCTTCGACATCGACGACGACATCTTCGCCGCCCTCGAAGCAGGGGCCGCCGGATTCCTCCTCAAGGGCGCCGACGAGGACACGCTGCTCGACGCCGTCCGCTCGGTCGCCCAGGGCGACGGCACCCTCGACCAGCGGCTGACCCGGCGGATCCTGCAGGAGTTCGTGCAGCGCCGCCCACCCAGACCACCGGCCGATGTACGCGCTAAGCTTCCCTCGCCGCTCACCGACCGGGAGATCGACGTCCTCCGGCTTCTCGCGCAGGGCCTCTCGAACGCCGAGATCGCCGCACAACTCTTCGTGGAACAGACCACCGTCAAGTACCACCTCGCTCATCTGCTCGAGAAGACGGGGGCTCGCGACCGCCTCCAGACCGTCCTCTGGGGCATCCGGACAGGTACCGTCACCGTCGGGTAGCCGAGCCGGCGGGTGGTAAGCCCCCTCGATGGTGTCCACCCTGCTGTTCCGACTCCCCTCACTGGCTGTTCATCCGCGGTCAAGGCTCCATGTTCCAGCACGGTGAACGCTGGCGCCATGACCTCCTTCCCACGCGCCGACATCTCCCGCCGCAGCATCGTCAAGGGCTCCGTCCTGGCCGCAGTCCTGGCGTCCGCTCCCACCGCGGTGAACGCGACGCCCCTGACTCGTTCACCCGGCGGGGTCGCCCTGGTCCGCAACCGCCTGACGCTTCCCAGCGGCATCGCGACGGGTGATGTCACGTCGGATTCCGCGGTGCTGTGGTCGCGTTCCTCGGCCGCAGGCCGGATGAGGGCCGTCCTGCGTGCGGTGGGCGACGATGGTGAGATCCTTCGGGGCCGCGGCGCGTTCGAACGGACCTATCGGGGGCCCCGTGCCACCGAGGCGTCCGACTTTACGGCCAAGATCCACGCAGGCCATCTCCCGCCCAACACACGTTTCGCCCTGGAGGTCAGCTTCGAGGACGACGGCGGCGCCGCCGGCGAAGCGGTGGCGGGAACCTTCCGCACGGCGCCTGACAAGGGCACCGTCAACGGCAAGGGCCATGCCGCGGGGAAGGGCGCCACGGGGGCGTCGAGCGGGCAGAGTTTCGTCTGGACCGGTGACACCGCTGGTCAGGGCTGGGGCATCAACGAGGAACTCGGCGGAATGCGCGGGTACCGGACCATGCATCAGACCCGCCCGGACTTCTTCATCCACTCTGGCGACACCATCTACGCGGACGGACCTTTGGCCGAGACCGTGGTGGAGCAGGACGGCCAGGTGTGGCGGAACCTCGTGACGGAGGAGGTGTCCAAGGTGGCCGAGACCCTCACCGAGTTCCGTGGCAGGCACCGGTACAACTCGATGGACCTGAACATGCGTGCGCTCTTCGCCGACGTGCCCGTCATCGCCAACTGGGACGACCACGAGACCACCAACAACTGGTACCCCGGCGAGATTTTGGACGATCCCCGCTACACCGTGCGGGACGTCAACACGCTCGCAGCGCGCGGACGGCAGGCATGGCAGGAGAACATGCCCATCGCGGACAGCGCGGCGGTGTGGCGGCCGGGGAAGGTCGACGACGCCGGTCAGTACCAGCCTGCACGCATCTACCGCAGGATCAGCCGTGGTCCGCAACTGGATGTCTTCTGCCTGGACATGCGCACGAACAAGAGCCCGAACACCGACGGCAAGGAGGCTCGCCGGACGAGCATCCTGGGGCAGGAGCAGGTGGACTGGCTCATCCGCGAGGTGAGCAGGTCCAAGGCCACGTGGAAGGTGATCGCCGCGGACCTGCCGCTCGGCATCATCGTGCCCGATGGTCCGGTGAACCAGGAGAGCCTCGCCAACCGGGATCCCGGCGCCCCGCTCGGCAAGGAACTGGAGATCGCAGGAGTGCTCAGTGCCTTCAAGCGGAACGGGGTCAAGAACATCGTCTGGCTGACAGCGGACGTGCACTACTGCGCAGCACACCACTACTCACCGGCACGCGCAGCGTTCACCGACTTCGACCCGTTCTGGGAGTTCGTGGCCGGCCCCATCGCCGCGGGGTCGTTCGGCCCCAACGCCATGGACGCCACGTTCGGCCCCGAGGTGGTGTTCTCGAAGGCGGGTCGCTTCCCGGGCGAGTCGCCGCGCAACGGGGAGAACCAGTTCTTCGGCCACGTGCAGCTCGACGACGACACCTTCACCGTCAGCCTGCGCGACGCCACCGGGTCCACGGTGTTCTCGAAAGTGCTGACGCCGCAGCAGTGACCAACGGGACAGCAGCGGGGGAGCGGCCGCTCACCACATGCGGCTGTTGGTCTCCGACACGAAGCCCCGGCCGTCGGAGAACCAGTGGATGGTGGTGCTGTTCCGCGCCGTCGGCGTCGTGAGCTCCGCGAAGAGGTCTGCATTGAAGCGGTTGTTGAGCTCCGGCGAGCTCAACACGGTCTCCTTCGTGATCACGAAGACGGGCCCCTTCAGGCCCTTGCTCTGGATCGACAGATGCACTTCCCTGTGCTGGTCGAGCCTGGCCTTCAGCGCACCGATGGCTGCCTGCACGTTCGCGTCGTCGTCCCAGACGGCCGCGTGCTTGTCCACGAACAGCCACGCCATGTCTCTCCCGTCGCCCGGCGCCACAGAAGCACCCGATCCTCCTAGCAAAGCACCGAGCCGGAGGCGCGATCAAGCGCGAGCCGTGACCGACGTCGTCGTTCCTGCCTGCTAAGCGGCGACGGTGCTGCGCTGAGTCGGCACAGCGGGAACCCGAGGCCGAGGGCAGAACGGCTCGGTGAGCGTTTGTTGCAGCTCGGTAACAACCGCCAGCGCCCCGACCCGATGGATACCTGCCGGTAACAAACAGCACCTAGGCTGTGGCTCACGTGAGTGTCGTCACCCTGAAGGGTCGCGTATCGGCTGTCATGCAACTCCGCGTGAGGCTGGAACCACATTATGAAATAGGAGGCGGAATGCGTTTCGGACGTACTTCCAAAGCAGTGGGAGTTGCTGCTGTCGCAGCTCTCGCACTGAGCGCCTGCGCTGCCAACACGGGTACCGAGACACCCGAGGAGAGCGCTGAGGGCGAAGCAACGGGCGGAAACATCCGTGTCGTCGAGGTGAACGGATTCAGTTCCTTCAACTCGAACAGCTCTGAAGGCAACGTGGACATCAACGGACGCATCGCCTACGCGACGCACTCCGGCTTCGTCTACATCGACAACAACCTCGAGGTCGTCGAGAACACGGACTTCGGCACCATGGAGGTCCTCTCCGAGGATCCCCTGAGCGTCAAGTACACGGTCAACGAAGGCGTCAACTGGTCCGACGGAGAACCAGTCGACGGCGGGGACCTGCTCCTCCACTGGGCCATCGGCTCCGGTCACTTCAACGACGCCACCACCGACGAGGCCGGCGAGGTCGTCTCCGGCGCCACGTACTTCGACTACGCCGGTGACACGACGGGCCTCGGACTGACCTCGCTGCCCGAGATCGGCGAGGACGGACGGTCGCTCACGCTCGAGTACTCCGAGCCGTTCGCGGACTACCAGGTGGCCTTCGGCCTCATGACCGAGGGTGGCATCTCCACGCCGGCCCACGTGCTGGCGGAGAAGGGTGGCCTCGCTGACGAGGACGCGCTGATCGAACTGATCGAGACCTCACCCGAGGGCGATCCCGAGAACCCGCAGGAGCGCCCCGAGCTCCAGGCGGTCGCCGACTTCTGGAACACGGGCTTCGACACGAAGTCACTCCCCACGGACCCGTCCCTGTTCCTCTCGAACGGACCGTTCATCGCCTCCGCGATGACCCCGGACCAGTCGATGACCCTGACGCGCAACGAGGACTACTCGTGGGGTCCCGAACCGAAGGTCGACGAGATCACCGTCCGCTACATCGGTGAGGCCCCCGCCCAGGTCCAGGCCCTGCAGAACGGCGAGGCGGACATCATCGCGCCGCAGGCGTCCGCGGACACCGTGGAACAGCTCGAGGCTCTCGAGGGCGTCAACGTCAACCGCGGCAATGAGCTCTCCTACGACCACCTGGACCTCAACTTCAGCGGCGTCTTCGCCGAGGAGAGCGTCCGCGAGGCCTTCATGAAGACCGTGCCGCGCGAGCAGCTCGTCGAGACCATCGTGCGGAAGCTCAACCCCGACGCCGAGCCGCTCGATTCGCAGCTCTTCCTCGCGGACCAGGAGCCCTACGAGGAGTCGGCAGCCAACAACGGCTCCGAGGCCTACGCGGAGCAGGACATCGAGGGTGCACGCGAGCTGCTCGCAGGAGCAACCCCCGAGGTCCGCATCATGTACAACCGTGACAACCCGAACCGACTGAACGCTTACACGCTGATCGCTGAGTCCGCCCAGCAGGCCGGTTTCCGCGTCGTGGACGGTGGCCTCGGTGCTTCCGACTGGGGCGCCGCACTCGGCAACGGCACGTACGACGCGACGATCTTCGGCTGGATCAACTCGGGCGTCGGCGTGTCCGGTGTCCCGCAGATCTTCAAGTCCGGCAACGGTTCGAACTTCAACGGTTTCTCGAGCCCCGAGGCCGACGCCCTGATGGACGAACTCGTCGTCACGACCGATCCCGCCGAGCAGGATCGTCTGCAGGTCGAGATCGACAAGCTGATCTGGGACTCGAAGTACGGATTGCCACTCTTCCAGGTCCCCGGTGTGGACGCGTACAGCGATGCCGTCACCGGCGTCGAGTACATGCCCAACCAGACCGGCGTGTGGTGGAACTTCTGGGATTGGCAGATCACCCAGTAGGGACACCGATCAGCTCCTGAACAGCTGCATCGAGGAAAGCGCCGGGACGGCGGAACCAGTCCGTCCCGGCGCTTTTTCGCGTTCCCGCGCGGCGACCCGCCGCGGCCTGCAGGCCGTCGAGGGGCCCGGACTGATTGGGATCCGCCACTTTCTGCGGCACCTGAGGCCTGCACTACACTTCTGCGATAGCACGGGTGCATCCCGCCCGACTTCAACATTGAGGCAACAAAATCCATGGTGACCTACATCGTCCGGCGTCTTGTCACGGCCGTTCTCATCCTGCTGGGTGCGTCCTTCATCGTGTACCAGCTGACGGCCCTCTCGGGTGATCCCCTCGAGGACCTCCGCGCCAGCAACGCCCCCAACCGCGACCAGCTCATCCAGGCCCGGACGGAGCTGCTCGATCTCAACACCCCGGCGCCCCTGCGGTACTTCGGGTGGCTCGCCGGAGCGGCCAAGTGCCTCGTGCCCTTCGCGGCCACCTGCGACCTCGGGTCGAGCATCCAGGGCGAGGCCGTCACCTCCTCGCTGATCCGCGCGATGGGCAACACCATCACGCTGGTCACCACCGCCACGGTGCTCGCGATCATCATCGGCATCTCGCTCGGCATCCTCACGGCGCTCCGCCAGTACAGCGGTCTGGACTACGGCGTGACCTTCATGTCGTTCCTCTTCTTCTCCCTGCCGATCTTCTGGCTCGCAGTGCTCCTCAAGGAGTTCGGCGCCATCGGCTTCAACAACTTCCTCGCGGATCCGCAGATCCCACCGACGACGATCCTCGTGGTCGCGATCGCCAGCGGCCTGATTTGGTCCCTCTTCACCGGCAGGTCCTGGAAGCGGAAGGGGATCGCCTTCGTGCTCGGGGCGGTCGTGGCCGCGGCGCTCCTGTTCGTCCTCGATCTCGTGAACTGGTTCTCGAACCCCGGGCTCGGTCCGATCGTCATCCTCGTCACAGGTGTCGGCATCGCCTTCGGCGTCGTCGCGCTCACGGCCGGTCTCCGTAACCGGAAGGCCCTGTACTCGGCGTTGATCGTGGTCGCCCTCGGCCTGGTGGCCTATTACGTCGTCAACCCGATCCTGAACGGCGCCACCATCTGGATGATCGTGATCCTCGCCGCGGTCACGGTGCTCGTCGGTCTCGGCGTCGGCTATCTGATGGGTGGCTACGACCGCGGGCAGAGCATGCGCGCGGGGGCGATCACGGGCTTCCTCATGGGGCTGCTCATCGTCATCGACCGCTTCATGGTCACGTGGCCCTCCTACGTGAACAACGGTCGCATCCGCGGCAGGCCCATCGCGACGGTCGGCGCGGAGACCCCCGGGCTCGACGGCACGTTCTGGGTCAACGGACTCGACACCTTCACTCACCTCCTGCTGCCCACGCTGGCGCTGCTGCTGGCCTCCCTTGCCAGCTACAGCCGGTACTCCCGCGCGTCGATGCTCGAGATCATGAACATGGACTACATCCGTACGGCGCGGGCGAAGGGCCTCAGTGAGCGCACCGTCGTGATGCGGCACGCGTTCCGGAACGCACTGATCCCGCTGGCGACCCTCGTGGCCTTCGACGTCGGAGCGCTGATCGGCGGTGCCATCATCACCGAGCAGGTTTTCGCCTTCTCCGGGATGGGACAGCTGTTCGTCCAGGCCCTCGGCCGGACCGATCCCGACCCGATCATGGGCTTCTTCCTCGTGGCGGGCATCCTGGCGCTGGTCTTCAACCTCGTCGCCGACATCGTCTATTCATTCCTCGACCCGCGCGTAAGGGTAAAAGCATGAGCATCCAGACCCCCTCGGACCTCCCTCTCGGAGAGCAGGCAACCGTGACGGGCCCCACGCACCCCGCGCCGGAGCCCGACGCCAAAGGCCTGTCCCAAGGGCAGATCGTCCGCAGGAAGTTCCTCGATAACACCGCCGCGATCGTCAGCCTCGTGATCTTCGCGATCGTCTTCCTCCTGGCGTTCACCTCGGTGGGCTTCGCCGGCATCCCCGGGTGGTGGAAGTACAATCACACCGAGTTCGTGCCCCTGGTCAACGGTGGCGCCCCCACCGTCACGGGTCCGTTCAGCTGGGGTGATCACCCGTTCGGCCAGGACTCGATCGGCCGCGACTACTTCGCCATGACCATGCGTGGTACCCAGAACTCGCTGATCATCATGTTCATCATCGGCTCCCTCGCGGGCCTCATCGGTGTGGTGGTCGGTGCGTGCTCGGGGTACTTCCGCGGTGCCTCCGAGGCCGTCCTGATGCGCCTGACCGACGTCATCATCATCATCCCCGTGGTGCTCGCCGCCGCGACGCTCGGCGAGGCCGTCAACCGCTTCGTCGGTCCTGGTGCGCAGATCTGGCTGCTCGGCATCTTCCTCGGCCTGGTCCTCTGGACCAGCCTCGCCCGGCTCGTCCGCGGTGAGTTCCTGTCGCTGCGCGAGCGTGAGTTCGTGGACGCGGCCAAGATCGCCGGGGCGTCGAACGCCCGCATCATCTTCAAGCACATCCTGCCGAACGCTGTGGGCGTGATCATCGTCAACACCACGCTGCTGATGTCCTCGGCCATCCTGCTCGAGACCGCGCTCAGCTACATCGGGTTCGGCGTGAAGGCGCCGGATGTCTCGCTCGGCCTGATCATCAGTCAGAACCAGGAGGCGTTCCAGACGCGGCCGTGGCTGTTCTGGTTCCCCGGGCTCTTCATCGTGCTCATCTGCCTGTGCATCAACTTCATCGGCGACGGCCTGCGCGACGCCTTCGATCCGCGCCAGAAGAAGTTCAACGCGAGCAGGACCAAGGACGAGAAGCCGGCGGCCGCGTGACCGACCGTCTAGGAGCCGAGCCCCAAGGTCACGGCACCGGCGCCGACCAGCGCGACGGCGACGGCGAGCTGCGCCCAGTTGACGGAGTGCCGCACGCTCGCGGCGTCGTCGACGTCGATCCTGCCGGCGTCGACCATCTCCTCCCAGCGGGCGCGCACCAGGTAGGCGGCGTACCCGGAGTCGGAGTTCTTGAGGTCGCCGGGCCGGATGGAACCGCCGGGTCCGTAACTCGTGGACGGCAGATGCGTCACATGTTCGGCCTTGCCGGAATGGGTTCCCCAGACGCCGGGCGCCGGAGCGGCCCAGGCCGTGTAGGAGCCCGACGGCGTGACCAGCTTCAGCGCGTACTTCGTGTCGACGTCGATGAGACGCGACCACGGCACGGTGACGGTCACCAGCGGGTTGCGGATCGTCACGGCTTCCGTGGCGATCACGACCACGGGGTACCAGAACAGCCACCAGCCCACGTAGGCGACGCCGATCAGCGGCCAGCCCGACGCCAGACCGACCGGACCCTCGGTCGCGATGATCGACGCGAGGCCGGCGGCCGTGACCAGCACCGCGAGGCCCGTGAACCACGGAGCGGTTCTCGGTTTGAACACGGTGGACCCGGCCGCCTCGAAGCTCTTCATGCATCAATGGTCCCAGCACCACCGCTGCACCCGGCAATCCAGGAGACCCCGCGTACCCGCGGCGGCTCCGCCACGAAGGAGAACCTCTCATGAGCACTCAGGTCATCGGAACCACCGGGGACGACGGCGCGGGGCGGCCCGCCTCGCAGGGGCCGGTCCTCGAGGTCCGGAACCTCAGCGTCGACTTCGGGGTCGACAAGAAGTGGGTGCCCGCGGCGATCGACCTCAATTACGAGGTCAACGCGGGCGAGGTGCTCGCGATCGTGGGGGAGTCGGGCTCGGGCAAGAGCGCGAGCTCCATGTCGCTGCTCGGGCTGCTGCCCTCCAACAGCCGTGTCACGGGCGAGGTGCTCCTCAACGGCGCCTCCGTGCTCACGATGTCCCCCGCGAAGCTGCGGCAGATCAGGGGCAACGATGTCGCGGTGATCTTCCAGGAGCCGATGACCGCGCTGAACCCCGTGTACACCGTGGGCTTCCAGATCGTGGAGACACTGCGGCTGCACAACGAGATCTCGCCCGACGAGGCCAAACAGCGTGCCCTGCGGTTGCTGCAGATGGTGGAGCTCCCCGACCCCGACAAGGCGTTCCGGTCCTACCCGCACCAGCTCTCCGGCGGGCAGCGTCAGCGCGCAATGATCGCGCAGTCGCTCTCCTGCGACCCGAAGCTGCTGATCGCCGACGAACCGACCACGGCCCTCGACGTCACCGTGCAGGCCGAGATCCTCGACCTCATGCGGAACCTGCGCAACCAGCTCAACAGTGCGATCGTGCTGATCACCCACGACATGGGCGTGGTCGCGGACCTCGCAGATCGTATCGCGGTGATGCGCAAGGGCCGGATCGTGGAGACGGGCACAGCGGACGAGATCTTCAACAACCCGCAGCACGAGTACACGAAGGCACTGCTCGCTGCGGTACCGCACCTCGGTCAGGGCGCCGGGAACGACGACGTCGACATCACCGCCGCACTCGCGGCGGCCACCCACACCGAGCTGCAGACGGTGGACCACGACGAACTCGAACGCCGTGAGCGTGAGGTGCTCTCGCAGCTCCCGGACGAGGAGGTGCCGGCGAAGCCGACCGCAGCGCCGGTGCTCGAGCTCGTGGACGTCGCCATCGAGTATCCGAAGCAGGGCCGGGTCCCGGCCTTCCGCGCCGTCGAGGGCGCCAATCTCACGGTCTACCCCGGGCAGGTCATCGGGCTCGTGGGGGAGTCGGGATCCGGCAAGACGACGATCGGGCGTGCTGCGGTGGGCCTGTTGTCCGTCGCCGCCGGTTCCCTGAAGGTGGTCGGGACGGACATCTCGGGCCTCCGCCCCACCTCCAAGGAGCTCGTCGAGGTCAGGCGTCACGTGGGCATGGTGTTCCAGGACCCGTCGTCGTCCCTCAACCCGCGCCTGCCCATCGGCGAGAGCATCGGCGAGCCCATGTTCCTCGCCGGTGAGGCGAAGGGCGG
This sequence comes from Arthrobacter sp. TJ-266, assembly GCF_058269115.1. Classification (NCBI taxonomy): domain Bacteria; kingdom Bacillati; phylum Actinomycetota; class Actinomycetes; order Micrococcales; family Micrococcaceae; genus Arthrobacter; species Arthrobacter sp. TJ-266. Next base: position 822,199 of record NZ_JBZCNC010000001.1, read on the forward strand.
CGAGCTGCAGAAGCGCATCGAGTCGCTGCTCGACCAGGTGGAGCTTCCTCGCGCCTACCGCAACAGGTACCCGCACGAACTCTCGGGCGGTCAGAAGCAGCGCGTCGGGATCGCCCGCGCCCTGTCGCTGAAGCCGAAGCTCATGGTGGCGGACGAGCCGACGTCGGCCCTGGACGTGTCGGTGCAGGCGAAGGTGCTGGAGCTGTTCCAGAACCTGCAGCGCGAGCTCGGGTTCGCCTGTCTCTTCGTCACGCACGACCTCGCGGTGGTCGACGTGCTGGCCGACTACATCTGCGTGATGCAGCGTGGACGGATCGTGGAGCAGGGCACGAGGGACCAGATCCTCAGGAGTCCGCAGGACCCGTACACGCAGCGACTCCTGGCCGCCGTTCCGCTGCCCGACCCGGTGAAGCAGCGCGAGCGCCGCGAACTCCGGGCCAGGTTGATGGCGACGAGCGACTGACGGTCGGGGCGGGGACGGGGTCCAGCCGGACGATCTCCACGGCGATCCCGGGAGTCATCCGGGTGCCGCCACATCTCTGGACCGGATCGAGCACCACACGAGCGGCCTCCGATGACGGAGGCCGCTCGTTCCGCGTCCGGCACCACCCGAGATAACAATTGCCCCACGATGCGGCTGCGAGGTGCGGCACCCGTGCCACCCCTTCGGATCCCCGTGATGACGCCCCGTGGGTGCCCGGGTGTCCCTGCGCAAGGTGCTTGCTTCTCACACTTGTCCGCTTCCGGGCCACCTTTTCCAGGCCCTTGACATGAAAGCGCTCTGTAGGCTTAGTACCCAGCATCGTGTCCGGAGTGCGGGCCGGCACGCTCATCGCGCCCGCCACGCATCAACGAAGGAGAACACCCGTGAGTATCAAGAACAGGGAAGAGGCTGCCGACAGTCCGCCCTCTCCTGCTGATTCGACCACCCGCACGAAGCCAGAACGCGGAGCGCGTCTGGCGCTCCCGGTCTTCATCCCGGCGTCCGCGCTCATCGTCCTCTTCGTGGCTTACGCGCTGATAGCACCGGATTCCGCGTCCGGTCTGTTCGCCGGGATCCAGGAGAACGTCATCGGTGCGTTCGGCTGGTATTACGTAGCGCTGGTCGCGTTCTTCGTCGTGTTCTCCCTCTGGGTCGGGTTCAGCCGCTACGGTGACATCCGCCTCGGGAAGGACGACGACAAACCGGAGTTCTCCACGATGTCCTGGTTCGCGCTGCTCTTCGCAGCGGGCATGGGGATCGGCCTGGTGTTCTGGGGCGTCGCCGAGCCGCTCAACCACTTCGCCAGTCCTCGCCCCGGGGCAACGGGCACCGAGGTCCAGCTGGGGCAGCAGGCCATCACGCAGACCTTCCTCCACTGGGGGCTGCACGCGTGGAGCATCTACGTGGTGGTCGGGTTGTCGATCGCCTACGCCGTTCATCGCAGGGGCCGCCCCATCTCCATCCGATGGACCCTCGAACCGCTCCTCGGTGACCGGGTCAAGGGTGGGTGGGGTCACGCCATCGACGTCGTCGCGCTCGTCGGAACCCTGTTCGGCGTCGCAACGTCGCTCGGTCTCGGTGTACTGCAGATCTCGTCCGGACTCGACAGCGCAGGAATCCTCGCTGCGACCGAGGCCACCCAGGTGGGCCTGATCATGTGCATCACGGCGCTGACCATCGTGTCGGTCATCTCCGGGGTCGGCAAGGGCATGAAGTGGCTCTCGAACATCAACCTCGTGCTGGCCGGCGTCCTGCTGCTCGTGGTCCTGTTCGCAGGCCCCACCCTCTTCCTCCTGCGTGAGTTCGTGCAGTCGATCGGCAACTACCTCCAGAACGTCGTCGGCCTCACCTTCAACACCCTTGCGTTCTCCGGTGCCGAGGGCGAGGCCTGGCAGGCTGCATGGACCACCTTCTACTGGGGTTGGTGGATGTCCTGGGCCCCGTTCGTCGGCATCTTCATCGCCCGGATCTCCAAGGGCCGCACTGTCCGGGAATTCGTCGCCGGCGTGCTGCTGGTCCCCACGACGCTCGGCTTCCTCTGGTTCTCCGTCCTCGGCGGATCGGCCATCTACCGGGAGATCTTCGGCCAGGGCGGCCTGATCGCCGAGGACGGGTCGGTGGACACCGAGAACGCGCTGTTCGGCCTCCTCAGTGAACTGCCGGGCGGCCCCGCCCTGCTCATCGGAGCGATCCTCCTCATCGCCATCTTCTTCATCACCTCCGCGGACTCCGGTGCCCTGGTGATGAGCATGATCTCCACGGGCGGGGACCCCAATCCGCGGAACTGGATCAGGGTCTTCTGGGCCGGTCTCGCCGCGCTCGTCGCGATCGCCCTGCTGCTGGTGGGCGATACGGGTCTGAGCTCCATCCAGACGGCCGCGATCCTGACCGCCTTGCCGTTCAGCGTCGTCATGCTCCTCATGTGCATCGCCACGGCCAAGGCCTTCCACGGTGAGCACCGTGCCTGGCAGGCAGCGCAGCGGCTTGCCGCAGCGGCCGCGATGGCGGACCGCGTCAGCGACCAGGTGAGTGAGTCCATGTCCGATCAGGTGGAACGCCAGGTACAGGAGCACCTCGCCGACTACTCGACCGACCAGGGGGCGGCGCAGGGTACGCCTGCGTCCCCGGTGCGTGGTATCCGCCGGCCGGGACATATCGACTGACCGCGCCGTAGGGCTCGCCAGGCGAGAAGCGACTGCAACGGCGGTTTCCCTCCGGGGGCCGCCGTTGCGGTTCGTTCAGGACGCCCTGAGTGCCCGTAGACAGGCGCATTAGGTCGGTTTTTCCGCAGCCCCTAGAATGGGGACAGGGCGAGCGCTGTAGCCGCCACCATACTCCCTGCAGTAGTTATCGAATTGAGTACTCACGCATGTCCGAAACCACAGGCAACACCGCTGTTCGCAGCGACCTCCGCAACGTAGCCATCGTGGCGCACGTTGACCACGGAAAGACGACCCTGGTCGACGCCATGCTGAAGCAGACCAATTCGTTCGCGTCCCACGGCGACGTCGCCGACCGCGTCATGGATTCGGGTGACCTCGAGCGCGAGAAGGGCATCACCATCCTCGCGAAGAACACCACGGTGTTCTACGACGGCCCGGCCGCCAAGGGCGAGACCATCACCATCAACGTCATCGACACCCCCGGCCACGCCGACTTCGGCGGCGAGGTGGAGCGCGGCCTGTCCATGGTGGACGGCGTCGTGCTCCTCGTCGACGCGTCCGAGGGCCCGCTGCCCCAGACGCGCTTCGTGCTCCGCAAGGCCCTGGCGGCGAAGCTCCCCGTGATCCTGCTGGTCAACAAGACCGACCGCCCGGACTCCCGCATCGAGGAGGTCGTCAGCGAGTCGATGGACCTGCTCCTCGGCCTCGCGTCCGACCTCGCCGACGAGGTCCCCGACCTCGACCTCGACCTGATCCTCAACGTGCCGGTGGTCTACGCCGCAGCACGCGTGGGCGCCGCCTCCATCGAGCAGCCCGAGAACGGCAGCGCGCCGTCGAACGACAACCTGGAGCCCCTGTTCCAGACGATCATCGACCACATCCCCGCGCCCCGCTACAACCCGAACGGCGTCCTGCAGGCACACGTCACCAACCTCGACGCCTCGCCGTTCCTCGGCCGCCTCGCCCTCCTCCGGATCTTCAACGGCACGCTCCGCAAGGGCCAGACCGTTGCCTGGGCCCGCCAGAACGGCGAGCTGAAGACCGTCAAGATCACCGAACTGCTCGCCACGAAGGCGCTCGACCGCGTGCCCACCGAGTCCGCGGGCCCGGGTGAGATCGTCGCCGTCGCCGGTATCGAGGGCATCACCATCGGTGAGACCCTGACCGACGTCGACAACCCGCAGCCGCTGCCGCTGATCACGGTCGACGACCCGGCGATCTCCGTCACCATCGGTATCAACACCTCGCCGCTGGCCGGCAAGGTTAAGGGCGCCAAGGTCACGGCCCGCCAGGTCAAGGACCGCCTCGACAAGGAGCTCATCGGCAACGTCTCGCTCCGCGTGCTGCCCACCGCGCGTCCCGATGCGTGGGAGGTCCAGGGACGTGGCGAGCTCGCGCTGGCCATCCTCGTGGAGCAGATGCGACGCGAGGGCTTCGAGCTCACGGTCGGCAAGCCGCAGGTCGTCACCCGGACCGTCGACGGCAAGATCCACGAGCCGATGGAGCACATGACCATCGACGTCCCCGAGGAGTACCTGGGCGGCGTCACGCAGCTCATGGCAGCCCGCAAGGGTCGCATGACCAACATGGCGAACCACGGTACGGGCTGGGTCCGCATGGAGTTCATCGTGCCCGCCCGCGGCCTGATCGGCTTCCGCACCCGCTTCCTGACAGACACGCGCGGCGCCGGTATCGCCGCGTCCATCTCCGAGGGCTACGAGCCGTGGGCCGGTGACATCGAGTACCGCACCAACGGTTCGATGATCGCCGACCGCTCCGGCGTCGTGACCCCGTTCGCGATGATCAACCTGCAGGAGCGCGGCTCGTTCTTCGTGCAGCCCACCTCCGAGGTGTACGAGGGCATGATCGTCGGCGAGAACTCGCGCGCCGATGACATGGACGTCAACATCACGAAGGAGAAGAAGCTCACCAACATGCGTGCGGCTTCCTCGGACACCTTCGAGAACCTGACCCCGCCGCGCAACCTCACGCTCGAGGAATCCCTCGAATTCGCCCGCGAGGACGAGTGCGTGGAGGTCACTCCGGAGACCATCCGCATCCGGAAGGTCATCCTCGACGCCAACGAGCGCATGCGCGCCTCGCGTTCACGCGCCCGCGCCTGATCCGCTTAGCCCCAGCACCCCGATGACAGACGACGACGCCGGTGCCTCCCCAGCAGGGGAGGGCCGGCGTTCGTCGTTCCCGGGGGACGCAGGCACACCGCTCACGGCGGCCTCCGAAGCATCCGGAACGGCGGACGCCGGGACACCGCTGACGGCGGCCGCCGAGGGGCATCGCACGGGAGCGGGGGTACCCGGTGCTGTCGATATCGGTCGCACCGGACCGCCAGCAGCGGACGGAGTGGTACCCGGACGCCGCACGGCGATCCTCGGCAGCCTCGCGGCAGGCGTGGCGGGAGGCGTGTTCGGGACGCTCCTCCACGGTCAGCTGCTGTCCGTCGGCGGGTCACAGCTGCAGGTAGGAGCCGTCGCGGCACTGATCCTGGCCGGAAGCCTCTTCCTGTACTGCGGGTTGTGGGCGAAGAACGTGATCATGACGGCCTTCGCGGGTGGTGTCGCCTACGGCGTCGTCGCGCTGCTGTCGTCGGCGTCGTCGAAGACGCTCATCCTCACCGGGTCCTCCGAGGCCGCACCCGCGGTGGCCGTCGCGGGCAACGTCTGGCTGTTCGGGGTGCTCGTGGTGACGCTCGTGGCCGTCGCCCTCGGCGCCGTCGTGCTGCGTCGGTCATCCCGTCGGTAGGGGTGTCGGCGGCCGGACAGCAGGTGCAACGAAGGCGCAGGCACCCTCGGCGCGGCCCGTATCGCGCTCTGGGCAGCGTGTGTCAGTGGGTCAGTCGGCCGTGCGGTCGAGGTGGTGCGCGAGCATGATCGAGGTGGCCGTGCCGTCCTCGTCGGGCCCGCGGCGCACGTAGTCCTCGAAGACCTCGCGCACGCGCCCCATGAGCTCCGCGCGGTGCTCGTCGTTGAGTTTCACACCGAGCCGCCACACGTCGATCTCCGAGGGCTGCAATCCCTCGATCTCCTGCAGGAAGGTCTCCACGAGGACGGGGGCCGAGTTCGGCATGCGGCTGCGCCAGCTGAGGCCGGTGGCGCGGTACGGGATCTCCTTCGCGCCGCGGTTCCCGGTGCGCGGCTGCTCCGCCGCGAGGAACCCGGTGGAGAGCAGGGTCCTCACGTGGTGCAGGGCGGTCGCAGGATTGAGGTCCAGCGTCTCGGCGATCTCCTTGTTGGTCCGCGGCCTGTGCAGGCAGAGGCGGAGGATGCGGAGGCGGACGGGGGAGCTGAGCGCCCGTCCGCGAGCCTGGAGGTCCTCGTCCATGTCCATGCGTCGATTGTACGGGGGGCGAGCTCTTCGATTGACGCTCCCAATCACTGCAGGGCGTCCCGCGGGACGGTCAGCGTCGTGGTGCGCGGCGTTCCGGCGCGGGCGGTACGGGCTTCGCGGACGCGACGTCGGCGAGGAGCACGACGTCGTCCCCCCGCCGCGTGCGGACGGTGCAGGACGACGAGTCCCGGGCCACGAGGTCCCCGAGGGAGTCCGTCCATCCTCCGTCGATGCGACGCCGTACCACCACCCGCGTCCCGAGGGGGAGCGAGGTGAGGAGTTCGATGGCTGACGGCATGCTCCCAGCCTAGGGGCCCCGACCTCCGCCCTCGTGGCCTCCGGACCGTGCCCGGGGCGGCACCGGTCAGGACGCCGGGTAGCCGTCTGCGAGCCCACCGGTGGTCCTGACGCGTCGGAGGGTTGGGTTAAGCTGGTCGGAGTACCGACGGTGCGCCAGCCGACCCCAGTCACAAGGAAAGGCGTGGGAAGTGACCTACGTAATCGCGCAGCCCTGCGTGGATGTCAAGGACAAGGCCTGCATCGAGGAGTGCCCTGTCGACTGCATCTACGAGGGCGAGCGGTCGCTCTACATCCAGCCCGACGAGTGCGTGGACTGCGGCGCGTGTGAACCGGTCTGCCCGGTCGAGGCGATCTACTACGAGGACGACACCCCCGAGCAGTGGGCGGAGTACTACAAGGCGAACGTCGAGTTCTTCGACGTCCCCGCGCCCTCCGGATCAGCCCTCGGCTCGCCCGGCGGCGCCGCGAAGGTCGGTAACGCCGGCTTCGACCACCCGATCATCGCGGCCCTGCCGCCCCAGAACCAGCCCGCGTAGGTGACGGTCGGCGCGCCCTTCGGGCTGCACCTGCCCGACTACCCGTGGGATGCGATGGTCCCGTACCGGGAGATCGCCGCCCGGCACCGCGACGGGATCGTGGATCTCTCGATCGGCACACCTGTTGATCCGACGCCCGAGCTCCTGCAGCAGGCGCTCGCCGGTGCCGCCGACGCTCACGGATACCCCACCACCCACGGCACCCTCGCGCTGCGCGAGGCGATCGCAGCCTGGTTCGAGCGCCGCAGGTCGGTCCCCGGCGTCGATCCGAAGGACGTCCTGCCGACCGTCGGCTCGAAGGAACTCGTGGCCTGGCTCCCGCTCCTGCTCGGGCTGCGGCAGGGCGACGTCGTCGTCCGCCCCACCGTCGCGTACCCCACCTACGACGTCGGTGCGCACCTCGCCGGAGCCACTCCGGTTGCAGCCGACTCCCTCGCGGATCTCACGGACGAGATCCGCGCGCGTGTGCGCCTGGTCTGGATCAACTCACCGGGTAATCCGACCGGTGACGTCCTCGGGGTCGACGCCCTCAAGGCCATCGTGGACGACGCCCGGGCGCTCGGGGCCGTCGTCGCCTCCGACGAGTGCTACGGAGAGCTCGGCTGGGGCGCCTGGGACCCCGCCGAGGGCGGCGAGGCCGTACCGAGCGTGCTCGATCCCCGCGTGACGGGCGGCTCGCACGAGCTGCTCCTGGCCGTGTACTCGCTCAGCAAGCAGTCGAACCTCGCCGGCTACCGGGCCGCCTTCACGGCGGGGGACCCCGCGATTATCGCCAACCTCGTGAACTCGCGGAAGCACGCCGGGATGATCGTGCCCTACCCCGTGCAGGAGGCCATGCGCGTGGCGCTCGGGGACGACGCGCACGTGGCGGGCCAGAAGGACGTCTACCGCCGTCGCCGCGCGCAGTTGATCCCCGCGCTCGAGGGCGCCGGGTTCACCCTGCACGGGTCAGCCGCGGGTCTGTACCTCTGGGCATCGGACGGCAGGCCCACGTGGGACACCATCGCATGGCTCGCCGGGCTCGGGATCCTCGCGGGTCCTGGCACCTTCTACGGTGATGCCGGCAACGGCTTCGTGCGCGTGGCCCTGACCGGCTCCGACGAGAGGATCGAGGCCGCCGTCGCCCGCCTCGCCTCAGCCGAGCGCTGATCCGCGCCCGCACCCGCGCAGCCATCCGAGGCGCAGCCGTAGACCGATCAGCCCGGTCTTCGGGTGCCGGGAATTAGTGATCAGGACCCTGTGACGGTAGCGTTTGGACCGAACCGTGCTGTCCGGAGTGACGCGTGTCCTCCTGCGAAGATGATCGGGGCCCCGCCCCGCTCCCGCTCCTGAAGGAGAGTCAATGACCGAGCAGAATGCTGCGTCCCTGCACTACGCCGGTGGCGAGCTGAGCCTGCCGCTGGTGCCCGCCGTCGAGGGCAACAACGGCTACGACGTCTCGAAACTGCTGAAGCAGACGGGTCAGGTCACCTTCGACCCCGGCTTCATGAACACCGCCGCGACGACGTCGGCCATCACCTACATCGACGGCGACGCGGGGATCCTGCGGTACCGCGGCTACCCGATCGAGGAGCTGGCGAAGAACTCGAGCTTCCTCGAGGTCTCCTACCTGCTCATCTACGGGAACCTGCCCACACCCGAGCAGCTCACCGGGTTCGACGGGCGGATCCGTCGCCACACGCTCCTGCACGAGGAGCTCAAGGGCTTCTTCGGAGGCTTCCCGCGGGACGCCCACCCCATGCCCGTGCTGTCCTCGGCGGTCTCGGCGCTGTCCACGTTCTACCAGGACTCCCTGGACCCGTTCGACGACGAGCAGGTGGAGCTCTCGACGTTCCGCCTCATGGCCAAGCTGCCCGTCATCGCGGCGTATGCGCACAAGAAGTCCATCGGCCAGCCGATGCTCTACCCGGACAACTCCATGAACCTCGTGGAGAACTTCCTGCGGCTCTCCTTCGGTCTGCCGGCCGAGCCCTACGACCTCGACCCGATGATGGTCAAGGCCCTCGACCTGCTGCTCATCCTGCACGCCGACCACGAGCAGAACTGCTCCACCTCGACCGTGCGGCTCGTGGGCAGCTCCAACGCGAACATGTTCGCCTCCGTCTCGGCGGGGATCAACGCCCTGTTCGGTCCGCTGCACGGCGGTGCCAACGAGGCCGTGCTGAACATGCTGCGCGACATCCAGGCCAAGGGCATGCAGCCCGAGGACTTCATGGAGAAGGTCAAGAACAAGGAAGACGGCGTGAAGCTCATGGGCTTCGGGCACCGTGTCTACAAGAACTACGATCCCCGCGCGAAGATCGTCAAGGCCACGGCCCACGACATCCTGAGCAAGCTCGGCGGCAACGACGAACTGCTCGACATCGCGATGCGGCTCGAGGAGAAGGCCCTCGCGGACGACTACTTCATCGAGCGGAAGCTCTACCCGAACGTCGACTTCTACACGGGCCTCATCTACAAGGCCATGGGCTTCCCGGAGAAGATGTTCACCGTGCTGTTCGCCATCGGGCGCCTCCCGGGCTGGATCGCCCAGTGGCGCGAGATGATGCAGGACCCCCAGACGAAGATCGGGCGCCCTCGCCAGCTGTACACGGGTGAGGGCGAGCGCCACTACCCGGCCAACTGACCCGGTCCACCCGAGGACGACGGCGGCCGCCCACCTGCAGGTGGGCGGCCGCCGTCGTTCGTGGGGGCGAAGGGTCCACCAGAACCGTCACGCAGCGTTGGTGTGCCCTCGTGCTCAGGCCGTCGCGTAGCCCTGCGGGTTGTTCTTCTGCCAGCGCCAGTGGTCCTCGCACATCTCCGCGAGGGTGCGCGTGGCGGACCACCCGAGGTCGGCGAGGGCCGACGACGGGTCGGCGTAGCTGACGGCGGCGTCACCGGGGCGGCGCGGCGCGAACTCGTACGGGATGCCTCGTCCCACGGCCGCGGAGAACGCGGTGAGCACCTCGAGGACCGAGGAGCCGTTCCCGGTCCCGAGGTTCCAGGTGTGCACCCCGCCGTGGGCCACGAGGTAGTCGAGCGCTGCGAGGTGCCCGGCGGCGAGGTCCACCACGTGGATGTAGTCGCGGACGCCCGTGCCGTCCGGCGTCGGGTAGTCGTTGCCGAACACCAGCACCTTCTCCCGCCGTCCCACGGCCACCTGGGCCACGAACGGCAGGAGGTTGTTCGGGATGCCGGTCGGGTCCTCGCCGATGGTGCCCGAGGCATGGGCGCCCACCGGGTTGAAGTACCGCAGCAGGGCGATGGTCCAGCGCCCGTCCGCAGCGCCGAGGTCGGACAGGATGTCCTCGATCTGCTCCTTCGTGCGCCCGTAGGGGTTCACGGCGTCGAGGGGCAGCTTCTCCGTCAGCGGCACCTCCTCGGAGGCCCCGTACACCGTGGCCGAGGAGCTGAACACGAGCGTGCGCACGCCGGCGTCGTCCATCACGCGCAGCAGGTTCAGGGTGCCGCCCACGTTGTTGTGGTAGTAGTACAGCGGCTTCGCGACGGACTCGCCCACGGCCTTCAGCCCCGCGAAGTGGATCACGGCGTCCACGGACTCCGCCGCGAAGATCTCGCGCAGCCTCGCCTCGTCGAGGAGGTCCGCCTGGTGGAAGGTGGGAGCCCGCCCCGCGAGGGTGGCGACGCGCTGCAGCGCGGTCTCCGTGGAGTTCAGCAGGTTGTCGACGACGACGACGTCGTGCCCGTGTTCGAGCAGGGTCAGGACCGTGTGGGAACCGATGTAGCCGCTGCCACCGGTGACGAGGATCTTCATGGTCCCATCCTAGGACTGAGGAGCACCAGGCTCTGGAGGGCGGGGGCATGCCGGGTTTACCCTGTACTCAGTTCGGCCGGTGCCGTCCGTCCGTCCGGCCCGAGGGGAGCCATGACGTACTCCGATCCCACGTCCACCGAGCACTTCGTCGTGGACACGTCCGCAGTGCTCCTCGAGGCGCTGTACCTGCGGGACTGCGCGGGTCTGCGCGGCGTCGGACGCCCGGCCCTGCCGCCCGTGGTCCCGACGGTCCGGCCCGTCGACACGCGGCGTATCGCGGAGCGGGTGGGCGGCCGGGCCGCCCTCCGCGTCGAGTGGGAGGCGTGGTGGCACAACCTCCTGCGGCACCGCGTGAGCGACGCCGTGCTCCCGCTGCCGCCCCTGTTCGAGGCGCTCGACGGCATGGAGGCCCTGAAGACCCTGCTGCGCGCCCATGTCGGGGCAGCCACGGCGTGGGCGGAGGAGCGGTGCGCGGAGTACGCGCTCCATGTGGGCGCCCGCGGGGCGGGCAGCGTCGAGTACCTGCTCGACCGCATGGTCCAGGAACGCGAGCTGGAACTCGGGCGGAGTGCGCGGCACTTCACGCTCGAGGTCGTGGAGCTGCCGCTCGGAGTCCGGCGTGCCTGGTGGGTGGAACCCCACACGCTGCTCATGTGCCAGGAGCTGTTCGACGACGAACACTCGTTCCGCAGCTACGTGCAACCGATCATCCGCATGCTGGCCTGAGAGCCGGTGACGTCAGTGAGGCCGGCTGGCGCCCGATGACGCCCGGTGACGCCCGGTGACGGCAGGATGCCCACCGCACCCGGGACGTCGCGCGCGGTCACGGCGTCAGGCCCGCCACGTCGATGGTCAGGATGCCGGGGTCCGTGGTCGCCGCCGACCAGCCGCCGTCCTCCCGGACCCACTGCAGCCCGGAGTAGGAGACGGAGGTGACGTGCTGCGTGCCGGCGTTCGCGACGGCCCACTGCGCGGCGGCCCATCCCGCGGTCCCCTCGAGCCTGACGGTCAGGCGGTCGCCGTCGGCGGCGGTGTCCAGCGGACCGAAGACCTCCTCGGCCGCCGCCGAGACAGAGAGCGCGTCCCCGGTACCCGTCGGCTCCCGGAGGGTGCAGTCGAGGGCCGCCGGTGAGTTCCCGGTGAGTGCGGAGGCGAAGGCCCTGCCCTCGGGCTCGTGGTCCGCGTACGCCTCCGGGTAGGCGGAGCGCTGCACGGTCTGTGCCGCTTCGGTGATCGGCAGGGTCTCGTACCCCGGTACCTTGACGAGCGCGTCGTAGAAGGCGCCGGTCGCGTAGATCGGCATCATGACCTGCTCCTCCGTACCCCAGCCCTGCGAGGGGCGCTGCTGGAACAGGCCGCGTGAGTCGGGCCCGGCGTCGTCACCGTAGTCGATGTTCTCGAGCCGGGACTCCTGGATGGCCGTCGCGATGGCGATGGAGGCGGCACGCGCGGGCAGCCCGCGGTTCACCGCGACGCCCGCGATCAGGGCCGCGTTGGAGGCCTGGATGGGGGAGAGCTCGTGCGTCTCCGCGCCGACGGTGGCACTGCAGCGCTCCCGCACCAGGATCTCGCTCTCGTCGAGCTGGCGCACAGCGAGGGCCGTACCACCGATGACGACGGCGGTGAGGGACGCGAGCATGACGACAGTCCTCGTGCGTCGTCTCCGACGGGCCGGCGAGCTGCTCCTGGAGGCCATGCGTCAGTTGGCGTGCAGGGCCGGGTTCAGGGCGATGCCCTCGCCCGTTCGCGGCCTCGCCTCGACCGCCCCCGTGACGGAATTGCGGAGGTAGAGGATGCCGGACTCGCCCGAGAGCGTCTTCGCCTTCACGGTGGAGCCGTCCTGCAGCGTCACCTTGGTACCCGCCGTCAGGTAGAGGCCCGCCTCGACCACGCAGTCGTCGCCGAGGGAGATACCGACGCCCGCCTCGGCGCCCAGCAGGCACCGCTGACCGAGGGTGATGCGCTCCGTGCCACCGCCCGAGAGCGTACCCATGATGGAGGCGCCACCGCCGATGTCGGAACCGTCACCGACCACCACTCCTGCCGAGATGCGGCCCTCCACCATCGAGTGGCCGAGGGTGCCGGCGTTGAAGTTGACGAAGCCCTCGTGCATCACGGTGGTTCCCGCCGCGAGGTGCGCTCCCAGCCGGACGCGGTCGGCATCGGCGATGCGCACGCCGGCCGGGACCACGTAGTCGACCATGCGGGGGAACTTGTCGACGCCGTAGACCGTCACCGGTCCGTGCGCCAGGAGGGCCGCGCGGACGGTCTCGAAGTCGTCCACTCGCGCAGGCCCGTGGTTCGTCCACACGACGTTGGAGAGGAGGCCGAAGATGCCGTCGAGGTTGATGCTGTTCGGCTGCACGAGGCGGTGGGAGAGCAGGTGCAGCCGCAGGTAGGCGTCCTCGATGCCGGTCGGGGCCTGGTCGAGATCGATCGACACGTCGACGACGCGCCGTGTCACCTTCCGGGCGTTGTCGACCCCGGCGGCTGCGAGCGCCTCGAGCGTGTCGCGGAGGGCATCGGCGCCGTCGTCATCCTGGTCACGGGAGCCGAGATGGGGCGACGGGAACCAGGTGTCGAGCACGACGCCGTCCGCGGTGACGGTCGCGAGGCCGAGACCTCCTGCGGTACGGGTGTCGCCGGGCGCGGGGGAGCTGGGCGCAGGAGAAGTCATGGGGTGCATTCTACCGAGCGTTAGTGTTGCAGCATGATCCGGACACCCTCCACGGACCTCGATCCGACGACCGACGTGGCGCTGCTCACCGCGCAGCTGCTCGACCTGCAGAGCGTCTCGGGGAACGAGGCGGCCATCGCGGACGCCGTCGAGCGCACCCTCCGCCGACAGGGTCACCTGGAGGTGGTGCGCGACGGCGACTGCGTGATGGCGCGGACGCGGCTCGGCCGTGCCGAGCGGGTGATCCTCGCCGGCCACCTCGACACCGTGCCCCTCCCCACCGCGCCGGGTTCCCGGGGAACCGTGCCGTCCGCCTGGGAGGGGGACGTGCTCTACGGCAGGGGAGCGACGGACATGAAGGGCGGCGTCGCGGTGCAGCTCGCACTGGCGGCCGCCCTGACGGAGCCCACGAGGGACATCACCTTCATCTTCTACGACCACGAGGAGGTCGAGGCCTCGCTCAGCGGGCTCGGGCGCGTGGCGGAGAGCCACCCGGAGTGGCTCCGCGCTGATTTCGCCGTGTTGCTCGAACCGACGGACGGCACGGTCGAAGGCGGATGCAACGGAACCGCGCGCTTCGACGTACGGGTCACGGGCAAGGCTGCGCACTCCGCACGGGCGTGGCGGGGGGACAACGCCATCCACGGTGCGGCGGAGATCCTCGTGCGCCTGCGTGACCACGAGCCGGCGACGGTGCACGTGGACGGCCTCGACTACCGGGAGAGCCTCAATGCCGTCCGGATCTCCGGCGGCACCGCGGGCAACGTGATCCCGGACAGCACCGTCATCGAGGTCAACTACCGCTTCGCGCCGGACAAGAGCCCCGCGCAGGCGGAGGAGTACGTGCGGGCGCTCCTCGACGGTTTCGCCGTCGAGCTGACCGATGTGGCCGCCGGTGCCCGACCCGGACTGAACCACCCGGCGGCGGCCGCCTTCGTCGCGGCCGTCGGTGCGGCGCCGAAACCCAAGTACGGCTGGACGGACGTCGCGCGGTTCAGCGCGCTCGGCGTCCCGGCCGTCAACTTCGGCCCCGGGGATGCCCTCCTCGCGCACACGGACGACGAGCACGTCCACGCGGACGCCGTCCGTGCCTGCCTGGGCGCGCTGACCACCTGGTTGTCCTGACCGGTCCCGGCACCTGCTGAACCGCTCACAGGACGTGCTGACGAGGAAGGGCCCGGCACAGGTGCCGGGCCCTTCCTGGTACACGCCAGTGGAGTGAACCCGTCAGGTCGCCGAGGCGTCCATGGGTACCACGTTCTTCGCCGCCGTCTTGGTGGTGCCCCTGACCCTGAAGCTGAGCAGCCGGGAGAGCCGCGTGGCGAGGGTCGAGAGCGCGAAGTTGATGAGGATGAAGATCACCGCGGCCACCAGCAGCGCCTGCAGCAGGTTGCCCTCGCCGACGCCGAGCCGCCGGGCGCCCTGAAGGAGCTCGGAGTACCCGATGATGTAGCCGAGCGCGGAGTCCTTGAGGATCACGATGAACTGGCTGATGAGTGCCGGCAGCATCGCGATGAGCGCCTGCGGCACCTCGATGCTGCGCAGGGACTGCATCGGCGTCATGCCGATCGCCATGCCGGCCTCGCGCTGGCCCTTCGGCAGTCCGTGCACACCGGACCGGATGAGTTCGGCGATCACCGATCCGTTGTAGAGGGTCAGGGCGACGACGACGGCGGTGAACGCCGGATCCGTGATGGCGTCGATCTGCCCGAACGCGAGCCAGAGGAAGATCATCATGAGCAGCACGGGGATGGCGCGGAGGAACTCCACGATGGTCCCGGCGACGAGCCGCAGCGGAGTGAAGTGCGCGAGGCGCGCCATGCCGAACACCAGCCCGAAGACCACGGACGCGACGACGGCGATGGCCGCGGCACGCAGGGTCCCCTCGATGAGGCCGGGGAGGATGAAGAACTCCCACGAACGCCCTTCGAGGAACGGGGACCACTTCTCCGGGGCCAGTTGACCCTTTCCCGCGAGGACGGTCAGCAGCCAGGCGAGGAGCCCCGCGATGAGCAGGACGCCGATGATGTTGCCGATGAGGATGGAACGCCTGGCCTTCGGGCCCGGGGCGTCGAAGAGGACCTGCTGCGCGCTCATCGAGCCACCGCCAGTTTTCTCGAGGCCCAGGTGGTGAGGAGGCCGACGGGTATGACGATGATGACGAAGCCGAGGGCGAACGTCAGGAAGATCGGGATCACGAGATCGCTGTCGAACTCGATCATCGTCTTCATGAGGCTGGACGACTCGGTTGCCACCGACCCGGCCGCAGCGACCGTCGAGTTCTTGATGAGAGCGATCAGGACGTTGCCGAGCGGTGCGATCGCGCCGCGGAAGGCCTGCGGGAGGATGACCAGCCGGGCCGCGGGGAGGAAGCTCAGGCCGATCGCGCGGGCTGCCTCGGCCTGGCCGAGCGGCACGGTGTTCACGCCGCTGCGGATCGCCTCGCACACGAAGGCCGCGTGGTAGACGGACAGGCCGAGGACGGCCAGCCGGAAGAAGTTGAGGTCGAAGTCCTCGGACAGCACCACCTGGAGCTGACCGAACATCCCGAGCACACCGAAGGCGATGATGATGGTCAGCGGTGTGTTCCTGAAGATGTTGACGTAGGACGCGCCGACGAACTGCAGGCTGGCGATGGGGGAGATGCGGAACAGCGCGAGGACCGTTCCGAGGACGAGCGACCAGATCGCAGCCCAGAACGTGAGCTGGATGTTGACCCAGAACGCGGCCGGGACGTCGTACGTCTCGAACAGGGACAGGTAGTTCTCCACGGATCACCTCCTTTCGGGGAGTGTCGTTGCATGGCATCGGTGGGGCCGCCCGTCAGGGCGACCCCACCGATGAGTCAGGTGATCAGGCGCAGGCTTCGGGCGTCGGGGGGTTCAGCTCGGCGTTGAACGTGTAGTCGGCACCCTCGGTGTTGCGGGTGATGGCTTCCTCCCAGGCGCCTTCCTCGATCATCTTGGTGATCGCCTCGTTGATGGCCTCGCAGTCGGTGTTGTCCTGGGGAAGGCCCACTCCGTAGTTCTCCTCGGAGAACGGCGCCCCGACCACACGGAACTGTCCGGCGTTGGACTCCTGCGCGGCGAGGCCGGCCAGGATGATGTCGTCGGTCGTGGCGGCGTCGATGCTGCCACTCGCCATCAGCGTCACGCACTCCGCGTAGCTCGGCTGCTCCACCAGGTTCACGCCGGCGTACTGGTCCTTGATCTTCTGCGCGGACGTGGAGCCGGTGACGGAGCAGAGGTTCTTGCCCTCGAGGTCGTCGGGCCCGTTGATGGAGTCGTCGTCCGCGCGCACCAGGAGGTCCTGGCCGGCCACGAAGTACGGTCCGGCGAACGCCACGGTCTCCTTGCGGGTGTCCGTGATGGAGTAGGTCGCGAAGATCATGTCCACCTGGTCGTTGGTGAGGAGGTTCTCGCGGTTCGCCGAGGGTGCCTCGACCCATTCGATCTGGTCCTCGCCGTACCCGAGCTCGTTCGCGACGTACTTCGCCACGTCGACGTCGAAGCCCGAGTAGGAGCCTCCCTCGTCGAAGCCGAGACCGGGCTGGTCGAACTTGATACCGATGCGGATCTGCTCGCCGCCGGCCTCGCCGCTCGCTTCGCCCTCAGGAGCGTCTCCGCCGCCACAGGCGGACAGCGTGAGTGCGGCCACGGCGGCCACCGCGGCTGCTGCGTATCGGGTTCTCTGCATTGGATCTCCTAGTGTTGCGGCCCCGGGAGGCTCTGTGACGTACGAGGTGTGGATGGACGATAAAAGGCTGCGACGGCCGGTGTGCCCGGCCTGGTCGGGAGCTGTCAGTGGGAGAGGATCTTGCCGAGGAAGTCCTTGGCGCGATCGCTCTGCGGGTTGGTGAAGAACTCCTCCGGAGTCGCCTCCTCCATGATCTGCCCGTCGGCCATGAAGATCACGCGGTCGGCGGCACGGCGGGCGAAGCCCATCTCGTGCGTCACGACGATCATGGTCATGCCCTCCTTGGCGAGCGACACCATGGCGTCGAGGACCTCGTTGATCATCTCGGGATCCAGGGCGGAGGTCGGCTCGTCGAAGAGCATGACCTTGGGCTGCATCGCGAGGGCCCGCGCGATCGCGACCCGCTGCTGCTGGCCGCCGGAGAGCTGAGCCGGGAGCTTCTGCGCCTGGTTGTCCACCCCGACGCGCTTGAGCAGCGACATCGCGAGATCCTTCGCCTCCCCGGCCTTCATCCCCTTGACCTTCGTGGGGCCGAGGGTCACGTTCTCGAGGATCGACTTGTGGGCGAACAGGTTGAAGGACTGGAACACCATGCCGACGTCGGCCCGGAGCTTGGCCAGAGCCTTGCCCTCGGCGGGCAGCACCTTGCCGTCGATGGTGATCTCGCCGTCGTCGATCGTCTCCAGGCGGTTGATGGCCCTGCACAGCGTCGACTTGCCCGAGCCGGACGGCCCGATGACCACGACCACCTCACCGCGCGCAACCTTGAGGTTGATGTCGCGGAGGACGTGGAGGTCGCCGAAGTGCTTGTTGACGTTCGTGAGGGAGACGAGCGGGCTTACCGAGGACGCGGGGGTTGCCGGTCGTGTGTCACGTGTCATGGGAGAAATGTAGCGAACTATTCCCCCTCGGCAATGCACGAGGGCGTCCCGGCGGCGATTGTAATTCAAGAGAAACCTCCCGTTCATGGCGTCCGGAGCCCGATAACCTGAGCAGATGTGCCCTTCCCAGACGCCCCCGGCCCCCGACTCCCCGCCGCCCGCGCAGAAGCCCACGCGGCGCAAGGGTTCGGTCGAGCTGCGACGCGGTCAGGCCTCGGGCCCGCAGTCGGACAACATGCTGCTCGACGCGGACGACTCCGGCGGGTTCACGAGGACCGACCCCTGGCGTGTGCTGCGTATCCAGAGCGAGTTCGTCGAGGGCTTCGGTACCCTCGCGGACCTCGGACCGGCGATCAGTGTCTTCGGCTCGGCCCGCACACCTCGGGACTCGCCCTTCTACGCCGTGGGCGAGGAGGTGGGCCGGCTGCTGGTCGGCGCGGGGTACGCGGTCATCACGGGCGGTGGCCCGGGTGCCATGGAAGCGGCCAACAAGGGAGCCTGCGAGGCGGGCGGCACATCAGTGGGCCTGGGGATCGAGCTCCCCTTCGAGCAGGGCATGAACGAGTGGGTGGACCTCGGGATCAACTTCCGCTACTTCTTCGCCCGCAAGACCATGTTCGTGAAATACGCGAGCGGATTCGTGGTGCTCCCCGGCGGCTTCGGGACACTCGACGAGCTCTTCGAGGCGATGACGCTCGTCCAGACCCGCAAGGTCACGTCCTTCCCGATCGTGCTCGTCGGGGTCGCCTACTGGCGCCCCCTCATCGACTGGATCGAGGGGACGCTCCTCGCCGAGGGCACCATCGCGGAGAAGGACCTCGCCCTGCTGCAGCTCGTCGACACGGCGGAGGAGGCCGTGCGCATCGTCGCGGCGGAGGCCGGGCGGGCACCCGGCTTCTGAGGCACCGCGGTCCTGATCACGACGCGCTCTCTCTGGCACCATTGCCGTGTGACTATCTTCCTGCTCATCCTCGCGATCCTGCTGGTGGGCGGAACAGCCCTCCTGGCCTCGGGCCGGGCACTGCCGGTGGGCGGCGGCAGGTTCCCGGCCGCCGATGACGGCATGGCGCCTCCCGTCGCGTCCCTGCCTCCGGTCCTGCTGCCGGAGAACCCACGCGGGAGCGACGTCGATGCCCTGCGATTCGGGCTGGGCCTCCGGGGGTACCGGATGGATCAGGTGGACGAGGTGCTCGACCGCCTCGCCGATGCCCTGAACGAGCGCGACGCCGTGATCGCCGAGCTGCGGGGCGAGGCGGCCACCGGCGCGGCTCGCGGGACAGGCCACACGTGACGGACACCGCTGAAGCGGGGGACGGCCGGACCCGGTGCGGCTGGGCCTCCTCCAGTCCCGACTACCAGCGCTACCACGACGAGGAGTGGGGCCGGCCCGTCCGCGGCGAGGCGGCGCTCTTCGAACGGCTGAGCCTGGAGGCCTTCCAGTCCGGCCTGAGCTGGATCACGGTCCTCAGGAAGCGGGAGGCGTTCCGCGAGGTCTTCGCCGGGTTCGACCCGGCCGCGGTGGCCTCCTTCACCCCCGACGACGTCGAGCGGCTGATGCTGGAACCGCGGATCATCCGCAACCGGCTGAAGATCACCGCGACCGTGGCCAACGCCCGGGCCCTCCTCGCCCTGCCCGCCGGCGTCTCCCTCGCCTCCCTGCTGGAGCCGTACCGCGCCGTGGACGCACAGGCGCCGGTGTCGCTGGAGGACGTCCCGGCGACGACGCCGGGCAGCGTCGCCCTGGCCCGCGACCTCAAGGCGGCGGGCCTGCGCTTCGTGGGCCCAACGACGGCCTACGCGATGCTGCAGGCCACCGGGTTCGTGAACGACCACCTCCGCGACTGCTGGGTCCACTCCGAGGTCGAGGCGGAGCGGCGTGCCGGCGCCGGGGCGGCGCCGCCAGGACGGGAGGACCAGGCGTGAGCAGCTCCCTGACGAACACCACCCCACGGCACGGCAGCCGTCTCCGCCACTGGTCCGTGCAGGTGCTCCTCGTCTTCGTGGCCGGTCGGATCGTCTCCACGGCGGTCCTCCTCGCGGCCGCCGCGCGGCAGGGGGCGAGCCCTTGGTCCGGCCCCGCGCCCGGCTACGGTACGTTCGTCAACTTCTGGGACAGCGGCTGGTACGAGCGGATCTTCCGGGAGGGCTACCCGGCCGAGCTGCCGACCGACGACGCCGGGGTCGTCCGTCACAACCAGTGGGCGTTCTACCCGCTCTTCCCGGGGATCGTGCGGCTCCTGGACCTCGTCACCGGGCTCGGGTGGGGCGTTCTCGCACCCGTCGTCGCGCTGGTCGCCGCGGCCGCCGCCACGCTGGTGATCTACCGGCTGTTCAGGGTGCGGACCGGGCACCGGGCGGCCCTGCTCGGCGTCGCCGTGGTCTCCTTCGGGCCGGTGGCCGTGATCCTGCAGGTGCCCTACGCCGAGTCCCTCCATCTGCTGCTCCTCGCATCGGCGCTCCTGCTCGTCGCGACCCACCGCTACATCGCCGCCATGCCCGTCGTCGTCCTCATGTGCCTGTCGCGTCCCGCCGGGGTGCCCTTCGCGGTCATGGTGGGCATCCTGTTTCTGATGGCTGTCTGGTCCGCGCGGCGGGGGAGCGATCCGGGCGTGCGGGAGCGGGCGGCACGTCGCGTGCTGCCGCTCTTCCTCCTGGGCGTCGTGTCGTCGGTCTCCGCCGTCGCCTGGCCCGCGATCGCCTGGCTCGTCACCGGTCGGATGGATGCGTACGTCGCGACGGAGACGGCCTGGCGCGGCGAACCCCTCGTGCCGTTCGTGCCCTGGGTCCACGGGGCGATGGAACTGCTCGGACCGGTGGCGGGCGCCTTCGCCGTCGTGCTCCTGCTCCTCGGCGTGGTGGGGCTGATGCTCGCGCCGCCGGTGCAGGCGCTGGGGCCGGTGCCGCGCGCCTGGTGCGCGGCCTACCTGCTGTACCTCGCGGCGTTCTGGGATCCGCAGTCGAGCACGTGGCGGATCCTGCTGCCGCTCTTCCCACTGGCACTGGCCGTCGCGGGTGTCAGAGGTGGGCGCCTGCTCTGGCTCGTACTGCCGGTCTCCGTGGTGCTGCAGGCCGTCTGGGTCGAGTGGCTGTGGGTCTGGACCCCCACGGGTCAGGACGGCGACTACCCGCCGTGACCGGCCGCGGTGTGATCCACGCCGCACGCGAATTAGCAGGTCAGGGGCTTGTACTGAATAATGAAGGGGATGACGTGCGCCGCCGGGACACTCCTGTGGACCGGCCCGGCGCACCGGTTACTGTCGCGCTACCGCTGACCGCGGTCGCGCCCTGTTGAAAGGGACACCCCCATGGCTGCCATGAAACCGCGTACCGGCGATGGACCGATGGAAGTCACCAAGGAGGGGCGCAGTCTCATCATGAGGGTGCCGATCGACGGCGGTGGACGGCTCGTCGTGGAGCTCAATGCCGAGGAAGCCGGCAAGCTGAAGGACTGTCTCCTCACCGTCACCGGCTGACCGCAGCTTCCTGAACGCTCCTTCCGGCCGTCCGCGTCCACCGTGTGGTCGGAGGGACGACTTCCTGTGCCGTCGCGCGGCGCCCTCCTGCCGTCACATGTGCTGGGAGGCAGTGAGGGAGCGCCCGCCCGTGCTGACCGCGTCGGTCCCACCAGGAGCGTCCGCCGGAACCGATCGGGTGCCGGCGCCGCTGCACCGGAGGGTGGTCACGCGCGTTGCTTGACCGCCAGGAGCAACCCTGTCCCCGTGGGCAACAGGGCCGAGACGAGCGTCTCGTCCTCGCGGACCGCCTTGCCCACCTTCCGCAGCGTGGTGGTCGTCGCGTCGCGGACGGCAGGTTCCGCCACGCGATCCTGATCCAGGGCATCGTTCACGATGAGGATGCCGCCCGCCTTCAGCAGTCGTGTGGCCTGCTCCACGTAGGTCGGCAGACCCTGCTTGTCGGCGTCGATGAACACGAGGTCGTAGGCGCCGTCCGTCAGCCTCGGCAGCACGTCGCCCGCGCGTCCGGAGATGGTGCGGGTCCTGTTGGACGGGATGCCCGCCTCGAGGAACGCCTCGCGCGCTGCGCGGAGGTGGTCGACGTCGGAGTCGATGGTCGTGAGGACCGCGTTACCGGCGAGGCCGCGGAGCAGACAGACGCCCGAGACGCCGGCTCCCGCACCGACCTCGACCGCCGTCGTCGCCTTCGACGCCGCTGCGAGGACGGTCAGCGCGGCGCCGACGGCGGGGGTCACCGGGGTGACGCCGAGCTCGTGCGAGCGGTCCCGTGCGCGGAGGAGGATGTCGTCCTCGACGGGCAGCCCCTCCGTGTAGGACCAGCTGTTGTGTTTGTCGGCGGCCATGGACTTCCGTTCTGTGGTGCGCCGGCGGGCGCGGCAAGGTGGTCGGGAGGGGCGACAGCCCGTACCCAACCCTACTGTGCAACGGGGAGGGGCCTGCAGCCGTTCGCGCGCACCCGAGCGGCAGGCTCGACCGATGTCAAGGGCGCGTCCGCGCAGAGCACTCCCACCTCACCTGCCAGCCGACTCCCAGCTTGGTGAGAAAGACTTTTTGCTCGGGCATCCCTCATCGGAGTGGTCCCGAATGCGTCGTACCGACCGGCCACGGTTCCGCACCATGGCTCGGTGAGGACGGGGACCTGCGGCAAGAAGGGGTTAGAGATGTCCAGTGTGAAGGCGGCTCAGGCTGTCACGGAGCCTGGCTCCGAGGGTGATCCGGTTGTGCTCGACGAACACGGAAACCCCTGGGTGGCGCCCTCGTGGGAGGAAGTGGTCACCACCTACTCACCCAAGGTCTACCGGCTGGCCTACCGGCTCACGGGTAACCGCTTCGACGCCGAGGACCTCACGCAGGAGGTCTTCGTCCGCGTGTTCAGGTCGCTGGCTAACTTCAAGCCGGGCACGCTGGACGGCTGGCTGCACCGCATCACCACCAACCTCTTCCTCGACCAGGCGCGGCGCAAGACCCGCATCCGCTTCGACGGGCTGACGGACGAAGCCGAGAGCAGGCTCCCCAGCAAGCACCACGGGCCGGAACGTAGCTTCGAGTTCAACAATCTCGACATCGACGTGCAGGCCGCCCTCGAGGAGCTGCCGCCGGACTTCCGTGCAGCCGTGGTCCTCTGCGATCTCGAAGGGCTCGCCTACGACGAGGTGGCGCGCGTCCTGGACGTGAAGCTCGGCACCGTCCGCTCACGCATCCATCGCGGCCGCACCATGCTCCGCGAGAAGCTCGCCCACCGCGACCCGCGCCGGTCCGGGGGCAACGGCGCCGCACTGGGGGTCCCACGGATCGCTGGTCTGGGCTAGACGGCATGCTCCATCCGCATCGTTCACTGCAGGATCTCGTGGACGGCGAGCTCTCCGATCGGCGCAGGGTCAGCGTGGAGCACCACGTGGCCCGCTGTACGTCCTGTCGGGAGACCGTCGCACGCCTGCGTGCCCTGAAGAGTGCCCTGCTCGGGCTTCAGAAGCCTGCACCGCACCCGGGACTCCGCATGCGGCTCCTCGCACAGGACTTCTCCGCACCCCTCGCCGGGGAGCGGCGTCCTATCCAGGCCTCGCAGCCGAACATTCCGCCGCCCCCCGGGGAGCGGGCAGGATCATCCACCGGAGCGGCCGACCTCTCGACGAGTGAGCCCGCCACAGGTCAGGGGTCGGATGCTGATACCCGGTTCCACGACGGACAGGAGAGCGTCCGCGTGCACCGATCCATGGATGCCTCGTCCCGTCACGGGCACACGCATGATGCCGCCCGTCGGCGTCGCTCGCTCGTCGGAGCCGCAGGAGGATCCGCGGTGGTGGTGACGGTCCTGCTCTCGAGCGCCTACGTCGTCGGTTCCCAGGCCTCGCCGACGCCCGTGGAGGCGGCATCCGGTACCACCGCACTGCGGGCGGGCTGGGAATCGGTGGCACCCGAGACACCCGCACTGCTCGACACCGAGCAACTCGACACCCTCCGTGCCGGCGGGTGGTACTGCCCCGAACTCGAATCGCTCGGCTTCACCCTGACCAGCGCGGAGGGAATCACGGTGGCGGGCAGGCCCACCCTCGAACTGGTGCTGGAGAACGACGGCGAGACGGTCACCGTGTACGAGCAGCGGAAGGTGGGCGAGTCCGGTGCCGCTGACGGGCCGCCCGTGGACGCCGTCACCGGCCGGACCGTCACGGCGGCCGGTTTCGAGCACATCGGTGGGACGGATCGGGATGTCTGGGTGCGGTCGGGGACGCCCTGGCAGGTCGTCCTGGACTCGCCGTCGGTCACCTACACGGTGATCTCGACCCTCCCGGCGGCTGCCATGCCCGGGACGCTCAACCAGCTCGTGACGACGGAGCATGCGCAGCTCTCCCTGGCGCCGCAGCCCGAGGACGACTCCATGATGAGCCGCATCGTCCGCGGGTTGTCCATGATCACCGACCCGGACGCCTCCAGGTGACGGCGGAGTGACCGGGACGTGAAGGTTCGGCGTCCCCGGTCCATGGAGGGCCGGTGGGCGCGCATCCGGTGTGTTCGGCGGAAGCCGGGAAGGTAGTCTTTTCACGTGCTTGGAATCAACGGCCTCGAACTGGTGGTTCTGGCGCTCATCGCCGTCGTGGTGCTTGGCCCCGAGCGGCTCCCGGAGTACGCCTCGCAGCTCGCGCGACTCGTCAAGGGCCTCCGCCGGATGGCGTCGGGAGCGCGGGAGCAGCTCCGTGAAGAAGTGGGCCCCGAACTCGACGAGGTGGACTGGCGGAAGCTCGACCCGCGTCAGTACGACCCACGCCGGATCATCAAGGAGGCGCTGCTCGATGACATCGAGGACGCCTTCAAGCCCGTCAGCCAGGGTGCGCCGCGGGCCGTCGCCGCGGTTCCCGCGGTAGCGGCGGCCACGCGGCAGACCGTGTCCGTCCCGGTCGGTCCCCAGTTGGCCGCAGGCCAGAGCGCACCCTACGACTCCGAGGCGACCTGACAGGTCCGCCGTGCCACCCCGCGACCTGACAGGTCCGCCGTGCCACCCCGCGGCCCGGTACGCTGACCTCCGTCGCCCGGTGCTAGCGCAGTGTGACGGGTAGCCGCAGACCTTCGAGCCCCCGCGGCCGATGCGCGAGCAGGTCCGCGATCGCCGTCAGTTCACGTTGCGACCGCGACGTATCCTCACGCAGCACCACCGGCACACCGGCGTCCCCGCCCTCACGCAGGGCGACGTCGAGGGGAATGCTGCCGAGGAGGGGCACCTCCGTCCCCAGGGTGGAGGTCAGGCGTGAGGCCACGATCTGGCCGCCGCCCTCGCCGAAGAGGTCGAGCCTGCCGCCGTCGGGCAGTTCGAGCCAGGACATGTTCTCGATGACCCCCGCGACGCGCTGGCCTGTCTGCAGCGCCATCGCGCCGGCGCGCTCGGCGACGTCCGCCGCGGCGCTCTGCGGCGTGGTGACGACGAGCAGTTCGGAGGCGGGAAGAAGCTGCGCCACGGAGATCGCGATGTCACCGGTACCCGGGGGGAGGTCGAGCAGCAGCACGTCCAGATCCCCGAAGTAGACGTCGGTGAGGAACTGTTCGAGCGCTCGGTGCAGCATGGGACCGCGCCAGGAGACGGGCTGGTTCCCCTCCACGAACATGCCGATGGAGATGACCTTCACACCGTGCGCGACCGGCGGCAGGATGAGCTCGTCAACCCGCGTGGGCTGCTGGGTGATCCCCATGAGGGCGGGTACGGAGAAGCCGTGGACGTCGGCGTCGATGATCCCCACACGCAGCCCGCGCGCGGCGAGCGCGACGGCGAGGTTCACCGTGACGCTCGATTTCCCGACCCCGCCCTTGCCGCTGGCCACCGCATAGACACGGGTGAGGGAGGCGGGATCTGCGAACGGGATGCCGCGCCGGCCCCCGGCGCCCTTCAGGCGTTCCTTGAGTGCGTCGCGCTGCGCCTGGTCCATGACACCGAGCTCCACCTCGACCGCCTCGACGCCCGGCACCGCCGCGAGCGCGGCCTCGGCGTCGCGCGTGATCGTGTCACGGAGCGGGCAGCCGGCGATGGTGAGCAGTACTCTCAGCCGCACCGTCGAGCCGTCGATGGTCACGGTGTCGACCATGCCGAGTTCCGTGACCGGGCGGCGCAGCTCGGGGTCGATCACGGTGTCGAGCGCGGCGCGGACGGCCTCCTCCTGGGGGGATCCGTTCACCTGGAGGGCTTCCTCCCGGCCTGGACCTTCGGCAGCGACGTCGTGCCGTCGGACGGCTTGCGGGGCTTGCGTTTCTGCAGGGTGAGCTCCTGGCCGTCGGCCGTCTCGAGCAGCTCCTCGAGGATCGAACGGAGCTCCGACCGTACGTAGTCCCGGGTGGCGACCTCGCGGAGCGCGATCCGGAGATCCGCGATCTCACGCGTCAGGTACTCGGTGTCGGAGAGGTTCCGCTCCGCGCGGTGGCGGTCCTCCCGCATGGAGACGCGGTCGCGGTCGTCCTGGCGGTTCTGCGCGAGCAGCAGGAGGGGTGCGGCATACGACGCCTGGAGGGAGAGCATCAGGGTCAGTGCCGTGAATCCCAGGGCCGCACTGTCGAAGCGCAGGTCCTCCGGCGCCACGGTGTTCCATGTCAGCCACACCGCGACGAACACCGTCATGTAGAAGAGGAACTGAGGAGTACCCATGAAGCGGGCGATGTTCTCCGTGCCACTGCCGAACCGGTCCGGGTTCGGTCGCAGGCGCGGGAGGAAGCGCTTGCGCGCCTCGCGCGGGGTGTCGAGACCCCGGGAGTTGGATCGGATCTTCTCAACCACGGCGGCCACCTCGTTTCGGTACGGCTGTGTCGTCCTGGGCCCGCCAATCGTCGGGCAGGAGGTGGTCCAGGACGTCGTCGACGGTCACAGCACCCACGAGCCTGCCGTCGGTGTTCACCACCGGCAGGGAGTTCAGGTTGTACGTCGCGAGGATGCGGGACACCTCGCTGACGTTCGCCTGGTCGCCGACGGCCTCGAGGTCCGTGTCGATGATGTTGCCGAGCGGTTCCGGCGGCGGGTAGCGGAGGAGCTGCTGAATGTGTACGACGCCGAGGTAGCGGCCCGTCGGCGTCTCGAGTGGCGGGCGGCAGACGAAGATCGAGGAGGCGAGGGCCGGTGTCAGCTCCTCGCGTCGGACATGGGCGAGGGCCTCGGCGACCGTCGCCTCCGGAGGCAGGATCACGGGCACGGTGGTCATGAGGGAGCCCGCTGTGTCCTCCTCGTACTCCAGGAGCCGGCGGACGTCCTCGGCGTCGTCGGGCTCCATGAGCTGGAGCAGTTCCTCCTTCTGCGCCTCGGGCAGCTCGTTCAGGAGGTCGGCCGCGTCGTCGGGGTCCATCTCCTCGAGCACGTCCGCCGCCCGCTCCCGCGAGAGGGACGTGAGGATCTGGACCTGGTCGTCGTCGGGCAGTTCCTGCAGCACGTCGGCGAGGCGGTCGTCCTGCAGTTCGCCGGCCACCTCGATGCGCCGCTTGTCGTTCATCTCGTGCAGCGCGTCGGCGAAGTCGGCGGCCTTGAGGTCGTCGTGCTGGGCCACGAACTGGGTGGCGCCCTGCGGCTCGTCGTTGGTGCCGTGGAAGGCGTCGAGCCAGTCGATGATGAGGCGCTCGCCGCCCCGGCGGAGGCCGCGCAGGGGCGACACCGAGCCGCCCCTGCGCACGAAGAGCTGGGACACGTGCCAGTCACCGGCCCGGTTCCGCTCCATCGCGATGTCCTCGACGACGGCGTTGCCGCTGCCGTCCCGCAGGGTCAGCCGGCGGTCGAAGAGCTCAGCGACGACGAGCATCTCGGCGCCGCGCTGCTCGAAGCGGCGGAGGTTGACGAGACCGGTGCAGATGATCTGGGACGGGTCCATCGAGGTGATGCGCGTCATCGGGACGAACACGCGCTTCTTGCCGGGAACCTCGACCACGAGGCCGACGACCTGCGGCGGTTTGGCCGGACCGCGGTCCAGTACCACGGCGTCACGGAGACGGCCGAGACGGTCACCGAGCGGATCGAACACGTCGAGGCCCAGCAACCGCGCGACGAAGACGCGGGTCGGGTTGGTAGTCACAGCTCTAGGCTATCCGCAGCGGCAAGCACACCCCGTATCGCACCCGGGCCCGTGGCGGAGACCGCCCGCGGTACGCCTCGGTGACCCTCCACCAGCACGCACGTGACGCGGGGAGGAGCCGCACGCATTCAGCGTCCGTCCGGCCGACGTCCAGGTGATCAGCAGTTCACCACCGGCGATAAGCCTCCCCTCCAGCACGGGCGTGAGCAAGAATGGGGTCATGTCGACACCACCGCTCGGAACCACCAGCTCCCGTACTCCGGACCGCATCCTCCCCACGGGGGAGACGATCGGCCGCTACACGAGCTACCTCGACGCGCAGAAGGCCGTGGACTACCTGGCCGACAACAAGTTCGCGGTGCAGAAGGTGGCCATCATCGGCAACGACCTGAAGACGGTCGAACGGGTCACCGGGCGGCTCAGCTACCCGCGCGTGGCGCTCGCGAGCGCGGCGTCGGGTGCCTGGTTCGGGTTGTTCGTTGGCATCATCCTCGGACTCTTCGCGGGCAGCGAGATGATCAGCACCGTCCCGTCCTCCATCGCGCTCGGCGCGATCTTCTGGCTGCTCTTCGGTGTCCTCACCTACGCCTTCCAGCGCGGCAAGCGTGACTTCACCTCGACCAGCCAGGTGGTGGCCACGAGCTACGACGTGCTCGTCGATCCGTCGCTCGCGGGAGAAGCCCGCCGCATGCTGCAGAAGCTCCCGATGAACGGTCAGGCGCAGCATCCCGGATCCAACCCCGGTGCCTGGGGCCAGGCGCCGGCCCAGCCGCCGCAGGGCGCGCCCGACCGGCCGGCGTCCTGGAACGACCCCTACGCGGGGCAGCAGGCGCCGGGTCAGGGTCAGGGTCAGGCTCAGGGTCAGGGCCAGCCTCAGGGCACGGGCCAGCAGCAGCCCGGCTCGCCCGAGTCGCAGACCGCAGGGCCGGGTACCACCGGGCCGAGGCGGGGTCAGTTCCCTGATCTGCCCGACGGCCGGCCGCAGTACGGCGTCCGCGTGGACGATCCCGCGGCGGGCTCCGCACCCGCGCCGGCGCAGGGCAGCGAGGGCGGGACCGCACCGGCCCAGGACGGGCAGGCCGGCGGGACCGGGCACGGTTCCTCCGCCGCCGACGGCACACGCTGACCGCGTGATCGGCCGTCCGCAGCGGCGCTGACCGGTACACGGCCGCTCGGCGGAGCGCCGCGAGAGAGAAGGCAGGCGGCGATCCAGGGGCAGGTTCTCGACGCAGACACGAGGAAGGCCGGGACCCGATGGTCCCGGCCTTCCTCATGTGTTCGGACTATTCCGAGGTCCTCCTGACCAGGACGGGCGTCGTCAGTCGCCGGTTCCCCAGATCCCGGCGATCCAGGACTCGACGTCCGCGGGGTCGCGGGGGAGCGCCGCACTGAGGTTGACGGGCCCGTCGGCGGTCATGAGGATGTCGTCCTCGATGCGGACGCCGATGCCGCGGTACTCCTCGGGAACGGCGAGATCCTCGGCCTTGAAGTACAGTCCAGGCTCGATGGTGAAGACCATGCCCTCCGTCAGTACGCCGTCGAGGTACAGCTCCCGCTTCGCCTGGGCGCAGTCGTGCACGTCCATTCCGAGGTGGTGGCTGGTGCCGTGGGGCATCCAGCGCCGGTGGTGCTGGCCGTCGTCGGCGAGGGCTTCCTCGAGGGTCACGGGCAGCAGGCCCCAGCGGTCCAGGTTCTCCGCGAGGACCGTCACCGCGGCCCGGTGGACATCGCGGAACTTGCGTCCCGGCTGCGCTGCGGCGAACCCGGCGTCCGCGGCGTCGAGCACGGCCTGGTAGACCCGGCGCTGCACGTCGGTGAAGGTGCCGTTGACGGGCAGGGTCCGTGTGACGTCGGCGGTGTACAGCGTCTCCGCCTCCACGCCGGCGTCGAGCAGCAGGAGGTCGCCCGCTCGCACCTGCCCGGTGTTCCGGATCCAGTGGAGCGTCGTGGCGTTGTTGCCCGAAGCGGCGATGGTGTCGTACCCGAGGTCGTTGCCCTCCTCACGCGCCCGTGCGAAGAACGCCCCCTCCACCACGCGTTCCCCTCGCGGATGGGTGAGGGCGCGCGGCAGGGCGCGGACCACGTCGTGGAAGCCGTTGACGGTGGCGGCGACCGCGGCCTCCATCTGCTCGATCTCCCAGGCGTCCTTGATCAGACGCAGTTCCGACAGCACCTCGGCCAGGACGGCGTCCAGTGCGTCCGCCTTCTCGAGGTCGACGCCGGTGTTGATGCGTGAGGTGTCGACGAGCGCGTCGGCGTTCTGGTCCACCTCCCGCAGCAGACGGATGCTCATGCCACCGATCTCGGCCACACCGGCGTTCTTGGTGATGGCCACCTCCAGCTCGGCGAGGTCCGCCGTCTCGAGCGCGAGCTGCGCCTTGAGCTGTGCCATGGAGAGCCGCTGACCGATCCAGAACTCGCCGTAGCGCGCATTCGCGTAGAACTCGGCGCTGTCGCGTCCGGCCAGTTCCCGGAAGTACAGCGTGGCGGTGTGGTTGCCGCCGTCGTCGCCCGTCCCGGGATCCACGGGTTCGAGGACCAGGACGGCGTCGGGCTCGTGGTCGAGGCCCAGCCCGGTCAGGTGCGCGAACCCGGAGTGCGGGCGGTAGCGGTAGTCGGTGTCGTTCGAGCGGACCTTGAACGGACCGGCCGGGATCACGAGCCGCTCCCCGGGGAACCGTTCCGACACCGCCCGACGACGTCGCGCAGCATGCGTCGCCACGGGCGCCTCGTCGGGCAGGTCGGCGGCAGCGGGAGCCCAACTGCCCGCCATGAAGGCTTTGAAGGCGTCGGAATCAGGTCTCTGGGAGCGGTTCTCGTTGCGCTCGGCGAGGGGTTGTCCCTCGGCATCGGTGCTCGGGGTCTGGCTCGCGGTGCTCAGGTCGTCGGTGTTCATCTCGTCATCGTCTCACCGAGACCGTGGTGGTCGAAAGCCCGAGCGCCCGGTCGAGGGCCGGCTCCCCGTCGTCGTCGACCGTTGTGCTCCCCGCCGGCCCGGGGTGGCCGAGGCCCACCGCCCGGCCCGGGGGAGCACAGCCCGCGTTCGGGAGGACCCGCGGCGCCGCGTAGATTGGTCCGGTGAGAATCGACCTGCACACGCACTCCAACGTCTCCGACGGCACGGAGGACCCGGACGTCCTCGTGGCGTCGGCGGCTGCCGCCGGGCTGGACGCCGTCGCGCTCACCGACCACGACTCGACGGCAGGCTGGGACCGGGCGTCGGAAGCGGCTCTCACGCACGGGATCACGTTCATCCCCGGCATGGAGGTGTCCTGTCGGACGGACACCGGTATCAGCGTGCACGTGCTCTCCTACCTCCACGACCCGCTGCACGCCGGGCTGGCTGCGGAGACCGCGAAATCGCGGGACGCGCGCCTCACGAGAGCCCGACGCATGGTGGAACTCATGGCGGCCGACTATCCGATCACCTGGGAACTCGTGCAGGAGCACGTCACCGAGGGGGCGACGGTCGGCCGTCCTCACATTGCCGACGCGATGATCGCCCTCGGTATTGTGGCCACGCGCTCGGAGGCCTTCGAACGCGTCCTGACGGCCCGCTCCCCCTACTGGGTGAGCCACTACGCGCCGCACCCCGCCCAGGCGGTCGCGCTCATTCGCGAGGCGGGCGGCGTGCCGGTCTTCGCTCACCCCTCCGCGTTCAACCGCGGAGCCGTGGTGGGCGGCGCGGTGATCAACGAGATGATCGACGCCGGATTGCTCGGTCTCGAGGTGGAGCACCGGGACAACCCCGAGAGCGCCCGCGTGGAACTGCGGCGGATCGCCCGGGAGAACGGCCTGCTCGTCACCGGCTCCAGCGACTACCACGGCACCGGAAAACCCAACCTGCTCGGCGAGAATGTCACGACCGAGCAGACGCTCGACCTCATCAGGGAACGGGCGACGGGCTCGGCCGCCGTCTGCTGACCTCACTGAAAGCGCCCTTCCGGCCCTTCCTGCGTCTCCGGCCCTAGAGCCAGGGTTCGAGGCGCGCGCGCATGACGTCGACGGCGTGCGGGTTCGCATCGACGCAGACGAACCGGCGGTCGAGCTTCCCCGCAACAGCGCCCAGGGTGCCCGAACCCGCGAAGAAGTCGAGCACCCAGTCACCCTGACGGCTGCTCGCAGCGACGGCGCGTCGCACGAGTCCCTCGGGTTTCTGCGTCGGGTACCCCGTCTTCTCCCGGCCGGTGGGGGAGACGATGGTGTGCCACCAGACGTCGGTGGGAAGCTTCCCGAGGGCGGCCTTCTCGGCGGTGACGAGCCCGGGGGCCATGTACGGTTCCCGGTCCACCGCGGCGGAGTCGAAGTGGTAGCCCGCCGGGTCCTTCACGTAGACGAGGATGTTGTCGTGCTTCGCAGGCCACTTCCGCCGCGTGCGCGCGCCGTAGTCGTAGGCCCAGATGATCTCGTTGAGGAAGCACTCCCGGCCGAAGAGGGCGTCCAGCATGACCTTCGCGTAGTGCACCTCGCGGTAGTCGAGGTGCACGTAGAGGGTGCCGTCGGCGGCCAGGAGGCGCCAGGCCTCGGCGAGGCGCGGGGCGAGGAAGTCCCAGTAGTCCTCGAAGGCGTCGTCGTAGCTCGCGAGCACACCCTTGACCGTCGTGTAGGACAAGCCCTTGAAGCCCACGCGGTCACCGGTGCCGTCGGCCGCCCGCACCATCGACGTCTGCTGGCGCCGTTGCGCACGGCCGGTGTTGAAGGGCGGATCCACGTAGATCATGGAGAAGGCGCCGTCGGGCAGTGTGGGGAGGTAGGCCTCGTTGTCCGCGTGGACAACGAGGTTCGGCCCGTCAGGGCTCCAAGCCGACGTCGTGTCCGACGACGGCGCGGGCGCCGATGACACGTCCGACGGCGCCGGCGGTCTTGCGCGCGCCGGTCGATCGGTCACCGGGCGTCAGTCCTCGGCGCCACCGGCAGGCTTGGCGACGACCTCGCCGTTCCGCCGCCGCGTGCGGCTCCTGCGCGGCCGATCGCCTGCAGGGGCGTCGGACTCGGGCCCCGTGCCACGACGCGGGCCATCAGTGGGCTCGGACGTCACGGCAGGTGCCTCGGACGTGCTGCTCCGGTTGCCGCCGCGACCGCGACTGCGGGGAGCGCGCGAGCCGCCCGCAGTCCCGTCGCGCGAGCCGTCGCCCTGATCGGGGCCGGCGCTCGAGCTGCGCTGTCCACTGCCCGAGCGGCCTCGACCGCCGTCGCTGCGGCCGCCGTCGTTCCTGCCGCCGTCGGTCCGTGCACCGCCGCCGCGCTTGCCGGTCTCCCCGAGGTCCTCGAGGACCTCGGCGTTGATGCCGGCCAGCTTGCGGTCCTTGCGGGGGAGGCGGCCCTTGGTGCCCTCGGGGATGTCGAGGTCCGTGTAGAGGTGGGGCGAGGACGAGTAGGTCTCGACGGGCTCGGGGGTGTCGAGGCCGAGCGCCTTGTTGATGAGGCCCCAGCGAGGCACGTCGTCCCAGTCGACGAAGGTGACCGCGGTGCCCTTCTTGCCGGCGCGGCCTGTGCGGCCCACGCGGTGCAGGTAGGCCTTCTCGTCCTCGGGGCACTGGTAGTTGATGACGTGCGTGATGTCCTCGACGTCGATGCCGCGGGCAGCCACCTCGGTGGCGACCAGGACGTCGATCTTGTCGCCGCGGAAGGCCCGCAGGGCCTGCTCGCGCGCGCCCTGGCCGAGGTCGCCGTGGATCGCGCCGGCCGCGAATCCGCGATCGATCAGTTCCTCGGACAGCTTCGCAGCGGTGCGCTTCGTCTTGCAGAAGATGATGGCCCGGCCACGGCCGCGCGACTGGAGGATGCGCGCGACGACCTCGGCCTTGTCGAGGTTGTGTGCCCGGTAGATGACCTGCCGGATGTCCTTCTTGGTGATGCCCTCGTCCTCGGGATCCGCGGCGCGGATGTGCGTGGGCTGCGTCATGTAGCGGCGGGCCATCGCGATGACGGGGCCGGGCATGGTCGCGGAGAACAGCAGCGTCTGGCGGACCGGCGGTGTCGCGGCGATGAGCGTCTCGACGTCGGGCAGGAACCCGAGGTCCAGCATCTCGTCCGCTTCGTCGAGCACCACGATCTTGACGTTCTTCAGCACCAGCAGCTTCTGCTTGTAGAGGTCGATCAGGCGACCGGGGGTCCCCACGACGATCTCGACACCCTTCTTGATCGCCTCGATCTGGGGCTCGTAGGCCCGTCCGCCGTAGATGGTGACGATGCGGGCATTGCGCTTCTTGGCCGCCGTCGTGAGGTCGCTCGCGACCTGCACTGCGAGTTCGCGTGTCGGGACGATCACGAGGGCCTGCGGGGCGCCCGGGACGGGCAGCTTCTGGTAGCCGGCGTCATCGGGGCCGACGACACGCTGGATCGCCGGGATGCCGAAACCGAGGGTCTTTCCCGTGCCGGTCTTGGCCTGCCCGATGATGTCGTGGCCCCCGAGCGCGATCGAGAGAGTCATGGCCTGGATGGGGAAGGGGTGGATGATGCCGGCGTCGGCGAGGGACTCGACGATGTCGGGGCGGACGTTGAAGTCCGCGAACGTCTCCGCGACGACCGCGTGCGGTTCCTCGGTGGTGACGAGGGTCTCCTCGACGTCGATGGCGTCTTCGGAGTTGTCGGCGACGAGGTGGTGGGCGTCCGTCATGGCGGAGGTGTCCGTGATGTGGTTCTGCACGTTCTGCACGTTCTTTCATTCAGGCTCTGTGGCCGCCGAGGCTCGACGCACCGGATGATTCGACCGGGGCGGAGCGTATCGGCGGGCACAGGGCGGCCAGTGGAAGCCGATCGCGGGCTTGCGACTGCGTGCGTGCTGCGAGGAGATCGCGGCTGCGGGGTTCTCGTGATCGAGGAGGTTCTGCGGGTCATCCAGATGATAACGACCGGGCATCCATTACTACCGTCAAGCCTACCCTGCCTGCACTCGCGAACTGCCATCGGACCCGTGCGCGGCGCTGTTCGAGGTGTCCGCGGGTTTCACCTCGAAGCGCAGGCGTCGCCGGGCGATGTCCGCCTCCAGCAGTACGACGGTGACGCGTTCGCCGGCCACGAGCTCTCCGTAGCACTTCGCTTCCAGCGGTGGCTCGGTGACCTGCACCGTCCCGGACAGCCGCGGTGCCCGCTTGCCCGGGGCGTCGTCGACGGCGGGTGGCGAGCCCTGGAGGACGACGGCGGAGAAGGCCTCACCGATGCGGTTGCTCAGCAGGGCAGCCTGCACGGCGTCCATGGCCCCGGAGTCGAGGCGCGACGCCGTCTGGTTCGACGACGCCATGAGGGAGTTGAGCTGGGGCAGCGCGCTCCGGACCCAGGCGGGGACCTCCTCGCCCGCGCACAGAGCAGCACATGTCACGAGGACGAAGCGGTCCACGAGGCGGCGCAGGGGAGCGGTGGTGTGGGCGTAGGGCGCAGCGATCGCGGACTGTCCGACATCCTCCGGCACGGTGCCGTCGAACGCCGTGTAGCCGGCCCCGCGGAAGAGGGAGGCAGCGGCGTGCATGAGGGCGAGCTGCTTCGGATCGCCGACGTCCAGGGTGCGCAGGAAGGCGCCGTAGGGCAGGTCGGACGGCCACGGATGCTCCAGTGCCTCGGACTGACGCCGGAACTTGCCGAGCGCGCCGTCGTCGGGCTCGGGCATGGTGCGGAGGATCCCGATCCGGCCGTCGATCATCATGCGCGCCGCAGCCATGCCGGTCATCAGCGAGATCTGCGCGTTCCAGTCCTCGCAGGGGAGAGCCGGCTCCGTGACGATGTCGTAGCTCTCGCCGTCGTGCGTGATCTCCTGGCGCGGCAGGTTGAGGCTCGCGCCGCCGCGGTCGAGTTCGAGCTGGATGCGGCGCAGGCCGACCTCCCGCAGCAGCACCAGCTGGTCGTCCGCCGTGCCGGCGTCGATCGCGGCCTGGACCTCGGCGTAGGTGAGCTGGCGGCGGCTCCGGACCGTCGCCCTGCTGACGGTGACCGACAGCACCACGGCGTTCGCGTCCAGCTCGAAGTGCCATACGAAGGCGGGGCGGTCGAGATCGGGCAGAAGACTCGCCGCGCCCTCGGAGATGAGTTCCGGATGCAGCGAGATGCGACCGTCCGGCGCGTACAGCGTCTGTCCGCGCAGCCTCGCCTCGGCGTCCACCGCGCCGCCCGGCTCAACGAAGAGCGGCACGTCCGCGATCGCGTACCAGACCTCGT
This sequence comes from Arthrobacter sp. TJ-266, assembly GCF_058269115.1. Classification (NCBI taxonomy): domain Bacteria; kingdom Bacillati; phylum Actinomycetota; class Actinomycetes; order Micrococcales; family Micrococcaceae; genus Arthrobacter; species Arthrobacter sp. TJ-266. The sequence goes on from NZ_JBZCNC010000001.1 coordinate 858,191, forward strand.
AGGCGGGCGACGGCGGACGGGCAGTGCCGTCGGAGCCTGCCGCTCCATCCGTGCGATGACCGGCGTCCGCGCTCTGCAGGGCGTCCGTCTCGTTCGCACGGTCGGCGCCGGTGCGTGCGAGGTGGACGGCCTGGTCGAGATCCGTGGAACCGGGCGGGTCGATGGTGAGGAAGGGGAGATGCCGGAGGTCGACGTCAGGCAGTTCGTGCCGGGCCACCGCGGTCTCAGCTTCCGCGAGGACGTCCGGGGCGAACCCCTCCCGGACCTCGAGTTCCTCGCGCAACGCCCGCAGCGACTCCGTGAGGCGCTGCTGGGAGTCCCGGTCCCGGAGATCCATATGCTGTGCTGGCACAGGCCTTACGGTAATGCACGTCACAGACATCGGCGCGAGCGGCACGAGTAGTGGCAGGGGCCCCGCATGAAGGGATGTCCGCTACTCGTTCCGGCACACGGATGCGTCCTCATCGGGATCGCCGCCCGGCCATTGCGTACTCTTGGCAGAATGAACAACCGCTCCTCGGACAGCACGGCTCCCACCTCGACGCAGTCGTCGTCGCCCGACGCCCACCCTTCGAGCGCAGGTACACAGACAACGCCACCCGCACATTTCCCTCCGGTGTCCGCCATCCCAGCGGAGGCGCTCCCCGGGGAGTCCGCCGGCGACCCGCTGGAGGAGCCCCTCTACGCGCGCTTCGTCACGGACCTGCTCGGCGTTATCGCCTACGGCGAGCTGTCCGGGTTCGAACGCCTCTCCTCCGACGCCCGCTTCTCGCCGAGTCTCGCGGACCGGGCGAGCCTCGGCAGGCTCGCGGTGCAGGAGTTCGAACACTTCGAACTGGTCGAGGCCTTCGTGGCCGATCTGGGTATGACCATCGAGGACGCCATGAGTCCGTTCCAGGCCTCGGTCGATGCCTTCCATGAGCGCACCCGACCCGGTGACTGGTACGAGTCGCTGATGAAGGCCTACGTGATCGACGGATTCTCGGGCGATTTCTACCGGGCGCTCGCCGATCGGCTGGATCCTCGTACACGCGAGCTCATCAGTGCGATCGATTCGGGTGACGGGGCCGCCCACCTCCACCGGCGTCTCAAGGAGGCGCTCGCGGACGACCCCCGGCTCGCCTCCCGGCTCGCCCTGTGGGGCCGGCGTCTCGTGGGTGAGGCACTCACGCAGGCCCAGCGCGTCGGCATCGAGCGCCAGTACCTGGCCGGTCTCCTCTTCGCCGACGAGGCCGATCACACGCAGCAGACCACGGCCATGTTCTCCCAGCTGACGCGTAACCACTCGCGCCGCATGAGTGCGCTCGGTCTGACGGCATAGACCCCGGATCCGGGGCTCCTCGGCCTCGGCCGGACAGCCCGGACGTTCGGCCCGCACCTCAACCAAAGCCCGGGTCCGACGTCGCACCCGGGCCGGCGAAGGTGTCGTTCACGCAGAAGACCTACGGACAGGATCCGTAGGTCTTCTGCAGTAGACGTGCTGGTGCCGATGCTCCCGGCGCTCCCGGAGGAACGGTCAGGCCGCGGCCGTCCCGCGGGGCAGAGCGGTCAGAGTGCGCCGAACCCGACGCGGCGCGATTCCTCGGCGCCGATCTCCACGTAGCCGAGAACCGACGTCGGGACGATGACCTGGCGGCCCTTGGAATCCCTGAGCCGCAGCTCGGTTCCGCCGCTCATGGCCGTGGCCACGAGGTCCGCGATGGCATCGGCGGTCTCGGAGGAGTCGAGGGTGATCTCCCGGTTGACGTTCTGAATACCGATCTTGACTTCCATGGCGCGTGCCTCCTGTTGTGATCCTCTGGATTCCCTCCGGAATCTACTCTAGATCTCCTTGGGGAAGCGGCTGATTCCGCGCCAAGCTAAACGGTAGATGAGTTCGGACGCGGCATCGATGTCGAGGCTGCCGTCCGTCTCCAGCCAGTAGCGGGCGCTGATCTGCGCCATTCCGGCGAGCCCGCGGCCGAGGAGGGTGGCCTCGACGCTGGACAGCTGGGTGTCCTCGGCGATGACCCCGGCGATCGCGCCGGCGAAGTGTGCATTGAACGCCTCGAGGCGCCTGCTGACCTCGGGTTCGTTGCTGATGTCCGATTCGAAGACCAGCCGGTGTGCCCGGCTGTCCTGGGCGATGAACTGGAAGTAGGCGCGCATGGTCGCGTGCACCCTCATCTTGTTGTCATCGGTGGACCGGATGGCGTCGACGAGGAGGTCGGTGAGTTCCGCGAGGTGACTGTCCAGCAGCGCGAGGTAGAGGTCCTGCTTGCCCGGGAAGTGCTGGTACAGCACCGGCTTGCTCACCCCCGCGGCTTCCGCGATGTCGTCCATGGCCGCCCCGTGGTACCCGTTGCTCACGAACACCTCCTGCGCTGCCGCGAGGAGCTGACGACGCCGCTCGTCGCGCGGCATCCGCGGCGCCCGTCCGGCGGTGGTCGGTTCGGCACTCACAGGGGCTCGGTCCTCGCTTCGGGGATGGGCGGCATGCGCCGGGGGAGGGGCGGCGCGATGTGTGGCGTGGTCGCGCCGTCGTGCCCGTCAGTCTATCCGCGGTGGTACGGGGTAGGGCGATCGTGCTCGCGGCTCTCCGCCTGGCGCGTCCCCCTGCCGTCCCTGAGGACGTCCCGGAAGCAGTGGGCCGGTGGCGGGAATACCCTTGGGTATGATCGCTTCGCAGCTCAAGCCGTCGCCCGCGCAGTCCGCGCCCACAACGCCGTCGGTATCGTCCGTGCCGGCCGCCGTCGGGAGTGCGGCGGGGACGCCCGCCGGACTGCCACCGCTGGTCGAGGCACTCGGCACGCTGACCCGGGAGGAGACCGAGCGCTACTCCCGCCACCTCATCATCCCGGGCTTCGGGATCGAGGCTCAGCTGCGCCTGAAGAACGCCAGGGTGCTGGTGATCGGGGCAGGAGGCCTCGGCTCGCCCGCGCTCCTCTACCTCGCAGCGGCGGGGGTGGGCACGCTCGGGATCATCGACGACGACGACGTCGAACTGTCCAACCTGCAGCGGCAGGTGATCCACGGGGTGTCCGACATCGGACGGTCGAAGGCCGCCTCGGCCCGCGACAGCATCCGGGAGGTCAATCCGCTCGTCCGGGTAATCCTGCACGAGGAGCGACTGACCCGCGACAACGCGCTGCAGGTGTTCGCCGGGTACGACCTCGTGCTGGACGGGACCGACAACTTCGTCACCCGCTACCTCGTGAACGACGCCGCGGCGATCCTCGGCAAGCCCTACGTGTGGGGTTCGATCCTCCGTTTCGACGGGCAGGTGAGCGTGTTCTGGCAGGACCGCGGACCCACCTACAGGGACCTCTACCCGGAGGCGCCGCCACCGGGGGCCGTGCCCTCCTGTGCCGAGGGCGGCGTCCTGGGTGTGCTGTGCGCTCAGATCGGCTCCGTGATGGTCAACGAGGCCATCAAGTTGATCACCGGTACGGGCACCACTCTGCTGGGGCGGGTGCTGGTCTTCGACGCCCTCGCAATGACCTGGCGCGAGGTGCGGGTCCGGCCCGATCCCACCGCAGCGCGCATCACGGACCTGGCCGACTACGAGGCGTTCTGCGGTCTGCCCTCACGAACCGGTGCGCCGGGTGCCGGAGCGGGAGCCGACGGAGTCGGAGGGGCCGTCGGTGCGGAGCCGTCGGTGCCTCTGGTGTCCGTCGAGGAGCTCGCCGTGCTCCTGGCGGAGCGTGCGGACGGTCGGGTGGACTTCGATCTGCTCGACGTCCGGTCCCCCGAGGAGTACGCCATCGTGAGCATCGACGGCGCCTCACTGGCGCCCAAGGACGCCGTCATCACCGGGGAGATCGTGGTCGACGCCGATCGGACGATCCTCGTGCACTGCAAGTCGGGGATGCGGTCCGCCGACGTCGCCCGTGTACTCCTCGCACGCGGTCACTCCGACGTGCGCTCGGTGGAGGGCGGAATCCTCGCGTGGGTCGACAGGATCGAGCCGGACAAAGCCACGTACTAGAGGGGTGCCCGTCGGGCGACGTGGTGCGGGCCCGGTGCGAGGGGCGTCAAGCGTCGGATTCGGGCGCTGCGGTCAGGCGCTGCGTGAGGGCCGGTCGTGGTCCACCGGGCACACGCCGCCGGCGCCGTGACGGTGCTCGCGCGGCACGGGCACGACGGCGGTGGACGGCCTGTCGACGGTGCCGTCGACTGGCTCGGCGGAAGCCGCGGATGATGGGCGGGGAACGGCAGGTCCGTCGGCCACGGGCGCCACATCGATGCCGTAGAGCGCTTCCAGAGCGGCGGTGTACTCGTCCTGACGACCCTCGGCCGCGAGCTCGCGGGCACGCACCGTGGGGACGTGCAGGAGCTGCCGCACCATGCGGCGGAGAGCGAACTCCACTTCCTCGGCAGCCGCGGTACAGCCGTGCTGCGCGCGCACGCGTTCCATCTCGGCGTCCAGCACGGTCTGCGTGTGCTGCCTCAGGGCGACGATCGCCGCGTTCATGGCACGCGTGGCCTGCTGCTCCTCGAAGGTCCGGGCTGCCGACCGCACGAGCTCGCTCGCCTGCGTGAGAGCGTCGGCCTGCTCCTCCGGAGCCGCGGCCCGGACGGACTCCAGCGTGATGAGTTCGACGTCGTCGAGCGTGCCGACCTCGGGATCGAAGTCGTGACTGAGGGCGAGATCGATGATGACCAGCGGCCGGTCGGTGCCCTGACGGACCCGGCGGATGTCGTCGGCGTCGATCCGGGCGTCGCTACCGCTGCACCCGATGACGACGTCCGCACGGCGCATGGCGCCCGGCAGATCTGCGGACGCGAGGGCCGTACCGCCGCGGGTGGCGACGAAGGCCTCGGCGCGTCCCGAGGACGAGAAGACGGAGATGTCGGTGCAGCCGCGCTCCTTGAGCGCCGCCATGGTGGCGCCCGCGTAGGCGCCGGTCCCGAAGATCACGAGGCTCCGGCCCGACCAGTCGGCGTCGCCGGAGAGGTCACCGGCCAGTTCGAGGGCCACGGAGACGATGGAGCGCCCGCGGCTCCCGAGGGCCGTCTGCGCCCCGACGTCCTTGGCGGTCTTCGAGGCGGCCTGGAACAGACGGACGAGACCCCCGCTGGCGGCACCTGACGCCTGCGCGTCGATGAGGGCGCGACGCACCTGCCCGGCGATCTCCCGCTCACCGATGACGGCGGAGTCGAGCCCGGCGCCCACGGCGAAGAGGTGCTCGGCGACGTCCTGGCCCGTGTGGGTCTCGAAGGAGGCGGATACCGACTGCTCGGAGATGCCCGAGTACTGGCTGATGGTGGAGACGATCGCGGACCGCGCGGCTTCGACGTCCTCCTCGGACGGAGCCTCGGCGTAGATCTCGAAGCGGTTGCACGTCGCGAGGACCACGGCGCCCGCCACGGCCTGGCCACCGGCGAGCGCGGCGGAAGGGACCTGGGGGGCCCCGACACTGAGTCGGGCGACAGTTTCCAGGTCCACGTTCGAGTGCGTCGCTACGAGAGAAAGGAGTACCACAACACGTCAATCATACCGAGATCGTGTCGCAGCCGCCGGTCAGGCAGTCCTTACCGCGAGGGTCCACGCGGCGTCTTCCGGCGCGGAACCGCGTGATCCTGCGGCTTTCCACCCATCGTGGGTGGTTCCTGCGCTCGGTGATCTTCACCACCCCTGGCCCCGCGACGCCGACCCGGTTATCGTTCCGCCCGGATGTTCGGCAGAATCGGCCCCATGGAGCTCGGAGCAACGCACCCACTCGTCGACGGACGCACCACCGATTCGGCGCTCATCGCAGCGTACCGGGGACGGACCCCGCACCGGCGTCCTGTCTGGTTCATGCGGCAGGCGGGCCGTTCGCTGCCCGAGTACCGCTCGCTCCGGGAGGGTACGGGCATGCTCGAATCGTGCCTCGACCCCGCGATGGCCTCCGAGATCACCCTGCAGCCGGTCCGCCGGCACGACGTCGACGCCGCCATCTTCTTCTCCGACATCGTGATCCCGCTCAAGCTCGCAGGGGTTGACGTCGACATCGTGCCCGGGGTGGGCCCGGTGCTCGGGACGCCCGTCCGCTCGGCGGCCGACGTCACCGCCCTCCCCGTCCTCACGGATGCCGCTCTCGATCCCATCCGGGCCGCGGTCGCGCTGACCGTCGCGGAACTCGGGAGCACGCCCCTCATCGGTTTCGCGGGCGCCCCCTTCACCTTGGCCGCCTACATGGTGGAGGGCCGGCCGTCCCGCGACCACCTCGGCCCGCGGACCATGATGCACGCCGACCCCGAGACGTGGCGCGCACTCACCGAGTGGGCCGCCGACGCCTCCGGGATGTTCCTCCGGGCGCAACTCGAGGCAGGAGCCAGTGCGGCACAGCTGTTCGACTCCTGGGCCGGCTCGCTCGGGCTCGCCGACTACGAGCGCCACGTCGCCCCGGCGTCGGGCCGCGCCCTCGACCACGTGCGCGGCCTCGGTGCACCGCTGGTGCACTTCGGGACGGGCACGTCCGAGCTGCTCGTGGCCATGCACGACGTCGGCGTGGACGTGATCGGTGTTGACTACCGGCTGCCGCTCGACGAGGCGAACCGCCGGCTCGGTGGCACCGTACCGCTCCAGGGCAACATCGACCCGGCTCTGCTGCCCGCCCCGTGGCCCGTGCTCGAGGCGCACGTGCGGGAGGTCCTGAGGGCCGGTGCGGCCGCTCCCGGCCACGTCGTGAACCTCGGGCACGGCGTACCGCCGGACACCGACCCGCAGGTGCTCACGCGCGTCGTCGAGCTCGTCCACTCGGTGGCGCCGTAGTCATGGTCGGCTCGCGGTCGCTCGCGGACGGGACAGCAGTCGAGGCAGCGGACGGAGCGGCGGACGAGTCCGCGGAAGGCCCGCGGCGCCGCGTCGTCGTGGTCGGCGGCGGCATGGCCGGACTCGTCGCCGCGAGGACCCTCCTCGCGCGGGGCATCGACGTCACGGTGCTCGAGCGCACGCACCGCTTCGGCGGGACGGTCGACGGCCGCGTGCTCGGGGGCCTGCGCCTGGACAGCGGCGCGGAGTCGTTCTCCACGCGCTCGGCGACCGTTCCGTCGCTCGCCGAGGACCTCGGGTTGGGTTCGCGGATCGTCACGCCCGATGCGTCCGGCGCGTGGGTGCAACTGCCGGGCGAGGACCTCCGCCGCAGCGCCCAGCCGCTGCCGAACTCGGGGATCCTCGGGATCCCGGCCGACCCCGCGGCCCCCGCGATCGTCGCCGTCATCGGTGAGGCAGCAGCGCGCGAGGCGGCGAAGGACGCCACGGAACCGCTCGGCAGCCTGGCAACGCGTGCAGCGGTGAGCCTCGGTGATCTCGTGCGCTCACGCATGGGCGAGGCCGTCCTCGCGCTGCTCGTGGCCCCCGTCGCGGGCGGGGTGTTCTCGGCGAACCCCGACGACCTCGACGCGGACTCCGTGGCGCCCGGACTGCGGGCCACGATGGCGCGGCTCGGTTCGCTCGGCGCCGCGGCCGGAGCCCTGCGGTCCGCCGCGCCTGCCGGAGCAGCGGTCGGAGGCCTGATCGGTGGGATCCACCAGCTGCGGGACGCCCTGGTGGCGGATCTGAGATCGGGTGGCGCCGACCTGCGGACGGACGAGCGGGTCACCGGCGTCGGGACGGCACCCCGCGGGTGGACCGTCGTCACGGAGGATGCGGCCGGCACGCACCGCGTCCCGGCCGACGGCGTGCTGGTCGCGGTGGAGGGGGGTGCCGCCGTCGATCTCCTCGCTCCCGTGATCCCCGACCTGGCGGGGGAGCGGCCCTCGCCCGTTCCCGGCGTCGCGCTCGTCACGCTCGTGGTGCACGCGCCGGGACTCGACGCCGCGCCGCGCGGGACCGGCGTGCTGGTGGCACGCGGCGTCGCCGGCGTGGCCGCCAAGGCGCTCACGCACGCCACCGCGAAGTGGGCGTGGCTGCGCGACGACGCCGCTCCGGGCACGCACGTGCTGCGCCTCTCCTACGGACGCGTGGGTGACGGCCCCTCCGACGTCGGACTGGGGACGCCGGACGTCGTCCTCCTGCGCCACGCACTCGCGGACGCGACGGCGCTGCTCGGCGTGCCGATCGACGAGGCCTCGCTCCTCGACCACGACGTGGTGCGCTGGGCCGGGGCGCTACCCCACGCGTCCGTCGGTCACCGGGACCGCGTGGCCCGGATCCGGGCCATCGTGGCCGGTTCCTCATCGACGCTCGCGGTGACGGGCGGATGGCTCGCGGGCACCGGTCTCGTCGCCGTCGTGGACGACGCCCGGAAGCGTGCCCATGCCCTCGCCGACGCCCTGGACGATCCGGCGGTCGGAGCGTAGTGTGACGTTCATCTCTTCTACCTGCTGTAGAAGACTTGGGATTCGAAACGCCCCGGGCCAGGAGGCAGACTAGGACCATGACTCAGCCGACCGGCAGCAACGACGCCCACGCCCCCCAGGACCCGGCAGCTCAGAGCGCTCCCGCCGAGGAACTCTTCTACACGCTCTGGACGGTGTTCAAGCGTGGTTCGGCGACCACCGACTCCGGGGCACACCCCCTCGAGGAGGTCATCGGGTCCTTCCAGCAGGACGGCGTGGTGCTCCGCGGCTTCTACGACGTCTCGGCCATGCGGGCCGACGCCGACGTCATGGTCTGGCTCCACGGACCGAAGCCGGAGGACCTCCAGGCGGCCGTACGTAAGCTTCGGCGCACCGACCTCTTCGCCGAGACCACCATCGTGTGGTCGGCCATGGGCGTGCACCGCGACGCCGAGTTCACGAAGTCCCACAGCCCGGCCTTCTCCCGCGGGGTCGCACCGGCGGAGTGGGTCTGCGTCTACCCGTTCGTGCGGTCCTACGAGTGGTACATCCTGCCGACGGACGAGCGCCGCGACATGCTGATCGACCACGGCATGAAGGGTCGGAAGTACCCCCAGGTCATCTCCAACACGGTGTCCTCGTTCGCCCTGAACGACTACGAGTGGATCCTCGCCCTCGAGGCGCCGGAGCTCGTGGACCTTGTGGACCTCATGCGCTATCTCCGCGAGACGGAAGCACGCCGGCACGTCCGCGAGGAAGTCCCGTTCTACACCGGCCGACGAATCACCCACGACGAGATTGCAGAGGTGCTCCAGTGACGACGCAGGCATTCAACCCCCTTGACGGAGTGGACGAGCGCGGACGCATGGCCCCGAAGGCGTACGACGCCATCGTGCTGGCGTCCTTCGGCGGACCGGAGGGGCAGGACGACGTCATCCCGTTCCTGCGCAACGTCACGCGCGGACGCGGTATCCCGGACGAGCGCCTCGAGGAGGTCTCGCACCACTACCGTGCCTTCGGCGGCGTGAGCCCCATCAACAGCCAGAACCGCGCCCTGCGCGCCGCGATGGAGGCGGAACTCCGCCGGCGCGGCATCGACCTGCCGGTGTTCTGGGGCAACCGGAACTGGGAGCCCTTCATCGCCGACACGCTGCAGGAGGCGTACGACGCCGGGCACCGCAAGGTCCTCGCCGTCACCACCAGCGCCTACTCCTGCTACTCGAGCTGCCGCCAGTACCGCGAGGACCTCGGCATGGCGCTCGTGAAGACCGGCCTGGAGGGTCGGCTCGAGGTGGACAAGGTCCGCCAGTACTTCGACCACCCGGGCTTCGTGGAGCCGTTCGTCGAGGGCGTCACCGAGGGCCTCGCGAAGGTCCGCGCGGGCCTCGCCGAGCAGGGTACGCCGGATGCCCCCGTCCACATCATGTTCTCCACCCACTCCATCCCCATGGGCGACGCCGAAGCCGCGGGACCCCGCAACGGCGAGGGTGGCCCTGCCTACGAGGAAGGCGCCTACGTGGCGCAGCACCTCGCCACGGCGCAGGCGGTCCTCGACCGCATCCCCGAGGCCGCAGGGGTCGAGTGGTCGCTGGTCTACCAGTCCCGCTCCGGCGCCCCGCACATCCCCTGGCTGGAGCCCGACATCAGCGATGCCCTCCGTGACCGCTACGAGTCCGGTACGCGCGGCGTCGTGATCGTCCCGCTGGGATTCGTCTCCGACCACATGGAGGTGGCGTGGGACCTCGACACGGAGGCCCTGGAGACCTGCGGGGAACTCGGCATCGTGGCGGACCGCGTGCCCACCCCGGGCACGCACGTGAAGTTCGTCGAGGGCCTGATCGACCTCGTGCTCGAGCGCACCATCGACAACAACATCGCAGAGCGGCCCTCCGCCACGGCACTCGGCCCGTGGTTCGACGTCTGCCGGCCCAACTGCTGCGCCAACCGGCGCGGCGAGAAGCCGACCATCGCCGCGGTGGACTCCACCGTGGGGACGCCTCTTCCCAACCCCGGTATGTGATGGACGTCGGCACCACCGCCGTCCGCGTCGGCACGCGGGGCAGCGCCCTGGCGATGACGCAGACCACCACGGTCGCGGAGCGGATCGCGGAGCTCTCGGGGCTGCCCTACGACCTCGTCAGGGTGAGGACCGAAGGGGACGTCTCGCGGGGCTCGCTCTCGCAGATCGGCGGCACGGGAGTCTTCGTCGCCGCCCTCCGGGACGCCCTGCTCGACGAGCGGTGCGACATCGCCGTGCACTCCCTCAAGGACCTGCCGACGCTCCCGGCGCCGGGACTCACGGTCGCCGCCGTGCCGGAGCGAGAGGACGTGCGCGACGCCCTGTGCGCCCGCGACGGACTGACGCTCGCCACGCTCCCGGACGGCGCGCGGGTGGGAACGGGGTCGCCGCGCCGCGCTGCCCAGCTGAGGGCTGCACGCCCAGGGATCGAGGTCGTCGACATCCGGGGCAACGTGGACACGCGGTTGGGCCGGGTGGCGGGGCTCGTCATCGGCGCACCCGGTGACCTCGACGCCGTCGTCCTCGCCGCAGCGGGTCTCAGGAGGCTGGGGCGCGAGGAGGCGATCAGCGAATTGATCGACTCCGACGTGATGCTGCCCGCGCCCGGACAGGGCGCGCTCGCGGTGGAGTGCAGGGAGGCCGACGCAACGGCAGGCCTGCGCGAGGCACTCGCCGCCTACGACCACCTCCCGACCCGCCTCGCCGTCACGGCGGAGCGGGCCGTCCTGCTGCAGCTCGAAGCGGGCTGCGCCGCCCCGATCGGTGCGCTCGCGCACCTGCGGGGGGAGGAGTTGGCGCTCGAGGCAGCGGTCTGCAGCCTGGATGGTCGGGCGGTTCTCCGGCTCACGCGATCGGCGCCGGCGACCGACGCCGTCGCGGCCGCCCAGCTCGGGCTGGAGCTCGCCGAGGAACTGGTCGCTGCCGGCGCCGCCGACATCGCGCCCCTGAACAGCTGAGCCGCGTGGTCGATCCCCTGGCGCGCAGGAGCGTCGTCGTCCTCCGTCCTCCGGAGCGGGCGGTGCGGATCGCGGCGGCGCTCGAGGCCGCCGGGATGACGGCGTATGCCATGCCGCTCACCGCGACCGAGCTGCCGTCGGACCAGGAGGCTGCTCGGAGGATGATCGCGGATCTCGCAGCCGGCGAGTACCGGTGGCTCGTGGTGACGAGCGGGAACACGGTGAGGTCGCTCGACGTCGTCGCGCGGGGGAGCGGGCCCGGCTTCCGCGAGGCGATCGCGGCGGGCGGAGCGAGCGTCGCCGCCGTGGGGGCCACGACCGCGCGCGTGCTCGCGGAGGCGGGGATCCGTGCCGACCTGGTGCCCGAGGACGCGTCCTCGGCAGGGCTGCTGCAGGCGCTCGGCCCGGGGAACGGTCGCATCGCCCTCCCGCAGGCGGACCTTGCGCCGGAGGACCTGCGGTCGGGGCTCGCCGATCTCGGCTGGACCGTCGACCGCGTCGAGGCCTACCGCACCGTCCCCTACCCGGCCGATCCGCGCAGGAGCGTGCCCGGCGTCGTCGAGGACGGGGAAACCCCGCCGCTCGTCTCACCGCGGGACCTCATGGCGTCGGCCTCCGCAGGTGTCCAGCCCGCCGTCGTCTTCACCGCGCCGAGCACCGTGCAGCAGTTCCGTGACACGCTGGGCGGCGGGGACGTGACGTTCCATCCGGTGGCCATCGGCCGGACGACCGCCGCGGCGATCCTGGAAGCGGGATGGTCCCCGGTCGCGACGGCGGCCGCGCCGACCCCAGGCGCGATCGTCGACGCCGTCCGGGAGGCGTTCGACGGCCTCCCGTCCTGCGTGGGACGAGCGGTGGCTGCGTTACCGCTCGCCTCACTGCTCACCCCACTGTCCACCTCGCCGACCACCTCACCGATGTTGACACCACCGATCGGAGATCAGCCGTGAGTTTCCCCCAGCACCGTCCGCGCCGATTGCGCTCGACCCCCGCGCTGCGGCGCGTGGTCGCCGAGTACCGCGTGCATCCGTCCGAGCTGATCCTGCCGGCCTTCATCCGGGAGGGCCTCACCGAGCCCTCGCCCATCCTGTCCATGCCCGGGGTCGTTCAGCACACCACCGACTCGCTCCGTCGGGCTGCGGCCGAGGCCGTGGAGCGGGGCGTGGGCGGCATCATGCTGTTCGGCATCCCTGAGCGCCGCGACGCGACCGGCAGTGCGGGCATCGACCCCGACGGCGTGCTCAACAGGGCGATCGCCGACGTGCGGGCGGAGGTCGGCGATGCGCTCGTGGTCATGAGCGACGTCTGCCTGGACGAGTTCACGGACCACGGCCACTGCGGCGTGCTCGCGGACGACGGCTCGGTGGACAACGACGCGACCCTCGCGCTCTACGCGCAGATGGCCGTCGAGCAGGCGAGGGCCGGTGCTCATGTGCTCGGCCCCTCCGGGATGATGGACGGCCAGGTCGCCGTCATCCGCCAGGCACTCGACGAGGCCGGCCACCAGGACACCGTGGTGCTCGCCTACGCCGCGAAGTACGCGTCCGCGTTCTACGGCCCCTTCCGCGAGGCCGTCGACTCCCAGCTCACCGGCGACCGCCGGACCTACCAGATGGACGCCGCCAACCGGCGCGAGGCCCTCCTCGAGGTCGAGCTCGACATCGAGGAGGGAGCGGACATGGTGATGGTCAAGCCGGCCATGAGCTACCTCGACGTCCTCGCCGACGTCGCCGCGATGTCGCCCGTCCCCGTTGCCGCCTACCAGATCTCCGGTGAGTACGCGATGATCGAGGCCGCCGCGGCCAACGGCTGGATCGACCGCCGCCGCGCCATCGAGGAGTCCGTCCTCGGCATCAAGCGCGCCGGTGCGCAGATCATCCTCACCTACTGGGCCTCCGAGCTGGCACTCTGGCTCGACGAGAAGAACTAAGGAACCCCTCCCATGACCACATCCCCGTCCACGTCGGACACCCTGTACGAGCGCGCCCGCGCCCTCATGCCCGGCGGTGTGAACTCGCCTGTCCGGGCCTTCGGCTCGGTGGGTGGCACCCCGCGCTTCCTCGTCGATGCCCACGGCGCCTACGTCACCGACGCGGACGGGAAGCAGTACGTCGACCTCGTCTGCTCCTGGGGCCCGGCGCTCCTCGGGCACTCCCACCCCGACGTCATCGCCGCGGTCCACCGTGCGGTGGACCACGGACTCACCTTCGGGGCCTCCACACCCGCCGAGGCGGACCTCGCCCAGCTCGTGAAGGACCGCGTGCCCGCCGTCGAGCTCCTGCGCATGGTCTCGACCGGTACCGAGGCGACGATGACCGCCGTGCGGCTCGCCCGCGGCTTCACGTCCCGCAACCTGATCGTCAAGTTCGCGGGGTGCTACCACGGTCACGTGGACAGCCTTCTCGCGTCCGCGGGTTCGGGCGTCGCCACGCTCGCGCTGCCGGGCTCGGCAGGCGTCACCGAGGCGACGACGGCGGAGACACTCGTTCTGCCCTACAACGACGTCGAGGCCGTCGAGGAGGCCTTCCGCGCCCACGGCGAGCACATCGCCGCCGTCATCACCGAGGCGGCGCCGGCCAACATGGGCGTGGTGACACCGGCTCCCGGTTTCAATGCGTTCCTCAGCCGCATCACGTCCGAGCACGGTGCCCTGTTCATCGTGGACGAGGTCATGACCGGGTTCCGGACCCACGCGGGCGGCTACTGGAAGCTCACGGGTGGGGCCGACGACGCAGAGTACCCGTGGACGCCCGACCTCCTGACCTTCGGCAAGGTGATCGGCGGCGGTATCCCGGCAGCGGCTCTGGGCGGGCGGGCCGACGTCATGAACTACCTCGCGCCGATCGGGCCCGTCTACCAGGCGGGTACCCTCTCGGGGAACCCGATCGCCATGGCCGCCGGTGTCGCCACCCTGACCGCCGCGACCGCCGACGTCTATCGCCACGTCGACGCGCGCTCCCTCGAGGTGAGCGACGCCCTGTCCGCGGAACTGTCGAGGGCCGGGGTGGACCACTCGATTCAGCGCGCCGGTAACCTGTTCAGCGTCGCGTTCGGTACCGCCGAGCACGGTGTGTGGAACTATGCGGATGCCCAGGGCCAGGAGGGGTTCCGCTACGGGCCCTTCTTCCACTCCATGCTCGACTCCGGTGTCTACCTCCCGCCGTCCGTCTACGAGGCGTGGTTCCTCTCCGCCGCCCACGACGACGCCGCCATGGAGCGCATCCACGCCGCGTTGCCTGCTGCGGCGAGAGCCGCCGCGGAGGCCGTGCCGATCGACTGACCACCCGGTGCTCGGCCGGCCGTGCGCCGTGCTCGATGTCGGCTCCGCGCGCGATCCACTGGGCCTCGGCCTCTGCGCCCGTGCCAGTGGCCTTGGGCGTCACGCCACCTCGGCGAGCTCCTTGGGGAGCGGCGGCGCCACGTGTGCCTCGGCCTCCACGAGTGCCGGCTCCGGCATCCGCGCCGGGAGCGGCGCGGGAACCAGCGCGGGGATGAGTCCTGCGATCCGCCCGGGGATCAGCTCGGGAACCATAGCTGTGATCTGCGCGGGGATCGGAGCCGCGACAGTTGGCGTCGCCGTTGCGCCGGCTACACCACCACGCCCGAGGATCGGCCACGGCCGCTCGATCACGGCGTCGGGATCGGTGCGCCGCAGGTACTCCTCGAAGTTTGCAGCCTGCTTGTCCGCCCACACTACGAGTGCCTGGTGCAGGGGCTCCGCCGGTCGCTGGAGGAAGGCGTACCTCTCGGCCAGGACCTGACCCACGCGAAGCGTCGCCAGCACGTCCGCGGCGGAGGTATGGGCGTTCTCGAACGCGATGCCGTAGTGGTCGCAGAGGGCCGTGAGCGTGCGTTTGCCCTTGCGGTACCTGTCAGCCTGCTTGTCCATGATGTACGGGTCGATCACCGGCGACGGATCGGGCGTCGCCACCGCGTGGCGGCGGCCCTCCTCGGCGAGCACCGTGAAGTCGTACCGGGCGTTGTAGGCGAGTACGGGCACACCGGCGTCGAAGAGGCGCGTGAGCACCAAGGCGATCTCCCGCACCACCAGCGGGGCCGGTCGCCCGGAAGCCCGGGCCTGCTCCGTGGTGATCCCGTGGATCGCGGCAGCGCCGTCGGGGATCTCGACGCCGGGATCGGCCAGCCACTCGTGCTGCTCGACGACCTCGCCCGCAGCGTCCACGACCACGATCGTCGCCGTGACGATGCGTGCGTCGAGCGGGTCGCGCCCCGTGGTCTCGAGATCGAAGGCGGCCCGTGGGCGCTCGTGCCAGCTGTTCATGGGGACAAGCTACTGGCCCAGTCCGACCAAATGGCGCAGCCGCACCGTGGGACCGGCGCACGGCGTCCGCAGGCCCTCCGGGGCAGGGCTAGCATGGCAGGCGTGCAGCCGAGGATCAGCCCGAAGGAGAGCCGACGGGACACGTCCGGTGTCGGTGGCCACGTGGATCCCGCCGGCGCGTCGCGCGTCGATCCCGTCGCGTTCGCCGCCGCGGTGCTCGCCGTCACCGAGAGCATCCCGGTCTCACGGGTGCTCACCTACGGGGACATCGCCGAACTGCTCGAGTGCGGCGGCCCACGGCAGGTGGGACGAGCGCTGTCCCACAGCACCCGCGCCGTCCCCTGGTGGCGGGTCGTGAGGGCCGGCGGACACCCACCGCAGGGACTCGCGGCGCGTGCGCGGCTCCACTACGAGCAGGAGGGGACGGCGCTCCGCGTCGGGGCGGAGGACCCCGGGCCGGACGACTATCGCGTCGACCTGCGACGCGCCCGCTGGGAGCCGTCGGCGGTGGAGTACGAACCGATCGTCGAGCTCATCGAAGGGCTCGCGGGCGGACCAGGAGGGCGGCCGCCGGCCGAGGGCGACGAGGGCGAGCCGCAGCGGTCGAATGTCCGTGGGGTGTGATGGGCTTGTTCCATGACCACCACCCTTCCGGACACCGCCGGCACCCCTCGATCGGTGCCTCGTGATCCCTGGTCCGGACCTGCCGGTGACCACGACGCCGTCCTCGCCTCGCTCGAGGCGGTGACCGGACCGGTCCTGGTCCTGGGTGCGCCGGGGAGCGGAAAGAGCTCACTGCTGACTGATCTCGCGGTGCGGCGCATCACGGCCGGGACGGTCCAACCCGAAGGGCTGCTCCTCCTCGGCCCCACGCGCGCTGCGGCGACGCGGCTGCGCGACGACGTGACCGACAAGCTCCAGCGCAGCATCAGCACCGCTCCTGCACGCACCTGGGCCTCCTACGCCTTCGACCTGATCCGGCGGGCCAAGGCCGAGGGGCGCACGCCGTCGATCACCCGGCCGCCGCGGCTGCTCTCGGGCGCCGAACAGGACCTGATCATCAGGGAACTCCTGACCGGCCACCTGACGGACGGCATGCCCCGGCTTGAGTGGCCCGCAGGGCTGTCGCTGGCACTGCCCACGCGCGGCTTCCGCCAGGAGATCCGCGATCTCTTCGACCGCGTCAGCGAGTACGGTGTGCGTCCCGATGACCTGGCCGCCTGGGGTGAGCGCTTCGACCACCCGGAGTGGGTGGCTGCGGCCGCGCTCTACCGCGAGTACAGGGACGTGCTCGATCTCCGGATGCCCGAGGCGTTCGATCCCGCCGGAATCCTCACGGCCGCACGGCATCTCCTCGAGGATGACGCCGACCTCCTGGACCAGGAGCGGAGGAGGCTCCAGCTGATCCTCGTGGACGACTACCAGGAAGCCAATCCGGCGGTGCACGCCCTCCTCGGGCTCCTCGGTGCGGGCAACGACGTCGTCGTCACCTCCTGCCCCGACACGGTGGCGCAGGGCTTCCGCGGAGCGCGCCCCGAACTGACGGGACGGTTGTCGGCACTCTTCCCCGAGGACCTCACGACGGTCACCCTGCCCTCGTCACAAACCCTGGCCGGACCGCTCTTCGACGCATGGAGCAGGGTCGCCGCCAGGATCGCGACGACGGCGGTCGATACGTCCTACCGCTCCGTGCGTCCTGTGGATCCCGCAGATCCCGAGGGCTTCGTGCGTCCCGGGCGTCCCGTCGGGTCCGCTTCCGACGACGGCGCGGACCAGGCCGCGGCCGACGGATCTCGCCTCCACGTGTCAGCGCACCTCCTCGACAGTTCGTTCCACGAGCAGCGATTCATCGTCCAGCGCGTCCTCGAGGCCCACCTCTTCAGGGAGGTGCCCCTCGACGACATCGCGGTCGTCGTGCGCAACGGAGCGCAGGTGGCGGCGGTACAGCGTTTCCTGACCTCCCAGGGCGTCGCGGTCAACGTGCCTGCCGCGGAGACCGCGATCCGCGAGGAGCCGGCTGTCCGCCCTCTCCTCGACCTCTTCGCCGTGGTCATCGGTCGTGCGGACCTCGACGCGGAACTCTGCGTGTCCCTGCTCGCCTCGCGGATCGGTGGTGCGAGCAGCCTCGACCTGCGCAGGCTGCGGCAGGTCCTGCGCCGTGCGGAACTGCTGCAGGGTGGCATGCGATCGAGCGACGAGCTCCTCGCCGCCCTCTTCGGGACGACCGACGAGGCGCCGATGCTGGGTACGGAGGGCGCCCCGGTCCGGAGGCTCCGCCGCATGATCGACGCCGGAAGAGTAGCGGCGGAGCAACCCGGGACCGACCCCGAGACCGTCCTGTGGGCACTGTGGTCCGCGTCGGGGCTGTCGAAGCAATGGTCGGACACAGCACTGTCCGAAGGGCCGTCGTCGGCGAGGGCTGATCGCGACCTCGACGCGATGATGGCTCTCTTCCACACGGCGGAACGCTTCGTCGAGCAGGTGCCCGGTGCGGAACCCGCGCTGTTCCTCGAGTACGTCCTGAGCCAGGACATCCCCATGGACACCCTCGCCCGGCGCGCTGATCGCCAGCCCTCGGTCTCCGTTCTCACGCCCGCCAGCGCTGCAGGCCGGCACTGGCAGGTCGTCATCGTCCCCGGGGTGCAGGACGGCGTCTGGCCGAACCTCCGCCTGCGCGGCGAGATGCTCGGTTCGGGGGAGCTCCGCGCCCTGCTGGACCACGGGGAGTCCTTCCGATCGACCCGCGACCCGGTGTCGCTGACGCAGGACATCCGCTTCGACGAGCTGCGGACGTTCTCCCTCGCGGTCTCCCGCGCCACACGGGAGCTCGTCGTGTCCGCCGTGTCCTCGCAGGAGGAACAGCCGTCACCGTTCCTCGACCTCGTGGACCCCCTTCCGCCCGGCGTCGGCGAGCGTGCCAGGACGGAGGTGCTCCGTCCCGTCACCCTGCGCGCCCTCGTCGCCGAGTTGCGCAAGTACGCCCAGGACGGCCCGGACACCAACCCGCTCGCGCGGGAGGCGGTCGGCCATCTCGCCCATCTCGCCGCGCAGGAGCCGCCGGTTCCCGGGGCACATCCCGATCAGTGGTGGGGCGTTCTCGGACCGAGCAGTGACGCGCCTGTCGTCCCTCCGGACCAGCCCATCCCCGTCTCGCCCTCGAAGGTGGAGTCCGTCCTGCGGTCGCCTCTGAGCTGGTTCGTGTCTGCGGCCGGTGGTGAACGGACAACCGACTTCGCCCGCTCGCTCGGGACGCTCGTGCATCAGATCGCCCAGGACCTCCCGGACGCCAGCGGGACCGAGTACGTCCGC
Source organism: Arthrobacter sp. TJ-266 (assembly GCF_058269115.1). NCBI lineage: Bacteria > Bacillati > Actinomycetota > Actinomycetes > Micrococcales > Micrococcaceae > Arthrobacter > Arthrobacter sp. TJ-266. Next base: position 877,005 of record NZ_JBZCNC010000001.1, read on the forward strand.
GAGCTCGAGCGCCGATGGCCCCAACTCGGTATCCAGGACTCGTGGGAGGGACGTGCTGAGTTCCGGCGGGCGGAGGTCATGGTGCGGAAGCTCGCCGCCTATGTGCTGTCGATGAGGTCCGCGGGTCGCAGCCTGGCGGCGACCGAGGTGGACTTCAGTGTCGACCTCGGGATGGCGGTCGCGGACAAGGAGCGCATCGTGAGGCTCCGTGGTCAGATCGACCGGCTCGAGCTCGACGCCGACGGACGGTTCGTGGTCGTTGATCTGAAGACGGGCCGGAGCGCCCCTCCGGCGGCGGAGATCGAGCAGCATCCTCAACTCGCGGCCTATCAGACCGCGGTGGCGGAGGGAGCGCGGTTCGACGACGGAACAGATTCTGGTGCCGCGGACGACGGCGGCCCTGCTGACACGCCGTCCGACGGCGAGGGGCCCGGCGACAGCGACCCCACGACGATCGAGGCGCCGGTCCGGAGGGAGCCCGGAGGGGCGGCGCTCGTGCACCTGGGGACGAAGTCCAAGGGCCTCGCCGTGCAGGAGCAGCCTGCGCTGGAGCCGACGGACGGGTGGGCCAGGAGCATGATCGAGGAAGCGGCGGCGCTGATGGCATCGGCTACGTTCGACACGGTGCACGACCCCCGCCGTTCCGGGTTCGGCGGCACGGGCTGCAGGCTGCCCGAGGTGTGCCCGCTGTGCGAGGAAGGCAAGCAGGTGACCCAGTGACTGAACGACAGCACGCAGCGACGGACGGCACCGACAGCCGGATCGGCACCGTCGCGGACGTCGACAGCCACGCGGAGTCGACGAAGGGCCGGCCGAACCCGGCACCTGCCTTCTCCGCGCGGTACCTGGCGGAACTGTTGCACACCGACGCCGACGCGCCCGTGCTCTACCCCACCGACGAGCAGGTCGCAGTGATCGAGGCGCCGCTCGAGCCGATGCTGGTCATCGCCGGGGCAGGGTCGGGGAAGACGAAGACGATGGCGGATCGGGTGGTGTGGCTCGTCGCGAACGGGCTGGTCCGGCCCGAGCAGATCCTGGGGGTCACCTTCACGAGGAAAGCGGCGGGCGAGCTCGCGTCGCGGGTGCGTCAGCGGCTTGCCCAGTTCTACACCGCCGCCGCGGAAGCCGGCGCGTCGGCAGCCGGCCGGATCACGGAAGGAAGCGGGTCCGGGGTACGGGGGGCGGAGAGCCCCGACGAGCGGCTGGACCCGACCATTTCGACCTACCACTCCTTCGCCAACGGGATCGTGCAGGACTACGGTCTCCGGATCGGTGTGGAACGCGATTCGGTCATGCTCGGTACCGCGCAGGCCTGGCAACTCGCGTCGACCGTCGTCGAGGCCTACGACGGCGAGTGGGAGCACCTCACCGCGGCGAAGAGCACGCTCGTGAAGTCGGTGCTCGACATGGCAGGCGAATGTGCCGAGCACCTCGTCACACCGAGCAGGGTGCGGGACGAGTTGCGGCGCCACGTCGAGCACGTGGTCTCCCGCCCGTACGTCGAGGGATCGGACAAGGTGTCCACGCAGAAGGTGCGTCAGCTCCTGGACAAGCTCAGGACGCGCGTCACCGTCACCGAACTGGTGGAGCGGTATGCCGAGGCCAAGCTGTCCAGGAGAAGCCTCGACTTCGGGGATCTGGTGTCCCTGGCGGCGCGCATCGCGCAGGAAGTACCCGAAGCAGGGGAGGCGGAACGTGCGAAGTACCGCGTAGTGCTGCTCGACGAGTTCCAGGACACGTCCCACGCGCAGATGGTGTTGTTCTCGCGCCTGTTCGCCGATGGCCGGTCGGTGACCGCAGTGGGTGATCCGCACCAGTCCATCTACGGATTCCGCGGTGCCTCGGCAGGACAGCTGGCGACCTTCCGCACGGCGTTCCCGCGGTACACCGCGGACGGGCGGACGCCGTCATCGGTGAGTCACCTGTCCATCGCCTGGCGCAACTCCACCTCCATCCTCGAGGCGGCGAATACGGTGTCGGCGCCGCTCAACACTCCTGCCCCATGGCTGCGTACAGCCGGGGTGCAGCAGGTACCGGAACTCGTCGCACGACCCGGTGCCCCGCTGGGGGAAGTCCTCCTCGGGCGCTTCGCCACCGATGCACGCGTCCGGACCCCCGGGTCCTCCGCGCCGGATCCGGAGGACCGTCGTGCCCTCAGCGAGGCCGAGGCCGTGGCGCTGGAGGTCGTCCGTCAGCGTCGCCGCAGCTTCGAGACGGAACCGGACGGGACGCCGCTGATGCCGACCATCGCCGTGCTCTGCCGGGGCCGGAAGCAGTTCGATCCGCTGCGCAGGGAACTCGAGCGCGCGGGGATCCCGGTGCAGGTCGTCGGGCTCGGCGGGCTTCTCCGTACCCCGGAGATCGTCGACCTCCTCGCCACCCTTCGCGTCCTCGGCGATCCCGACAGGTCTGATTCGATGCTGCGGCTGCTTGCCGGAGCGAGGTGGCGTATCGGGCCGGCCGATCTGATGGCGCTCGGCGAGTGGTCGCGCCACCTCGCGCATGCTCGGGAAGCGCTCTACCGCCGCGGGGGCGATGCTCACCGGCTCTCCGACGGCACCGTCGACGGGCAGGCGACCGTGGCCGCCGTCGTTCCCGACCGCGCCGAGGCGGGAAGCCTCGTCGAGGCCGTGGACCATCTCCCGCCCGCCGGGTGGACGTCGGCCTCGGGGCGGGAGCTCAGCGACGCTGCGCGCCAGCGTCTGCTGGCGCTCCGTGCCGAGCTCCGCATGCTGCGCGGGTTCGTCGGTGACGATCTCGGGACCCTCATCGGTGAGGTCGAACGCACCATGCTGCTGGACATCGAGGTCGCCTCCAGGCCCGGGCAGAGCATCCACGAGGCCCGACGCAACCTCGACGCCTTCACCGAGGCGGTCGCAGGATTCGTGGCGAGTGCGGAACGGGTGGATCTGCCGGCTTTCCTCGGCTGGCTCGAAGCGGCCGACCAGGAGGAGGACGGACTGCCGGTGACCCAGCTCGAAGCGAGCAGGGATGCAGTGCAGCTCCTCACCGTGCACGCGTCGAAGGGTCTGGAATGGGACGTCGTCTTCGTGCCCGGCATGAACGACGGATCGTTCCCCAGCGGCAAGGACTCGCGGTGGAGCAGCGGCGACGCCTCTATTCCCTGGCCCCTCAGGGGGGACGCACCGGAGCTGCCCCAGTGGGACTGGGAGCACCGTGACCAGCGTGAGTGGCTGGGGAGCGAGGAGGTCTTCACCGATGAGGCGCGCGCCCACGCCGAACGTGAGGAGCGGCGCCTCGCCTACGTCGCCTTCACGCGCGCCAAACATGCCCTGGTCTGCACCTCGTCGGCGTGGGGCGGCGGCCGGACGAAACCGTCGGAGCCGTCCGCCTACCTCGTGGATCTGCTCACCCTCGCGGCGGCCGGACGGGAGGGGTACGACGCTCCGCACTGGATCGCGACCGAGCACGCGGGCGAGACCAATCCTGCCGTGTCCGCTCCGGAACGCGCCGTATGGCCGGTGGACCCGCTCGGGACGCGTCGCGGTGCGATGGAACGCGCCGCGAACGCCGTCGTCGACCAGCTGCAGACCCCCCGCCTCGACGTGCAGCCCGGCGGCGGACGCTGGGACGAGGAGGTCCGCCTCGCGCTCGCGCGTCAGCAGCGCGACCGTCGTCGCCGTCCGCTGTCCCTGCCGGCACACATCTCCGCGTCCACCCTCGTCGAGTTGCGGGAGGACTCCGCGGCGGTGATGCAGCAGCTGCGTCGCCCGCTGCCGCGACGACCGGGATCCGCCGCGCGCAAGGGCACGGCATTCCACGCGTGGATCGAGGAGTTCTACGGGGCGGGAGGCATGCTCGACCTCGGCGAGTACCCCGGGGGTGCCGACGCGCACGTCGACGAGACGCTCGGCCTGACGGAGATGGCCGAGATCTTCGAGAGGTCCCAGTGGGCACTCCGGGAGCCGGCGGTGATCGAGGTGCCCATCGAGACCAGGATCGCGGACACCGTCGTCAGGGGTCGGATCGACGCCGTGTTCCGGGATGCCGACGGCGGTTGGGACCTGATCGACTGGAAGACGGGACGCCCGCCCGCACCCGACCGGAGGGCGGCGAAGTCGATCCAGCTGGCCGTCTACCGTCTCGCGTGGTCACGACTCAAGAACGAGCCGCTGGAGAAGGTGCGGGCAGCCTTCTTCTACGTCGCCGACGACCTCGTGGTGCGGCCCCACGACCTGGCGGACGCCGACGAACTCGAACGCATCATCGGCACGGCGCACAGGGCGGGCGCGAGCCTGCAGGAGGGCCTCGCTGATCAGCTTCCGTAGGAGATGATCGGGAGCGCCGAGGTCGCCACGTCGTCGGCCGGTCCGTCGGCGGTCCGGTCGGAGGTCCTGAGGATCGTCACATTCGCGGTCCGGGAGGACGCCCCGTCGACGTCGGGAATCACGGACGCGCCGCGACGGCCGGCGATGAGGCGCGCATGGGCGAGCGATGAGCCGGAGCGTCCGTCGGTGGCGTCGTCCCGGTGCTCGTCACCCTGGAGTTGCGCATGACCGGCGGCGTCTTCCGGTCCGTGCTCGTGGTCCTTCCGGGCGGCGAGCACAGCCGAGCGTCGCGCGTCGTGCCCGTACTTCGATCCTCGGTCGACGACGTGGCTGCCGTTCCCCGTCCGATCGTGCGCCGAGCGCTCACCGGAGGGTCGCTGGTCCTCGTCGTCGGTCCCGGCATCCTCCGTCCCGACGTCGTCCGTCCACGAGTCCTCGGCGCCGTCCTCGGCGTCGTGCTTCAAGGAGGGATCGTCGTCGGGATCGAAGCCTTCGTGGTCGCCCCACTCGAGGCGCTCCTCGTGGGCGAGCCGGGCCCGTTCTGCGGCCTCGTGCTGTTCGCGCTCGATCACCTCGACGTCATGGCGCAGGGTCGCCAGCATGCCGTCCGCCTCCGCGACCATCCGTGCGTCGTCGAGCGCGAGTCCGCGCACCATCCACTGCGCGAGAGCGAACTCGGCCGCGAGGGCCGCGCGCCGGGCGAGGTGGGGGTCCACGGCCGCGCCCCTGGCCTCGGCATAGCCCGCGTACACCGCATCCACGAAGGACGGCTGCTCCGCCGCGGCCAGCCAGGCGAAGTCCGCCGCTGGGTCGCCGATGCTCAGATCGGTCCACCCGGTCACAGCGGAGACGCGACCGGCCGCGATGAGCAGATGGTCCTCGTGCAGATCCCCGTGGACGACCGTCGGGGTGAAACGCCACAGCGCGACGTCCTCGAGGGCGTGTTCCCACCGGCGCAGCAGCACGGGTGGAATACGTCCTGTGGTGGCGGCCTGGTCCAGCTCGTTGAGCTTCCGCTGGCGGTACTCGTTGGCGTCGTAACTGGGTAGGTCGGCGCGCTGCACCATCTCCTGCGGCAGGTCGTGGATCCCGGCGATGACGCGGCCGATCTCCTGCGCCATGGTCCGCCCGCCGGCGGCGAGGGCCTCGAGGGTCCTGGTGGTCCCGGTCAGATGGGAGTAGACGAAGGTGCTGAGCTCCCCCTGGCGCACGCTGCCCGCGATGTGCGGGATCAGGAAGGGGAGCTCCGCCTTGACCGCCGGGGTGAAGGCACGCAGGGCCTGCAGCTCGGTCTCGAGCCGCATGCTCGCCTCAGGGTGCCTGGGGGACCGGACGCGCCACTGTTTCCCGGCGTCGTCCACCAGCAGGGCGGAGTCGAAATCGGCGGCGTCGTCGGGGGCACCTGCGACGCCCGTCGGAGCCAGGCCAGGCACTGCGGCGCTGGCGATGGCAGCAAGTTCCATGGGTGTCCGTTTCACAAGGTCCACCGTAGGGCGACCAGCGGGGCACCTCCTTACACCGAGGCGGCGAGTCGTCAGATGCACTACTCGTTCCGCCGGGCGGACTACTCCTCCACCCACTCGCCCCCGAGTGGGTTTTGGGAGACCCGCCACGTACCGTAGGAGCATGACTTCCGCGCTCCGAACCCTCGTGCTCCCACCCCTCGGATCGCTCCCGCTCTCCCGTGCCGATTCCGACCGCGACGGCGACCGGAGGACGTCCGAGAACATCCTCGACGAGCTGTGGTCCTCGCCGGAGACGCTCATGCTGGCCCTCAGCGGGGGCAAGGCGCCCGTCGCGGGGACACGACTCTCCCTCGTCGCTCCCACGGCCCTCGAGCGCCCGGAACTCGTCGTCTACCTCGGACGCATCAACCAGGGCGCAGCCGATGCCGGACGCTCGGTCGTCCTCGCAGTCCTGCAGGAGGCCGACGCATCGATTGCGCCCGCCGGCCAGTGGCTCGGGTTGCGCGAGATCGCCGCGTCGCTGGACGCGCGCGACGCCGGACTCTTCGTCGAGGCTGCGGCCATCGCGAACTGGCACGCGACGCACACGCACTGCCCGCGCTGCGGTACGCCGACGCTGGTCCGTGATGGCGGGTGGGTACGCCAGTGCCCGCAGGACGAGTCGCAGCACTACCCCCGTACCGACGCCGCGATCATCGTCTCCGTGATCGACGACGACGACCGCATCCTCCTCGGCTCGGCGATGGCGTGGGCGGAGAACAGGTACTCGACGCTCGCCGGTTTCGTCGAGCCGGGGGAGTCGCTCGAGGCCGCCGTCCTCCGCGAGGTCGGTGAGGAGTCCGGCATCGAGATCGACGAACCCCGGTACCTCGGCTCGCAGCCCTGGCCGTTCCCCGCCTCCCTCATGCTCGGGTTCACGGCGCGTGCCGTCACCACGGACGCCGTGCCGGACCTCGAGGAGATGCGGTCCCTGCGGTGGTTCACGCGCGCGCAGCTGTTCGAGGAGGTGCGCGACGAGAAGATCGCCGTGGCCGGTGGCGTGTCCATCGCCCGTGCGCTGATCGAGCGCTGGTACGGCGGTCCGCTGGACGAGGAGCCGTCGGAGGCTCGCCCCTAGTGACCGGCGTACTGCTCGAGGACAGCATTCTCGAGGGGCTCGACGACGAACAGCGAATGGTCGCGAGCTCCCTCTCCGGGCCCCTGTGCGTGCTCGCCGGCGCGGGCACCGGCAAGACCCGCGCCATCACCCACCGGATCGCCTACGGCGTCCAGACCGGCGTCTACAAGCCGCAGCAGGTCCTGGCGGTGACGTTCACCGCACGTGCGGCCGCCGAGATGCGGACGAGGCTCCGTGATCTCGGCGCGGGCGGTGTGCAGGCTCGCACCTTCCACGCCGCGGCGCTCCGGCAGCTCCAGTACTTCTGGCCCCAGGCGGTCGGAGGTCCGCTGCCCGCTCTGGTGGACCACAAGGCACAGCTCATCGCGGAAGCAGCCCGTCGCCTTCGCATCACGACCGATCGTGCCGCGATCCGCGACGTGGCGGCCGAGCTCGAGTGGGCCAAGGTGTCGATGCTGACACCCGACGCCTACATGGCTGCAGCAGCGGGGCGGGAAGCGCCGGCCGGGATGGACCTCATCACGGTGTCGCGCATCTTCTCCGCCTACGAGGACCTGAAGATCGACCGCAACCTCATCGATTTCGAGGACGTGCTGCTCACGACGGTGGCCATCCTGGAGGAGGACGAGAAGGTGGCAGCCACCGTCAGGGCGCAGTACCGCCACTTCGTGGTCGACGAGTACCAGGACGTCTCGCCACTGCAGCAGCGGCTGCTCGATCTCTGGCTGGGCGAGCGCTCGGAGTTGTGCGTCGTGGGTGACGCGAGTCAGACCATCTATTCCTTCACGGGCGCGACCTCCCGGCACCTCCTGGACTTCACGCGACGCTACAAGGGCGCGCAGGTGGTGAAGCTGGTTCGTGACTACCGCTCCACCCCGCAGGTCGTCCGCGCCGCGAACTCGCTGCTCGCGGCGCGGAGTTCCGAGGTGGACCGCCGTTCCCCGGGCACCACCTGGTCGACGCCGCTCGAACTCGTCGCGCAGCGGGATCCGGGTCCGGAGCCGGTCTTCACGGAGTGTTCCGACGACGAGGCCGAGGCCGCCGATACCGCGCGCCGGATCGGGGTGCTGCTCGATCAGGGGGTCAGGGCGAGTGAGATCGCCATCCTCTACAGGACCAACGGACAGTCGGAGGCCTACGAGCAGGCGTTGGCCAGTGCCGGGATCGGTTACCAGCTGCGCGGTGGCGAGCGGTTCTTCCAGCGCCGGGAGGTTCGCGACGCGCTCCTCCAGTTGAGGGCTGCAGCGCGTACGCCGGGGGACGACGACGTGCCGCAGCAGGTGCGGGACGTCCTGGCGTCACTCGGGTACACCTCGGTGGCACCGCAGAACTCGGGCGCCACCCGCGAGAAGTGGGAGTCGCTCGCGGCACTGGTGTCCCTCGCCGACGATCTCAACCGCACCAGGGGAGCGGACGCCTTCACCCTCCAGATGTTCGTCGCCGAACTCGAGGAACGTGCCGCGTCGCAGCACGCACCGACGGTGCAGGGTGTCACGCTCGCCTCGCTGCACTCCGCGAAGGGGCTCGAGTGGGATGCCGTCTTCCTGGTGGGACTGAGCGAGGGGCTCATGCCGATCTCGTTCGCGGACACGCAGGAAGCCGTGGACGAGGAGCGCCGCCTGCTCTACGTGGGTATCACCCGGGCGCGGATCCACCTCTCCATGTCCTGGTCCACCTCCCGTTCCCCGGGCGGACGGGCGAGCCGCAAACCGTCCCGCTTCCTTGACGCGCTGCGACCGACCGTCGCGGGTCAGGCGACCTTCCGTCAGCCTCGGGCGAAGGCGAGCCGGAAGGCGACCGGACCGGTCACGTGCAGGGTGTGCAAGCGCCCGCTCCTCACCGGCTCCGAGCGGAAGATGGGGCGGTGCGCCGACTGTCCCGCCTCCTACGAGGAAGCCACGTTCGAGGCGCTGCGTGAGTGGAGGCGGGCCGAAGCCCGGGAGAAGGACGTGCCGGCGTTCGTCGTCTTCACCGATGCCACCCTGATCGCCATCGCGGAGGCGAAACCGGAGACGCTCGAGGAACTAGGCGACGTCTCGGGAGTGGGATCAGCGAAGCTCGAGCGGTACGGCGACGCGGTGCTCGAGTTGATCGCCGACAGTGTCTGAGGAGTCGACACCGCCTGAGGCGCCCCGCCGTCTGCCGGTCGAGGTCAGGAGATCAGCGCGGAGGAAACGGACCGTCAGCGCGGATCTGCGGGACGGCGTCATCCGCGTCTCCATCCCGGGCCACTTCTCGGCGCGCCAGGAACGGGACTGGGTGGACCGCATGGTCGAGCGGGTGTCGGCGAAGTATCTCGAGCGGCCCTCCCAGGACAGCGCTCAGCAGGACCTCATGCGTCGTGCCGAAACCCTTGCCCGTACCTATCTCGGCGGAAGGGGTGTGCCGTCGTCGATCGGCTGGGTCACCAATCAGAACTCCCGATGGGCATCAGCGACCCCCGCGCACCGGTCCATCCGCCTGTCCCATCGTCTCCAGGGCATGCCCGACTACGTGATCGATTACGTGATCCTGCACGAGATGAGTCATCTCATCGAGCCCTCGCACAATGCGGTCTTCTGGGCTTTGCTCGAGGCGTACCCGCACACGGCGACGTCGAAGGCGTTCCTCGACGGTGCAGCCTTCGCCTCGCACCGGCTGACGCCGACGGACGAGCCGCACCCTGAGGTTCCTACGGCGACCGGGACGTCGTCGACGATCTGTTGAGGAACCACGCCGATACCTGACCAGGGACGTCACCGATGTCCGACCGGCGACGTCCCCGACCGTCAGCGACGGTCGTCGGACCCCGGTTCCTCGCTGGTGCCCTCCCCGGAGTCACCTGCTGCGCCGTCGTTCAACGCGTCCTTCGCGTCGGCGTCGTCCTCCCCGGACGCAGGCTTCCCGCCCTCGGCCAGGTCTGCGGTGTGCGCGCCATCTGCGGCATCTGGCGAGTCCGACGTTCCGGAGGATCCGGAACCAGTGCCGTCGGCGGCATCGGCGGCATGGGTCGTACCGGGGGACCCGCCGGCATCAGCGGCAGCAGCGGTGTCGCTCGCGGGCTGGTCGAAGTCCCCGGCCAGCAGCCGTTCGAGAGCCGCGTCGACGTCCGCCCCGGAGGATTCGATCAGCGCACGACGGCTCGAGAAGCCCGCAGGATCGTCGAGATCCTCCGCCGTCGGCAGCAGGTCCGGGTGCTGCCAGATGGCGTCGCGTCCGTCGATCCCGCGCTCCTCGGCGAGCAGGGCCCACAGGGTCGCCGCGTCGCGAAGCCGCCGTGGCCGCAGTTCGAGGCCCACGAGCGACGCGAACGCATGTTCGGCAGGACCACCGGTGGCACGCCGTCGACGCACCATCTCCCGCAGGGCACCGGCGGACGGCAGGTTCGCGGCCGCCTTCGCGGAGACCTCGTCGACCCAGCCCTCGACCAGCGCGAGCGTCGTCTCGAGCCGCACCAGTGCGGCGTCCTGCTCCGGGGTCCGCTCGGGCATGAACACGCCCTGGGAGAGTGCACCCTGGATGCTTTCGGGGTTCGTCGGATCGATGTCGCGGGCGGCCTCCTCGATCTTCCCCATGTCGATGTGGATGCCCCGCGCGTAACGCTCGATGCTGCCGAGCAGGTGACCGGTGAGCCAGGGGATGTGCGTGAAGAGACGGGCGTGTGCAGCCTCCCGCACCGCCAGGAAGAGCTGCACCTCCTGCTCGGGGATGTCGAGGCCCTCCCCGAAGGCGGCCACGTTGACCGGGAGCAGGGCCATCCGACCGTCGGCCAGCGGCACGCCGATGTCGGTCGACCCGACGACGTCCTTGGACAGCGCACCGACCGCCTGCCCCAGCTGCATGCCGAACATCGCGCCACCCACGTTCTGCAGCATCGACGCGGGGCCACCCATCATGCCCATCATCGAGGCCATCTCCTCGGGCAGTTGCTGGGTGATGACGTCGGAGAGCGCCTTGGCGATGCTCGTGGCCACGGGCTCGGTCAGGCGCCGCCACGTCACCATCGTCGCCTCGACCCATTCGGCGCGCGACCACGCGCGGCCCAGCTGGCCGGTGCTCGGGAAGTCGGTGACCGGATCGAGCCACATCTCGGCCAGCTTCAGGGACTCGTCGACGCTCCTGCGCTGCAGGGGCGTGACGGACGGATCACCGTCGGACGCAGCGACCCGACGCGCCTGGTCGTGTGCCATCTGCCAGTTCACCGGCCCCTCGCTCTGGGTGGAGAACATGGCCTGGACCTGCTGCATCATCATCGCCATGGCGGCCGGGTCGGAGGGTAGACCCGCAGCCTTCGCGATCTCCTGCGGGTCGAAGCCACCGGCTCCACCGCCGAACATCTTGGACAGCATCTCGGACAGCGGGTCCTGAGGCGTGTCGTCGTCGCCGTTCGATGGAGTGGGAGGGTTGGTCATCGGTACCACCGGTCCTGGAGTCGCATGGCGGGCCGGGTGCGACGGCGTTCCCACCGCTCCCGAATGTGTCCACCACGCTACCGGGCCATCCCGACCGCTGTCCGACTTCCGCGTCCATCGTTCGCTGAGGGCAAAGACCGGGCGAATCGCGGTCGGTCCGAACGTTTACTCTGAGGTTCCGGGCGCCGCAGGGTCTGCGCGCCCTCGTAGTGAGCGCTCAACAGGAAGAAGCACCGTGACGCACCCCGTCGACACCCAGACGCCCACCCCCCGGCCCGAGGCGCGACCGAGGGATCCACGCCTCCGTGCCATGGCGGTCTCGGGTGGGCTCGCCGTCGTCCTCTGCGCCACTGCGGTTCTCCTGCCCTCGCCCTATGTGATCGAATCCCCGGGGCCGGCCTTCAATACGATCGGGGAGGTCAACGGGCAGCCCTTGATCCGGGTCGAGGGCAGGGAGAGTTTCCCGCCGTCGGGCGAGCTGGATCTCACGACGGTCTTCGTGAGCGGTGGGCCGAACGGTCAGGTCAACGTCTTCGACACCTTCCGCGCCTGGGCGAACCCGACCGAGAACGTGCTCCCGGAGCAGCTCGTCTACCCCGAGGGCATCACGTCCTCGCAGCTCGAGGAGCAGAACAGCGTCGCGATGACCTCCTCGCAGGAGTCGGCGATCGCAGCCGCGCTGACGCACGAGGACATCGACTACACCGAGGACCTCACGGTGGCCGGTTTCGGCTCCGACGCCCCCGCCGAGGGAGTGCTCGAGGAGGGCGACGTCCTGAGGAGCATCAACGGGCGCACGATCGACACGGTCGAGACACTGCGGGCCGCGTTGGCCGACGACGCCGGTGCACCGGCACGGCTGTCCCTCATCCGCGACGGCGCACCGACGGAGGTCTCCGTCACGCCGCGTCGGTCTGACGAGGGCGACTACCAGCTCGGCATCCTCCTCGCCTCCTCCTTCGAGTTCCCCTTCGACGTGTCGATCCAGCTCGACAACGTCGGGGGCCCCTCCGCCGGCATGATGTTCGCGCTCGGCATCGTCGACACGCTGACGGAGGGCGACCTCACCGGCGGCCGGCACTTCGCCGGCACGGGCACCATCGACTCCGCCGGGATCGTCGGCCCCATCGGCGGGATAGCGCAGAAGCTCGTCGGCGCGCGTGCGAACGGCGCGGAGTTCTTCCTCGCTCCGGCGCAGAACTGCGAGGAGGTGGTCGGCAACATCCCCGATGGCCTCACCGTCGTGAGGATCGAGACGCTCGACCAGGCGGTCGACGCCGTCGGGACCCTCGGCTCCGGCGAGGGCGCTGACTCCCTCCCCTCCTGCTGACGAGGAGGTGCGCACGAGTGACCTGCGTCGCAGGCAAGACCCGGCAGGACACGTTTGGGTGACGATCGGACGACGACGGCAGCCGGCGGGGAACCTAAGTGGTCCGGCCGAACGTGAACAGGGCAGAATGACTAACGATGGGCCCTTCTCCCCGTCGGCCTCCGTCGTGTTCGGCTCGGGTCAGCAGGGGAAGCAGCCGTCGTCGTGACCCGCAGCAGCTAACGATGAGGTAGATGTGACATCCGGACCAGACCGTCCGTTCGGCAGCAGCCCGAGCCCGGCGAGTGCAGCAGCACGTCGCCGCCGTAGTCCGCTGATCCCCACCATCATCGTGGTGGCGGTGATCGTGATCGCTTTCGTCTACCTCTCGCAGGTGTACGCCGATGTGCTCTGGTACAACCAGCTCGGCTTCCTCGAAGTGTTCGTCACGCAGAACCTCGCCAGGATCGCCTTGTTCCTCGTGGCGTTCCTGGTCATGGCCGGAGCCGTGTTCCTGAGTCTGCGCATCGCGTTCCGCAGCCGCCCCATCTATGCGCCGGACAGCGCCATCCAGGACAACCTGAACCGGTACCAGGCGCAGCTGGAGCCCATTCGCCGCCTGCTGATGCTCGGTATCCCCGTGGTCCTCGGCGCCTTCGCGGGCACCGCGGCGTCCTCGCAGTGGCAGGATGTGCTGCTCTTCCTCAACCAGGAGCCGTTCGGTCGCGAAGACCCCGAGTTCGGCATGGACTTCTCGTTCTACATGTTCACGCTGCCGTTCCTGAGCTTCGTGACCAGTTTCCTCATCAGCGTGGTCATCATCAGCGCCATCGCGACGATCCTGACGCACTACCTCTACGGCGGCATCCGCCTCGAGGAGAAGGGACTCTTCACGACGAAGGCGGCGCGGATCCAGATCGCGGTCGTGGCCGCGGTGTTCCTGGTGCTGCAGGGTGTGAACTACTGGCTCGATCGCTACGACACCCTGCTCAACCAGGGCACGTGGGCCGGGGCGCTCTACACCGATGTCAACGCCGTGATCCCCACGAAGGCCATCCTGGCCGTCGCCGCCGTGATCGTCGCCGCCCTGTTCGTCGCATCGGCGTTCATCGGCCGGTGGCGGCTGCCGCTCATCGGATCCGCGATGCTCATCATCACCGCTCTGCTCGCGGGTGGCGTGTACCCCTCGATCGTGCAGCGCTTCCAAGTGGATCCCTCCCAGCTCAACGCGGAGCGGGACTTCATCGACCGCAACATCGACCTGACACGGGAGGCCTACGGGCTCGACGACGTCCAGGTGCGCGATTACGAGCCGGTCGCGACTCCGGCAGCAGGTGCACTCAACGAGGACGGGGAGACGACGGCGAACATCCGTCTGCTCGATCCGAACCTGGTGTCCGACGCCTTCAGCCAGCTGCAGCAGTTCAGGCAGTACTACCAGTTCCCGGAGACGCTCAACGTCGACCGGTACGAGATCGACGGCGAGATCCAGGACACCGTGATCGCGGTGCGCGAGCTCGATACCAACGGTGTCCCGGAGGGCTGGGTCAACGAGCGCGCGTTCTACACCCACGGCTACGGGGTCGTCGCGGCGGCCGGTTCCACGGTGCAGCCCGATGGTCGCCCCGAATTCCTGCAGTCGGGCATCCCGTCGACCGGCGTGCTCGGCGACGAGTCCACGTACGAGCCGCGGATCTACTTCGGTGAGACCTCGCCCGAGTACTCCGTGGTGGGCGCACCGGAGGGCACTGCGCCGGCGGAGATCGACCGTCCCCAGGACGAGAACTCGGACACCGACTCGAGGACGACCTTCCGTGGTGAGGGCGGCCCCGACGTCGGGAACGCCTTCAACCGCCTGGTCTACGCCCTGAAGTTCCAGTCGACCGACCTGCTGCTCTCCGACCAGGTCAACGCCGAGTCCCAGATCCTGTACGACCGCGATCCGGTGGAGCGCGTGCGTAAGGTCGCGCCCTACCTCACCCTCGACGGCAACAGCTACCCGGCGATCGTCGACGGTCGCGTGAAGTGGATCATCGACGGGTACACGACCAGCGCGAACTTCCCGTACTCGCAGCAGCAGGCGCTGGACACCGCGACGCAGGATTCACAGACGGCCGGCGGTCTCGCGACGGCTCTGCCGGCAGAGCGGATCAACTACATCCGCAACGCGGTCAAGGCGACGGTCGACGCGTACGACGGTTCGGTGGACCTCTACGCCTGGGACGACCAGGACCCGGTCCTGAAGTCCTGGCAGAACGTGTACCCCTCGTCCCTGCAGCCCTACAGCGAGATGTCCGCGGACCTCATGGCGCACGTGCGCTACCCCGAGGATCTCTTTAAGGTGCAGCGCGAGCTCCTGTCGCGCTACCACGTCACGGCGACCAACGAGTTCTTCGACAACAGCGAGGCGTGGAGCGTCCCGTCGGATCCGGGCGAGGGCACGGACGCGGCCGCTGCGACCACGGCGAACCGTCAGCCACCCTTCTACCTGACCCTGCAGATGCCGGGCCAGGAGGAGGGTCAGGAGGAGACGGCGTTCTCCTTGACCACCCCCTACATCCCGTTCGTCCCACCGGGACAGACTCCCCGTAACGTCCTGTACGGCTTCCTCGCCGCCAATGGCGACGCAGGAACAGGGGAGGACGGCGTCAAGAGCGAGACGTACGGCCAGCTGACGCTGCTGGACAGCTCGGGTATCGATTCGGTCGTCGGTCCCGGGCAGGCCCAGAACCTCTTCAACTCGGACACCACGGTGTCGCAGGAGCTGAACCTCCTGCGTCAGGGTGCGTCCGAGGTCATCAACGGCAATCTGCTGACCCTGCCGATCGGTGGAGGTATCGCGTACGTGCAGCCGGTGTACGTGCAGTCGTCGGGAAGTTCGTCCTTCCCCGTCCTGCGACGTGTACTCGTGAGTTTCGGGGAGACGGTCGGCTTCGCGCCCACGCTCGCCGAGGCGCTGGACCAGGTGTTCGGCGGTAGCTCGGGAGCGACGACGGGCGACGAGGACAACGTCGGCGAG
Source organism: Arthrobacter sp. TJ-266 (assembly GCF_058269115.1). Taxonomy (NCBI): domain Bacteria; kingdom Bacillati; phylum Actinomycetota; class Actinomycetes; order Micrococcales; family Micrococcaceae; genus Arthrobacter; species Arthrobacter sp. TJ-266. Next base: position 892,596 of record NZ_JBZCNC010000001.1, read on the forward strand.
ACGCCGGAGGATCCTGCGACACCGCCGGCCGAGGGTGGAGCAACTCCCACCCCGGCGCCCACTCCCGCGCCCGGCGCGGGTGAAACCCCGGGTGGCGCGACGGACGATCCGGCCGCCGATCTCCGGACTGCGCTCGAGGACGCCAACACGGCCATCCAGGAAGGTAACGCGGCGCTCGCGGACGGTGACTTCGCAGCATATGGCGAAGCCCAGACCCGCCTGCAGGACGCCCTGCAGAGGGCACTCGACGCGGAGGAACGCTCCTCCGCGGCCGCCGGCGGCTGATCGCCGGACCGGTCGGGACCGGGCGGGGAGGAGTTCGATTTGCCTCCCCGCCCACTACCCGGTAACGTTGTATTCACGCCGCGGGGTGGAGCAGTTCGGTAGCTCGCTGGGCTCATAACCCAGAGGTCACAGGTTCAAATCCTGTCCCCGCAACGGAAGAGAAAGTCCGGTTCACCTGAGGGTGAGCCGGACTTTTTCGTGGTCTGCGGTCGAGAGGTGATCGGTGACCGCCCGGCGCCGTGGACGAAGGCCGACGACGACGAGCCGGAGGCCCTCTGCGGCTCCTGGACGGGAGCTGCAGAGGGACGGCTCCGGTCAGCTCCCCGAGAGGGCCTTGTACGCGCTCAGGGCGCGCTCCCTGCTCTCCTTGAGATCCACGATCGGGTCCGGGTATTCAGGAGCCGATCCTTTCCAGGGCTCGTGGATGTTCTCCGCATTCGCGAGCTCGGGCACGAAACGCCTGAGATACGCGCCATCTGGGTCGAACTTCTTGCTCTGCAGCACAGGGTTGAAGATGCGGAAATAGGGGCTCGCGTCCGCACCCGATCCGGCGACCCACTGCCAGCTCGCCGCATTGCTCGCCGCGTCGGCGTCGACGAGGCAGTCCCAGAAGAACTGTTCGCCGATGCGCCAGTCGATCATGAGGTTCTTGATGAGGAAGGATGCCGTCGCCATCCGTACACGGTTGTGCATCCACCCGATGTCCCACATCTGGCGCATGCCGGCGTCGACGAACGGATAGCCCGTACGGCCCCGCTGCCACGCCTCGAGCTCCGTCTCGGTCGATTCCTCCCAGGTGAATGCGTTGAACTCGGGGCGGTAGTTCACCGTGGCGAGCTCCGGATTGAAGTAGAGCAATTGCCAGCTGAACTCCCTCCATCCGAGCTCCGAGCCGTACACGCGGATGTCCTCGGCCGTCGCACTGTTCTTGTGGGCCTGGGCGGCGTGCCACACCTCGAACGGGCTGATCTCGCCGAAGCGAAGGTGCGGGGACAGCATGCTGGTGCCCTGGACCGCGGGGAGGTTCCGCTTGTCCTTGTAGCCGTGGACGGCGGACTCGAGGAACAGATCGAGCCGCCGGTGCGCACCCGACTCCCCGGGGGTCCAAGTGTCCCGCAGACCCTGCGCCCAGTCGGGCGTGGTCGGCAGCAGCGTCCAGGACGCGAGGTCGTCGGAGGCGAGACGGGGGCCGTGGAGCGCCGTGGGCGACGAGAGGGGCTTGCGGGGTGTGCGTGAGGCCAGGCAGGCCCGCCAGAACGGTGTGAAGACCTTGTAGGCCTCGCCTGCGCCGGAGGTGACCTCCCACGGTTCGTACATCAGGTTGGCCTGGAAGCTCGTGGCCTCGATGCCCTGTTCACCGAAGGATCCCTTCAGGGTCGCGTCGATGGTGCGCTCCGCCAGGCCATAGCGGCGGTTCCACACGACGGCGTGGGCCGATGCTTCCTCCACGATGCCGGGCAGCACATCGCCGGCAGGTCCTCGCCGCAGGACCAGCGGGATACCGAGGTCCTCGAGGTCCTCGGCGAGCGCTGCGAGCGAATGGTGCAGCCACCACTTCGACGCCCCGCCGAGCGGTCTCATGCCGTCCGTCTCCTCGTCGAGGACGTAGCAGGCGACGACGTCGTCACCGCTCTCCGCCGCCGCGATCAGGGCGGGATTGTCGGAGATACGCAGGTCGTCCCGGAACCACATCAGAGTTACAGCCATGACGATCAATGTACCTGCGACCTCTGACAGAGGGGGAGCCTTGACGACGGAGGGGACCGCGGCCGAGAAGGCCACGGTCCCCTCCGTCGGGTACGTCGAGAACTCAGTAGGTCGTCTCGCCGCTCGTCGCGGGCGAGGCGGTCGGCGCCGCACCCTGCGCACCCTGCCCGATGGCGGACTGCCCGCCGGTCCCGGACTTCAGCGCGGCGAGCCGGGCCTCGATCTCCGTCTGCTCGCCGAGATCCTCGAGGCTCTCGAACTGCGAGTCCAGGCTCGACGACGCGAGCTCCTGCTGACCGCGGACCTTGGCCTCCTCGCGCCGGATCTTCTCCTCGAACCTGCCGACCTCGCTGGTCGGGTCCATGAAGTCGATGCTCTTGACGGCGTCGTGGACCTGCTGCTGCGCCTGCGCGGTGCGGGCGCGGGCGATGAGCTGGTCCCGCTTGACCGTGAGCTCACCGAGCTTGCCCTTCATCTGGTTGAGGCCGTCCTTGAGCTTGTCGACGATCTCGGTCTGCGAGGCGATCGTGGGCTCGGCACCCTTGGCCTCGTTCTCCGCGGCCATCTGACGCTGGATCGCCACCTTCGCGAGGTTGTCGAACTTCTGCGCGTCCGCGGTGTCACCCGAGGTGCGGTACTCGTCCGCCTTCCGGGAGGCAGCCAGTGCCTTGTTGCCCCAGCTACGCGCGTTCTCGACGTCCTCGTTGTAGTCGTCCTGCATCATCCGCAGGTTGCCGATGGTCTGGGCGACCGCGCTCTCCGCCTCGGCGATGCTGTTGGTGTAGTCGCGGACCATCTGGTCGAGCATCTTCTGCGGGTCCTCGGCCTGATCGAGCAACGAGTTGATGTTCGCTCGTGTGAGTTGTGCGATCCTGCCGAAAATTGACTGCTTCACCATTGATCTCCCTTTCGATTCTTCGTGCTGGTCTGTGGTCCTGCTGGCCGTGCCGGTGCGGGGGAACGATCAGAAGTCGCCGCCGCCGAAGTCGCCGCCGCCGAAGTCCCCTCCGCCGAACCCGCCGAAACCGCCTCCGCCGAAGCTTCCGCCGTCACCACCGAAGCCCCCGTCGCCGCCTCCTCCGCCGCCGAAGCCGCCGCCGAAGCCACCACCGAAGCCGCCGCCGTTCAGGACGGAGCCGAGCAGGATGCCGCCGAGCAGCGCCCCGCCCATGCCGTCACCACGGCCGCCGTACATTCCTCCGGCGCCGAGGCCGCGGCCGCCGAAGCCGTCGACGTCCTGTTCCGCGAGCTGCGCCGCCTGGTCGGCGAGGGCGGAGGCCTGCTGCGCGTGGGAGAGGGCCGTCACCGGATCGGTCCGTTGCAGCTGGACGGCGTGGTCGAGGTTCCGTTCGGCTTCGGCGAGACGTGTTCTCGCCTCGCTGCCCACGCCGCCACGCCTGGCGCGGATGTAGTCGGACGTTCCCGAGATGCTCGACTGCGCCGCGATGATCGCGTGCTGGAGGGCGCCCTGGGCCCGTCGCGCGTTCTCCTCCTGGTCGCGCACGCCTCCGAGTGCCGCGTCCAGCTGCCTGTGCGCGGTCTCGAGGCGCTGCAGGAGCGCCAAGGGGTTGCTCCGGGCACTCTGCCGTTCCTGACGGACGGTCGTCACGGTGGACTGCATCGCGGCGATGGGACCCGCGAGGTCGTGGTACTGCCCGGTCCGGTCCATGGCCTGGGCCTGCGCGAGATCCTGTTCGGCCTCCGGCAGCGCCCGTTCCAGCTCGGCCTCCGCTGCCCGGAGCTCCTCGGAGCGCTTGTCGATGGCGTCGAGCAGCACCGTGCTCTGGTGCACCGCTTCCTCGGCCGCACGGACGGCGATGACGGCGCGGCCCGTGTCGCCCTCGGCCATGCGCGCCTGCGCCTCGGTGGACGCGCTGCCCACGAAGCTGAGCCGCTCGCGCGCCTGGTCGATGTTGTCGGCCACCTGGGTGGTGGCGGTCTCCAGGTAACGGGTCTGCAGTGTCCGCAACGACCGCTCGGCATCGGCGAAGCGCGTACCGGCGGCGTCGGCGGCGGCCTGCGCGCGGCTCAAGGCCTCCGGTGCGTTCTTCTCGAGTTCCCTCAGGGCGTCGAAATCGGCCTTGTGGGCCTGGAGCGACGCGTTGACGTCCTCGCACCGCCGGATGATCTCACCGAGCCACTGGCGCTGCTGCTGCTCGGTGTCGGGGGTGTGGTCGTCCAGTTGCTGCTGGAGCTTGAAGGACTCGCTCATGTGCTGACGGGCAGCGGCGATGTCGGAGGAGAACGTCGCGATCGCGTCACTGCCGTACTGGGCCTCGGCGAACCCGAGCTCCTGCTCACTGGACTTGATGGCGTCGTCGGCCGCTACGAGCAGGCTCCCCGCCCGCTTGCGGAGATCCTCCACGCTCACGGACGCGAGCGGATCGACGGGCTCACCGCCGCCCGGCGGGGAAGTGGGGCCGTACCCGTACTGCTCCCGTTTACTCTGGCCGCTGCTGCGATTCTTCAGCAGGAGGTAACCGCCGGCCCCGGCGACCGCCACCAGGCCGCCCACCAGCACCAGGCCACCGAGGCCGCTTCCAGCCGTGGAATCTGTAGTGCCCCTGGACGTTCCGCCGTTCGACGTGCCCGCGCCGCCGGACCCCGAGAGCGCCGCACGGATCCCGTCGACGGCGGCGAGGCCTGCGGTGCCGAACTCACCGGCCTCCAGCTCGGGACCGATGTAGCGGTTGTAGATCGCGTCGTCCTGGTCGGCGAGCGCTGAACCCTCCGCTGCTCCGAAGCGGGCCGTCCCCGGCTGCAGCCTGACCGCCAGCAGGGCGGACTGGGGGTCGGACGCGTTGAGGTCCAAGGTGCTCCGGGCCCACGCATCAGGATCCGACGGGTTTTCGAGGGTGTTCACGTAGGCGATGCGCAGCGTGAAGTCGTCCTCGGAGCGCAACTGCTCGATCTCCGCCTCGAGCACACTCTCCTCGCGGTCCGAGAGAACGCCGGCCGTGTCCACGACGTAGTCACCGGACGGGAAGGTCACCGGCTCGTCCGCGGCGGCGGCCGTGCTCGTCATCAGCGGCAGGGCCACGAGGGCGCCCAGGACGGTGGCGACGCTCGCGCGCCCGCTCAACATTCGCATTCTCGACCCTTCAGCACGCCCTCCGGACTGCGCCGGTCCCGGATCGGGTCAGGCGGACGCCGGAGGCTCCGTGTTCCCGATTCTATGGTTGGCCTCCTGGAGCGTCCACCGTCACCGCTGTGCCACCAGCGAACGCTTGACGACACCGCGGCCGGCGGCGTGCGGCGTCGTCGGCTCCGCCGCACGCCGTGCCGCCGGGCGTTCGCGCTCCGGCTGGCACTCGGCGTCGTCGGTCGCAGCCGTTGTGCCCGCCGCACCGAACTCAACGGGCCGTCGGCGCTGCGGGTGATACTGGAGAACCGGCGAACGGTCACCTCTTCGTCCGGGGACAACCCAGCGACCTCCCAGAATGCGTTCAGCGAACACGTGCTCGAAGCCCAGCGAAGCTTGCCATGCTGTGGTCAACAGCAACGAAAGGACCTCCGATGAACGAGCAGCCAGGTACTCAGGGCAACAGCGATCGCCCGCTTCCTCCGCAACCGCAGAATCCGCCGTCGTGGGGGAGCGGCTGGGGTTCCCAGCCGGCGGCCGGCCAGGGCGGCACGCCCGACGGCGGCGGGGCGCAGGGTCCGGGAGGTCCCGGCTCGGACGACTACCCCGCGACGACGGCCCAGCCGACGACGGGCGCCCCGACCGCGCAGCAGTCCGCCGTCGAGCGGACGCCCGATCACGGCGACGATCGTCAGAGGTTCGGTCAGCAGCCGGGTCAGCAGTCCGCTCACGATCACGACGCGGCAACGCCGCACCCGGCCTACGCAGGCCACCAGCCCTTCTACGGCGGACAGAGCGGCTACGGCGCGTCGTCACAGGGCCCAGGGGCCGCGCCCGCGAAGGAACGCAGGAGGGTCGGTCTGGGGACGTTCGCCGCAGGCGTCCTCGTCGCGGGACTGATCGGCGGCGGCGTCGCCGGAGCGGCGACGAGCGCCTTCGACGACTCGGCGCCCTCCGGTTCCTCGCAGGCCGCACCCGAGTCGATCGTCGTCAACAACACGGACGACGTGAACACGATCACGGGCGCCGCGGTCACCGCCTCGCCGAGCGTGGTGACCATCGCGGTGAGCGGCGGGGGATCGGGTGGATCCGGTTCCGGCATCATCCTCGACACCGACGGACACATCCTCACGAACACGCACGTGGTGACCCTCGGCGGGCAGGTGTCAGACCCGACGGTCGAGGTCAAGCTCAACGACGGCCGGGTCTTCCCCGCGACGGTCGTGGGAACCGATCCGCTCAGTGACCTCGCGGTGATCAAGATCGACGCGCCGGATCTCACGGCCGCGACACTCGGGAACTCGGACGAGCTCAACGTGGGGGACACGGCCATCGCCATCGGCGCGCCGCTCGGCCTCAGCGGGACCGTCACCGACGGCATCGTCTCGACACTCAACCGCACCATCAGCGTCGCCTCCTCCGCGGTTCCCGAGGAGCAGACGGACGACAGCGGGTCCGACGACGGCGAAGGCTTCAACTTCCTGCCGCCGGGAGGTTCGGGACAGCAGCAACCGCAGCCGCAGGGGTCCATCTACCTGAACGTCATCCAGACGGATGCCGCGATCAACCAGGGTAATTCCGGAGGCGCCCTCGTGGATGCGGACGGGCGGATCATCGGTGTGAACGTGGCGATCGCCTCCGGAGGTTCGGGCGAATCCACGGGCAATATCGGCGTCGGCTTCTCCATCCCGATCAACTACGCGAGCCGCATCGCGAACGAGATCATCTCCGACGGCGAGGCGACCCACGGTTTCCTCGGGGTCAGCGTCACGGCCGCCTCAGATGAAGGGACGCAGAGCGAATCGACCTTCTCGTCGGGCGCGCTGGTCGGCTCCGTGGAGCCGGGCTCGCCGGCCGAACAGGCCGAACTGCAGGTGGGGGACGTCATCACGAAGGTCGGCACGTACACGGTCACCGACCCGCAGTCGCTCACGGCCGCCGTGAGGATCCAGACCGTGGGGCAGCAGGTGCCGATCGAGATCCTCCGGGACGGACAGGCCCGGACCATCGACGTCACCCTGACGCAGGCGCCGACGCCGTAACGGTCCGACGCCGGGCGCGAGGTCCGCGACCGGCGATGTGACGAACAGGGGCGGTCCCATCCGGGACCGCCCCTCGCGCGCTCGGCGGGACTGCTCCGGGAGTGTCGCCGCCCTGTGGTTAGCTAGTGCCCGGGAAGATCCCCGCGACGAGGAAGGTCATCAATGGACGAGGCCACGCTGGAAGGACTGCGCATCGCGGTCCTGGTGAAGCATGTTCCCGACGCTCAGTTCGACCGCCACATCGGTGGCGACGACCTGACGACGGTGCGGACCGAGAGCATCCTCTCCGAGCTCGACGAGTACGCCCTCGAAGCCGCGCTGCAACTCGTGGAGGCCAAGGGTGGCTCGGCAGCAGGACACCGCGTCACGGCTCTCACCATGGGCCCGGCGGCTGCGGTCGCGGCCGTGAAGAAGTCGCTGCAGATCGGCGCCGACGACGGCGTCCACCTCACGGACGACGCCCTCCACGGCTCGGACGCCTCCGCCACGTCGCGCGCCCTCGCGTCGCTCCTCGCCCACGAGGGGCCCTTCGACCTGATCCTCACCGGTATGGCCTCGACCGACGGCGAGACCTCGATCGTCCCGGCCCAGCTGGCCGAGCGCCTCGACCTCCCCCAGGTGACGTTCGCCGCGTCGCTCGACGTCGCAGGGGACCGCACCGCGGGGTGGACGGTCACTGCGCGACGCGACAACGACACGTTCGCCGAAACCATCGAGGCATCGTTGCCCGCGCTCGTGTCGGTGACGGACCAGATCAACGATCCCCGGTACCCGAACTTCAAGGGCATCATGGCGGCCAAGAAGAAGCAGATCCGCGTGCTCTCGCTGGCCGACGTCGGCCTCGCGCCGACGGACGTGGGGTTCGCCGGTTCCTGGACGAGGGTCGAGGAGGCGGCGCCGCGGCCTGCACGATCACAGGGAGTGGTCATCACGGACGAGGGCGATGCGGGTGTCCGGCTCGTCGACTTCCTCGCCGGCCAGAAGCTCCTCTAGCGCTCGCGCCAGTCCCCCGCCCCAGCCGAGAAGTATTCTCAGGAGAACCATCATGACCAGCGTCCTCGTCGTCCTCGACCACGCCGGAGCGAGCCTCGCCAAGAGCGAGCGGGAGCTCCTGTCCCTCGGCGCGAGCCTCGGCACGGTGACCGTTGCACTCGCCGGCGAGGCCGACCAGGCCTACCTCGACGGCATCGGGTCCTACGGGGTCGAGGAATGCCTCCGCCCGGAGGTCGCCGACGTGTCGGACGTGCTCGTCGCCGGGAAGGCCGCCTTCGTGGTGGCAGCCGTCCGACACGTCGGAGCGACCGTCGTGCTGCTGGGCAACTCGTACGAATCGAAGGAGATCGCGGCGCGTGCGGGTATCCGTCTGAACGCCGGGGTCATCACGGACGTCGTCGGGCTCGAGGAAGGGCTCACCGCGGTGAAGGCGGACTTCGCGGGGTCCTACACCGTACGGTGCACGGCCACCACGGACATCTCGATCCTGACCGTCAAGCCCAACAGCATCGAGGCAACGGAGGCCGGAGTGCCCTCCTCCCCACGACTGACCAGCATTCCCGTGGATCTCCCCGCCTCCGTCGCACGCATCACCGGGCGCGTGGACAAGCCGGTGAGCGGCAGGCCTGCGCTCACCGAGGCCCGGGTGATCGTGGCCGGGGGTCGAGGCGTCGACGGCGATTTCGCCCCCCTCGAGGACCTCGCGGACGCGCTGGGAGGAGCGGTCGGAGCGTCACGTGCCGCGACGGATGCAGGGTGGATCGAACACTCGGCGCAGATCGGCCAGACCGGCAAGACGGTCTCGCCGCAGCTGTACATCTCCGTCGGCATCTCCGGTGCCATCCAGCAGAAGGCCGGGATGCAGACGTCGAAGGTGATCGTCGCCATCAACAAGGACGCCGACTCGCCGGTGTTCGAGATCGCCGACTTCGGGATCGTGGGTGATCTCTTCACCGTGCTGCCGCAGGCCACCGAGGAGATCCGGAAGCGCGGACTGTGACCGCGGACATCGGTGCCGAGGGGGACCTGCCCGAACGGGTCCTCGTGTTCGCAGCTCATCCCGACGACATCGACTTCGGCGCCGCGGGGACCGTGGCGGGCTGGACGGCAGCGGGGGTCGAGGTGAGCTACTGCATCCTCACCGACGGCGACGCCGGGGGTTTCTCCGATGAGGACCGACCGGGCGTGACTGCACTCCGCCGCGACGAGCAGAGGGCGGCCGCGGCCATCGTCGGTGTGTCCGACGTCAGCTTCCTGGGCCAACCCGACGGTCACCTCGAGGTCGATCACGACCTCATCCGGGAGATCGTGCGTCACATGCGGCGGATGCGCCCCGACGTCGTCCTGTCGATGCATCCCGAGCGGAGCTGGGACCGCATCCAGAAGAGCCACCCCGACCATCTGGCGTGCGGGGAGGCCGTCACGCGGGCCGTGTACCCCGCGGTCGAGAATCCGTTCGCCTATCCGGAGCTCGAGGCCGCGGGCCTGCAGAGCTACCGTGTGCCGTGGCTGTGGTTCTACGGCGGCCCCGCCCACCTCGAGAACCGGTTCGTGGATGTGACCGGACGCGAGGACCTGAAGATCCGCGCCATCACCGCGCACCAGAGCCAGCACCCCGACGTCGAGCGCATGCAGACGCGTGTCCGCAGCTTCCTCATGGACAACGCCGTGCGTGGAGGGCTGCCCGCCGGCCGGAGCGCGGAGTCATTCCATACTGTCGGGATCAACACCGACAGCACCATCGCGGGCTTCTGAACCGCTCGCTCCTCCTCCGACATGCACCGACATCCGCCCGCGGCGTCGCCGTCACCCGGCAGTGACCCCGCACGACGACGGTCCCGTCGCTCATGCGACGGGACCGTCCGGGTCGGGCTGTGTCTCCGGAGCCGGAGGTGGTTCGGCTGCTCAGGCCCCGAGCGGGATCTCGGCGACGATGGGAAGAGTCGGCGTGGCGGACCCGCCCTCGGGCTCGACGGTGAGCGCGACGGCGACGAAGCCACTGATGTCGCCGAGTTCGGTGACCCTCGTCCCAGCGACGTCGTCGCCCGTCATGAGCCCCACGGACACCGGAGCAGTACCATCGGCGGGAATGCGCCACATCTGGTAGACGTAGCCCTCCGCCGGCGACGGCACGCCGGTCAGGGTGACCACGGCGGCGTCCTCCTCGCCGGAGACGGCGATCTCCGCGCGTCCGCCCGGGTCGAGGGAAAGCTGCTCCGTACGGACGTCCTCGCTCGAGCAGCACCTGCTGCTCGAGCGAGGACGGCTGCAGGTTCTGAGCGATGGTGACTCCACCCACGGCGATGACGACGGCGGCGGCCGCCCCGACGATCCAGCGTGAAGCCCTGGAGGACCGCGATGCCTTGACGCTGCGTCGCTCGGCGAGGTCGTCCTGCACGACACCCGCCCCACGGCCGTCGCCGGCCGGCGAGGTCGGGACCAGGCGCAGGGGGCCCTGCTGCCCGTGCTCCTGCCGCGCGGCGCCGGGGAGCTGGGCGACGATGCGCTCGAAGAGATCGCCCGGGGGCTCGACCTGATCGGTCGCGTAGGCGGAGGTGACCGTCTCGCGACACGTCCGCACACGCTCGGCGAACGTGGCTTCGATCGCCGAGTCGGCGTTCTCGATGAACGCATCGATGACGCGCCGTTCGTCTGCACTGATCGCGTTGAGCGCGTACAGCTCAGCCCACTCGAGCACGTGGCCGCGGGCCAGGTCCGTGTCGAGGTCGTCTGCGAATTGTCTGTTCATTTCCTTGTCCTGCATCTCAGGTCACCCCCAAACATGTCTTGAGGCGAAGTAATCCGTCGCGGATCCTTGATTTGATGGTCGGTACCGCGACGCCGAGCTTCTCGGCAACCTCGCGATACGTCAGTCCGCCGTAGTAAGCCAGGCGGACGGATTCCTGTTGCGTCGCCGTGAGCGTCTCCAGACACCGCACCACGCCCTCGGCCTCCAGGCGCTGCGTCACGGTGTCCACGACGTCGTCATGGTCGATGGTCTGCGTCGCCGCTCCGTAGCGGGCTTCGCGGTCCGTGGCACTCTGTTCCGAGCGGACCTTGTCGACGGCACGACGGTGGGCGAGAGTCATGAGCCATGCCATCGGGCTGCCCAACGCCGGATTGAACCGGTCCGCCGTGTTCCACACCTGGAGGTACACCTCCTGGGTGGCGTCCTCACTCAGATCCGGGTCGATGAGGACCCGCCGGGCGAGACCGTAGACCCGCTTGGACGTCTGCTCGTAGAAGAGCGCGAACGCAGTGCGGTCCTGCTGGGCGACGCGCAGCAGCAGGTCGGTCAGTGTGGGCCCGACATCGGGATCAACGTCCAACTCGTCGGCTGCGGGAGCGATGGCGCTGACCCGTCGTGCTCGTGGCGTTTCCATAGGGCTCCAGCATAGGCCGCCACCCGTCGCAAACCGAACAGGATACGCGGTTTCGTGGCGTGGTGTGCGGACGCCGACCGACTGCATCGTGACCATTCCACCACCCCTTCATGTTCCTTCTGCCCAGTGTCTGCCACCTTGAATTCGGAGCAGTTCGTCGGACGGATGGTTCGCCGGGAGACCTAACTGAGGGGCTGGAACACCCCGACGCCGATCAGGGTGTCGGCGTTGAGCACGAAGTGATCGCCCAGCAGGTCGAGGAAGGTCTCCTGCACACGTCGACGATCCTCGGGGCCGTCGGGGAGCAGGCCCCGGTAGCCGCTGCCGAGGGCGAGCGACCAGGCGTGGTGCGGATCGAGCGGAACCGTGAGGGCAAGCTTCTCGACCGACACCTCGGTGAGTCCGCGGCCCTCGAGCCACACCTGCAGTCTCTCTGCGGAGGCGACCCTCCTGCAGTGTTCGACGAAGGCCGGTATCGACGCTTCGCTGTCCGAGGGCGCTCCACCCACCGGTGCCGCCGCTGCGATGCTCTCGAGGAGCAGGCTGCCGAACGGCTCGAGGGCGCCGTCGTCCCAGGCACTCACCGCGGCCCGCCCTCCCGGACGGAGGAGCCGGACGAGACGGTCCATGTCGGCGTCCATGTCGTCGAGCAGGAAGATCCCGTAGGAGCTGATCAGCGCGTCGTAGTCCTCGTCGGCGACCCAACGCGCAGGGTCGAGGCGGTGGCACACGACGTTGTCGAGGCCGAGCGCCTCTGCCTTCCCCTCAGCGAGGGCGAGCATCGCCGAGGATCGGTCCACGGCGTCGACGCGACCGTCCGGGCCGGCGAGCTGGGCGGCCGGGATGGTGCCCGCGCCGGTCCCGGCGAACACGTCGAGGATGCGCTCACCGAGAAGGATGTCGGCCGCGGCGACCACCGCGTTGCTCACAGGGTTCCAGACGGCCGGCGCCAGCAGGTCGTAGTCCTCCGCGGCGTTGTCGGTCGTGGACTCGGGATGACGGGCGGGCACAGGGCCTCCTGGAACGGCACTCACCGCTGCGCGCCCGTGAAACCCTGTTGCCGCCAGGCTTCGTAGAGGACGATCGACGCGGTGTTCGCCAGATTGAGTGAGCGCCGTGACGGCAGCATGGGTACGCGGACACGCGCCGTCACGCGGGGATCGTGCTTCACCTCGGCGGGGAGGCCGTCCGATTCACGCCCGAACATGAGGACGTCGGAGGGCTGGTACGTGATGTCGGTGTAGGAGACGTCGCCGTCGGACGTGAAGGCGTAGACCCGCGCGGGTCCGAGGGCGCCGAGGGCGTCGTCGAGCGTCGGATGCACGTGAAGCGTGGCCAGATCGTGGTAGTCGAGGCCGGCCCGCTTGAGCTTGGAGTCCTCGAGGCTGAATCCGAGCGGTTCGACGAGGTGGAGTTCCGCACCCGCGACAGCGGCGAGGCGGATCGCCGCTCCGGTGTTACCGGGGATCTCGGGGGTGTGGAAGAGGATGCGGAACACCTCGCCATCCTAGCTTCCGGCGGCCGCGAGCAAGCGCGCGAGCACTGGGAGCTGCACCACGTTGGGCGTGGGGCCCGACGCCAGGAACTGACGCAGCGTGCGGACGGCGGTGCCCGCGTTGACGACCTGCGGCACGGTCATGGAGGACCTGTCGAAGGCGGGCGGCACATCGATCACCGGGGCGAAGGGATTGTCGGGCGCCCCGTGGATGACGAGCCAACCGGCGACGTTGCAGTCGGGGAAGAGCTCCTGCACCGTCCTGACGGTGCGGAACAGGTCAACCTCGACGAGCCGCCCCTGGTGCCTCAGGGATCGTCCGTCCCACGAGAAGTTCCCGGGCGGTGCGGTGAACGAATCGATGACGGCCAAACGGTACCCGGCGAGCAGGACATGACCCGCGGTGGTCGACGACGCGTCGTCCAGCTCGATCCCGTTCACCAGCCGGGCGGCGGGATAGGTCGGGATCAGCGCGCGCTCGAGCAGCGCCGCGGTGCGGAGCTCGCCGTCGATCCGCGAGCGCACCGCACCGGACATGCGGGCGAAGACGCCCGGACGGCGGGGCGATCCGTGGACCTGCCGACCGGCGAGCACCAGCGGGACGGCGGGCGGGGCGGAGGGTGAGAACGGCGGCAGGTACAGGGGAGCGGACGACGCCGCGTCCTCGTCCGCGACACTCGTCCGCGTGGTGCCCGGCGGCGTGGCGCGCCGACCTGCGCCGGCAGCCGCGGCGGGTGCCGTGCTCGGGGTGGGGCGACGGCGTCCCGTGTCCGAGTCGTACCGCTCCCGCCGCTGCGGGTCACCGAGGGTCTCGTAGGCGACGGTGACGTCGTGGAAGCGTGCGGCACTTCCCCCGAGGTCCGGGTGGGCGGCGCGGGCGGCGCGGCGGTAGGCATCCTTGATGTCCTTCGGGTCGGCTTCCGGGGACACGCCGAGGACGTCGTAGTACGACCTCCGTGGTGTCTCTGCCATGAACCGACCCTTCTCGTGTGCTGCGCGTCCCGGGCCTCCGCCGGTGCGTCCCGCCCGGCGTCGTTCGCGAGCGACTCCCGTCATCCGAGACTAGAGGCAGCGGCTCGTCGGCTCCAAAGCCGGGAAACGACCCGTACGGGACCGCCGAGGCCATTCCGTACAACGGAGCAGGGGCAGCGGAAGTTCGCCGGACGGCTGCGGACGGGCGCATCCGACCCCGGCGACACCGGCGGCAGCAGGATGGGGACTGCTACCCATGGTGCTGCGGAGCCGCCGCACTACAGTGGGAGCGGCGTCCGCCGGGCGTCGTGGAAGCGGCAGGACAGGACGGTCGAGCATGGGGCGGAGGCGTGGGACGGCGGGATCGCTCGCCGGGCTGACGAGGACCGTGCTGCTGCTGACACCGGTCCTCGCGCTGACAGCCTGCACCATCGAGGTGCCGATCCCTCCGGCTTCCGCCCCGCCGACATCGGTGTCCACACCCGGGGCGCCGCAGGAGCCGACCGCGGATCCCTCGGCGGCGGTCCTCCCGCCCCTGACCCGCGCGCAGATCGTGGGGGAGGACATGACCTTCGACCGCGGGAGCTACATCACCGAGGGTCCGGTGGCCTTCGCGGACGGCATGACGCGGTCGGACGGCTGGACCCTGCGGGTCATGATGGTCAACGGCGAGTCCGTGTACGAGAACGCGGCGGGCTGCCGGACCTCGCTGCGGTACACCGGACTCCAGACGCCCCTGGTCGTCGAGGGTGACGATCGCGCGTCCACCGAGGCGCTCTTCGCCTTCCTCGACCCGAGCATCCTGCCGGAGTACCTGACGTCGTCGACCTGGCTCTGGGGCGAGAATCCGGCGGAGGCGCTGGCATCCATCGAGTTCCTCACCTTCCGCCAACCGGCCACGGACTCCTCGCCCGCGAGCTCCGTCTCCCTGAGGCTGTTCAACCAGCCGCAGACCGCGCTCGGCGTCACGATCTCCTGCCCGTCCGACGAAGTGCTCGACGGCGCCATCGGCGACGTGAGGAGCCGCATCTCGGTGGTACCGCCTCGCGCCTGAGCCCGGCCCGGTGCTCATCGCCGACGAAGGACCGGGACGACACGACGCTCAGGCATGCCCCTCAGGCAGGTGTGGGGCCCGTTCCCTTCGTCCTGTACAGGCAGTACAGCGCGGAGTCCTCGGTGAGGAGGGAGGTCAGCGTCAGCTGCACGGCATCCTCGGGACTCTCGCCCACGGAGATCCTCGGGCCGTCACCACCGGCGAGGAGGGGACTGACGGACAGGCACAGCTCGTCCACGGTTCCGGAGCGGGTGAACGCGCCCAGCACGGCCGGCCCGCCCTCGCACAGGACCTTCAGGTGACCCCGCCGACGGAGTTCCTCCAGGAGCGGCCCGGTCTCCACGGTGTCCTCCCCGCAGTCCACGAGATCGGCCACCGCGGCGAGCGCCTCGCGCCGGCCGGTGTCCGCGCCCCGCGAGGTGAAGACGATCGGGCGGACGGGCGCCTCCGTGAAGAATCCGCTGTCCGGGTCGAGGTCCAGGCTGCCGGAGATGACAGCGACGGCCGGGTGCGGTGCGAGGCCCTGCGTCGAGCGCCACGACCGGGCGTCGTCGTCCACGAGGTCGCCCTCGTACCCTTCCGCCCGGATGGTACCGGCACCCACGAGCACGACGTCCGCGAGCCTGCGGAGGACGTCGAAGATGCGCTTGTCGCCGTCGTTCCCGAGCCCGGCCGAGAAGCCTCCGCTCGTGGCCGCGCCGTCCGCAGCGGCCACGAAGTTGAAGCGCACGTAGGGCGCCTGCGCAGCGGAACCGGAGCCGCCTGCGGGGTAGGCGTAGATGCGGTGCAGGTCGGCGTCGTCCACCGCTGGTGCAGCGCCCCCGGCGGCGGCGGGGACCAGGGAGGTGATCACGGCGCCACCGGCTCGTTGACGTCGCCCATGTTGTGGCGCAGGTAGGCGGGCTGCCGCCAGCCGAGGACGGCCTCGGTGAGCGAGATGGCGGCACGCGACGCGGCGACGTTGTGCATGCGGACCACGCGGGCACCGCCCAGGATGCAGATCACGGCCGCTGCCAGGGAACCCTCGACGCGTTCGCGCTTGGGGCGGTCGAGGGTCTCGCCGATGAAGTCCTTGTTGGACACCGCGGCGAGCGTCGGGAAGCCCATGCCTGCGATCTCGGCGAAGCGTCGCGTGATCTCGAGGGAGTGCAGGGTGTTCTTGTTGAGGTCGTGACCGGGATCGAGCAGGATGCGGTCCTCCCGGATACCGAGCCGGACGGCGTCGTCGACCTTGCGGAGCAGGAAGTCGGAGATCTCGCGCACCACGTCGCCGTAGGTGGGCCGCGGATAGACCGTGCGGGGCTCCGCGAGGCTGTGGGTGATGATCAGGTGCGCCCCGGCCTCGGCGACCACGGCCGCCATGTCAGGATCCCGCAGGCCCGTGGTGTCGTTGACCACGTTGGCCCCCGCGGCGAGGGCCTGGTGCGCCACCTCCGGAAGGAACGTGTCCGCCGAGATGATGACGTCCGAGACGGCCCGCACCGCGCTGATCACCGGGACGATCCGGTCGATCTCCTCCGCGGCCGGGATGGGAACGCCCGGGGAGAAGGGAGCGCCGCCGATGTCCACCCAGTCCGCGCCGTCCTCCACGGCCCTCAGCGAGGCGTCGACCGCCGACTGGAACGCGAAGGTGGCTCCATTGTCGTAGAAGGAGTCCGGCGTCCGGTTGATGACCGCCATCAGCGCCACCTGCCGGTCGAAGTCGACCGTTCGTGAGCCGAAGGAGTGCACGGGGTGACGGAAGCTCGGGCGGAAGGTGCCCGGGGAGGGAGGAGCCGCTGCATGACTGTCCATGGTGCATTCATACCATCGGCGCCCAGCGGCGCCCTGGGAGGGAGAGCGGGTGCCGGCCACCACGCGAATGGGGCTGGTCGGCGCGCGCCGGTAGTCTTGGACCATGCCCGTGTACGTCGATCACGCGGCGACCACGCCGATCTCGGCGCCCGCGCTCGCCGCCCTCACCCACGAACTCAGCCGCAGCGGTAACCCGTCCTCCCTGCACGGCTCGGGCCGCCGTGCCCGGCGCTCCGTCGAGGACGCCCGCGAGACCCTCGCAGCGGCAGCCGGTGCGCACGCGTCGGAGGTGATCTTCACGTCCGGGGGCACCGAGGCGGACAACCTCGCCCTGAAGGGCCTCTACTGGGCGCGGCGCGCGGACGATGCCACCCGTACGCGCATCATCTGCAGCTCGATCGAACACCACGCCGTGCAGGACACCGTGGAGTGGCTCGAGCGCCACGAGGGTGCGGAGGTCGTCTGGCTGCCCGTCGACGCCGCCGGTGTGGTGTCCCTCGACGCGCTGCGTACCGCGCTCGCCGACGCCCCGGAACGCACGGCCCTCGTGACCGTGATGTGGGCCAACAACGAGGTGGGGACGGTGCAGCCCGTACGCGTCGTCGTCGAGGAGGCCGCCCGGTACGGCGTCCCCGTCCACAGCGACGCCGTCCAGGCGTTCGGGTCCCTTCCCGTCTCCTTCCGCGAGTCGGGTCTCGCGACCATGGCCGTCAGCGCCCACAAGATCGGCGGGCCCGTGGGAGTAGGAGCGCTCCTCGTCCGCCGCGATGTCACGCTCACTCCCACGCAGCACGGCGGCGGACAGGAGAGGGACATCCGCTCGGGCACGCTGGACGGCGCGGGCATCGCGGCCTTCGCGGCGGCGGCCGACGACGTCGTCGCGCACCTCGCCGTCGAGGCACCACGCCTCTCAGGCCTCCGCGACAGGCTGATCGAGGGCATCCTGCAGGAGGTGCCCGACGCCGTCCTCCGGGGTGTGGCGCATCCGGCACCCGAGGGCGCGCGACTGCCGGGCAACGCCCACTTCACCTTCCCCGGCTGCGAGGGCGACTCGCTCCTGTTCCTCCTGGACCTCGCGGGGATCGAGTCCAGCACGGGCTCGGCGTGCACCGCCGGGGTCCCGCGGCCCTCGCACGTGCTGCTCGCCATGGGTCTCACGGAGGAGGAGGCACGCGGTGCGCAGCGCTTCAGCCTCGGACACACCTCCACCGATCGGGACGTCGACGCCGTGGTCGCAGCCATCGGCGAGGCGTACGCGCGAGCCCGAAAGGCCGGCATGGCCGGGCACGCATCGACCATCCAGACGGCAGGAACGGGTTTTTCATCATGAGGGTACTGGCAGCGATGAGTGGCGGCGTCGATTCCGCCGTGGCGGCGGCACGCGCCGTCGAGGCCGGGCACGACGTCGTCGGGGTGCACCTCGCCCTGTCCCGCATGCCCGGCACGCTGCGCACCGGCAGCCGTGGCTGCTGCACCATCGAGGACTCGCGGGACGCCTGGCGCGCCTGCGACATCCTCGGGATCCCCTACTACGTGTGGGACTTCTCCAAGCGGTTCAAGGAGGACGTCGTGGACGACTTCGTGGCCGAGTACGCCGCGGGCCGCACCCCGAACCCCTGCATGCGCTGCAACGAGCGCATCAAATTCGCCGCCCTGCTCGAGAAGGCACTGGCCCTCGGGTTCGACGCCGTCTGCACCGGCCACTACGCGAAGGTCCTCGAGGACGCCGACGGGAACCCCGAACTGCACCGCGCCGCGGACTGGGCGAAGGACCAGTCCTACGTGCTCGGCGTCCTCACGCACGAGCAGCTCAGGCACTCCATGTTCCCGCTGGCCGAGACGCCCTCGAAGGCCGAGGTCCGCGCCGAGGCCGAGCGGCGCGGGCTTTCCGTGGCGAACAAGCCCGACAGCCACGACATCTGCTTCATCCCCGACGGCGACACCCGCGGCTGGCTGGAGGAGCGCATCGACATGACCGAGGGGGACATACTCGACGTGGACGGGGAGAAGATCGGCAGCCACCCCGGCGCCAACGCCTTCACCGTCGGCCAGCGGCGCGGGCTCAAGCTCGGCACCCCGGCCGCGGACGGCAAGCCCCGCTTCGTCCTCGAGATCCGTCCGAAGCAGAACGAGGTGATCGTGGGGCCTGAGCATCTGCTCGCGATCGACGAGATGAAGGGCACCAAGCTCTCCTGGGCGGGCCTGCCGATCACCGAAGTGGCGACCGGCGAGGAGTTCGACTGCATGGCCCAGGTGCGCGCGCACGGTGATCCGGTCGCCGCCCGTGCACGGGTGGAGGAGTCCGACGGCGCCCGGCAGCTCGTCGTGCGGCTGGTCGAGCCGATGCGGGGTGTCGCCCCCGGCCAGACGGTGGTGCTGTACCAGGGCACGCGCGTGCTCGGGCAGGCCACCATCGACTCCGCACGCTCCGCCCTGCGCCCCGAGGTGGCCGCCGTGGAGGCAGTCTCCGCCGGGGGCCCGCAGAGCAGGACCTAGGTTCCGTCCGCCGTCGACCCGCGCGCCCGTCGCAGTTCACGGCGGCCGTCCGACGTCTGCTTGACTGGAGGAATGACGCATCCACGCAGCGGTTTCGATCCGGCGGCCAGCTCGCTCGCGGGAGACGTGGCACCTGAGGTCATGACGGAGCTGCTGTCCGTCCGTAGCTCGATCGACAACATCGACGCCACGCTCGTCTACCTGCTCGCCGAACGTTTCAAGGCGACACAGCGGGTGGGTCACCTCAAGGCGGAACACGATCTCCCGGCCGGGGACCCGCAGCGTGAAGCTGCGCAGATCGCCCGGCTGCGGACGCTCGCCGAGGAGGCGCAGCTCGACCCGGCCTTCGCCGAGAAGTTTTTGAACTTCATCATCTCCGAGGTGATCCGCCACCATCAGGCCATCTCCGAGAACCGCAAGCCGGGCTCCGGAGAAGCACCCAGGAGCGCCGGACCGCATGAGTGAGGCGCAGGATCTGCCGACCGTCGGCGCCACCGCGGCGGGGGACTGGCCGGGCACGGACCCCTACGAGGCCCACCGTGCAGTGCGGGGAGAACTCGGCGGCGTCAACCTCCCGTTCCTCCCGTCACTGCCCGCCCGCGGACCGGGCAGCGACGCCGTGGGCCGCACCCTCGGTGTGCTCGTGGAAATGCCGTTCGATCTGCAACCCCACGGCTGGCGGCTCGTGCAGCGGCCCGGCAAGGACCAGCGGCGGGCGGAGTCCGCGCTGTCCTCCGACATCAACGCACTCGGCGACGTGGCCGGCGCCGAGGAGAGCCCGGCCGGCCGGCTGAAGCTGCCTCTGTGCGGGCCCCTGACCCTGGCTGCCGCGGTCTCGCTGCACGGCGGCGAACGCGTCCTCGTGGATCACGGGGCCCGGCGCGAGCTCTACGCCTCGCTGGCCGTGGGGGCGGCCGACCTGGTGGGTCGCGTCTCCTCGGTGGCCCGTGGAGCGGGGATCACGGTGCAGCTCGACGAACCCTCGGCGGAGCAGATCCTCACCGGGCGCGTCCCGACGGCGAGCGGCTACCGCACACTCCGAGCAGTCGATCGGCGCGAGGCCACCGAGGCGTGGGACCTCGTGACCGCCTCCGTGATGGCGGCCGGTGCGACCGGCACGGTCCTGGTTCCCGGGGCGGGCGACACGGCGTTCGAGGCGGCCCGCGCGACGTCGGACCCGGTGCTGTCCCTCGGGCTGCCCGACATCACGGACGCGCGCTGGGAGTCGCTGGCGGAGGACGTGGAATCCGGCCGGCGGCTTGTCCTCGCGGTCCTCGACCCCACGGGGGCGCTCCCGCAGGTGACGGCTCTCGCGGAATCGGTCCTCTCCGCCTGGCGGCGGGTCGGCCTACCGGTCGGTGCCCTGGCGCACCTCACCATCACCACCACCCCCGGACTGGCGGCGACGTCCCCGACCGAGGCCGTGCGCGTGCTCACCCGACTCGCGCAGGTCGCCGACGCGCTGGACCAGGTCCGGACGGACGGCTGACCGGCCTGACGACCGGCGGCCTGACGACCGGCGGATCAGACCCGCGGATCAGACCCGCTGCTCGAAACGGCGAGGGGTCGCGTCCGCCGGGAGGACGCCGTCGAACTCCTCGAGCTCGTACCGGAACGTCCCCGCGTACACGAGCAGCGTGCCGAGCTGGCGATGCACCACGTTGGTCGAGATGCGGAAGGCCTCGGCGTCGTCGTCCCACCACTGCTCCACGTACGCCAGGGCGCCCAGGGCGTCGGGTACGGGAAGGGTGAGCCCCGCGAACACGCGCGTCTGCGACGACAGCATCCGCATCCGTCCGCTCTCGGTCGCCGTGCAGGTCAGGAGCGTGGCCATCCGGCGGTGCCGGCCGACGTAGTCCGTCAGCACGCCGTCCTGCAGCGACGTGGTGTCCTCGAAGACGCGCAGCGCGGTCCCGAAGTCCAGTTCGCGGCGCGCCGTCAGGGCGGGCCGGCCGAAGGGGTCCACGTGCGGGTAGTTCCTGATCTCGAACGGGACGTCCGTGTTGTACTCCGGGAAGAACGCATTCTCGAGGGCCGTGAGCCGGAAGGCGGGCCGGGCGAACCATGCGGGGCACCCGGCGACGTCGAACACCCCGCGGCCATGGCCGGACAGACCGCTGTCGGCGTGGAGGCCGAAGTACTCGCGGAGTTCGGGTTGCAGACGCCCGAACTCCGTGCCCATCGCCTGCTGGTAGATCGAAGTCATGCCGCCCACTTCCGTCGCTCGGACAACCAGTCAATCATGATGCGCGCCGTGAACCGGGCGTGCCCCCGGAGGGCCGGGCTGTGGGGGACCTCCGCGGACGCACCGCTGGTCACCATGTAGGCGGCAAGGACGGCGAGCCAGGAGTCCACCGCCTCGGGGTCGGCGTCGCAGGAGAGCCGTGAGGCGCGGAGCAGATCCTCGGCGGGCAGTCCGTCATGGCGCAGGTAGGCCAGCAGCCCCACCCAGTCGGACCAGGCGGGGCCACGCGTCACGAAGTTCCAGTCGCACACCACGGCGCGTCCCGACCGGCGCTCGATCATCAGGTTGTCCGGCCGCAGGTCGTTGTGGACCACCCGAGAGCCTGCGAGTCGAGTGGGCGCGGCCCGGAGGAGCCCCTCGAGATCGCGCACTGCGCCCGGTGTGAGCAGGGGAAGGAACTGGGTACCCGAGGCATCCTCGGAGGATCGCCGGAACGTGCCGAGCAGGTTCTCGTCATCGACCAGTCCGTCGGTTAACGAGCCGCGCACCATGGGTGCCGGCAGACCGTCGAGGCCGGCGCTCAGCTCGACGAGGCTCGCCTGGACGGCATCGGCCTGCGTGCGGGTCCAGGGCCCACCGGGCATGTGCCCGTCGATGTGCTCGAGCACGAGGACGACCCACCGGACTCCGGGGCCGGCCTCGAGGTGCACGCTGTCCAGGAGGCGGGGTACCGGAAGGCCCTCGGGCATGACCGCGAGTACCTCGGCCTCGCGGACGGAGGCGGGGTAGGCGAACGGCTCCGTGCTCGGTGCCGCCTTGACGAACACGGTGCGGTCTCCGCGGCGGATCCCGGCTGCGAAGCCCGGGGTGAAATTTCCGCCGGCCGACCGCACGGCCTCGGGTCGGCCGCCCACGGCGTTCGCGACGGCTGACCGGACCCCGGGCGGGAGGCCCGGGTACGGCGGCCTGCGCGCCGTCGAGGTGTAGTCGAAGCCCGTCACAGCCGGCCGGCGGCCTTGAGCCTGATGTAGGTGTCCGCGAGCAGGGGCGGGAGGTCGGCGGGAACGGCGTCCACGACCTCCGCGCCGAGCAGCCTGATCTGGTCGGCGATGGCGGCGCGGTCCAGGAGGGCTCGCTCGGCCGCGGCGGCGCGGAAGGTGGCCGCCGCCGTCGACCGGTCGGCACGCAGCTCTTCGAGCTTCGGGTCGAGGACGGACGCCACGACGACGACGTGCCGTTCGGTGAGTCCCGGGAGCGCGGGCAGGAGGCCCTCCTCCGCGGCGCCCGAATCCAGCGAGGTCAGCAACACGACGAGCGAACGATGCGCCGACGCGGCCCGCACCTGCGCGGGCACACGGGACCAGTCCGCCTCGATCAGCTCGGCGTCGAGCGGTGCCATCGCGGTGACCAGGGAGCTGAGGAGGTTCCCTTTCGCGGTGGAATCGACGCGCGCCCGCAGCCTCCGGTCGAAGGCGAGGAAATGCACCTTGTCGCCGCCGCGCTCGGCCAGGACCGCGAGGAGCAGGGCGGCTTCGATCCCCGTGTCGAGGCGGGGTTCGTCCAGGACGCGTGCCGCGGAGGTGCGGGAGGTGTCGAGGACGATCACCACGCGCCGATCGCGCTCCGGCCGCCAGGTCCGCACCACGGTGTCCCTCCGGCGCGCGGTCGCCCGCCAGTCGATCGAGCGGACGTCGTCGCCCCGCACGTAGTCGCGGAGTGAGTCGAACTCCGTACCGGAACCGCGGATCTGCACGGCGGACTGGCCGTCGAGCTCCCTGAGGCGGCGCAGCTTGGACGGCAGATGCCGCTTGGAGTTGAAGGGTGGCAGCACGCGCAGCACCCCCGGCGCGCCAAGGCTCACCTGCCGTGCGGCGAGCCCGAGCGGGCCTGCACTGCGGATCGTCACGGTGTCCACGCGGCGGATCCCGCGCCGCGTGGGGCGCAGGGACACGGCGATGCGCCGGGACTCACCGGGCGGGACACGGAGGGTCTGCTCGGGGTCGGCGGCACCGGCGGAGGGCTGCCATGCCTCGCGGACGGTCGCCCGGAGCGGGCGCGGGGAATCGTTCCGGACCACGAGCGTGCTGCGGCAGTCCTCGCCGAGACGGACGCTCGCGGGCAGCGTGCGGGTGACGCCGACGCGCCGCGGGGAGGCCGCGAGGGCGAGGTCGACGCCGACCGCCGCGGCCAGCAGCAGGGCCCAGAGCAGCGCCGACGTGGCGCCCGGGTACACGATGACGGGCACGACGCCGAGCAGCGCCAGCAGGACCAGGCGTCCGGTGATCACCACGGGTGCTCCTCTCGTGCCCGCCCGTGGGAGGCGGCCGGGCGATGTCGCGTGGACACGGGGCGGGGCTCAGCGAGGTCGGCGCCGCACCGCGGTGGTCGGGCCGACGTCGCCGACGTGGCCGAGGTGGTCGATGGACCGGACATGCCGGTCACCTGGGAACGGGCACCGTCCCGAGGATCCCCACCAGGACGTCGTCCACGTTCACCCCGTCCATCTGCGCCTCGGGCCGCAGGGCCACACGGTGCCGGAGCGCCGGCAGCGTCAGGGCCTTGACGTCGTCGGGCGTCACGAAGGACCGACCCGAGAGCCACGCCCAGGCGCGTGACGTGTTGAGCAGCGCGGTGGCCCCGCGAGGGGACACGCCCAGCTGGAACGACGGCGACGTGCGCGTGGCCCGGACCACGTCCACGATGTAGGCGAGGACCTCGGGTGCGATCGCGACGCGCGCGACCGCGGCGCGGGCACGTTCGACGTCCTCGACGCCGGCCACGGCCCTGACACCCGCCCCGGCGAGGTTGCGGGGGTCGAAGCCGACGCTGTGGCGGCGGATCACCTCGATCTCGTCCTCCCTCCCGGGCAGGGGGAGGGTCAATTTCAGGAGGAATCGGTCGAGCTGCGCCTCGGGTAGCGGGTACGTGCCCTCGTACTCCACCGGATTCTGGGTCGCCGCGACGATGAAGGGGCGGGGCAGGGGCCGGGACACGCCGTCCACGGAGACCTGCCGCTCCTCCATGGCCTCGAGGAGGGAGGCCTGTGTCTTCGGCGGCGTGCGGTTGATCTCGTCGGCGAGCAGGATGTTCGTGAACACCGGCCCCTCGCGGAAGGTGAACTCGGCCGTCTTCGACTCGTAGATGAGCGATCCGGTGATGTCGCCCGGCATGAGGTCGGGTGTGAACTGGACCCGCTTCGTGTCCAGGCTCAGTGCTGTCGCCAGGGTGCGGACGAGGAGGGTCTTCGCAACACCGGGCACGCCCTCGAGCAGCACGTGCCCGTCGGCGAGCAGCCCGATCAGGAGCCCCGTCACCGCGGCGTCCTGACCCACGATCGACTTGCCGACCTCCGTTCGCACCCGCAGCAGGGCCGCCCTGGCCGACGCGGCGTCCTCCGCCGCTCGACCATCGAGCACACCGGCCGACGGCGCGGCAGAGGAGGCGGAGGGTGCGGCAGGCGGTGCGGCAGGCGGTGCGGCAGGCGACGTTGCAGGCGGCGCTGACCGCGGGGTCGCCTGCCCCGTCCAGCCGTCGCGGGAGGCTTCGTGGGCGCCGCCTCCGGACGTGGGCCACGCGCCCCGGCCCGCCGGTGCGCCCGTCGGTGCGCCCGTCGGCCCGGTCGCAGATTCGGTGGGCGCCGCGCGCTCGTCCTGCCGGTCGTCGAAGTGACTCATGATGACGTGATCTCCTTCTCGAGGTCGAGGATGTCCTGTGCCCAGAGCACAAGCTCGCGGTTCGTGGTCGGTGTGCGCTCGAGGAACTGTCGCTCGAGGTCGGATTGCGGGCGTCCGGTGTGTCGGGCCGCGGCCTCCAGGACCTCGACCGGCGACGCCGACCGGTCCACCCGGAGGCGACGCGCCATGCGGGCGAGACCCGCGGCCCTGAGGTTGGCCGCGGCATGGGCCACGGAGCGGGAGTCCTGGTACAGCCGCGCACGGCCCTCGGCGGTCTCCGCCGCACGCACGACCACGGGAAGGGGCTCGGTCGCGAGCGGTCCGAGGCGCCGCCCGCGCCACACCATGGCCAGGACGGCGCAGGCGAGGAGCCAGACGAGCAGGGTGTTCACCCACCCGGGCAGCAGCGTCAACGGGTCCACGCCCTCCCCGGTGGACACCACGTCGGCGCCCGTCGGCTCGTACCAGACCAGAGTGGGCGACGAGCCGAGGATCCGCAGGGCGAGGGCCGCGTTGCCGGCCTCGTCGATGGACTCGTTGGAGAGGATGGACGGCGCCCCGAGGATCGCGACGCTGCCGTCCTCGTCCGTCACATACAGGCCGCCGGTGGTGTCCTCGGCCGTGGTGTCGTCGATCGTGGCCGGGAAGCACTCGACGTCACCCGAGTAGAGGATGCCCGTGGCAGGCACGGAGACCGCCGCCGTGGCATCGGCGTCCGGGCAATCGGCGGCGAGAGCCGGAGCGTCCCCGCCGATGTCGAGCGGCACGGGACCCACGACGCCGAAGTCGCTCGACAGCGTACTGAGTTGGCGCTCGCCGGGCGCCGCGAGGACGGCGCGGGCGGAGCTGTCCGTCAGCTCCTCCACCTGCGAGGCACTCAGGTACTGCGCGTCGTCGTTCAGGAAGAGCGTGGCGCCGGCACTGTCGAGCGCATCGAGGGCGTCCTCATAGGAAGAGACGCGGACGACGTCGATGCCTTGCGCCTCGAGCACCTGTGCGACCGCCCGGGCACCCGCGGGCGCCGCATTGCCGGGCGAGAGGGGCGCGCCGTCCTCCTCGTCCCCCGGAAGGAGATTGAGGATGATGACCACCGCGAGGACGAGCGCGCCGATCAGCAGGGGGATCGAGCGGCGGAGGCGTGCGCGCGCGGTCGCGCCGGCACTGCCGCCGTCGCCCATCACCTCGACGGACGTGCCCGAGGATGCGGAGCGGGACGTGTCCGTCGGAACGCGCGGTGCGCCACCGGTCTCCTCGTCCGGTGTCCCGGCGGGAGTCCTGGAGCCGACGGGTGAGCTCATCGGGGAGCCGCCGGCAGGGCCGACGACGCCGGGCGATCGCGCTCGGGCCGTTCCCCCGTGAGGCGCAGGTCGAGCTCGGCCGCGCGTCGGTGGTCGCCGGCGGAGGCTCGTCCGCTGCCGTAGTGCGTCTCGTTGAACACGTCCGCCAGCCGGGTGACGTCCCGAGCCGCGCCCGGGAAGGCGGATCCGAGGTGAAGACCGGCCTCCGTCGCCGTCCGGCCCGGCTGCTCGTCGATGATCACGCGTTCCTCCGCCCCGCGGATGATGGCGCGGAGCAGTTCGGCGACCGCCCCGTTCCAGTCGCCGGCAGCCGCGAGGGCGTCCGCGCGGGCGCGGTGCTCCCGAGCGGAGCGGCGCTCGTCGTCGTCGAACACCGCAGCCTCCTGCTTCCGGCCACGGGCGTTCAGGCGCGGCTTGATCAGCACGATCGCGACCACGATGACGAGCGCTGCGCCGACGGCGAGCACCACCGTGCCCGGCCCGGGTCCGAGGGCGCCGACGCCGTCCGCGAGCCGCGCGAGACTGCGGAGCACGTCGGCGATGATGCGCTCGAAGATGTTGGGCTGCGCCTCGACGTACCCGGACTTCCTCAGCTCCTCCTCGAGGAGCCGGCGTGCCTCGTCGGCGTCGGGGGCCAGCCGTGGGACCGAGGGGAGCATCACGGCGTCGACGGACAGGGTGTGTGCCCGGCTCGGTGGTGGCGCATCAGCGCGGCCCGCCCGTGCCGTGACCGAAGGAACTGGTGCCGCCGGGGAGCACGTCGGGACGTCCGGCCTGAGCCTGCTCGTGCTCCTTCATCAGGACGACGTCGAAACCCTCGCGCCGCATCCGCAGGTCCACGTACAGCAACGAGGTCACGCCCGACTGGAACGCGTAGCCGATGGCGGTGAACAGGGCCGTGATGGCCTGCGTCGCCGCGAGCAGGGGGAGGGAGTCCAGGGCGTCCGGCGTCGCGGACGTGCTGGTGCTGAACCCGAAGATGAGTGTCACCGCGAACGTGAGGGGCGCGGAGATCACCGATCCGATGATCGACACGATCAGGGCCGTGAGCAGCACGATGCCGAAGGTGCGCCACCAGTTGCCGCGCGTCAGGACCCAGGAGCGCTTGACCGCCGCTAGGGGGCCGCGCTGCTCGAGCATCAGTGCAGCCGGGGTGACGACCAGCTTCGTGGTCACCCAGACGAGGGCCGCGACGGCGCCGAGGACGAGGGGAACCACCAGGAAGGCCGAGTACTCCTCGAGGGCGTAGATGGCGAGTGCCGACAGACCGACGACCAGTCCGAAAGCCACCAGGCCGGCGAGGAAGGCGAGCACGCCGAACGCCAGGAGCGGCAGCAGGCGGCCGCGCGCCAGCCGCCAGGACTGCCCGAAGGTCGTCTTCTGATTGATGACGGCGCGCGCGATCGGGATCACGAGGATCCCCTGCAGGACCAGGAGGGCGACGGCGGAGAGGATGCCCGCGATCGCCGCGAACACACTGAAGCTCGCCACGGCGCCGACGAAGTCCCCGAAGGACGCGCTCTGGGACTCGAGGGCCTCGAAGGAGGACAGCACGTTGCCCAGCGCGAGGATCGTCACGAGGGTAACGACCGCCTGCAACAGGATGGCGTTGCCGAAGGTCGCGATCGGGTTCCTCCGGCAGGCCTGGAACGCGCCGTCGAGGATCTCGCCGAGACCCAGGGGACGCAAGGGGATGACCCCCGGCTTCGGCGGGGCCTGGTACTGGTTTCCCTGGTATTGGTTCCCCTGGTACTGCGCCGACTGGTGCTGAGGTGCCGGATACTGCGGCGCCCGGTACGGCCCTGATGCGGTGCCGCCCTGCCGGGGCGCATGCGCCTGCGGGCCGGTGGGCGGACCGGGCGGCCGCGCGGGGCCCTGCCACGGGGCCTGGGGGACTGGGGCCGCTGTTCCCTGGGGAGGGTGGCTCCCCTGCGCGAAGGTCGACGGCGCACCCCAGCCGGCCGCACCACCACCGGGTCCACCTGACGAGCCGCTGTCGGCCGGTGCGCCCGGGTTCGCCCACGGGTTGGCGGGCGTCGAGCCGTCGGGTGTGTCGCTGGGCCCCTCGCCCGGTCCGTCACTGCGCTGATCACTCATCGCGTCCCTCGCGTCCCCTCCGTCGCACCGAGGGGAGGCGTGGATCGGCGTCCCCTCCTGCATCATAGTGAGGCGTCGCACGGTTTCGGTCGGAAGAGGCCGCGCTGCGGACGTGCCGGCGCCGCCGCGGGCCGCGGCGCGCGCTCCCGGCGGTGGGACTTTGCGTGCCCGATACGACACTATGGGGGTATGAAGGCTCGCATACTGGTCATCGACGACGACGAGGCACTGTCCGAGATGATCGGGATCGTTCTCCGCAACGACGGATTCGATCCCGTGTTCTGCGCCGACGGCGCAGCCGCCCTCGGCGTCTTCCGTTCCAGCCATCCCGACCTCGTGCTGCTCGATCTCATGCTGCCGGGTCTGGACGGTATCGAGGTGTGCCGTCAGATCCGTGAGGAATCGGACCTCCCCATCGTGATGTTGACCGCGAAGTCGGACACGTCCGACGTCGTGCGCGGGCTCGAATCCGGGGCCGACGACTACGTGCCCAAGCCGTTCAAGCCCGCCGAGCTCGTGGCGCGCGTGCGTGCACGCCTGAGGCCCGCGGAGTCGAAGGCGCCGGAGACGCTCCGCATCGGCGAGGTGAGCATCGACGTCGCCGGTCACGAGGTGACGCGCTCGGGCCAGAAGGTCTCGCTCACGCCCCTCGAGTTCGACCTGCTCGTCGCGCTCGCCCGC
This sequence comes from Arthrobacter sp. TJ-266, assembly GCF_058269115.1. Classification (NCBI taxonomy): domain Bacteria; kingdom Bacillati; phylum Actinomycetota; class Actinomycetes; order Micrococcales; family Micrococcaceae; genus Arthrobacter; species Arthrobacter sp. TJ-266. The sequence continues at coordinate 921,834 of NZ_JBZCNC010000001.1, forward strand.
AAGCCGTGGCAGGTGTTCACGCGGGAGTTGCTGCTCGAGCAGGTGTGGGGCTACCGGCACGCCGCGGACACACGCCTGGTCAACGTGCATGTCCAGAGGCTGCGCTCGAAGATCGAACGCGATCCCGAAGCCCCGGAGATCGTGCTGACGGTGCGCGGTGTCGGTTACAAGGCCGGACAGGGCTGACGCGGGGGGCGCCCACCACGGCGCTCCCGCTGTCTCCGCCCACGACCACGACGGCGCCGTCGACCACCGCACCGCCGTGGTTCGCGGCGGTGACGCCGATCGTCCGCACGACGACGTCGCGCCCGGCACCGGCGCGTTCCCCGCGGTTCAGGGGCCGGCCCTGCTCGCCGGTGGTGGGGCGTCCCCCGTGACCCCCGCGTCCGACGGGCGCTCGCGCGTCGCCCGCGCACGCAGGGTCGGCGAGGACATCGGTCGCCGCTGGCGCCGATCGCTGCAGTTCCGCACGGTGGTCGCCACCATGCTCCTGACCTCCGTGTCCTTCGTCGCGGTCGGCGGGTTCCTCTCGAACCAGATCGCCAACGCGCTGTACGAGGAGCGGTTCGACCAGTTCAGCGCCGAGGCGGGACGCGCCCTGATCTCGACGAAGGCCGTGTTCCGCGACTCGTCGGCCACGGACGCCGACACGACCAACCGCCTCGTGATCGACTCGGTGAACGCGCTCGTGGGCAACGAGACGGAGGCCCCCCGGCAGGCCATCCTGGTGCCCATGTCCGAGGGCGGGGGACTGCTGATCCCCACCACCGTGACGCAGCAGGGTGTCACCGACAGCATGCTCCCGCCCGAGTTGAAGGGCGCCGTGGAGTCCGGCCAGGACATCTACTGGGCGCCCACCGTTATCCCGGTGACGGAGGACGCGCAGCAGGACGCACCGGGTGTGGTGTTCGGCACGCAGGTGCAACTGCCGCCCGAGCGCACCGCGTACGGGTTGTACGTCTACTACGACCTCTCCTCGATGCAGGCCACGCTCGACGACATCCACCGCACACTCTGGCTCGTGGGCCTCGTGCTCCTGCTCGTCATCGGGGGGATCACCTGGTACGTGACCCGCAGCGTCGTGCGCCCGGTCAGTCACGCCGCGTCGGTGGCCGAGAAGCTCGCCTCCGGTCAGTTGCAGGAGCGCATGGAGGTGAGCGGGGAGGACGAGGTGGCCCGACTCGGGCTGTCCTTCAACCACATGGCCGGCAGCCTCCAGGACCAGATCACGCAACTCGCACAGCTCTCGCAGATGCAGCAGCGCTTCGTCTCCGACGTCTCGCACGAGCTGCGGACCCCGCTCACCACCGTCCGTATGGCCGCCGAGGTGCTGCACGACGCCCGGGAGGAGTTCAACCCGATCAACAAGCGATCGGCGGAGATCCTCTTCGACCAGGTGGAGCGGTTCCAGGCACTCCTCGCGGACCTCCTGGAGATCTCGCGGTTCGACGCCGGCGCAGCCACGCTCGAGGCCGAGCCGACGGATCTGGTGCAGCTGGTGCAGCATTCGATCGACGGGGCTGGACCGCTGGCCGATCGCCTCGGGTCCGAGCTCAGGATCATCACCGGTGAGTCGCGGTGCATCGTCGATGCGGATGCCCGCCGGATCGACCGTATCCTTCGCAACCTGATCGTCAACGCACTCGAGCACGCCGAAGGGGGGCCCGTGGACGTCCACATCGCCTGCAGTCCGGAGGCCGTCGCGGTGGCGGTCCGTGATCACGGGATCGGAATGGCAGGGGAAGAGGCCACCCGTGTGTTCGACAGGTTCTGGAGAGCTGATCCCGCGCGAGCCCGCACCACGGGCGGCAGCGGGCTGGGGCTGTCGATCGCCCTGGAGGACGCACGACTGCACGGCGCCTGGCTGGAGGCCTGGGGTACGCCGGGCGACGGCGCCTGCTTCCGCCTCACACTCCCTCGCCACGAGGGCGGCAACCTGACGGCGTCGCCGCTCGCCCTGCCGCCGTCGTCGATGGCGCCTGCCACCGAGTCCGGCCGCGTTGCGCCCGGGACGGAGTCGGTCCACACCGGCTCCACCCGCGTGACGCGGGAGGTCGAGCGATGACGTCGGCAGGGCGCGGGCGTCCCCGCGAGAATCCTCCGCGGCGCAGGCCTCGCGCGACGGTCGTCATCGCTGCCGTGCTCGCCCTCTGTCTGGTCTGGCTCACCGGCTGCTCGGCCATCCCCACCAAGGGTCCCGTGGGCGTCATCTCCGCCGCGCCGGGCGATCCCGACGCCGACGCGCCCGCCTTCTCGCCCGAGGGCCCGGCCCCCGGCGCGGCGCCCGAACTCGTCCTCCGCGGGTTCATCACGGCCGGCACGGGTGCAGGCGACGGGTACAGCGTCGCCCGGCAGTTCCTGACCAGGGAACTCGCCGAGAGCTGGAAACCCGAGGAGCGGATCGTCCTGTTCAGCAGCGAGCCGCGGGTGGAGCAGCGCGAGACCGAGGGCATCTTCCAGATCCAGCTGGAAACCACGGGGACGGTCGACGCGCGCGGTGTCCGGACCGACCTCCCGGTCCCGGTCGCCGAGACGCTCGGGGTCAGGATGGAGCAGGTGGACGGCCAGTGGCGTATCGCGGAGGTGCCCGACGGCATCATGCTCGCCCAGAGTGCCGCCCAGGAGCTCCTCATCTCCCACAGCCTCTACTTCTACAGCAGCAACTACCGGTACTGGGTGCCGGATGCCCGCTGGTTCGTGCGGAGGGCCGGCGTGGCGGCGCGGGTCGTGAGCACCATGCTCGCCGGCCCGGCGCCATACCTGCAGGGCTCGGTCACGAGTGCCTTCCCGGAGGGCGTCACGCTCGCACGCGACTCCGTGCCGATCACCTCGGGGACGGCGTCCGTGGAACTCTCGGCGGAGGTGCTGGACGGCGCCACCGACCTCGGGCTGCAGCAGATGAACCAGCAGCTGGAGGTCAATCTCACCGGGCTGAACGACGTCGCGACGGTCGAGATGTCCAGCGGGCAGCCGATCCAGCTGGGCGCGGACTCGCCCGAGCTGGTGGTGCCGCAACTCGCCCCGGACATCGGGGGCGAACAGGTGGCCATCGTCGACGGCGAACTCGTGCGGGTGCGTACCGGGGGGATCGCCCCCGTCGAGGGGCTGGCGTCCGTCGCGGCGCTCGATCCCAGGATGCCTGCCACCTCCCTCTCCGGCAGCGCCTACGCCTTCCTCTCCGGCGACCGCTCCTCCCTGTACGTCACGGCGCCGGGTAGCCAGGCCCGCGGGGTGGTGTCCGGGGGCTCGCTGACCCGTCCTTCCTTCGACCCCGAGAACTGGGTCTGGACGGGCAGGATCACGGAGGGCCGCAGCGAGGTCCTCGCCGTTCCGCCGGGCGGGTCCGAGGCCAACGCGGTCCTGGTCGCGGCTCCCTGGCTGGCCGACCGGCTGGTGAAGGAGGTACGTGTGTCCCGCGACGGTTCGCGCGTCCTCGTGGTCACCGAGCGCGACGGCGAGAGCGAACTGCTGATCTCGGGTATCACCCGCTCCGCCGAGGGTGCACCGCAGTCACTGACCACACCGCTCGCGCTGCGTACGGCCGGCGACGTCGATACCGCGGTCTGGGCAGGCCAGAGCACCATCGTGGCGTCCACCGTCGGCGCCGACGTCGAGGCCACGCCGGTGGTCCTGCAGCTGGACGGGACGCTGGAGTCGATGACCGAGCTCGACGGCGTGCTGTCGATCAGTGCGGGCTCCGACGCCGAGGACACCTTCTACGCGCAGGCAGGGTCCACCCTGTTCCGGCGCATCGGGAACAACAGCTGGCTGGACGTCGAGATCGACGTCCGCGACATCGCCTTCCCGGGCTGACGTCGTCCACATACGGGGGAGAGGACCGCTGCCGCCGTCGAGCCGGTGATGCGATGGTGGCATGCACTCCTCCTCCGTCGTCCCCGGCCTCCGGTCCCGCGTCGACACCGCGCTCGACCGCCTGGCCCTCGGCCGGACCGGGTTGACCATCGGGGCGGCTGCCACGGCCTTCGCCGCCCTCCTGTTCCCGTCGGCGTGCGTGGTGTGCGGCCGGTGGGACACCTCGCTCTGTCGCGGATGCTCCCGCAGCTTCCGCTCCGCCACGGCCCGCCCCTTCCGGGCCGAGGGCGCGGCGGAGGCCCTGCCGGACGTCGTCGTACCTCCGACATTCCTCTCCCGATCGGCGCAGCGCACCGGTGCGGCGGTCGGCGACGACCTTCCGGCGACACCGGACGGCTACGGGCCCCTTCCGGTCCTCGCCGCCGGTCGGTACGGCCGTGCGGTGTCCGCCGTGCTGCTGGCCTACAAGAACCACGGACACCTCGATCTCGCAGGACCCGTCGCGGCGGCACTCGCCGGAGCGCTGCACGAGGGGGTATCCGGTGGGCTCGGCGGGGGGCTCGGCGGTGGGCTCGGTCGTGGGATCGACAGTGGGCGCGTCCTCCTCGTCCCGGTGCCCACCCGCGGCGCCGCCCGTCGACGCCGCGGATACGACCCCCTGATGGTCCTGCTGGTCCACCTCGACCGTCGCGGGCAGCTGCCCGCCGGTGCAGCACTCGCCCCGTGGCTCGCGCACGTGCCGCTGCCGGAGCGGATCATCACGGCGCTGCGCGACGACCCGGCGATGTCCGCTGCCCGGCTCCTCCGGCACGCCCTCACGTCGCGGATGAGCGGGGGCCAGAAAGGAGCCGGCCGACGACGACGGCGCTCGAACGTCATGCGGTCCATGACCGTTCGCGACGGGAGGAAACACGATCTCGCCGGACATCGGTGCCTCGTCATCGACGACGTCCTGACCACCGGCGCCACGATCGGCGAGGCGCACCGGGCGCTCGTCGCCGCCAACGCGACCGTCGTGGGCGCCGTCGTCGTGGCCGCCACCCGCTCCCCGGCCGGGTCGCCGGCGGGACCTCCGGCGGGACCTCCGGCGGGACCTCCGGAGGGCTCGACGGCGTCCTCGTCGGGAGCGGGCACGCCACCGGCCACCGGGCGACCCGTTCACGGGGAACGCCCGACGGACATCCAGCGAACTGCCGGAAGTAAGAGTGCGTCAAGGGATGAATAACGGGGAGGGGTGAACTACCGTGAAGTACGGGTACCACCCAAAGAAGACAGGTATCCGTCGGCGGTGGCTCTGCACCCATCCCGGCCGCCGCCGTGTCATCTAGTGATGTGGAGGGCTCCATGGAATTCGTGATCAATGGTCGCAACCTGGCGGTATCTGACCGCTTCCGCGAGTACGCGACGGAGAAGATCGACAAGATCGAGCAGCTCGGCGACAAGGTACAGCGCGTCGATGCCAAGATCACCAAGGAAGCCAGCGCCCGGATGGCGGACACCTCACTCACCGTCGAACTGACGGTGCTCTGCAAAGGGCCGGTCGTCCGCGCCGAGGCCACGGCGGCCGACAAGTTCGCCGCCTTCGACCTCGCCTACGGCAAGCTGCTCGAGCGATTGCGCAGGGCGCGCGACCGCCGCAAGGTCCACCACGGTCGGCACACACCGATCGCCGTCCGGATCGCCACGGCGGATCTCGAGCCGGCCGATCCCGCACAGCCCATCTATCTCGAGACCCCGGTGATCGAGCCGACGGCGTCCGAGCCCGCTCCTCCGACGGAGGACGTCGACGCCTACTCGAGTCCGGACGACATCCCGGCGGGTGACTCGCCGGTGCTGATCCGCCGCAAGGTGTTCTCCGGCGTCCCGATGACGCTCGACGACGCCGTCGACAACATGGAGCTGGTCGGCCACGACTTCTACCTCTTCATCGACTCCACCACCGGGACACCCTCCGTGGTGTACCGGCGCCAGGGCTGGACCTACGGCGTGATCACGCTCGACGCGAAGTGCGCGGAAGGTACCGAGGAGCCGCACGAGGAGCTCCTCGCCTACCGCGCCAAGGAAGCCGCTTCGGCCTAGCCGCCGCCCCAGCCGGCGCCTTCGCGCCGGCACAACCGTCCAGCGAGCCGCCCCCGCCACCAGGCGGGGGCAGTTCCATGACGACCGCGCTCGGCGGACCGACCGGTGCCGGACGCCACCGCAGCAGCACGGCACGAGTCTTGAGGAGCTGCATGACAGGACTGTCGATCGCGCAGGCACGACGGATCGGGCTCGCAGCCCAGGGGCTCCATCGGCCCCGTCTGGAGGCGCCGTCGTCGCGCCGCGCCCTGACGTCGACCGTGCGGCGACTGCAGGTGCTGCAGATCGACTCCGTCAATGTCCTCGTGCGGTCCCACTACCTGCCCCTGTTCTCGCGGCTGGGCGACTACGATCGCGCCGACCTCGACCGCATGTCCTCCAGGGCGCCGCGCACCCTCATCGAGTACTGGGCCCACGAGGCGAGCCTCGTCCGGCCCGACCTGCTGCCGCATCTCAGGTCCTGGCAGCGTCGCACCTGGATGGGGGCGGGCGCCATGCCGACCGAGGCCCGGACGACCCTCGAGGAGAACGTCCTGCAGGTGCTTTCCCGCCACCGCCCCCTGACGGCCACCGCGGTCCAGCGTGCTCTCGGTGTCGAGGGGGACAGGCCCGCGGAGGGCTGGGGGTGGCGGTGGACGGCCTCCAAGCGCGTCCTCGAGGATCTCTTCGCGCGCGGCGTCATCGGGTCGGCTGGGCGGACCGCGCAGTTCGAGCGCCTGTACTCGCCACTCGAGCGCGTCCTGCCAGAGCCCGAGGCTGAGCCCGTGGACCGGATGGAGTCGCTGGGTGTGCTCGCCGGGCGGTCGCTGGCCGCGCTCGGCGTCGCTCCCGCCCGCTCGGTCTCCGACTACTTCAGGACGCCCGTCCGGGAGACAAGACTCGCGCTCGACCTGCTCGTCGCGCGTGGTGAGGTGCAAACCGTCACCGTCGGGGGCGCACCGGAGCCGTGGTACCTCGACCCGGCGGCGGTGCTTCCGCGACACGCGCGGGGCCGCGCGCTGTTGAGCCCCTTCGACTCGATGGTCTTCGATCGCGATCGGCTGCAGACGCTCTTCGGGGTGCACTACCGCATCGAGATCTACACCCCGGCCGCCCGTCGCGTGCACGGCTACTACGTGCTGCCGTTCCTGCTCCGCGACGGCATCGCCGCGCGCGTGGACCTGAAGGCCGACCGCGCGGCCGGGCTCCTGCTGGTGAGGGCGGCGCACGCCGAGCCCGGCGCTCCCGCGGACACCGCCGTCGAACTGGCCGCCGAGCTGAGGTTGCTCGCGCGGTGGCTCGGGCTCGACGACGTCGTGGTCGAGGACCGCGGGAACCTCGCGCCTGGGCTCGACGTGGAGGTCGGCAGGCTAGTCTGACCCCGGCCGGCCTCCGCCGCCGCGCTCGGCACGGGAACGCACGCCGAGCCCCACACGTCCTCACATAGACTGGGGACGCCATCTTCGGCAGCATCGACTTGGGAGCGAATATCAGTGCCATCACTTCTTGAACGTGTTCTCCGCACCGGGGACAAGAAGACCCTCAAGCGACTCCGGAACTACGCCGACGCGATCAACGTCCTCGAGGACGAGTTCCGGGAGATGTCCGACGCGGAGCTGCGCGGTGAGACCGACCGGCTGAAGAAGCGCCACGCCGACGGCGCCACGCTCGACGAACTGCTCCCCGAGGCCTTCGCCGCCGTCCGGGAGGCCTCCAGCCGCACCCTTGGTCTGCGGCACTTCGACGTCCAGCTCATGGGCGGTGCAGCCCTCCACCTCGGCAACATCGCCGAGATGAAGACCGGCGAGGGCAAGACGCTCGTCGCCACCGCGCCCGCCTACCTCAACGCCCTCAGCGGTAAGGGCGTGCACGTGGTCACGGTCAACGACTACCTCGCCGAGTACCAGTCGGACCTCATGGGGCGCGTGTACCGCTTCCTCGGCCTGACGAGCGGCTGCATCCTCTCCAAGCAGGATCCTGCGACGCGCCGTGAGCAGTACGCGGCCGACATCACCTACGGCACGAACAACGAGTTCGGCTTCGACTACCTGCGCGACAACATGGCCTGGAGCGCAGCCGAGCTCGTGCAGCGCGGCCACAACTTCGCCGTCGTCGACGAGGTGGACTCCATCCTCATCGACGAGGCGAGGACGCCGCTCATCATCAGCGGCCAGGCCTCGGGCGACGTGAACCGCTGGTACAACGAGTTCGCCAAGGTGGTGCAAAAACTCTCCGTCGAGACCGACTACGAGGTCGACGAGAAGAAGCGCACGGTCGGCGTGCTCGAGGACGGGATCGAGAAGGTCGAGGACTACCTCGGCATCCACAACCTGTACGAGTCGGCCAACACGCCGCTCATCGGCTTCCTGAACAACGCCATCAAGGCCAAGGAGCTCTTCAAGCGCGACAAGGACTACGTGGTCCTCAACGGCGAGGTGATGATCGTCGACGAGCACACCGGCCGCATCCTCGCCGGACGTCGCTACAACGAGGGCATGCACCAGGCCATCGAGGCCAAGGAGGGCGTGGAAATCAAGGCGGAGAACCAGACGCTCGCCACGGTCACCCTGCAGAACTACTTCCGCCTGTACGAGAAGCTCTCCGGCATGACCGGTACCGCCGAGACCGAGGCCGCCGAGTTCATGTCCACCTACAAGCTCGGCGTGGTGCCCATCCCGACGAACAGGGAGATGGCACGCAAGGACCTCTCGGACCTCATCTACAAGAACGAGGTCGCGAAGTTCGACGCCGTCGTCAAGGACATCGTGGAGCGTCACGAGACCGGGCAGCCCGTCCTCGTCGGTACCACGAGCGTGGAGAAGAGCGAGTACCTCTCCAAGCAGCTGGCGAAGGCCGGAGTGCGCCACGAGGTCCTCAACGCGAAGAACCACGCGCGTGAGGCCGCGATCATCGCGCAGGCAGGCCGGAAGGGCGCGGTCACCGTCGCGACCAACATGGCCGGCCGAGGGACGGACATCATGCTCGGCGGCAACGCCGAGTTCAACGCCGTCGCCGCCCTCGAGAAGACCGGGCTCGATCCCGCGGAGAACGCGGAGGAGTACGAGGCCAAGTGGCCCGAGGCCCTCGAGGCCGCCAAGGAAGCGGTGAAGGCCGAGCAGGAGGAGGTCCGCGAGTTGGGCGGGCTCTACGTCCTCGGGACGGAGCGCCACGAGTCGAGGCGTATCGACAACCAGCTGCGCGGCCGCTCGGGGCGTCAGGGCGACCCCGGCCGCTCACGCTTCTACCTCTCGCTGACCGACGACCTCATGCGTCTGTTCAACTCGGGCGGTGCGGAACGCATCATGAACAGCGCGACCATGCCCGACGACGTCGCACTCGAGTCGAAGATCGTGTCCAAGGCGATCGAGAACGCACAGGGTCAGGTGGAGGGGCGCAACGCCGAGCAGCGGAAGAACGTCCTGAAGTACGACGACGTCCTCAACCGCCAGCGCGAGGCCATCTACGGTGACCGGCGCCGCATCCTCGAGGGTGGCGATCTCAAGGAGAAGGTCCAGTTCTTCCTCGAGGACGTGATCACGGCGATGGTCGACGAGGCCACGGCCCAGGGTCACGGGGACGATTGGGACTACGACCTGCTCTGGACCAACCTGAAGACGCTCTACCCCATCACGCTGACCTCCGACGAAGTCATCGAGGAAGCGGGAGGCACGTCGAAGATCACCCGTGACTTCCTGCACAGCGAGATCCTCTCCGACGCGAAACTGGCGTACCAGGCCCGTGAGGAGGCCCTGGGGGAGCAGTCGATGCGCGAGCTCGAGCGTCGTGTGGTGCTGTCCGTGATCGGACGCAAGTGGCAGGAGCACCTGTACGAGATGGATTACCTCAAGGAGGGCATCGGGCTGCGCGCCATGGCGCAGAGGGATCCGCTCGTCGAGTACCAGCGCGAGGGCTTCATCCTCTTCCAGGCCATGATGGAAGCCATTCGCGAGGAGAGCATCGGGTACCTGTTCAACCTCGAGGTCGAGGTCTCCGCTCCCGCGCGGACCGGGCTGCCCGGCGTCACCGACGGACGCAGCGTGGTGCAGACGCCGACCATCAAGGCCGCCGGGCTGGAGGCTCCGGCGAAGCCCGCGACGCTGAACTTCTCGGCGCCCAACGCCCAGGGTGAGGCGGAGATGCACGTCGAGCGGAACAAGACGCAGGCTGCCCCGCCGTCGGCCAAGAAGGGCCGCAAGAAGTAGTCACCCGATCTCGAGGGCGGTCACCCGCCACTGTCCGCGTCGTTGCTCGATCCTCAGAGCGACGGCGCGGACGCGTTTCTGGTCGTAGGCCACGACGGACGCCTCGTACACCCCGGTGTCGACGGGACACACCCGGGCGGACCGCACCACAACGTGGCGGCGCGCGCTGGGGGAGTGGGACGGCTGGGTCGCCGACGATGCCCCGGGTGCGGAGGAGATGCAGCGGACGAGGTTGGCACGGAGTTGCAGGCGCTCGTAGTTGTCGGGGTCGAGCCAACGCGCCAGCTGCTGGAGCGGACGCGTTCCCGCGAGCACCTCGAGTGCTCCCTGCGCGACGGAGCGCGCGATTCCCGAGATGCGCTCGATCGCGGCGTCCTCGGACCCCGACGTCACACGTCCCAGACCGCCCCGAGCCGGCGGGCCGACCCGACCTCCCGGGTCTCCGACGAGTTCATCAGGCTGGACGGTCGTGTCGTGCGGCTTTGCTGCAGGTTCAAGGTCCCGCACGGGGTGCAGCTGGATGACAAGAGCTGATTCCGTCCGGGGCGGGCGGAGAGCGGCCGGGAGCAGAGGCCTCGGTGCTCCGCTGACGGCGGCGAGGTGATCCGTGGAGGGGCGGCGAAGCTGAGCGACGGAAGTCATGACGGGTCCAATCCGGGTCGGTGGTGCGATGTCGGAGGGTGGGTCGAACGAAGGGTCGGGAAGAGTTCTCAGGGCCATTGACGAGGCCATCGGTCAGGGCGGTCGGCTGAGCGACCGGTCATGCGATGTCGTGAGGCGGTCGATCGAGTGGGCGGCGGATCCGACCTGACCGGCCTCCGGAAGACCGGGTGGGAGCCGTTTCAGGGCGCGCCGGATGACGGGGCGTCGCTCGGGTGATGACCGTGCGCCGCTCGGCGGGTGCCGGCTGGTGCTCGTGCAGGCCTGTTCACGCCGGGGGACGAGCGCGGTCCATCAGGGAGGCGGCGGGGTGAGCACCTGTCCCGGGATGAGGAGCGATGGGTCATCGCCGATGGTTGCGCGATTGGCGTCGAACCAGGCGGGCCACAGCTCGGCGACCTCGGAGGCGGTCGCGAGAGGCCCGAGGTGGGTGGCAACGATGGACCACAGCGAGTCCCCGGGCGCTACCACCACCTCGCCGGCGTTCGATGGAGCGCGCAGCTCCTGACGCAGCAACAGTCCGCCGTCCGCAGGCATCGGCAGGGGCTTCCAGCCGGGACTCACCGTGGCGGGTGACTGCGGCGTCGCGTCCGACGCGGTGGATGCCGAGTTCTCGTCGAGCCCTGCGCTCGGGGTGTCCGCGGTGTCGATGTCCGGGGTGTCCGTCGGGGCGGTGTCGTCGGACGATACGGCACCCCGCTCATCCTCCGGGCCCGGTGCCGTCTCGGTCCCAACCGTCCAGTAGGGGGTGGCAGACGCCTTGGCGACGCTGTGCTGGGACGTGGAACTCCCGCCGTCCGGAGCTGCCTGAGCGAGAGTCGGGACGGCCAGGAGGTTCACCCCGAGGAGAGCCGCCGCCAGACGCCTCATCACCGCCGGAGTGCGCCGTGCCGCGAACTGGGCAGCAGCCGACCGGCCGCTGCGTTGCAGGACGGCGGCGACGACGGCGAGCCCGAGAGCGAGCAGCCACAGGATGCTCAGGGCCGCGCCGACGAGGGAAAAACCCGCGCCGAGGAACTGTTCGATTCCCCAGGCGCCGGAGCGCTGAGGCGCGAGCAGGGCCTGCCCGGCCAGCGTCAGTGCACCGGCACACGCCAGGACCATCAGTACCTGCAGTCCGTCCTGCATCACGCTGCGCCGCATCATCGTTCCTCTCGTGGGTATGGAAACAGTTTGATGCAGTTTGATGCAGTTTGTCTACCCTGAACTGTTTAGATGGCAAGAGCTGCAGCTTGACGCTGGTCTCGGGCACCCCTACATTGAGGCGATGCGTTGGGATGCCCTGTTCGACGACCTCGAAGCACAACTCCATTCGGCGTCGGTCACGCTGCAGGAGAGCGAGATCAGGGACAGGACCCGATCGGAGCAGTCGAGGCTCACCCTGCTGCAGCGCCTGCAGGGACAACGCGGGGCGCGGATCGGTCTGACCACCACCGGCGGCAGGCAGTTATCCGGTGTCCTGACGACCGTCGGCTCGCAGTGGATCGCGCTCGAGGTGGAGGGCCGCTTCTCCGTCGTCCCGCTGGAGTCCCTCCACCTTCTGCGCGGCCTGGGACGCGGTGTCGGCCAGCCACTGTCGGGGGTGCAGGCGAAGCTCGGTCTGGGCTCCGCTCTTCGGGGTTTGTCCCGGGACCGCGCGCACGTCGTCGTCTGGCTCTCGGCGCCGGCGTTTCGGCTGGCCGGCGTGATCGACCGGGTGGGCGCCGACTTCCTCGAACTGGGTGTGACACCCGCGGGGGAGGAGCGGCGTGCTACGACGACCCGGGAAGTCGTGACGGTACCGTTCTCGTCCGTCGACTCGATCGACGCCGCACTCATGAGCGGGTAGGACCACCGGTAGGACCACCGCGTCGTCGGGGACCCGCGGGGTGATGATCCCGCCGTCGTGTCCTGACCGCCGCTCGCGACGGTGCGCAGATGGGGTCGCGCCCACGGTGCCGGAGTACCGCGGGCGGTGCTGACGGGCTCTGCCGAGGAGCCGGACACGCCGGCGGAACGCCAGCCTAGGCGAGCGGGCTGATCCCGGTGTCGCTCTTCAGGGCGGAGGCCGTCTTCTCATAGGCCTTCGCGATGTATTCCTCGAGGACGCGGGTCTCGACGCGCCACTGCCCCCGGCCGCCGACCTGGATGGCGGGGAGTTCGCCCGAGCGCACCAGTGCATACGTCTGTGAGGAACTGATGTTCAGCACCTCGCCGACGTCTGCGAGAGTGAGGAACCGCCGCTCGGCCATGGGACCGCCTCTCCTGATGGATGGGATGTGGAACCAGTCTGCCATCGTCGCCGCTGGATGACGTCGATTTCCACAGTTGGACGTCTTCTGTGGACGATCGGTTCCTTTGAGGTGTTTCGTGCACCACAATTACCGACGGAGGTCGCCCGCACGGGCGGCGGCCGGTCGTCGACATCTGGGGGACAGGACATGAGCATCGATACACGCACGTCGCAGACGGCCGAGGCACCGCGGTTGAAGAAACCGTCGTGGCGGGATCCACGGCTGCTGATCGGCATCCTCCTGGTCCTCGCCTCCACCGCCGGCGTGATCGCGCTCCTCAACAGCCAGAACACGACGGTCCAGGTCTACGGCGCGCGGGACGACATCGCCGTCGGTACCCTGATCACCGCTGACGATCTCGTCGCCGTCCCGGTGCGGCTCGGCGACGCCGCGGGGTCCTACCTCGCCGTGTCCGACGGCGTGCCGGAGCAGGGCGTCGCGTTGCGGCTGATCACGCAGGGCGAACTCGTACCCGCGTCGGCGATCGGCGCCGCTGACGATCTCGACCGAAAGCCTGTGGGGCTCACGGTCGAGGACCCCCTCCCCACCGGAACCGTGGCGGGCGATCGCGTCGACGTATGGGTCTCCCTGCGCACGGACACCAACACCTACGAGGAACCGCAGCTCCTCCTCGAAGCCGCGGAGATCTCGGAGGTGACGGTCGACGAGTCGGCGCTCGGAGCCACCGCGTCGACGCTGGTCCAGGTGCTGGTCGACGACGACACGATGCCCGACCTGCTCGATGCCCTGTCCAACGACGCGCGGATCGCCGTCGTCCTGAATCCCGGTGCCGGTTCGTGAGCATTCCCGTCATCACCCTGGGGCCCGTCGCGAGCGCGTACGTCCCGGGACTCGAACAGCTGCGCGGGCCCGTGACCGTGGTGCGGCGCTGCGAGGAACTCACCGAGCTCGTCGCGGCGTGTCAGACCGGACTGGCGCGCGCGGCCATCCTGACCCCGGGAACGGTGGACCTGACGGCGTCGCTGGTCGAGCGCCTGCGTTTCGCAGGGGTCGCCGTCATCGCGCTCTCGGACGGGACGCCGGGCACGGGCGAGGTGGTGCTCGACGGCATCGAGTACGTCGACGCCGACGCGGAACCCGCCGTCCTCGCCGCTGCGGTGACGCGGGCGGTCGAGCGGCTCGAGACCGATGACCGCCAGGGGCGCGGCTCGCTCGCCTACGCGGACCCGCTGGATCTGCTGACGACGATCGAACCGCCGCCCGTCGACGTTCCCGACGGTCCGGGCGCGGGGCGGATCATCGCCGTCTGGGGCCCGCCCGGTGCGCCCGGACGGACGACGGTCGCGATCAACCTGGCGGCCGAACTGGCGGCGTCCGGCTCATCGGTGCTGCTCGTCGACGCGGACACCTACGGTGCGAGTATCGGGGCGTCCCTCGGGCTGCTCGACGAATCGGCCGGGCTGGCTCAGGCCTGCCGCATCGCGGACCAGGGCGGCTTCACCTCCTCGGCTCTCGGCCGGGTCGCCGTGCGTGTCGCGATCAAGGGCGGGCAGCTGGGTGTGCTGACGGGGATCACCAGGCCGGACCGCTGGCCGGAACTCAGGCCGGCGGCGCTCGGGCAGGTGCTCGACGCGGCCAGGGCGTTGGCGGACGTCACCGTCGTCGACTGCGGGTTCTGTTTGGAGGCCGACGAGGAGCTCAGCTTCGACACGCTCGCACCGAGGCGGAACGGGGCCGCCCTGCGGTGCCTCGAGCTGGCGGACACCGTGATGGCGGTGGGTGCAGCCGACGCCATCGGGGTGCCGCGCATGGTGAAGGCACTCACCGAGCTGGCGGATGCCGTGCCGACCGCGACCCCGCAGGTCGTGTTCAACAAGGTCCGGACCTCCGCCGTCGGGCGTGCCCCCGAGACCCAGCTGCGCGAGGCGTGGGAGCGATTCGGCCCGGCTGCGGCCATCTCGGCGTTCCTCCCGGCCGACTACGCCGCTGCGGACCAGGCCCTGCTCGCAGGCACCGCCCTGCTCGAGACCGCCGCCACGTCACCGCTCCGCCTCGCCATCGCAGAGCTCGCGGAGGTGCCCGTGCAGGACCGGCGGCGACGTGGTCTGCGGGGCCGTCCGGGCAACGTGAAGTTTGCCCGGAACACCGATAGGCTTCCCGGGTAAGAGGCCGCAACGGAGCGGCCTTTCATTTCGTTACGGAGGCTTCCCCCATGTCGTCTGGATCCAGGTCGACGGATCAATCAGAGTCGGACACCGCGCGGGAGGACTTCGTAGGGCACTACTTCGAGCACCTCGCCGACGAGGATGCCGCGGGCTACCTCGACGCCGACCTCCGGGAACGAGCGCTCGCACATCGCGACCTGGCGGAGCGGCGCGAACCGGGCACCGCCGTCGTCGACGTCCTCGATCAGGGCGCCTCGAGCATCGTCATGATCGTCACCGACGACATGCCCTTCCTGGTGGACTCCGTCACGGCCGAGCTGGTGCGGCAGAGCGCAGCCATCCAGCTGGTGGTCCATCCCACCTTCCTCGCCTCGCGCACGGCGGACACCCACGCGCTCCTCGAGCTGAAGCGCGTGCCGTCGACGGCGGGAGCGTCGAGCGGTGACACCGCGGCTCTGCCGAGTCTCCGCGGGCTCGCGGGCGGGCCGGACAGCAGTACCCACATCGAGTCCTGGATCTCGGTGGAGGTCTCACGCCTCGCCGATCAGGACGAGCGGACGTCCGTGGTCGACGGCCTCCTGCGCATCCTGCAGGACGTGCGGGCCGCCGTCGAGGACTGGCCCGCGATGCGCGACACCGTGCGATCCATCAGCGCGTCGCTCGGCAGCATCGCCGGCTCCGGCGACATCCCCGATCTCCGGCAGGCGCAGGAGCTCCTGCAGTGGCTCGACGAGGGCAACTTCACGTTCCTCGGCTACAAGGAGTACGACCTCGTGACCGACGAGTCCGGCGCCGAGGCGCTCTCCGCGCGGGAGGGGAGCGGACTGGGGCTGCTGCGCCAGGCCAGCGGACACGGACTCCAGCAGCTGACGGCGGCGGGGAAGGCGAAGGCACGCGAGCGCCGGGCGCTCGTCATCACGAAGGCGAACTCGCGCTCCACCGTGCACCGGGCCGCCTACCTGGACTACATCGGCGTGAAGAGCTTCGACGCCCAGGGCAACGTCGCCGGCGAGCGCCGTTTCATCGGCCTCTTCGCCACGAGTGCGTATACGGGTTCCGTCCGGAACGTCCCCCTCGTCCGCGACAAGGTGACCGACGTCCTGCGCCTCTGCGGCTTCCCGTCCGACTCCCACTCCGGTAAGGACCTCCTGTCCATCCTCGAGACCTATCCGCGGGACGAGCTGTTCCAGATCGAGGTCCCCGATCTCGTGGCGACCGCGCTCGGCATCCTCCGGCTGCAGGAACGACGCCGCACGCGCCTCTTCCTGCGTCCCGACGTCTACGGGCGGTTCATGTCCGCACTGGTGTACCTGCCGCGCGACCGGTACACCACCAGCGTGCGCCTGCGGATCGAGGAGGAGCTCCGGGCCGCGCTCGACGCCGATTCGATCGACTTCGAGGCCCGCATGAGCGAGTCGGCCCTCGCGCGACTGTTCTTCCGCATCAGGTTGCAGCGCGGAGCGGAGGTGCCGGAGCTCGACGCCAGCGAGCTGGAGGAGCGACTCGTCCGCGCCGCGCGCTCGTGGTCCGAGGGCATCGCCGAGGTGGCGCAGGACCGGTTCGAGCACGATGTCGCAGGCCGGCTGGCCCGCGAGTGGGGGGAGTCCTTCCCGCCGAGCTACCGCGTCGACTACGAGGTCGAGGACGCACTCGAGGACATTGCCCGCTTCGAGCAGCTCGCCGCCGCCGGCGGGTCGGTCCCGGGACTGCACGTCTACGTGCCGCGACGGCGGGAGCCCGACGGCGTCGAACACGCCCGCCTGAAGCTCTACCTGACCGAGGCGAAGAGCCTCACGCAGATCCTGCCGTACTTCCACCACCTGGGCCTCGAGGTCCTCGACGAGCGTCCGTTCGAGATCACCCGGTCGGACGGTACCTCGTTCTTCCTGTACGACCTCGGGGTCCGGTACCCGGACGGCGTCTCTCCCGTGGCGACCGCGCATCTGCTCCAGCAGGCCTTCGGGGCGGCCGTGACGGGCGCCGGCGAGTCCGACGCCTTCGACCGCCTCGTCCTGCGGGAGCAGCTCCACTGGCGCCAGGTGGTGGTGCTGCGCACCTACGCCAAGTACATGCGGCAGCTCGGGAACACCAACTCCTACGGCTTCGTGGGTGACACGCTGCTGCTGAACCCCGCGGTCACGCGGGCGCTGGTGGCCCTGTTCACGGCGCGCTTCGATCCCGACCTCGTCGGGGACCGCGAGGAGGCGATGCGCGATGCGCGCGCCGCGCTCGACGAGGGCCTCGACGCCGTGGCCACCCTCGACGCCGACCGCGTGCTGCGGACGTTCGCGAACCTCATCGAGGCGACCCTGAGGACGAACTACTTCCAGGACAAGCGGCACGTGAGCGTCAAGCTGGACACCGCGCGGATCGACGGTGCGCCACTGCCGCGGCCGAAGTACGAGATCTGGGTCTACTCCCCGCAGGTGGAGGGCGTGCATCTCCGTTTCGGCAAGGTGGCCCGCGGCGGCCTGCGCTGGTCCGACAGGCGCGAGGACTTCCGCACCGAGGTGCTGGGTCTCGTCAAGGCCCAGACCGTGAAGAACGCGGTGATCGTGCCGACCGGCGCCAAGGGGTGCTTCTTCGCGAAGCAGCTCCCCGACGCCGCTGTGGATCGCGGTGCCTGGCTCGCGGAGGGGCAGGCGAGCTACCGCACGTTCATCCGCGGCCTCCTCGACATCACGGACAACGTCGTGACCGACGGCGTGCAGGAGGCCGTCGTACCGCCTGCCCGCGTGGTGCGGCACGACGACGACGACACCTACCTCGTGGTCGCGGCGGACAAGGGCACGGCGTCCTTCTCCGACATCGCGAACGAACTCTCCGCCGAGTACGACTTCTGGCTGGGTGACGCCTTCGCCTCGGGCGGGTCGGTGGGCTACGACCACAAGGCGATGGGCATCACGGCGCGCGGCGCCTGGGAGTCCGTCAAACGGCACTTCAGCGAGTTCGACGTCGACACCCAGACCGACGAGTTCACCGTCGTCGGCGTCGGTGACATGAGCGGTGACGTCTTCGGCAACGGCATGCTGCTCTCGGAGCACATCCGGCTCCTCGCGGCGTTCGACCACCGCCACATCTTCCTCGACCCCGCTCCGGACGCCGCGGCGTCCTTCGCGGAACGTCGCCGGCTCTTCGACCTGCCGCGCTCCAGCTGGCAGGACTACGACCCCCGCCTCATCAGCGCGGGCGGCGGCGTCTACCCGCGCCAGGCGAAGTCGGTCCCCGTCTCGCCTGAGGTGCGCGCGGCGCTGGGGCTCGACGGCGACGTCACGACGCTGAGCCCGCCCGAACTCCTCCGCGCGATTCTCCGCGCACCGGCGGACCTGCTCTACAACGGCGGCATCGGTACGTACGTGAAGTCCTCGCAGGAGACGCACGCCGACGTCGGGGACCGCGCGAACGACGCGATCCGCGTCGACGGGAACGAACTGCGGGTGCGGGTCGTCGGCGAGGGCGGCAACCTCGGCATGACGCAGCGCGGCCGGATCGAGGCGGCGTTGTCCGGCGTCGTCCTCAACACCGATGCGATCGACAACAGCGCCGGCGTGGACTGCTCGGACCACGAGGTCAACATCAAGATCTTCGTCGACCGCATGGTCCGCGCCGGTCGGCTCCGGCCCGAGGAACGCACGGAGTTCCTCCAGTCGATGACCGACGAGGTGGCGCACCTCGTGCTCCAGGACAACATCGACCAGAACGTGCTCCTGCTCAACGACCGGCAGCGCGTCACCGAATGGAGTCCGAGCTACGAGCGGATGATGGAATGGCTCGAGAAGAAGGTGGATCTCGACCGCGGCCTGGAGGCGCTCCCGACGACGGCCGAGCTGCGCCGCCGGCTCGACGCCGGTCAGGGCCTGACCTCGCCCGAGCTCTCGGTCCTCGCGGCCTACGCGAAGATCGAACTCACACGTGTGCTGTCCGCCAGTGACCTCGCGGACGACGCCTTCTTCCGCGGCACCCTGAGGCGCTACTTCCCGCGCCAGCTCGTGGAACGCTTCGACGACCTGCTCGACACCCACCCGCTGCGCCGGGAGATCATCTCGACGGTCATCGCCAACGACATCATCAACCTCGGTGGGATCACCTTCGTGTTCCGGGTGCTCGAGGAGACCTCCGTCCCGGAGCCGGTGATCGCACGCGCGTTCGTCGCCCTGCGTGAGATCTACTCCCTGGACGACACCCTCGAGGCCCTCGCCGCGCTTCCCGCGGACTTCCCTACGGGGCGCTGGAGCACGGTGCACCTCGACCTCCGCCGGCTGCTGGACCGCGCGGTGCGCTGGTTCGTGAACCACGTGGAGCAGGGCACGTCCGTGGCCGAGGACATCCAGGCGTTCAAGCCGCTGGTGGAGCCCTTCCGCGCGCGGCTCAGTGAGTACCTCCGCGGCTGCGACCTCGAGCGGGTGCGGAAGGAGATGGCCGTCGCCGACGAGTGGCAGCTGCCCGAGGAGCTCGGCCGGCACTGGGCCGAACAGTTCGAGTCCTTCGCGCTGCTCGACATCGCCCACAGCACGCGCCGGATCGACGAGCCGGTCGAGAGGATCGCCGCGGTGTACTACGCGGTGTACGACCGCTTCGAAGTGGATGCCCTCCTCGAGCGGATCACGAAGCTCCCGCGCAGGGACCGGTGGCAGGCCCTCGCGCGGGCGGCGCTGCGCGACGACCTGTACTCGACCGTCGCCGACATCACGGTCGCCGTCCTCCAGGCCTCCACCGACCTCCGGGAGCACGACGCCGGAGAGAGGCTCCAAGCGTGGCAGGATCAGAACGCGGACCAGTTGCAGCGGGCAGGCAACATGTTCGCCGAGGTGAACCAGCTGGAGAAGGACGACATCTCCTCCCTGTCGGTCGCGCTGAGACTGCTCAGGGCGATCGTGCGGTGATGCGGGCGACGCCGGACCGGGGGCCTGGGTGCCCGACGTAAGGGTTTGCTGCGCCCACCACCCGGTGGTCCGGTGCAGTTAGGTCCACAGCACTCTGCCGGAGCAGAGGGCCACAACGACAGAGGGACACATGGCAATCTTCACCGACCCCATCCGCGAGTACACGGGCTTCGAGCCCGGCGATGCGGAGTGGTTGCACCTGCTGGTGGGGGACTGGCAGATGGTCGCCGACCTCGCCTTCGCCGACCTCGCCCTGTGGTTCCCTCTTGAGGGCGGTGGATACGTCGCACTGGCGCACGCCCGGCCGTCGACGTCGCACACCGTGTTCCACAGCGACTTCGTGGGCGAACGCATCCGCGCCGACCTGCAACCCCTGGTCGACGTCGCCTGGTCCTCCCAGCGGATCGAGCGCTCCGGCGAGACGAACTGGACCACGGAGATGGCCATGCGCGTCGAGGCCGTCCCGATGGTCCGGAACGGGCGGACGCTCGCCGTCGTCACCACCCACATGGACCTCTCGAGCTCCCGCATGCCCTCACGCCTCGAACTGACCTACCGGCAGTGCGCGTACGATCTCCTGCGCATGGGGACGCTGGGCCTATGGCCCGACTTCGCCACTCCCACGGGGTCACGGCGCGGTGCACCTCGCGTGGGGGACGGCCTCATCAGGCTCGACGTCGACGGGATCGTGCAGTACGCCAGCCCCAACGGCGTCTCGGCCTTCCGCCGCCTCGGCGATGTCGAGACGCTCGAGGGCAGGCCGCTGGCCGAGATCACGACCGCGCTCCTCAAGGACCGTCGGATGGTCGACGAGACCCTTCCCCTGGTGGTGACCGGCCGGATGCCCTGGCGGACGGAGATCGGATCGAAAGGCGTGAGTCTGTCCCTGCGGGCCATCCCGTTGCGTGACGAGAAAGAGCGGTTCGGCGCGCTCGTCCTCTGCCGGGACGTCTCGGAACTGCGGCGGCGCGAGATGGAACTCGTGTCGAAGGACGCAACCATTCGCGAGATCCATCACCGGGTGAAGAACAACCTCCAGACCGTCGCGGCGCTCCTGCGGATGCAGTCCCGCCGGATGGTGAGCGACGAGGGCAAGCTCGGCCTCGAGCAGGCGATGCGACGGGTGTCGACCATCGCCCTGGTGCACGAGACGCTCTCGCAAGGTCTGGCGCAGAGCGTGGACTTCGACGAGCTGATCGCACGTCAGTTCCGTCTCTCGGCGGAGGTCGCGTCCCCCTCTCAGGCCGTCCGGACCGAGCGCAGCGGCGACTTCGGTGAGCTGCCGAGCGACCTCGCGACTCCTCTGGCGCTGGTCATCAACGAACTCGTCACGAACGCTGTGGAACACGGGTTGGCAGGCAAGGCCGGGACCGTCTGGCTGATGGCCAATCGCCGGACCGAGGCGGAGGGCGAGGACTTCCTGCGCGTGACCATCGCAGACGACGGCGTGGGACTGCCGGCCGGAGGGCATGCGGAAGGGCTCGGTCTGCAGATCGTACGCACGCTGGTGACGAGCGAGTTGGGCGGGACGATCGAGTGGTCCACGCGCCCGGGCGGCGGCACATCCGTCACGCTCGACCTCGCGCTACGACTGGCCGCCGGCGCCTGAGCGGCCTCCGCGCGCACCGGCGGAAGCAGGCCGGACACGACGAAGGGCCGCCCTGGAGCGGCCCCTCGTCGTGTGGTTCGTCCTCCGCGCCGGTGGTCGGCCAGCGGGAAGGATTAGGCTGCGCTCCCATCGGGACGCGCGACTGCTCAGGTCAGGATGCGCGGCGTGCGCGTGCAGCGCGGCGCTTGAGGGCACGGCGCTCGTCCTCGCTGAGACCGCCCCACACTCCGGCGTCCTGGCCGGACTCGATCGCCCACTGGAGGCAGGTGTCCTGCACCTGGCAGCGTCGGCAGACGCTCTTCGCCTCCTCGATCTGCAGGAGAGCCGGTCCGGTGTTGCCCACGGGGAAGAACAGCTCCGGATCCTTGTCCAGACACGCCGCGCGACTACGCCAATCCATGATGATCACATTCTCCTTCGGCCTCGCTGTCCGTGTGTTTGTGAAAACATTCACGAAGGGGCTCATAGTAAAGGGGCCGAGACCGGCCCCCTGGTATCCACTGCTTTTAAGGCTGTCACGTTACCGGGAGGTAAACAAGGGTTTCCGGGGCGCCAGTTTACGCAGGACCATGAGTGGTTCATCACAGGGCACGTCCCCAGTCCCCTCGGCATGACCGTCGTCCGGTCCGATAGGGTTCGTCCGTGGCCACTCCTCCAGCTCAGGATCCCGCGGTACGACCCCGCGGCGTGCTCGTCATCGCAGCGATCCTCGTGCTCGAAGCCGTCGCCATCGCGGTCCTCGCGGTCCTGTCCCTGATCCCGCTCATCGGGGGCACCGCGGTGTCCGTCGGAGGATCGGTCTTCATGGCCGTGCTGCTCGCCCTCGTCGCCGCAGCGCTCATCGCCATGGCGCGCTCGCTGACAGCGGGGATGCGCTGGCCCCGTACGCCGTCGCTCGTCCTGCAGGTCTTCCTCGTGATCCTGGCGTTCCCGTACTTCAGCACGGGGAGTCCCGTGCTGGGTCTGGCGTTCCTCGTTCCCGCGGCGGTGGTCATCGTGCTCCTCTTCTCGCAGCCCGTGGTCCGGTTCACCGTGCGAGTGACGGCGGACGGAAGAACGCTGTAGCTCCCCGCGCGGACACGTCGTCATCCGGCGGTCCCATCGGGCCGCTCGGCGCGAGGGCGATCTGCACCTCGAAGGTCCCGGACGGGTCGACGGCGTGCCCTCGTCCCGTGACGGCCCCGCCATCGGCATCGAGCCGGACGCCGAACAGGTCGCCGTCGGCGGGTGCCCTGGGTCCGAGGACGAGGCCTCTCCCTGATGCTCTCGCCTGGAGGGCGAGGGGAACCCGGGTGACGAGCGAGGGTGACGGCCGCGCCGCGAGGACGGCCGCGGCCCCGCCCGCCACCAGCTCCGACAGGAAGCGCTGCACATCCGGGGGGAGCAGTTCCGCGTCGTCGACGAGGAGGAGGGTGCGCTGCACCTCCGCGACCGAGAGCCGCTGCTCGCCGACCTCACGCCAGTAGGACGCCGCACGGGCGGTGTCCGCCCGGGAAGGTGCTGCCCGGACCGTCCTGACCTCTCGACCGTGCGGACCGTGCGGACCGTGCGGACCGTCGGCAGCGGTTGCCGCTGCTGCCGCTGCTGCGAACAAGTGCAGGACGTTCGTACGGCCCGTGGAGGACTGGCCCAGGACGAGGAACGCATCTCCCGGCGTCGGGGTCACGCTGTACGGCTGGAGGTCGTCACCGTGGACCCCGAGCGTCACCGACTCGCTCCGTCGGCCCGGGACGCGGGAGGCATCAGAGCGATCGCCCACCCCGAGGTGACCCTGGACGTCCTTCCGCTGCGCCGGCCCGGGCCCTGCCTGCCGGGTGATATCGGACAGCGTCACGAGTGACGGGAGGGCATGCACCGGGAACGGGACCGTCGACGGCGCCGCCACGACGCTGTGGACGGGCGGATCGAGGAGGAGTTGGCAGACGGAGTCGCCCCACGTGCCGGTGATGCGACCCTGGGCGAATGCCCGTCCGGCCACGGGGTCCATCAGCGGCATCCTGGGCCACGTGAGAGTGATCTCCTGATGAGCGCCGACCGGCAGGTAGAGGCGGTTCGGTATCAGGGAGAAGAACCGTGCCGCGGTGAGTTCCCGGTCGCCGAGGATCAGTACGGTCACGCCGCTCAGCGCCCCGTCCCGCACGATCGCCTGCAGGTCCTCCTCGGCGCGTCCTCCCCGCAGGCCACGGAACTGGGTGGTCCAGCGTCCCCAACCCGAGACGACGAGGACGATCGGCTGCCCACCGCCCCGTGACATCGGGAGGTTCGCCAACCGCTCGAGGACTCGGGCGGCTCTCCGCGTCTCGTGGGCTTCGACGAGAGCGCCCACGTGAGAGCTCGTGGTTCCCCCGAGCGCGTCGTCCGTCGCAGCGCCCGTTGCGTGTCCGAGGCTCCCGTCACCGTCGAGCAGGTAGAGGTGCACGTCCGGGTCGGCTGCCGGCAGCGCGGCGACGAGGGACCCCAGGGCCTCACGCCCGCCACTGCCCGGGAGACCGATGAGAGCGAGATGACCGTGCTCCGCTGGATTCCACCGGAGCAGGCGTTGCGCCTGACGGTCGGGGACGTCCGACACCCCGAGGTCCACCGATCGCGCGTCGACCCCGCCACGCTCATCCCCGTCATGAGCGGCGCCGCCCCGGGGCCGGCGCTCAGCAGGGCCTGCAAGCACGGCCGGTGTGAACGCGGCGCACTCGGAGCGCATCAAGCGAACGGGCAGGGGCGGGAGGACGGGTCGATGGGCGGCGGCAACGATGGCCTGACCAGCGGCGGTACCAAGTGCAGCAACGGCTTCCCGTACCAGGGTGGGCGACTGCACGGACAGGGCGGTTCGGGACCGAGGAGCGGACCCGGCGATGTGCGCAGCGAGGTCGGTCCAGCCGAGAGCCTCGCTGGAGTCCGACCGCGCCGAACAGGAGGCGACCTGGAAGGCCACCGGTGCCTCGTTCCCCCGGCGGAGGTAGGCGCGGCCCGGGAGGTCCACCGGGATGTCGGCAGCGGCCGCCGTACCCAGCAGGTCCTGTGACTCCATGGCGGTGCGGACCCTGAGCAGCACTGCGGACGTGATGTTCGCCCGCATGTCCGGGGAAACGGCGCCCTGGGCCTTCTGGGTCGCCAGGACGAGGTGGACCCCGATTGAACGCCCCAGCGCCGCGAGTTTGAGGAGGTCGGGCAGGGCGGTGGGTACGTCGTCGACCAGCATGCGGAACTCGTCGATCACCACGACGAGCCTGGGCGGGCACGAGGCCGGAGCGAGGCGGCGGAGCTGCTCCACGTCGGTTGCGCCTAACTGCGCGCACAACGCCTCCCGGCGCCGGAGTTCGGCGCGGAGCGAGACGAGCGCGCGGGCGGTCGATTCCGTGGACAGGTCGCTCATGCTCCCGACGCACTGCGGGAGGGCGGAGAGCTCACCCAGTCCGGAGCCGCCCTTGTAATCGATCAGCAGGAGAGCAAGCTCTGCGGGCGGGTGGTTGATGGCGAGCCCGAGGACGAGAGTGCGGAGGAACTCCGACTTGCCCGAGCCGGTGGTTCCCGCGACGAGCAGGTGGGGGCCGTCCTTCACCAGGTCGAATGCCACCGGTCCATCCCGGCCGGCCCCGAGAACTGCGGCGGGACGGTCCGGATCGGACGAGGACCATCTTTCGAGCGCGTGTGCAGCCAGCGTGTCCGGTACGAGATCCGCCGACCACAGGGATGCTGACTCCGGGGGAGCGTCGCCCTCCGATCCGGTGCCCAACGGAGCATCACGCCCGCCGAGCGCCGAGACGTGGGCGGCTCCTCGCGCGAGCGCCCGGGCGGTACGGGCGAACGTCCTCTCCGACACGGCGTCGGGCGACAGGTCGAACACCTCGCCCCTGACGAGGGCTCGTCCGCCGCTCGCCGACAGGACCACCGCGCTGTGTCCTGTCGCCGCGACGGGCTCGGAGCGGTTGCCATCCGGATTGACCCGGAGGACGAAGGCCCGCGCGACGCCTGGCCCTGACGGCAGATCACCCGCGAGGTCGACGACGAGGCGGAAGCCGGGCCGGGTGAGGAACCGATCGAGGACCGCGGGATCGCTGGTCAGGCGGACGTTCGGGAGGAACCTGGCGTCCACCGGCTGATCCACGGGAGCGCCCCAGCACAGGATGCTCGTTGCGGCCGCGCGCGGGTGCGTGAGGTGCAGGAGCAGGGCGCGGAGCAGACCGTTGACGGCGTCGGCATCCCCCGACAGGGTCATCCCCGTGTCGATCCTGGTGTCGATTCCGGTGTCGTTTCCGGGTCCCGATCCGGTGGCGCAGGCGAGGAGGAGCGGTACGCCCGGAAGCTCCGGGGCGGTGAAGTCGCCGTCGTTCGTCCGGACGGCGATGTGTGCGGGCTGATTCGCCGTGCCGAGTCTCAGGAGCACCACGCCGGGAGGAGCGGTGTCCGGGGTGTCGCTGCGTGCGGTCGCCGCCGGAGGGCCGGAACGTGCGGCATGGGCGGGGTCCGACGTTTGACCCGGAGTCCGCAGGGCGCCGAGTGCGATTTCTCCCAGGTCGGGTACCGCCAGCGTCCGCCGCCGTTGATCTTCGTCGGAGGCCTCCCGCACCGCGGTGCTGAACGCCTTGGCCGTGCGGCGATAGGTGAGCAGCGGGACCATGCCCGTCACCGCCGAAAGCGCGCTGAACGCGAGGAAGAACCACATCCCGGTCGTCAGTGCCAGGACCACGCCCAGCACCAGGGGGAGGAAGGCGGTCATGATCAGCACGCGCGAGGGCTTTCGCGGGAGCTCGGGACCGACGGGTACGGGATCGAGGATCGACGACGAGGAACCCGGCCCCGACCACGAGGGGCGGTCGGACACCGCGATGCGGCAGTGGCTTGAACCGAGGACGAGCTCCGCGGAGACGGTGATCGGGACCCTCGTGACAGCGGCGCCGTCCACGAACGTGCCGTTCACGGAGTCGAGGTCCTCGACCAGGATCGCGTCCTCGGTCACGGTGAGCCGGGCATGGGTCCGCGAGAGGGACGGGTCGGCGATGACGATGTCGGCCGCCGACCGCCCGATGGCGTAGGTACCCCGCGTGAGCGGGAAGACCTGCCCGGCGTCGGGGCCGGCATGGACGACGAGCGCCAGATGCGACACGGGCTGCGGGGGCATCCTGGTGGGACGGGCACCCGCGACGACGACCCCGCCGTCGTGCAGGGTGCTCGGGGCATGGAGCTCGTCCAGAAGGACGCCGTCGATCGTGAACGGGCCGCGCCAACCGGCCGCCTCGAGTCGCTGGGCGAGAACGACGCCGGTGTCGATCACTCGGGTGTCCACGACGATGTCGCGGGCTGCCCGCTCGGACGGCGGCGCGCCGACCACTGTCAGGTGCACGTCCATACGGCCTCCTCCTCGTCCTTCCCGAGGGTAGGGCTACACGCGGATCAACGGCAGGTGGGCTGACGCGGCTGTGGATAACCGTGGCGTCGACGTTCCGCGGGCTTGCGTCCGGCCGCTCGGCGCCCGCGCGGGGCACACCGCCTGCGAGGTCTTCGCGGCGTCGGCCGGTAGAATGGTCGGTCGTGTCTACCTTGTTGAACCGCGATGGCGGTCGTGAGGCCGGACGCGCAGCATCGACGCCGGATGGGGGACACGGGGCGGGGCGCGGGTTCAGGCCCGAGGTCCAGGGGCTGCGCGCACTGGCCGTTCTGATGGTCGTCTCGTACCACGTGTGGTTCGGGCGGGTGTCCGGCGGCGTCGACGTCTTCCTCCTCATCTCCGCGTTCCTGCTGTCGCTCTCGTTCCTGCGCAAGGTCGAGTCAGGGAAACCCGTCGACCTGCTCCGCCATTGGCTGCACCAGTTCCGGCGCCTGCTGCCCGCTGTCGTCGTCGTCATCGTCGCCACCCTCGGCGCGAGCTACGTCCTCGTACCGGCGTCGCGGTGGCCGGACATCATCGAGCAGTCCTGGGCCTCCCTCTTCTACGTGCAGAACTGGGTCCTCGCGTCCAACGCCGTCGACTACTACGCCGACGATCACAGCCTGGCCAGCCCGCTGCAGCACTTCTGGTCGCTCTCGGTTCAGGGGCAGGTGTTCATCCTCTGGCCGCTGCTGTTCCTCGCCAGTGCACTCCTCGCCCGCCGGTTCCGGCTGAAGTTCCGGGGCGTCGTGCTCCTCGTGTTCGGGGCGCTCTTCGTCGCCTCGCTCGCCTTCTCCGTGTGGGAGACCTACACGGACCAGTCCTACGCGTACTTCGACACCCGCGCCCGGCTGTGGGAGTTCGCGTTCGGGACCTTGCTCGCCCTCGCCCTGCCCTTCGTCCGCCTGCCGCGCTTCCTCCGGATCCTTGCCGGCTGGCTGGGCCTCGCGATGATGCTCAGCGGCGGGTTCCTCCTCGACGTGCAGGGCCAGTTCCCCGGGTACATGGCTCTGTGGCCCCTGGCCGCGGCAGCCCTCGTCATCGTCGCCGGGCAGACCGGCAGCGGGATCGGGGCAGACCGCGTGCTGTCGGCCGCACCCTTGGTGAAGCTGGGGGATCTGTCCTACGCGCTGTACCTGTGGCACTGGCCGGTCCTGGTGCTCTACCTGGTCCAGCAGGACGCCGCGCAGCCCGGACTGGTGGGCGGCTTCGTGGTCATCGCCATCTCGCTCGTCCTCGCCTACCTGACCATGCGGTTCGTCGAGCGTCCCCTGCGCGCGTCACAGTGGGCGGACCGACGACGGCGGAGGGCCGCCGTCGTCCTCGCGGTCTGTGTCGCCGTGGTGGCGACGCCCCTGACGGCGTGGCAGCAGGGTCTGCGCCTGCAGAGCGAGCAGATCGCCGCCAACGCCGACGTGAACAATCCGGGCGCGCTGGTGCTCGACCCACGGCTGGCAATCACCGCTCCGGTGGGCGTGCCGCTCGCCCCGGCGGCGTCCGATCTGCAGGGCGAGTACCTCGATGTCGGGTCGCGCTGCTCGGGCGACGACGTCCCCGCCGATTCGCAGATCCGCGACGAGTGCTCGACGATCGGGACGTCCGACACGCCCGCCCGTCATGTGGTCGTCATCGGCGACTCCCATGCGCAGCAATGGGCGACCCCCCTGGTCGAGCTGGCGCAGCAGAGGGAGTGGAAGGTCACGTTCTTCCTGCTGGGCGCCTGCCCGTTCGGCACCGGCGCCGAGGGACGGGGACAGTGGTGTTCCGACTGGAACCAGGCAGTCATCGACCATGTGATCGGGCTGCAGCCGGATGCCGTCTACACCGTGGGGACCAGTGCGGGCATCGATGATCCCCAGGACGTCGTGCGACCAGGGTTCGCCCCGGCCGCTGCGTCCCTGACGCAGGCGGGTGTGGACGTCATCGCCGTGCGCGACAACCCCCGTTTCGCCTTCGACATGGCCCAGTGCGTCGAGCGCGAAGGAGCCGGAAGTCCTACCTGCAACCCGGCGCAGGAGAGCATCCTCACGCTCTCCGCGCCCACCGGCGAACTGCTGGCGAGGGCTCCCGGCGTCCGGTTCCTCGACTTCACGGACCTGCTGTGTCCCGCACGGCAGTGCCCGGCGGTGATCGGCAACGTGTACGTCTACCTCGACGACAACCACGTCACGGCGACCTATCTGCGGTCCATGGTGCCTGCCTTCGAGGAGCGCCTGGACGCCGTCATCCGGCTGTGATCGACCGATCACGAGGCAGGAATCACGCACCTCTGCGCACGGCGGCGTCCGCCCGTGGACAGGGCCTGCGGCATAATTGGCAGCAATCGTCATCACAGGAGAAATTTTGAGCGTAGATCTAGTCGTCGTCGGTTCGGGCTTCTTTGGCCTCACGATCGCCGAGCGAGCCGCGAGCCAATTGGGCCTCAAGGTGGCCGTTCTCGACCGCCGCCACCACATCGGAGGTAACGCCTACAGCGAGAACGAGGCCCGGACGGGGATCGAGGTGCATCGCTATGGCGCGCACCTCTTCCACACCTCCAACGAGAGGGTCTGGGACTACGTCCACAACTTCACCGAGTTCACGAGCTACGTGCACAAGGTCTACACGCGCCACAAGGGCGAGGTGTACCCCATGCCCATCAACCTGGGCACGATCAACCAGTTCTTCCGCACCGCTCTCGGCCCCGCCGAGGCGCGCGCCCTGATCCAGGAGCAGGCGGGCGAGCTCGCAGGCACCGATCCGCAGAACCTGAACGACAAGGGGATCCAGCTGATCGGGCGGCCCCTGTACGAGGCGTTCATCAAGTACTACACAGGCAAGCAGTGGCAGACCGACCCGAAGGACCTGCCGGCGGAAATCATCTCCCGGCTGCCGGTGCGGTACACGTACGACAACCGGTACTTCAACGACAAGTACGAGGGACTGCCCGTCAACGGCTACACGGCGTGGATCGAGCGGATGGCCGACCACCCCAACATCGAGGTCCACCTCAACACGGACTTCTTCGACGAGGGCAACGAGTACTCGCGATCCAGCACGCTCGGACAGGTTCCCGTCATCTACACCGGCCCGGTGGACCGCTACTTCGACTACGCCGAGGGCGATCTGTCGTGGCGCACCATCGACCTCGAGGAGGAGGTCCTCCCCATCGAGGACTTCCAGGGATGTTCGGTGATGAACTACCCGGACGAGGACGCCGCCTACACGCGGATCCACGAGTTCCGTCACTTCCACCCGGAGCGCGCGTACACGAAGGACGCAACGGTGATCATGCGGGAGTACTCGCGTTTCGCCGAGAAGGACGACGAGCCCTACTACCCGATCAACACCTCCGAGGACCGCGCGAAGCTCACGGCCTACCGCGAACTGGCCAAAGGTGAGAAGTCGGTGCTGTTCGGTGGTCGGCTCGGGACGTACAAGTACCTCGACATGCACATGGCCATCGGATCTGCCCTGTCCATGTTCGACAACAAGATCACGCCGCACTTCACCGGCGGGCAGAAGCTTGAGAGCGGCGGAGTGGACGCATGACGGCCGCGACGACGACGACGGCAGTGAGCGCGGCCGACGCCGGGTGGCACACCCTCCAGAGGGTCATCCTGCCGCAGCAGAGCCAGATGGACACCGCCGGCCTGTACGTCGACACGGGCAGCGCGTTCGGCGTCCAGCTGAACACGAATGATGGGAGCGCAGTGTCGGGGCAGGCGGCTGCGGTCGCCGACACCTCGCGTGAATTGCACGTCGAGGACTTCAGGTCCAGGCGATCGACGTCGGTGCGCCCCGGTGAGCGCGTCTCCCTCGGCACCTACTTCAACGCCTTCCCGGCCAGTTACTGGCGTCGTTGGACGGCCCTCCGACAGGTTCGGCTCCAGGTGCGCACGGAGGGAGCGGGCGTGGTCACGGTGTACAAGTCGAACGCCCGGGGAGCCCTGCAGCACGTCGAGACAGCGCGGGTCGAGGGGGCGACGACGAGCGTCTTCGATCTCTCGCTCCAGCCCTTCGGCGACGGCGGGTGGTACTGGTTCGATCTCGTGGCCGGGAGCAAGAGCCTCGTCCTGAAGGAGGCCGACTGGCAGGCAGCCGGTGTCGAACCTCGCCGCGGCAGTATCACTCTCGAGATCACCACGCTCAACAAGCCGGACTTCTGCCTCAACAACCTCGAGATCCTCGCGTCGAACCCTGAAGCGATCGTCGACGTCCAGGAGATCCTGATCGTCGACCAGGGCACTCAGAAGGTCGCTGACCAGGAGGGTTTCGACGACGTCGCAGCGCGCCTGGGCGGCAAGCTGCGCATCATCGACCAGGACAACCTCGGCGGCTCAGGCGGCTTCGCCCGCGGCATGTACGAGGCCGTGGAGAACGGCAGCGACTTCGCCCTCCTCCTGGACGACGATGTCGTGATGGAGCCGGAGAGCATCCCCCGTTTGCTCTCGTTCGCCACGCACTGCAAGACGCCCACCATCGTGGGCGGCCACATGTTCGATCTCTACAACCGGACCGTCCTCCACACCTTCGGTGAGATCGTCAATCCCTATCGCTTCCAGCCCGACCAGCCGGTCGCCGAGCAGGTCCTCGGTCACGACTTCGCGCGGACGAACCTCCGCCGCACACCTTGGCTCCACCGCCGGATCGATGTCGACTACAACGGCTGGTGGATGTGCCTCATCCCCACCCAGGTGATCCGGGAGATCGGCCTGTCGCTCCCCATCTTCATCAAGTGGGACGACGCCGAGTACGGACTCCGCGCCAAGAAGGCCGGTTACCCCACCGTGTCCATGCCCGGTGCAGCCGTCTGGCACGTGTCCTGGATCGACAAGGACGACATGGTGGGCTGGCAGGCCTACTTCCACACGCGCAACCGCATGATCGCGGCGCTGATCCACAGTCCCTACGAGCGCGGTGGGCGTGTGGTGCGGGAATCCGGCTACTCGGACATCAAGCACCTCGTGTCCATGCAGTACCACACCGCGCGCGGTCGCGTCATGGCGATGCGGGACGTCCTCGAGGGTCCGGCACAGCTACATGACATCCTCGGCACCAAGCTGCCAGAGATCCGTGCCATGGCGAAGGGATACACGGACGCCAGGATCGAATCCGATCCTGACTCCTTCCCGACGCCGACGATGGACAAACCTCCTCGACGTGGTCAGGGCTTCACTGCGCCGTCCTACTCGACCCTGGTGCCCTGGGCCCTGAAGACCATCGCCCGGCAGCTAAGCGCACCGATCTCGACCGCGAGCAAGCAGCGCCCGCAGGCTTTCATCGCCCATCAGGACAACAAGTGGTGGCGGATGTCGCAGTACGACAGCGCCATCGTCTCGAACGCCGAGGGTACTGGAGCGTCCTGGTACCGCCGTGACCCCCGGGAGATGCGCGCTCTGCTGGCCGAGGCCGGGCGCCTCAATGCCGAGATCCTGCGCAGGTGGCCGAGCCTGAGCCGGCAGTACCGAGACGCCGTGAAGGACATCACGTCCTTCGAATCCTGGAAGAGGACGTTTGAGTCCCACTCGACCACGAATCGCTGACGTGAGTACGGCAGAGCTGACCGCGCCCGGGTTGGGCGGCGGACTCCGGGACGTACTGCGATCGCGGTACCTCCTGAAGCTGCTGGTCAGCAAGGAGCTCAAGGTGCGGTATCGGGGCTCCGTCCTCGGGTTGCTGTGGTCCTACGTGAAGCCGGGGGTGCAGTTCGTCGTGTTCTGGTTCGCGCTGGGGATCTTCCTCGGGATGAACCGCAACACAGAGAACTACCCGATCTACCTGTTCTCGGGCATCGTGCTCGTCAACTACTTCAACGAGGCGCTGGGCAATGCGGCACGGTCGATCGTCGGCAACGGCAACCTGATCAAGAAGATCTACCTGCCGCGGGAGCTGTTCCCCGTAGCATCGGTGTGGGTCTCGGCGGTGCACTTCGTCCCGCAACTCGTCGTGCTCCTCATCGCCTGCGTGATCGGCGGGTGGTCCCCGGGCCCGGTGCAGATCGCCGCGGCGGTGGCAGCCTTCGCCATCGTGACGATGCTCGCCGTGGGTCTCGGCCTCTTCTTCGGAGCGGCCAACGTCTACTTCAGGGACTCCGAGAACTTCGTCGACATGCTTCTGATGATCGCGACATGGGCCTCACCGGTGCTGTACTCCTGGATCATGGTGCGCGACGGCCTGTATGACGCCTTCGGGTCGGCCACCGGTTCCGTCCTCCACATCGTCTACCAGGTGAACCCGCTGACCATTGCCGTCGAGCTCTTCCATTTCGCGTTCTGGATGCCGACCACCAGTACCCCGAGAACGGATCCCCTGCTCGCGGTCCCCCCGAACCTGCTCGACCTCTGGACCCCGATCGGGCTCGGAATCGCCCTGGCCGTCATCCTCGCCGGGCAACTCACCTTCCGCCGCCTCGAGGGCCGATTCGCGCAGGAGTTGTAGCCATGGTCATCGCTGTCGACGTCCAGTCGATCTCCAAGCAGTTCGTCCTCCGACACACGCGGTCCATCAAAGAGGCCTTCGTATGGATCATGAAGGGACGGAAGGGTGACCTCTCCCAGAAGTTCCACGCCCTCGACGGCGTCTCGTTACAGGTGCACCAGGGGGAGTCGGTGGCTCTGCTGGGCCTGAACGGCTCAGGGAAGTCGACTCTCCTGAAGCACATCTCCGGAGTGATGCTGCCCGATTCCGGGACGGTCCGGACGCGCGGGCGCGTCGCCGGTCTCATCGAGGTGGGCGCGGGCTTCCACCCGGACCTGAGCGGTCGGGACAACGTCTACCTGAACGGCGCCATCCTCGGCATGACGGAGCAGCAGATCGAGGATCGTTTCGAGAGCATCCTCGAGTTCTCCGAGATCGGTCAGTTCATCGACACCGAGGTCAAGTTCTACTCGTCGGGGATGTATCTGCGCCTGGCCTTCTCGGTGGCCATCCACACGGATCCCGAGATCTTCCTGATCGACGAGATCCTCGCCGTGGGCGACGAGCCGTTCCAGAAGAAGTGCCTCGAGAAGATCAGGGAGCTCGGTGACGCGGGCAAGACGCTCGTCGTCGTGAGCCACGACCTCGATCTCGTGTCGAAGGTGTGCCGCCGTGGCGTCCTGCTCGAGCACGGGCGCCTGCTCATGGACGGGCCGGTGGACGACGTCGTCGCCAGGCTTCGCGGTAACGGCTGACCGCCGCCGGTCCTCACCGGCAGATGATGGACAAGAAGTACGGACAAGGAGAGGCCCGGCGCTCGAGCCGGGCCCGTGAGTGATGCACTACTGAAGAGGGAATGCCATGTGGGCCGCAGCGGTACCGGAGATACTCGTCGCCGCAGGAGTGATGTTCCTGCCCGGCCTGGTCGTCGGTGTCGTGGGGTTCGGTCTGAGGGGCCTGAACGCCGTCGCTCTGGCCCCGGTCCTCTCGATGTCGTTCATCGCCCTCGGCGCCATCGTGGGGGAGCGAGCCGGCATCGGCTGGTCGTTGCTGCCCGTGATCGGTGTGGCGCTCGTCACGATGCTCGCCGGACTCCTGGTCCTGCTCGTGCAGCGGCGAAGGGGTGTCGCGGTCGAGGAGTTCCAGCGCCGGGAGTTGCTCATCTCCTTCGTCGCGCTCGCGATCGCAGCCTTCCTCAACGGCCGGCGACTCCTGTTCGCCTTCGGTGAGCCCGAGCGGTTCTCGCAGACCTTCGACAACATCTTCCACCTGAACGCCATTCAGTACATCGCGGACACGGGTTCGGCGTCGTCCCTGACCCTGGGCGGCATGACCGGGATCGGTTTCTACCCCGCGGGGTGGCACGGACTGGTGTCGCTGGTGCACCTGATGGGCGGCGGATCCGTGCCGGTCAGCGTCAACGCCGTCAACCTCGTGATCGGCGCCGTCGTCTGGCCCGCGGGTTGCCTGTTCCTCGTCCGGAGCATCGTCGGACCGCGCTGGGTGCCGCTCCTGCTCACCGGCGTGCTGTCCGCGGCATTCGGCTCCTTCCCGCTGTTGCTCGTCACCTTCGGTGTGCTCTATCCGAACTTCCTCGGGATCAGTCTCTTTCCGGCCCTCCTCGCGGTTCTCATCACCGCCCTCGGTCTCGGTCGGAGCGGGACCTCCCGCACCATGCTGTGGGGCCTCTTCCTCGTGACCCTGCCGGGTGTCGCCCTGGCGCACCCCAGCGTGATCGCAGCCCTGATTGCCTTCTCCATCCCGCTCGCACTCGCCGTCGCGGTCCGGACCCTCGCGCGACCGCGGGCGACCACCCGTCGACGGGTGGTCGCGGCGGGCGTCACCGTCGCATCGCTCGCCGTCTACTGGTACCTACTGGTGACCGTGTGGGGTCTGCTCCGGCCGGCCGAGGAATCGCTGATCTGGTCGCCCGTCCAGCGGGAGGCCCAGGCGGTGGGCGAGTTCCTGACGTCCGGTCCTCTGGGGACACCGGTCATCTGGGCCGTCGCCGTCATGACCGCCGTGGGGCTGGCCGTCCTGACCGCCCGTGTGCGGCAGCTGTGGCTCGTCGGCGTCTACGTGGTCGGGGCCGGGCTCTTCGTCGTCGCCACCGGTTCACCGGACGGCGAGTTCCGCGACCTGATCACCGGGGCCTGGTACACGGACACCGTCCGGTTGGCGGCCCTGCTGCCGCTCGTGACCATCCCGGTGGCCGCGATCGGGGGGTCCGCGATCGTCCGCCTCGTGATGGACAGGCTCGCAGCGCCGGCGTTGGATGCGCTGCCCGCCCTGAGCCCCTCTGCGGTGAAACAAGTGGTGACGCTGGTCGGGGCGGTGGTCCTCGTGGGGGTGAGCGTGACTCTCACGCAGGGCGAGAACGTCCGTGTCGCCGCCCGGAGTGCTGCAGGCAATTACGACCTCCGCCCGGACTCGCTCCTGGTGTCCGCGGACGAGTACGCACTGCTGCAGCGGCTCGACGATCTCGTGCCGGACGACGCTGTACTGGCGGGTAATCCATGGACGGGTAGCTCGCTCGCCTACGTCCTCGCCGACCGTAGGACGCTCCAGCTGCACACGCTCGCAAATCTCCCTCCGGAGGCGCTCGAGGTCAATGCGGAACTCCGCGACGCGGCGAACGAACCCGAGGTGTGTGACGCGATCATCGATCAGAACGTACGGTACGTGCTCGACTTCGGCAGGCAGGAGGTGCACGGGGGATACCACCCGTACCCGGGACTCGAGAACCTCGTGTCGAGCACGTCGGTCGACCTCGTCGAGGCCATCGGCCAGGCGCGGCTCTATCGTGTCACGGCGTGTGGACTGGGGTGAGCCGGAAGAGCGAAGCGTTATCTCAACGCGACTGACGTTCCCCGCTGTGCTGCGGCTTCCCGCGTCTCCTGGTCGAGAGACCCGAGCATCGCGCCGGGCTGAACGTGCCGCGGTTTCCTAAACGCAGCCTGGCTGTAGCCGCGTATTACCGACGCCGCCCAAGCGCGCTTATCGGCAGCATGAACTCCCTGGAGAGCGGAATGCGCAGCGATCTCCAGGACACGCGTGACCTTATAGGTTTTGGTGTAGTCGCTTTCTCGGAGCAACCACAGATTGTTGCGGATGAAGTAGAAGAGCCGCGGGCCGATGTCTTTGGCATTGCCCTTATTCAGTGGGTGCTTGATGCGGCTCTCGGGAACCATGAGACCGGGTAGAACCCGGGAGATCCTTCGCGTGTACTCGGTGTCGTCCGCCCAAATGAAGAAGTCCGCCAGCGGTAGGTGAGTCCGCCGCGCGGCGCTGAGATTGACGAGCACACCGACGAACGTCGCGGAATCGACGGCGACGGCGCCGAGCTTCTGAGCCTCGACCTGCTTGGCCGGATCCGAAGATATTACAGGTACATTGCCCGGGTTGAGGTCGTGACCGCCTCGTGTGACCATTGATGCGAGGAAGCCGACTGGCGCGGAGGCAGTCCTGATGACGTCATGGAGCGCCGCGTGCGCCCCGACCTCGGGTGCGCCGTCGTCGTCCATTAACCAGGCGTAGTCATGGCCACGGGAAATGGCCAGTTCGACGCCCCAGGCGAAACCGCCTGCGCCGCCGAGGTTCTCCCGTGTCTCGACGAGAGACACTCCGGGGAACTCCTGCCGAACTGTCTCGGCGCTACCGTCCGTCGATCCGTTGTCCACCACGATGATCTCGTCCAGTGACAGATCCTGCGCCTGCAGCGCGGCGAGGCACTCCTGCAGCAGAGCCTTGCGGTTGAACGAGACGACGACAGCAGCGGTGCTCACTTGTATCCATTCCGACGAGGGGCGACCGGCAATTACCAGACGGGTCTAGCTTATCCGTGCGGCGATTGATGACGGGATCCTCCCCGTTCGCCCGACGAGACCGTCGCGAGCACCGAGCGCGATCGCCAGCAGCACTCGCGTCTTCACCGGTGCATGCCTGACGTTCCGTAGCAGCAGAAGGACATCGTCGCAGAGCCTGCGGAGCATCCACCCGGGTACGACCAAGCCGTAGCGTCGGACCAGTCGGCATCGATTGCGGACGATGTAGTAGATACGGAAGGGCGCATGAAGACTGACGGTAGCTCGTGTGCCGCGCTGGCCTGCGGATGACGGCGACTCGGAGCCGAGGACATGCGTGATGTCAGAGCCAGCTGCCGAGACCACATGCATCCCGTGCGTTCGGGCACGAAGCATGTAGTCAGTGTCGACGCCGTCGATGAAGAGGCTTTCGTCGAAAAGTCCCAGGGCATCGAGCGTGGACACGGGAAACAGCAAACCGGACTGCATAGGATCGTAGGGTTCGTCCGGACGTCCACGCAGCGTTGCGACACGCTGTCCGTTCATCGACTCGGCGCAGACGAAAGCGATATTTCCGCCGCGACCGGCATTCGTCTCGGGATCGAGCACTTCCAACATCCTCCGGACGTAATTCGGCTGCAGTACCGAGTCCTGGTCGATGGTCAGGATGTGTGTGGCGCCGTATACCGCTCGTGCCAGCCCTATGCCCGCATTGAGCGCGCTGGCGATACCCGAGTTCTGATGCTGACTCAAGACCGCGCAGCCGAGGCGTTCCACGTCGTCCAGGACCGGCGAGATAACGCCTTCTGGACTGTCATCGACGACAACCACCATGCCAACCTGCTCCTGCAAGCCCCTGAGAGCCGGCAGGAGGGAAGGCGAAGGAGTGAAGACGGGCACGACCGCGACCGTTCGGATCTCGTGAGTCTTCTCCTCCACTGCGTACGCTCCTCCTCTTCGAAAGCGGTGACGAGTCGCTCCTCGGGGTGATTCCGGGTATTGGTGATTCAACCAGCCAACTCTAGCGGGGCGGGCTCGCTCCCGAGGCCGCTGTCGATGCGCTGTTACGATCGTTGGATGGCCAGATCTGGAGCGCGCCCGAGCCCTGATGATTCCTTCGGAGTTATAGCACTCGCCGCCTACCGGCCAAATCTGGAACTTCTCACCCGACAACTCAGATCGATTCAGGGTCAGACCCATGTGAATTTCCGGTGCGTCATATCCGTCGACGGCGAGTGGCAGTCTGTCGCGGACAGTGTGGCTGAGATCACCGATGGAGACGCGAGATTCACGGTCCTGGGCTTCACCGACAGGCTAGGGTTTTATGGCAACTTCGAGCGAGCACTCATGAATGTGGACCACGCTGCACGATGGGTGGCACTCAGTGACCAGGACGACGAGTGGCATCTCGACAAGCTCGAGCGAATGATCCCGTTGCTCGACAAGTACGTGATGGTCGCCGCTCAGGCCCGGGTTGTCGAGTATCCGAGTGGACGGGTGGTCTCCGAACGGACGGCCCGAAAGGACATTCCCCTCGGAAGTTTCGTCATCGACAATCAGTACACGGGTGGGATGAGCGTTTTTCGACGGTCACTTCTCGACGTTGCACTACCTTTCCCGCGGATGGAGACACCGTCCCAGGTCCACGACCACTGGCTCGCAGTCTGCGCAGCCGTGGTCGGGCTGTCCGTCGTCATGACCGACGTGGTGCAGGACTACGTCCAGCACGGAGCGAATGTCATAGGAGAGGTCGGACACGGTTTCTCACCGAGCCGATCTGTACGGAACGCGCTCGGTATAGCTCGGAGGTACGAGGGTTCGGCGAGCCCTCTCGCGCTGCTCCGCACGGTGCGGAATGTCGGAGTCGGGTGGCGGGTCGCGATGGTGGATACCCTCGATCGACGGCTTCAAGGTGACGAGCGGACGCGACTCGGGCCAATCCTCTGTTTTGGGTCCGGCGGGACGATGATGTCGCGGGCTCGGCCCGTGGTATCTGCCAATCGTCGCGGGGAGATCTCGACGCGATCTGCAATCGAGTACCTCGCAGGACTGCTTGCGGACGCGGTGCTACGCATGACTACCGTACGGAGCGGATTACGAGCGACGCGTGGTTGATTCGGCGGCCTCCGCGGCCGGCCAGCACCCGATGCCGTCACGGGCAGCTCTGGCACGTCGGCTCCTGAGCTTCTCCGCGACGATCGGGTTGGGGACGGTCGTCGGCATCATCTCGATCCCCGTCGTGATTGACGCAGTGGGAGCCTCGGCTTGGGCGCAACTCGCCGTGATCCAGGGAGCAGCGTTGATGTTCGGCGTCGTCGTGTCCTTCGGGTGGGGTACCACGGGTCCCTCCCAGGTCGCGGCGGCGGCGCCGGGCCGCCGGCCGCAGCTGTATCTCGAGTCCTTGGTGAGCCGGTCCTACCTCTTCTTACTCGCCTCCCCGGTACTCTGCATCCTGCTGCTGCTCGTTGTGGACGGAGATCCACGGCTGGTGGTTCTGGGCGCCTTGGCCTACCTCGTACCCTTCCTCGGCGCGCCATGGTACTTCGTTGGGGAGGCGAAGCCATGGAGACTTTTTTGCTGGGACTCGCTGCCGCAGATCATGGGATTGTGTGCCGCACTGGTGGTGGTCCATCTCACGCGGGAGCTATGGGCATTCGTCCTCGTGCTTCTGTTGGGCAATCTGAGCGCCATCATCCTCAGTGCTCTACGGATACTTCGTTCGCAGAAGGCGCGAGGGCCTTTGTTCTTCGACACGTCACCACACCGAGCGGCGCGAAGGCTTTATCCGCAACGCCACGGCGTCATTACGGCTGCAACGGGCGCACTATATGTCTACTTGCCCATTCTCGCCGTGAATGCATTCCTGCCCGATACCGTTCTGGCCGTCTATGTTCTTGCGGATCGATTCATACGGTACGGCCTGATGGTGTTCGCCCCGTTTCTCCAATTCGTCCAGGGGTGGATCCCGGAGCACGGTCCAGACCTGATGATGATGCGTATGCGTCGAGCGGTGGAACTTGGGGCTGCTGTCGGTGTAGCGGGCGGACTTTGCATCTGGTTGCTCAGTCCGCTCGTCAGTCCTTTGCTATCCCCTGCGGATCCGGTGCTCGTTCCTTTCGGCTTGAGCCTGCCCATGGGCGTCGCCTTTGCTGCGATCGCCGTGTCACAGATCGTTGGGCTCGCCTGCCTTGTCCTGATAGGGGAGGGAAGGGCGCTTGCTGCTTCCACCATCATCGGCGCCCTCGTCGGAACTCCCCTCATCCTTCTCGCTGCTGCCCTTGCGGGCCTGCACCTCGTCGCATGGGCAGTCGCAGGATCGGAATGCCTCATCGCCCTGTATCAACTGGTAATCCTTCGGCGCCGGCTTAGGCGATCGCCTGGTTTACGGACTCCGTAGCAGGGCGTGCGCTTCCGCCCTGGTTGGTGTATCGACCTACGTGGCCCGCCAGCGACGGACAGCCACGCCGAACGCCCGGGCCAACATGATCCTCGACCGCAGGATCAAGAGTGGGGATCGCGCCTTCTTCGGGGTCGTGTTGGTGTCGTGGAGGCGACGGGTCAGCGTGTCCTCCTCGACGTGTCGCATGCCGCCGAGCAGATTGCCCACCATCGCGATCCACTGATCGTGGGTCTCGTAGAGGAAGGCGGGGAACGGCAGGATCAGGGAAGCGACGTCGCGGCGGAAGGCCATCGCGCACCCGTAATAGGGGCGCACGCCCACCCACAGGAGCAGCAGATTGGCCCAGCGGCGATCGCTGTCCGCCGCTCGGAGGCGCAGCGATTCGATGGTGCGGGGCTGCTGCCCGAAGAAGCTGAAATTACTCGCGACGACCGGCTTGTCCCGCAGCGCGGCGAGCATGAGGTCGAGGCGTCCCGGCAGCCAGAGATCGTCCTGGTCCGACAGGAACACGAACTCGCCGCGGCTCTCGAGGAGCGCTGCCTCGAAGGTACGGACGTATCCGCGGTTGACCGGTGATCGGACGATCCGGATCCGCGGATCACCGAGATCGCGGATGACGTCCACCGACCTGTCCGAGGAGGCGTCATCCACCACGACGACCTCGTCGTCGCGTCCCAGCTGCGTCAGGATGGAGCGGAGCTGCTCCTCCACGTGCGCGGCACCGTTGTAGGAGGCCAGGCAGACGCTGACGCGAACGCCGCGCTCCTCGTCGGAGAGTGTGCCCGCGTCCATGCCCATCCCGTCTCGACTGTTCGTGATCCCGGTCGAGTCTACAGAACGGGCTTTTCACTTCGCGTGACCGTCGTCCCTATAGTTGGACTGTCCTTGCCCGGCACTGCGGTGCCCGCCTGCCACCTCCTGCCGAAAGAGCGCCATGTCCTCCGTTGACGTCCTGTTTCCCTACTACGGGGATGTCGAGCTCATGAAGAAGGCCGCACGCAGCGTCCTGAGCCAGCACTTCGAGGACTGGCGGCTCATCGTGGTCGACGACGGTTACCCGGATCCCGAGCCAGCCCGCTGGTTCGGCGCCATGACCGACCCACGGGTGTCCTACCAGCGCAATGAGTCCAATTTGGGAGCCAACGGCAACTACCGGAAGGCCCTCGAGCTGGCCGAGGCGCCGATCGTGGTCGTCATGGGCGCGGACGACCTGATGCTGCCGAACTACCTGCAGGCCGTCGTCGACACGTTCGCTGCCTATCCCGAGGCCGACGTCATGCAGCCGGGCGTCCAGGTCATCGACGAGAACGGTGCGGCGGTCGCGCCACTGGTCGATCGCGTCAAGAAGCTGGCCATGCCGGGAGCAACGATTCCGACGGTCCTGAAGGGGGAGCGGCTGGCCACGAGTCTGCTGCACGCCGGATGGCACTATTTCCCGTCCCTCGCCTGGCGTACCTCGACCATCACGCGGATCGGGTTCCGGCCCGAGTTCGACGTGGTGCAGGACTTGGCCCTACTGCTCGACATCGCGGCGGACGGCGGTTCGATGGTTCTGCATCCGGAGCTGGCGTTCCTCTACCGGCGTCACTCCGGCTCGGACTCGTCCGTCCGGGCGCTCGACGGCCGCCGCTTCGACGAGGAGCGCAGGTTCTTCGAGATCGAGGCGAAGCGCTTCGCGTCCCTCGGGTGGACGAAGGCGGCCCGCGCGGCGTCTCTCCACATCACGTCGCGCCTGAACGCCGTCTCACTGCTCGCCACGGCCGTTCTCAGAGGTAAGAAGGCCTCGATCTCGAGCCTCGGTCGCCACGTCATCCGCTAGCAGACGACGCCGGAGCGCCTGTCCTGCTGGATCGGCGCCTCGGCACGGCCTTCCTGCTCAGGGCGCAGCGCCCGTGTCGCGTGGGTGCCGTCGTCCTGACTCGTCAGGAGTGGTCGTCGACCCAGGGCTTGGGTGCCTCGTCGAGCGCGATGCGGCGCGACAGCGCGGTCAGCGCCGTCTCGGCGTGGCGGAACCGCTGGTAGGTCGTCGCCATGAAGACGAAGAAGCTGACGATCGTCGCGTAGAGCACGAGGTCGGTGCCGCGCCCCACCCCGAGGAACGAGGCCACCGACGTCAGGACGGTCGGGAAGAAGATGGACGCCACCGCGGCGACGGCGAAGATCATCAGCATGATGCGCCGGATGGCGAGGTGGCGGGCATTGGCCCCGCCGCGCATGAGCACGAGCGAGACCAGCACGACGGCGAGAACGAGGACGATTTGGACGATCAGGAGCACGGGGTCACCTAAAGAAGAGTTCGGCGAGGATGTTGACGGAGTTCAGCAGGGACTGCCCCTTGGATTTCGAGTAGTCCGTGTAGATGATCTCGACCGGGTGCTCCGTCCATCGCGGTTTCAGCTCGGCGATCTGGTGCACGAGTTCCGAGGCATGTGCCATGCGGTTCTGCGTCAGATGGATGCTCGATGCGACCGAACGATTCATGGCACGCAGACCGTTGTGGGCATCCGTGAGGTTCAGACCGGTGGCCATGCGTGACTGGACGGCGGCCGTCTTGAGCACCAGCCGCTTCATCGGACCGATCTGCGTCCGGTCGTCGAGGAAGCGGGACCCAAGGACGATGTCCGCCTCGTCGGCGTCGAGGCGGGCCACCATGGCGGCGGCATCGACCACACGGTGCTGCCCGTCGGCGTCGAACGTCACGATGTTCCGCATCAGCGGATCCTGCAGGGCGAACTCGACGCCGGTCTGGAGGGCGGCACCCTGGCCGAGGTTGATGGGGTGCTGTACGACGACGGCGCCTGCGGCTCGCGCGACGTCCTGAGACCCGTCGGAGCTGCCGTCATCGACACAGACGACATGCGGGAACACAGGACGGAGACCCTCGATGACCGAACCGACGACGGTCGCCTCGTTGTACATAGGAATGACGACCCAGGTGCGATTCACTGCCTCAGTATCCCATAGGGCGCGGGCGGACCGGCTGAGCGGGGAGGGCCCGGGCCACGTCGCACGCCGGTATCAGCGCGGGCCATGTTCGTCCTGACGGCCGATGATCCCGATGGGACGCCGATGTGATCCCGCGTCGTGGTGACCGCGTGGCTGATTTGCCGTCGATCGGCGAGTACCGCGATGATTGCGACCATGCGCGGAATAATCCTTGCCGGTGGAACCGGATCCCGACTCCACCCGATCACCCTGGGCGTGAGCAAGCAGCTGGTTCCGGTGTACGACAAGCCGATGATCTACTACCCGCTGTCCACCCTGATCCTGGCCGGTATCCGGGACATCCTGGTGATCACGACCCCGCACGACGCGGAGCAGTTCGAGCGGTTGCTGGGCGACGGCAGCAAGTTCGGCGTCA
The DNA here is from genome assembly GCF_058269115.1 of Arthrobacter sp. TJ-266. Classification (NCBI taxonomy): domain Bacteria; kingdom Bacillati; phylum Actinomycetota; class Actinomycetes; order Micrococcales; family Micrococcaceae; genus Arthrobacter; species Arthrobacter sp. TJ-266. The sequence continues at coordinate 965,783 of NZ_JBZCNC010000001.1, forward strand.
GTCTGACCTATGCGCAGCAGCCCTCCCCCGACGGTCTGGCGCAGGCCTTCATCCTCGGAGCGGAGCACATCGGATCGGGTCCGGTCGCGCTCGTGCTCGGCGACAACATCTTTTACGGGCAGGGGATGGGCACGCAGCTGCGGCGGTTCGCGAACATCGAGGGTGGCGCCGTCTTCGGATACTGGGTTGCGGATCCCTCCGCGTACGGTGTCGTCGAATTCGATGCCGACGGGCGTGCCATCTCCCTCGAGGAGAAGCCGGCCCGGCCCAAGAGCCACTACGCCGTACCAGGTCTCTACTTCTACGACAACGACGTCATCGACATCGCGGCGAACCTCGAGCCCTCGCCCCGGGGTGAGCTCGAGATCACGGACATCAACCGCGTGTATCTGGAGCGGGATGCCCTGCGCGTCGAGATCCTCCCGCGCGGCACGGCGTGGCTGGATACGGGGACGTTCGACTCGCTGAACGAGGCGTCCGAGTTCATCCGTACGGTGCAGAAGCGCCAGGGTCTCTCGATCGGCTGCCCCGAGGAGATCAGCTGGCGACTCGGTAACCTGTCCGACGACGACCTGATCGAGCGGGCCACGCCCCTTCTCAAGAGTGGCTACGGCCGGTACCTGATGGGGCTGCTCGACCAGTAGCCCCAGGTGCGTCATGACGCGCGCGCCAGATGTCCGTTAGGACGACGAAACACCCCGACCGTGGAGGTCGGGGTGTTTCGTCGTCCAGCCAACCCCTGGGCGACGGCCCGGGGTGTGAGGGGTCAGGTGTAGCGGATGGTGGTGCCGGT
>NZ_JBZCNC010000010.1:0-29778 GCF_058269115.1 Arthrobacter sp. TJ-266
CTTCACAGACCCACGTCTCTGCGCCGCGATCGTCGACCGACTCACGTTCAACGGAGCCATCATCGAAACCGGCACCGACTCCTACCGCCTCGCACACACCCTCGCCAGCCGGAGCAACAGCTAGATCGACCCATTAACGCCAGGGCGGTGATGATTTGGTGATCATAGGACGATGGGCCCAGAACACCCTCCCGCTTACGCTGGTCATATGGACACGTTGCTTCTTGCTTGCCTGACCATCGGTTTCCTAGGTCTACCCATTGGAATCTTCGTAGCAGGACTTCTACTTATTAAACGACAATCCTCACTACTGAGCTGGCGAAAATACACCTGGGCGGTTGGGGCCGCGGTCATCGGCTGGTGTCTTCTATTTGCCGCGCAAAGTGCGCTTAGTGACCCTACGGACCCGGTCAGTGACGACGGTCGATTCGCAATCGGCTACTACCTCTGGCCCACTCTGAGCCTGGGAGCCACCATCATCGTCGGCGGGCTGCTGGCTTTCCTTGGCCGTGCAGCCGCTATGGAACGGGAGCGAACCCCACTTCCGGCCCAACCATAGTCGAACGGTATCAGCCGAGTTCAAAGTACCTCCTGAACACACTCTTGCATTCACTATCCAAGACGATTCTGCCTATCAAGAGCGACGACGAAAATCCTCGTGAAGTCCGAAGCCGTTGTGAAACCGTAAAAGGGTAAGCCAACCAACACAAGGGGGAACCATGAAACGCTATACTGGCGCAGCAATTGCACTAGCAACTGCCTTCACGGCTATGGGTATGGCCGGTCCGGGCTTCGCGACAACAACCAGCGACCCAGCTTCCAACCTTGCGGTGATCCTCGCCGCACCAGATCCGCTGGTCGCTCTCGACGAATTGACCGCAGACGAGAAGCAAGCTGTATTCCCGCTGATGAAAAACGAATCAGGGGAGCTGCTTCCTGAGCTGGAGGAAAAGATCCTGACCTCACAGCCACCAGAAGTCACACTTCGCGCGGAGGGTGATTTCTCCGACTTCTGGGGCGTGCTTGAACGGGCCGCTTGTGTGGTCGCTGCCGACATCGCATCCTGCAACGTCGCAGCCGATGACGCGGCAACCGCGACCAGCGCCTCATTGGCAACGTACCCTAGCGGGCAAAGTCAGCTGGGGGGTCGAGGAGACGCATATCGTCACTGCTACTGGAATGGGCTGATGACCCGGCACATCGGCGAACGAGCTGCAGCACTGATCAGCAACCAGCACGAGATCACCAACCAAAGCAACACAGCCGATCTAGCCGAAATGGATCGCGTGAACAACGCAACTGGGCGGTCCTACGGACTGACGGCAAGCGACGACGCTACGGTGAATACTCGGTGCGCCGTTGCAGCGGTGTCAAACACCCTCTTCACGACCAACGGCGCGTAACGCGAACGTTAGAGCCATCGCAGTCGCGCGGCTTAAACACCGAATGTCATCGGCAAAGGGCTGGTGCAGGGATATTCCATCCAGCACCAGCTCTTCGCCGTTGACCGACAGAATTCGGCAGCCTCGGAAATCACCTTGTGGTCCTGAATCAAGCCGTCCAAGTGGTCCTGGATGAAGTTGACACACTCACAGGCGTTTTCGCCGTGACCGCAGGGCTCACCCTGGCGAGGTAGTGGGATGATGTCCCCATGACGGCCAGGGCTCCGAGATCCACCGCGGCGCTGCCACCCGAGGAGTGCGCACCGTTGCGCCGCGCCCTGGGCGGGAGCGCGGACGTCACCGTGTTCGTGGACGGCACAGCGCACCGTCTCACCACGGACGCGCAGGCCGCCGTCGTCGATCTCCTCGCACGGCTGTCCGACGGCGACGCCGTGCAGGTGACCTCCGTCGCCGAACTCCTCACCACCTCACAGGCCGCCGAGCTCGCCGGTATCTCGCACAGCTACCTGCGCAAGCTCACGGACGCCGGCACGCTCCCGGTCGAATATCGGGGCTCGCACCGCAGGCTCCGGAGGTCCGATGTCGAGGAGTGGTTGCGCGGTCAGCTGCGGCGCACCGCCGAGCGCGGGTCCGTGATCGACGCCGCCCGGGAGAGCGACGCGACAGCGGCCGGCTGACCGGCACGCTTCACGGAACCCCTAGGACTGCTCGAACCGGGGCCGCATGCGCCACCGTCGTGCCTTGAGTGCCAGGTGCAGGTCCAGCCGCACCGCCCCCGCGAGGGGGTCGACGCCGATCAGCCCGCGGATCCGGGCCAGCCGGTTGTAGACGCTGCTGCGGTGCAGGTGGAGCTGGGCCGCGACGTCCTGGACCGAGCCGTTCTTGTCGTAGAGCAGCTCCAGCACGGGCAGCAGCTCGTGCGCGCGGTCGGCGTCCTCCAGGTCAGCGAAGCGCACGCTGCCCCGGCCCGGCACCTGCCAGCCGAGCGCGCCGAGGAACTGGTACACCCCGATCTCCGCGTAGGCCACCACGTCTCCGAGGGCAGGGTCGACGGCGGCTGCCTGCACCGCCTGCTGGGCCTGGGCGAGGCCGTCCGCGAGGTCCCGTGGGTCCGGGAGGGGGTCGCTGAGGCCGAGGATCACGCGCCCTGCCTCCCGGCCTGCACGCTTGCCCACCTCGCTCCGGAAGCGGCTCAGCACCTGCTCCAGCGCGGGCCTCCCGGCGTCCGGCGCACACACGAGGACGGTCGAGGTCGGGGCAGCGGCACTGAACAGCACGGACGCAACGCCCACCGTCGCCTGCAGCGCGAGGGTCCGCTGCAGCAGGACGCCCTCGTGGGGGTCCCCGACCATCGGCTGAGCACCGCCGGCGCCCTTTCCCCCGCCGCCCTGCTCGCCGTCGCCGCCCGCGCCCCGGTCGGAGGGCAGCAGTTCGTGCACCACGGCGAGCCGCCACGGTCCGCGCCCGCCGAGTTCCCGCCACCCCCGCAGTTCCTCGACGGCGGCGGCCGAGCCGCGGCAGGCAGCGAGGAAGGCGGCCTCCCGCTGCGACCGCCGCTCCGACGACGCCGCGTCCGTCTCGAGGAGGAGTTCGGCGAGGCGGTCGACCGTCGGGCGGACGGCGGCGAGGGCCTCGAGGATGGTGGACGCCGGGTCCTCCTGCGCGTGGTGCTGCACCCAGAGGTAGCCGACGCGGAACCCGCGGGCGAGGAGCGGCACGCAGACCCGCCCCAACATGCCGAGCTCGTGATTGGCCGGGACGACGACGGGCCGGACGGCGTGGGCGATCCCGTGCCGGAGCTGCCATTCGCTGACGTCCTCGGGCACCTTCTTGCTCAGCAGGAAGTTGACGCGGACGCGGTCGGCGGTGGACTGGTGGCTGCTGTACGCGAGGAGGACGCCGTCCGGGTCCTCGAGCGAGAGACCGCGACCCAGCGTCACCGCGATCGACTCGACGAGGTCCTCCACAGCCTGGTTCTGCACGCCCCCACAGTAGTGGCCGCACGTCCGACAGACGACATCTGCCGCCCTGCGCCTCGACATCTGTCGACCCCGAAGTGGCCGTGTCCGCCGTCACACGTGCACAGATCCCCGGCACGCCGCCGTCGGCGCGTGATCACCACCCTGCGCGGCGCAGTGCAAGCCCTCCACGGGCCCGCGGACCGCGCTTCGTCGCTCCCTATCCTTGTGCTGACCCATCCGCCCCGATCGCACTGGAGAACCCATGATCATCGGCGTCCCCCGAGAAGTGAAGAACAATGAGTACCGCGTGGCCATCACCGCCTCCGGTGTGCACGAGTTCCGCACCCGTGGCCACGAGGTCCTCGTGGAACGCGGAGCCGGGGTGGGGTCGAACATCTCGGATGCCGAGTACGAGGCCGCCGGTGCCGAGCTGGTGGAGGCCGCCGACGACGTCTGGGGCCGCGCCGACATGGTGCTGAAGGTCAAGGAGCCCGTGGCCTCCGAGTACCACCGCTTCCGTCCGGGCCTGGTCCTGTTCACCTACCTGCACCTCGCGGCCGAGCCGGAGCTCACCCGCGCCCTGCTCGACGCCGGGGTCACCGCCATCGCCTACGAGACCGTGCAGGACGGCCGTACACTCCCGCTGCTCGCCCCGATGTCCGAGGTGGCCGGGCGCCTGTCCGTCCAGGTGGGAGCGCAGGTCATGACCGCCCCAGCCGGTGGCCCCGGCCTGCTGCTCGGCGGCGTGGCCGGCGTGCGACCCGCGAAGGTGGTGGTGCTCGGCGCCGGCGTCGCGGGGACCAACGCGACGGCGATGGCGGTGGGCACGGGTGCGGAGGTGACCATCCTCGACATCGACATCGCACGCCTCCGCGACCTCGACGCTCTCTACGCGGGCCGCGTCAAGACGATCGCGTCGAACGCGCTGGAGATCGAGACCTCCGTGCTCGAGGCGGACCTCGTGATCGGCTCGGTGCTGATCCCCGGCGCACGGGCGCCGAAGCTCGTCACCAGTGACCTCGTGGCGCGCATGAAGCCCGGCAGTGTGCTCGTGGACATCGCGGTGGATCAGGGCGGCTGCTTCGAGGACTCCCACGTCACCACGCATGAGGACCCCACCTTCATGGTGCACGGTTCCCTCTTCTACTGCGTGGGCAACATGCCGGGCGCCGTCCCGAACACCTCGACCTATGCGCTCACCAATGTGACCCTGCGCTACGCCGTCGCCCTGGCGGACAAGGGCGTCCGCGGCGCCTTCGACGCCGATGCCTCCCTGGCCCGAGGCCTGAACGTGGCCGGCGGCAAGGTCACGCACCAGTCCGTGTCGAACGCGCACGGGCTCGAGCTGGCGGAGGACTGGACGGCGCTCGTCTGACGCCGAGCGGGTGACCTCAGGCGGGGTCGAAGTGGGCTGCGGGGGCTGAGCCGTTGTAGCCCTCGACCATGCCCGACGCGAGTAGCCGGAGCTTGACGTTCCGTGCGTTGGACGCGCGCCGCAGCTTGTCGAACGCCTCCCTCTGCGAACACCGGTCCTGGCCCATGATGATGCCGACCGCGAGGTCGATCTCCGTGCGCGACTGCAGCACGGAGTGGAGGTCCTCGGCTTTCGCGGCGTGCTGCGCCACGCGCACCGCGAGCTTCAGCGCCTGCGAGGCCTGGACCGAGAAGCTGCGCGCCACGTGCCGGAAGTCCTCGGTGAACACCGAGGCATCCTCTGCGTAGAGGTTCAGGGCAGCCTTCGCGTGACCTTCGAGGTCCAGCGGCAGGCAGAACATCGCGCCGACTCCGCTCTCCGAGATCTGCCGCATGAAGTCCGGCCACCGCTTCTCGCCGCGCGTATCGGTGATGAACACCTCGTCGTGGACCCGCAGCGCATGGAGGCAGGGGCCGTCGTCGTGCGCGTACTGCACCTCGTCCATGCTGCGGGCCTTCTCGTCGCTGCTTCCCACCGTGAAGCGCTTCGCCCGCGACTGCTGGAGGGTGATCCCGCACCAGGTGGTCCCCTGGGTGCTGAGCGTGCCCGCCGTGAACTCCGCGAGCTGCTGGAGGAAGGCCTGCACGTCGGGGTGATTCACGAGGAGGTCCTGCAGCTGTGCTGCGCTCTCCTCCGCCGAGGGCATCTCGCCCTCGGCCACCATGTGGAGGTGGCGTTCGCCGACGACGTCGTCGTCGGTCAGGTGGTGGGAATCGGACATGGCGCCGCGGGCCTCCTCGATTGTCAACGTCCGGGCGCGCCCGACACTTCTGTTGCTGTCACTGTGGCCACAGTGTACAAGCCTGCTCCCCCGCGGAAGCCCTCCGGCCGATCAGGCACTCGTGGCCGGAACAAGGGCGCAGGGGTACGAAGGAGGCGGGGGCGGGGGCTGGAATAAGCCGGCCTCCGAGGCCCTTGAGGGAAAGGGGCGCTCGATCAGCGCTCCCGCACGGACGGCCGGAAGCACGGCCACACACCCCAGGGAGAATGCATGTCCACCACGATCCTGACCCTCGTCGGAAGCCTGCGCGAGGGGTCGATCAACCGCCAACTCGCCGAAGCCGCTGCGGAACACGCTCCGCGCGACGTCACCGTCGTCACGTTCGACGCGCTGGGCGACCTCCCCTTCTACAACGAGGACATCGACAACGAGGCCGACCGGCCCCAGGCCGCCACGGATCTGCGGGCCGTCACGGGTGACGCCGATGCCGTGCTCCTCGTCTCCCCCGAGTACAACGGCAGCATGCCCGCGATCCTGAAGAACGCCATCGACTGGCTGTCACGCCCCTTCGGTGCGGGAGCGCTCTCCGGCAAGCCCGCCGCCGTCATCGGATCGGCCTTCGGGCAGTACGGCGGCGTCTGGGCGCACGACGAGGCACGCCGCTCACTCGGCGTGGCCGGCGCGGACGTCCTCGAGGACGCGAAGCTGTCGATCGGGAGCTCCATCACGCGCTTCGCGGAGACGCACCCGAAGGACGACGCCGAGGTCGCCGGTCAGGTGACGGACGTCCTCGCGGCCCTCGCCGACGCCGCGACCGTCTCTGTGGCCGCCTGAGCCGACACGCAACCCACACCCACAGCAGAGGACGCCGTCGCACGGTGCGACGGCGTCCTCTGTTCTTGACAGCCGGGTCTGGCGGCTCGCGGATCGATACCGGACGACGAACGGATCAGTGCCAGATGTTGTCGGCCCACGCCGCGTCACGCAGGTAGTCACGCGCCGGTCCCACTTCCCACAGCTGGCCCTGGGACTCCAGGACGCCGTCGTGCTGCAGCGATTCCACCGTCTCGAAGGAGCACCCGAGGGCCTCGGAGAGGGCGGCGTCGTCCGCCGCGAGCACGATGCTGTTCCTGGCGTTCATAGTGCTCTCCTTCGATCGGTGCGTGGTGGCTCGGGGTCGGTTCAGGGAGTGGCGCGGGCAGAGTGCAGGGGATCCACCTGCGGCCGCCAGGAGCGTGCATACAGACCCAGGGCGGCTTCCTCGCGGGCCACGAAGCCCAGGCGGTTCAGCGCCATGTGCGCCTGGTACACGGTGAGGTGCTGCGCACTGCGGCTGACGCGCACCTTGTCCGCGCGGTACAGGTAGGTGTCCACCGCGCGTGACCACCGGCGTCGCCAGTTGTGCACCGCGGATTCCGCCGCCGTGGCGGCCATGAGGGCGTGGAAGCCCGTGGACTTCGAGGAGACCTGCGCCGTCATCGCCTCACGCACTCCCGCCGCGCGCGGTCCGACGTCGGCCGTGCAGGTGCGGAGGTGACTGTCCCAGTAGAAGTCCCAGGACAGACGACGGCGGTCGGGCCAGCCGGCGGAGCGCGGGCCGCGCATCATGGCGTTCGCGGCGTCGAAGAGGACGAGGGCGCCCAGCGCGGACCGGCTCTGCATGCGGGGGAAGCGCTGGTTCGCCCAGACGGCGAGTTCGGAGCTGAGCTCGAAGACCTCCTCGGCGAGATGCAGGCCCTCCACCCCGCCGTACTTCACGAGGTTGGCCTCCATCTGCGGGTCGGCCATCTCGGGACCACCGGAGTAGTAGGTGTTGCTGGCCGGGGCGGTGAACTGCTGCCGGACCGTGAGCAGGGGCAGCGTGCGTGCACTGCGGGTCTGCAGCACGCGCTGGAAGGCGCGCAGCCTCTCGAGCACGCGGGGGTGCGCGTGGATGCTGACCTTGATCTGGCTGACCACTCCCGTGGATGCGTCCTCGCACCGCGTGAAGTACCAGCGCTTGGCGCCGAGCGCCTGGGCCTGCGCCACCAGCGGGGTGACCTGCTCCTCGATGATGCCGTCCGCTACATCGAAGCCACCCGTCGAGAGGGAGAGATGCCACCACTGAGTGCTGACGACCGTCCGTGAGGCGGTTCGAATGGCTGTCAGCTGGCTCATGGCTCTCTCCTTCAGGGTTTGTGATCACCCCCGCTGGGGCGGGCTCTGGGCGGAACCTCCGGGCTCTAGTCCGGAGACCCCTTCTACTTGGGCCAGTCCCAGCTGCTCGCTGTGGGCTGACCCTTCGGCCAATCCCAGCTCCCTGCGCTGATGGACTGGCCTGCCGGCGCAACGGCCCCCATGAGAATCAACAGGCCTGCAGTTGCGCCCAATACCTTCTTCATGGCGGTCCTTCCTCACCCTTGTCCGGGTCGGTTCAGCTGGTCCGCGCTGCGGGGTGCAGCGCCCGTGGTACCGTCGGCGTCCAGTCGGACAGCCGAGGTGGACCGGCCTCCCAAGGATGTCCGGCGGCGGAAGTCGGTGTCCAGCGGTAGGGCTGGCCGGTTGTGGACATGACGTGAAGAGGACGCAGCGGTCGGCCTGCCCGCCGCACCGAGCTCACGGGATCACCTCGGATCCGCGTCATTCCGGGCTCGCGACGTCTCATTGCGCACTCTTCTTGCGACCGTTGGCGTAGTGTCATTAACTGGACATGTCATCTTTTTCGAGGGCAGATGCCGCTGGCCTCAGCGACAGGGACGGGGACCGCTCATGCTCGACGCGACGTCGCTCGAGGTCTACCGCTACGCCGTCGCGCATCCCGGCTGGACCCGCTCCGAGGCCTCCGACGCGCTCGGGCTGACCCTGCGCCGCATCGACGAGTCCATCGAGGCGCTCTCCGCCCAGCGTCTCCTCAGCCCGCGCGCGGGCTCCGGTGACGGGCTCGTCGCCGTCTCCCCCGACGTCGCCCTCGCAGACCTCGTGGACGCGGATGAACGCAGTGTGCAGGACCTCAAGGCGCGGATCAGCGCGCGACGACGGGAGCTCTCCACACTCCTGCCCACGTTCCTCGAGGCACGGAAGGACGTCCTCTCCACCACCTCGGTGGAGACGCTGGAGGATCCGCACCTCATCCACCGTGTCCTGATCGACTACGGGCGGGACGTCACGGAGAAGGTGTACATCTCGCAGCCGGGTCAGGGCTCCACGGCGGACGTCCACGAGGAGAGCGTGCGGAAGGACCTGGACCTGCTCGAGCACGGAGTGCGGCGGCGCACGCTCTACGACACCAGCACGAGGGACCACGTGCCCACACGGAAGGCCGTCGAGGCGATCGCGGCCGGCGGCGGTGAGTTCGGGGTGCTGCCGTTCATCCCCCTGCGCATGCTGATCTTCGACGACAAGCTCGCCGTGGTGGGCCGTCAGCTCTCGCGTGACGACAAGGCGGCGCTCGTGGTGCGGGACCACAACCTCATCAGCATCTTCACGGGCTTGTTCGACCTCGCGTGGGAGCTGAGTGAACCGTTCCTCGCTCCCGCCGAGATCGCCTCGCCGCTCACGAGCATGCAGCGCTCCATCCTGCACGGCCTCGCCAGCGGCCTGTCCGACGAGTCGATCGCGCGTCGCCTCGACATCAACGTGAGAACCTGCCGGCGGCACATCGCCTGGATGCTCGAGACACTGCGCGCCGAGAGCAGGTTCCAGGCGGCCCTGAAGGCGCGGGACGCCGGCTGGATCTGACCGTGATCCGACCACGCCATCAGGGCAACAGGTGTTGCCTGCTGGTTAACCCGCCACCTAGACTGCGGGCGTGACCTCAGTCAGCGACAACTCCCCCGACATCCTTCCCGCCGAGACCGAGGCCGCCCTCGAACGGGCGGTCGTCGCCGCCGAGCGGCACCAGGCACTGTTCTCCTCGCGCGCCGCCAACATCAAGCAGTCAGCCGTCCGGGACGTCTTCGACATCTCCATCCGGCCCGGCCTCGTCTCCCTGGCCGGCGGCAGCCCCTACCTGAAGTCCCTCCCGCTGGAGGAGCTCGGCCGGAGCGCCCAGCGCATCATCGCCGAACGGGGCCTCGAGGCCCTGCAGTACGGCGGCGGGCAGGGGATGGAGGAGCTGCGCCGCCTCGTCTGCGACGTCATGGCAGCCGAGGGGATCACCGGAGCCCACCCGGACGACGTCGTGATCACCACGGGCTCGCAGTCGGCGCAGGACGTCGCCGCGAAAGTCTTCTGCAACCCCGGCGACGTGATCCTCTGCGAGGACCCCACCTACGTGGGCGCACTCAACACCTTCGAGGCCTACGAGGTGGAGGTGGTGACGGTCCCGATGGACGAGAACGGGCTGATCCCGGACGAGCTCGAGCGCGTCATCGCCGAGCTCGAGGCCCAGGGGCGCGCCATCAAGCTGCTCTACACGATCCCGAGCTTCAACAACCCGAGCGGCATCACGATGTCCGCCGATCGCCGCCAGCGCGTCGTCGACATCTGCCGGGACCACACCATCCTGGTCCTCGAGGACAACCCCTACGGCATGCTCCGGTTCGACGGCGAGCCCCTCACGCCGTTGCGTGCGGACAACCCCGAGGACGTCATCTACCTCGGCTCCTTCTCGAAGATCTTCGCGCCCGGCGTCCGGCTGGGCTGGGCGCTGGTACCGAGGCACCTGCACCGCCGGTTCTACCTCGCCTGCGAAGCGGTGGTGCTTTGCCCGTCACCGCTGACGCAGATGCTCGTCATCGACTACCTCACCGAGTACGACTGGCGCGGCCACCTTCACTCGATGCGGAGCCTCTACCGCGAACGCTGCGACGCCATGCTCGGGGCGCTCGCCGAGGAGTTCCCGGAGGGCGTGCACTGGACCACTCCCGACGGCGGCTTCTTCATCTGGGTCACGCTCCCCGACGGCATCGACACCTACCCGCTGCTGTACTCCGCGATCGACGCCGGCGTGGTCTTCATCCCCGGGGCGGCCTTCACGCCCTCGGACGAGCCGTCCAACAAGCTGCGACTCGCCTTCAGTGCGGTGTCCCCGGAGGACATCGTGGAGGGCGTCCGACGCCTCGCGCCGATCCTGCGCACGGCCATTCAGGAGAACCGGGCCTAGGCCCGAGACTTTCCCGGCTCTTGCCGCCACGTCCCTTCGTCAACTAATGTTGACGGAATGGAGGTGGGACGCATGAAGACACTCGTCGGATCGATGGACGGCAAGGGACCCGCTGAAGCCCTGCAGATCGTGGCGGAGCTCCACCGGGAGGTCGGGCGCACGGAGGCGGGTCTCGTGCGCAGCGCCCGTCAGGCCGGGCTCTCCTGGGAAGCGATCGCGCAGAGTCTCGGCGTGACGAAGCAGGCGGTGCACCGCAAGTACGGCAAGCAGTAGCGGCAACGCCGGCGCCGGGATGCGCCGGGAGGCACTGAGCGTCAGCGCGGGGGCCTCTTCTGCTGCCACAGGGTCACGCCGATCGAGATCAGCGCGGCCGCGATGAGCAGGATGGACAGCCGCGCGATGGTGCCGAGGTCAGGGAAGAGGGCCTGCAGCACGAGCGACGCCGCCAGGCCGATCGCCACCACCAGCGCGAACCGGCTGACGGAGTAGCGGGGACGGCGGGCAGGATCGCGCCCCTGCGGGTTCTGACTCATGCTGCCAACCCTAATCGAGGCGTATCGAGGCTCATCGACCCTAGTCCAGCAGCAGCGCCGGTTCCTCGAGGATGGACGCGACGTCCGCCATGAAGCGCGCGCTGAGATCGCCGTCCACCACGCGGTGGTCGAAGGATCCACCCAGCGTCGTGATCCAGCGCGGGATCACCTCGCCGTCGAGCACCCAGGGCTTCTGCTTGATGGTCCCGAAGGCCACGATGGCCACCTCGCCCGGATTGATGATCGGCGTCCCCGTGTCGATGCCGAGGGCGCCGATGTTGGTGATGGTCAGGGTGCCGCCCTGCATCTGCGCGGGCTGTGTCTTCCCGGCGCGCGCCGTCGTCGCCAACTCGTTGAGCGCGAGAGCCAGCTCCTTCAGCGAGAGGTCCTGGGCGTCCTTGATGTTCGGCACCATGAGACCCCTCGGGGTGGCCGCGGCGATCCCCAGGTTCATGAAGTGCTTGACCAGGATCTCGTCGTCGTTCCACGTGGCGTTGACCGACGGGTTGCGCGCGGCGGCCCAGATGACCGCCTTCGCGAGGATCAGCAGCGGCGAGACCTTGATGCCCTCGAAGTCGCGGCTCGTCTTCAGCCGCTTGACGAACTCCATGGTGCGCGAGGCATCGACGTCCACGAAGATGCTGACGTGCGGCGCCGTGAACGCGCTCTGCACCATGGCCTTCGCCGTGGCCTTCCGGACGCCCTTCACCGGGATCCGCTCCACCCGGTCACCGCCCATCAGCTTCCGCCCCGACCAGAAGGACTCGGCGCCGTCCTGCTCGGCGTCGCGCTGCGCCTGGTAGCTGATCAGGTCCTGCTTGGTCACCTCACCCGCGCTGCCCGTGGCCGGGACGTCCGCGAGGTTGATGCCGAGGTCCCGGGCGGCCTTGCGGACGGGGGGCTTCGCGAGGACGCGGTTGATGAGCTGGTTCAGCGGATGCACGCGGGCGGGCGTGGGGGCGTCCGGTGCGGAGGCTCCGTTCGCGGAGGCTCCGCTTGCGGAGGCGACGGCGTCGACCGCGCGCGACGGCGGGCTCGTGACGGTGTGGGGCTGCCGCTGCGGCCCTCCGCCGGGTGTGGGCTCCTGGTGGTCCTGAGGCTTGCGCGGACGGCGCTTGACGGCGTCCGCCTTCGGGCCCGTGCCGACGAGGGGCCCGGGCGCCGACTCGCCCGGCGCGTCATTGGTGGTTTCCTCCGACGCCCCGCCGGCGCGCGCTGTCGACGTGGACGGTTCCGAGGCCTGCTGGGTGTTGTCGCCGTCCGCCGCCGTCGCCGGACCGGCCACCTCGCCCGGCATCTGAGGATTGGGCACGGCACCGTTCGCCTCGCCGACCACAGCAGAACTGCCGTCGCCGCCGTCGTCGTCCCCGGCTCCGTCGGCGGCCCCATTCGTGCCCCTGGCGGTTGTGCCCACGCCTGCTCCGCCGTCGTCGTCACGGGGCTGACCTGCCGCGGCACCCTCGTCGACCGAGATGATGGGCGTCCCGACTTCGATGGTCTCGCCCTCGTCCACCAGCAGCGCCGACACGGTCCCGGCGTACGGCGAGGACAGCTCGACGAGGGACTTCGCCGTCTCGATCTCGCAGATGATGTCGTTGACCGCCACGCTCGCGCCCGCGGCGACGCGCCACTGGACGATCTCCGCCTCGGTGAGGCCCTCGCCGACGTCGGGCAGGTTGAAGGTCTTCAGCGTCATGGTCGGCCCTTCAGTACGCGAGGGCACGGTCGAGTGCCTCGAGGATGCGATCGATGTCCGGCAGGTACTGCTCCTCGACACGCGCCACGGGGTAGGGCATGTGGAAGCCGCCCACGCGGATCACGGGTGCCTCGAGGGAGAGGAACGCGCGCTCGGTGATGCGCGCGGCGATCTCGCCGCCCATGCCGCCGAACGTCGGGGCCTCGTGCGCGACGACGAGGCGTCCGGTGCGCAGGACGGACTCGGTCACGGTGTCGAAGTCGATCGGGGAGATGGACCGCAGGTCGATGACCTCGATGCTCCTGCCGTCCTCCTCCGCCGCGGCGGCGGCCGCGAGCGCCACCGGCACCAGCGGGCCGTAGGCGACGACGGTCGCGTCGGTCCCGGTACGGAGCACGTGCGCCGAGAACGGATCACCGGAGGACGCGGCCGTGTCCACCTCGCCCTTCAGCCAGTACCTGCGCTTCGGTTCGAAGACGATGACCGGGTCCTCGCACGTCACGGCCTGCTGGATCATCCAGTAGGCGTCCTGCGGGTTCGACGGCGTGATGATGCGGAGCCCGGCCGTGTGGGCGAAGAGCGCCTCCGGTGATTCGGAGTGGTGCTCCACGCTGCCGATGCCGCCGCCGTAGGGGATCCGGATGACCACCGGCGCGCTGAGCATGCCGTCGCTGCGGGTGCGGAGCTTGGCGAGCTGCGTGGTGATCTGGTTGAACCCGGGGAACACGAATCCGTCGAACTGGATCTCGCAGACGGGCCGGTAGCCGCGCAGGGCGAGGCCGATCGCGGTGCCGATGATCCCCGACTCGGCGAGCGGCGAATCGACGACGCGCAGGGCCCCGAAGTCGCGCTTGAGGCCGTCGGTGACGCGGTAGACGCCGCCGAGCTCGCCGATGTCCTCACCGATGAGGAGCGTCTTCGGATCGTTCTCCAGTGCAGCGCGAAGCCCCTCGTTGATCGCCTTCGCGATGGTCATCGTGGCCATCAGTCCTGCTGTCCTTCCTCGGCGAAACCGGCCTCGTACCTCTGGAAGAAGCGCAGCTCCTCCTGCACGAGGGGGTGCGGCTCCGCGTACACGGCGGCAAACCGGCTCTCGAGATCGGGCGCCTTCATGGCGAGCACCGATTCCCGGAGCGAGGTCGCCATGACGCGCGCTTCCGCACCGAGCGCCTCGAAGAAAGCATCGTCGGCCAGCCCGGCGGCCCGCAGGTGGGCTTCGAGGCGCAGCAGCGGATCACGCGGCTGCCACTCCTGCTCGTCACGCGTGAGCCGGTACTTCGTGGGGTCGTCGGCGGTGGTGTGGGCGCTCATGCGGTAGGTGTAGGCCTCGATGAGCACCGGCCCCCTCCCCGAGCGTGCGTGTTCGAGGGCCCAGCGGGTGACCGCCTTGACCGCGACGACGTCGTTCCCGTCCACGCGGATACCGGGGAAGCCGTAGCCCTCGGCCCGCTTCGCGAGTGGCACCCGGGTCTGCACCGTCGCCGGCACGGAGATGGCCCACTGGTTGTTCTGGCAGAAGAACACCACGGGCGCGTCGAAGGAGGCGGCGAAGACCATGGCCTCGTGCACGTCACCCTCCGAGCTCGCCCCGTCGCCGAAGTAGGCGATGGACGCGCCGGGCGGCAGGGACGGATCGGCGAGCTGGTCGCGCTGCATACCCATGGCGTAGCCGACCGCGTGCAGGGACTGCGCCGCGAGCACCAGGGTGTAGAGGTGGAAGTTCTTCTCGCGGGGGTCCCAGCCGCCGTTGGTCACTCCCCTGAAGAGCCTCAGGATCTCGGCGAACTCCACGCCGCGCGTGAGAGCGACGCCGTGCTCGCGGTACGTGGGGAAGGCGTAGTCCTGCGGAGCCAGCGCCCGGCCGGACCCGATCTGGGCTGCCTCCTGACCCGTGAGCGGCACCCAGAGCGCCAGTTGTCCCTGCCGCTGCAGCGCCGTGGATTCCTGGTCGAACCGCCGGACGAGGAACATGTCGCGGTACAGCGACCTCAGATGGTCGGCGTCCCCCGGGGCGAGGTACGGCGTGAGGTCCACGCGCTCGCCCATGATGCTGGTCTCGAGCGTCGTCGCCAGGGAGCCGTCGGAAGTCAGGACCTGCAGCATGTCGCCGCCCGGCCCGTTCGGTCCGCCCGGCCTCTCCAGCCCACCAGCGGCGTGCTCGGCGTGATCGGCGTGCTGATCGGCGTCGGCTCGATGAGCCGCCAGCGTGAGTTCCTCGACCTCGAACTCCGCGGCAGGCAGACGGCTGCTGTTCATCCCTGCTCCTCACCCTCCCTTGATATGCCGAGGAGGGAATGTATGTCGTGAGTCATACACCGGAGTACATATGTTCCGGCGGCGTACTGATCAAGACTAGTCAGCGGGCGCGTTCGGGCCTATTTAAGACGGGCTGGTCACGCAGAGGGACCATGTGCGTAGCCTCTGCAGAGCTCGAGGAACCGCGCGTTCGCCTCCGGCTCGCCGATCGACACCCGTGCTCCCTCGGACCCGAAGGCCCGCACCGACAGTCCCTGTGCTGCTGCCCGCTCCGCGAAGTCCTGGGTGTGCTCGCCCAGCGCGAGCCACACGAAGTTCCCCTCAGCCTCCGGCACCGCCCAACCCAGCTCCCGCAGACCCAGGACGACGCGCACGCGCTCGTCCACGATGGACTGCACGCGCTGCTCCACCTCGTCGATGTAGCGCAGGGAGGTGACCGCGGCGTGCTCGGCGATCTGCGACACCGCGAAGGGTACGGCGCTGACGCGAAGATGCTGCGTGAGCGTTTCCTGCGAGACGGAGTACCCCACACGCAGGCCGGCGAGACCGTGAGCCTTCGAGAACGTCCGCAGCACCACCACATTGGGGTAGGAGCGGTACAGGTCGATCCCGTTCACGGCGTCCGGGCGCCGCACGAACTCCTGATAGGCCTCGTCGATGACCACGACGACGTCCGCGGGGACCTTCGCCAGGAACCCCACCACCTGGTCCCGCGTGAGTGCGGGGCCGGTGGGGTTGTTCGGCGTGCACAGCATGACGATGCGCGTCCGGTCCGTGATGGCCGCAGCCATGGCGTCCAGGTCATGGGTGCCGTCAGGGCGGACCGCCACCTGCACCCCCGCTGCTCCCGCGAGTCCGATGCTGATCGGGTACGCCTCGAAGGAGCGCCAGGCGTAGACGACCTCGTCGGGTGCGTCGAAGTCGTTCTGCCCGGCGAAGGTGGCGAGGATCTGGTTGAGGGCCCCGAGACTGCCGGCCCCGGTGACGATGTCCGTGGGCGGGACCCCGAGGTACCCGGCCAGCTCCGTGCGGAGCGCTGTGGTCAGGGGATCGGGATACCGGTTGATCGACGTCTCGGCGGCGATCGCCTCCAATACGGCGGGCAGCGGCGGGAGGGGGTTCTCGTTGGAGGACAGCTTGAAGCTCTGCAGGCCCTCGACCACGACGGGCGGCTTCCCGGCGGCGTAGCGCGGGAGCCTCCCGACGACTCCGCGGGGCCTGACCGTGCGGACGCCGTCGGACTGCGCAGCCTCGACGGCTGCGTCGACCGGCGCGTCGCCCGTCGCTGTGCCGGCCGCTTCGCCCGCCGGGGCGTCGTGGGATGAGGGTGCCGGGAGGTCGTCGATCGAAGTCATGGCCATAGCCTAGACCGCACGCCTTCGGCCCTGCGGGCGTGCGGGCGCGGGCGCCGCGCCCTGCAGCGGGCGCACCGCCGTGAACGAGTGCCGACGGGCGGTCCCGGATGCCCCGGCCGCCGCGAGCAGCGCCGCGGCAGGCGCGAGCGACGGTGCGTCACTCGCATCGACCAGCCGGGCGCCCTCCGCGTAGTTCTCCAGCTTGTGCGCCGGGCCCAGCCCCCAGGGTTCCGGCGTGCCGTCCCCTGCGACGCCGAGGGGTGGCACCTCGTGGTCGAAGGAGACCGTTGTCCGGTTCCGGCCGTCCCCGTTCGCCGAGGCGTCCAGGACCGGTACGCCGTCGTGCACGTGCTCGAGATGGAGGTACTCCCCGCGCACGGGTGCCTCCCACCCCGTGGGCGAGCCGACGGTGAGGACGAGGTGTACGTCGTAGAGGGAGCCCAGACGCTCCGGGCTCGCGAGGTTCACCGCGTGGAGACCGCCCTGACTGTAGCCGGCGATGATGACACCGTCCCCCTGCCTCGCTCCGGCTTCGACCAGCGCCGCCCGGACCGCCTCCTCGGTGTACCGGCTGTCCTCGGTGAGTGCCTCGGCGATCCCTCCGACGTCGAACGGGTTGCTGCCGGTGCGGCCGTCCACGGTTCCCGATTGCGTTCCCGGCAGGACGACCACGTGGACGGGCCGCGCCGCGGTGCCCGCCGTCAGGATCTCGAAGGACCCGGGCGGTCCGGCCTCGACCGCCGCAAGACGGTCCAGGACGCCCGACACCGACCCGTCGAAGGTCACCGCCCCGCTCCCCTCGCCCGGCTCCACCACGACGGGCCCGACGACCACCGCGCCGCCAACCGTCGCCACCCGTGCAGCCCGCCGAGCCGCCTCCGCGCCCGCCATGCGCACCGCCTCGGTCGCGGCCAGGGCAATGGCGTCCGCGGCGCGGTAGGCGCGGAGGTTCCAGATCAGCCGATCCTTGGTCCCCTCGAGCTCCTCCTCGTTGCCCCGCACCGAGGCCGACGCGGCGTCCACCTGACTCAGTGCCTCCTGGTGCAGGAACCAGCCTCCTCCCGACGTGTCGAGGTGCAGCACGCGCCAGGGGAGGTCGCGGACGTCCCTGGCGGTGATGCCGAGCGCCATGGCCACGTCCCCCGCCTCGGCTGCCAGTCCCTCGAGGATCCTCGACGCCTCCTCGAGTTCCTCCCACTGGAACCGGATGCCGCCCACGCCGCCACGCACGTTCAGCTCGCCGTCGTCGCCCGGAAGCGGCAGGAGCCGCTCCGTCACGGCGCAACACCCCGCTGCAGCAGCTCGGTTTCGGCCACGAGCCGTCCGTACTCCTCGAGCCGGGCGGCGGCCGTGTCGAGAAGATCGATCGAGCGCGTGATGTTCCGGCAGCGTTCCGACAGGTAGGACCTGAAGGCGTCGCCCGCGGGCGACTCCCACGTGAGCCGGGTGACCCCCGCAGCCTGCCGCTGGAGTTCCCGGAGCTGCTGCGCCTGCCGCCGGAGCGCCACGCCGAGCGCATCGATCCGCTCACCCGCCTCCGTCGTCGCCGCGAACGGCCCGCGTCCAGCTCCCATGAGTGCTCGTCCCGAGCCTTCCATGACATCCCCTCTTCCCTCCCCGATATGCCGACGCTACGAGCCGGACGCGGACGTGCCCGCCCGGCGACCCCGTATGTGGACAGGCGATCAGGCCCCGACGGACTGGCCGTGGAAGGATGGACGCATGGCTGACTCCGCGCGCTCCCGGGTCCATTTCGCTGCACTCCCCCGAGGGGAGGCGACGTCCCTGACCCTCGGACCCCTGGACGGCCGTTATCGGGAGGCCGTGGCCCCCCTGATCGACTTCCTCTCGGAGGCCGCGCTCAACCGTGACCGCGTGCACGTGGAGGTGGAGTGGCTCCTCCACCTCACGCAGAACGCCGTACTGCCCGGGACGCAGCCGCTCGCCGAGGACCAGGAGACGGGCCTGCGCGCCATGGTGACGTCCTTCGACGCGGCGTCGGTCGCTGAACTCGCCGACCTCGAAGCCGTCACCGTGCACGACGTCAAAGCGGTCGAGTACTTCATCGGGCGGCGCCTGGACGGTCTCGGCATCGCCCACCTCAAGCCGCTCGTGCACTTCGGCTGCACGTCGGAGGACATCAACAACCTCGCGTACGCCCTGGGGATCAAGGGGGCCATCACGGAGGTCTGGCTGCCCGCCGCCCGTGCGCTGGTGGCGTCGATCGGTGAGCTCGCCCGGACGTCCCGCGCCACACCCATGCTCTCCCGCACCCACGGCCAGCCGGCGACGCCGACGACGCTCGGCAAGGAGATGGCGGTCGTCGCGCACCGCCTGACCCGCCAGCTCGAGCGCATCGCGGCCACGGAGTTCCTCGGCAAGATCAACGGCGCCACGGGCACCTACGCCGCCCACTACGCGTCGGCACCGCAGGCCGACTGGCAGTCCGTCTCGCGGTCCTTCGTGGAAGGGCTCGGCCTCCGCTGGAACCCGCTCACCACGCAGATCGAGTCCCACGACTGGCAGGCCGAGCTCTACGCGGACGTCGCGCGGTTCAACCGCATCCTCCACAACTTCTGCACGGACGTGTGGAGCTACATCTCGATCGGCTACTTCGCGCAGATCCCCGTCGCGGGCGCCACGGGCTCCTCCACCATGCCGCACAAGGTGAACCCCATCCGCTTCGAGAACGCCGAGGCGAACCTCGAGATCTCCTCCGGCCTGCTCGACGTCCTCGGGTCCACCCTCGTCACCTCGCGCTGGCAACGGGACCTCACGGACTCGTCGAGCCAGCGGAACATCGGCGTGGCCCTCGGCCACTCTCTGCTCGCTATCTCGAACGTGGCGAAGGGGCTCGGGCGGCTCGACGTCGCCGAGGACGTCCTGGCCGCCGATCTCGACGGCAACTGGGAGGTGCTCGCCGAGGCCGTCCAGATGGTCATGCGCGCCGAGGCGATCGCCGGCGTCCCCGGGCTCGACGATCCCTACGAGCGCTTGAAGGACCTGACCCGCGGGCACCGGGTGGACGGCGAGCGGATGCGCGAGTTCGTCGGGAGCCTCGGGCTGAGCCCGGAGGCCGAGCAGCGCCTGCTCGCGCTCACTCCGGCGCGCTACACCGGCATTGCAGCGGACCTGGTGGACCATCTCGACTGAGCCCCCGCCCCGCCTCGTCCGTCATCCGCCCCACCGGAAAGAGCCCATGTCGGGAACGCCCGCTCCACCCCTGATCGCGCCGAACGCCACCCTCCTGCACGTCATGAGCTTCAACATCCGCTACGACCGCCCCTCGGCGCGGCCGGGTGACATCGACTACTGGGCGGACCGGATCGCGCCGCTGCAGGACATCCTCGAGCGCGAGGTGCCGGCCGTGCTCGGCGTACAGGAGGCGCTCCTGCACCAGCTGGACGTCGTCGCCGCAGCGCTGCCCCCCACGTACCGGATGGTCGGAGTGGGCCGGGAGGGCGGCAGTCGCGGTGAGTACTCGGCCATCTTCTACGACTCCCTGAGGCTCAGGCTCATCGAGTGGAGCCAGTTCTGGCTCTCGGACACGCCGAACCTGATCGGGTCGAGCAGCTGGGGCAACGGCGTGACGCGCATCGTCACGTGGGGGCGCTTCCACGACACCGCGACGGGCTGCGAGATGTTGCTCGTCAATACGCATTTCGACCACGAGTCGGACGAGGCGCGTGTCCGGAGCGCCGGAGCCGTGCTCGACCTGGTGCGATTCTTCCGCCCGGAGTTGCCGGCCGTGGTGATGGGGGACTTCAATTCCGACGCCGGGCCGTCATCCGCGTACCGGAGCTTCGTGGACTCCGGTGTGCTGCGTGACGCCTGGGTGGCCGCCGACGAGCGGCTCACGCCCGATTTCGGCACCTTCCCTCGCTACCGGACGGCGGAGGTGGGTGGACGACGGATCGACTGGATCCTCACGACCGACGACGTCCAGGTCCGCCAGGCGGCTGTCAACGTCTCCACGCTCGACGGGCGGTGGGCCAGTGACCACGCCCCCGTCCAGGCGCTCGTCGACCTGACGGCGCCCTCCCGACCCTAGGGCACGGGCCCTGTGGGCTCGGGCCAGACGAGGCCTCCGCCGCCGAGCGTCACGAGCTGCTGGTTCTTCGCGTCCCAGCGGCGTACCGTGCCGCCGCCGAGGCGGTCGACGGGCCGGTTCTTCAAGATGACGCAGGCGGCCGCGAGCTGCTCCGCGGTCAGGCCGTGCGCGATGGTGATGTGGGGCGTCCAGGAGCCCCGCACCGTCGTGGGGACGGGCTCGGCCACGCCGTCGAGGGCGAACCAGACCCGGCGGTGGAGGGCGGTGAGTGCGACGTCGGCGACCACGTGGCGCGCGAGCACGAACTTCCGGCGCGTGGGGAAGACCAGCAATCCGGCGGTGACCAGCGTGAGCGCGGGCCCTGCCGCGGCGGCAGCGAGGTCGGCGTCGTAGCGGGCATCGATGCGAGTGGCCGCCGCGAGCGTGATGTGGGGTGCGTTGCTGAAGGACTGGTGCCGCCCCTGGTTCGGAAGGTCCTCCGCCTCGAGCGCAGACCAGTCGTCGAGCAGGAGACGGTGGGACTCCGGATCCAGCAGGAGCTCGACGCTATCGGCCACGCGTCGTCGCTCCTGCCGGGTCCGTAGTGCCGGATCCGCTCACCTCAGGCCAGTGGCCGGCGGAAATCCCCGATGCCACCCGTGCCATCGACTTCCGTGGCACCGGTGCGGGGGTTGCGCTGGGGACGCTGGTAGGCGAGTTCGCCACCGTTGCGCCCGCCGAAGGGACGCCCGTGGTCCGCGTACTCCTCACGGAAGAACGCGAGCGCCCAGTCACCGAGCTTGATCCGCGCGCCCGTCCTCAGGACAGTCTCGCGGTTACCGCTGACGCTGCCCGTGATGGGGCCGTGCGGCACCAGCACGTACTCGTCGTCCTCGGTGTGGATCACCTCGGCGTGCACGTCCTCGAGCCCGGGAAGCAGGAGATCGGCACCGTCACCGCTGCCGATGACCACGCGGTCACCCACGAGCTCGAACTCCCGCGGCACCTGCCCGTTCCAGACCTGCGAGTTCTCCACGAAGATCAGGCGCGGGCGCCCGCTCCCGTGGGAGTAGTGCGTCGTGGTGATGCGGCGGTTGATGCGGCGATTGACCGTCGGCACGAGCGGGAACGGAGTACCCGGTGGGATCAGGGACGGCGAGTCGCCCTTCTCCAACGCCCGGCGACCGATCCCGACGAGCGGCGCGAGCGTCCCCGGCGACCCGAGGCGGATGTGCGGCGACCGTGTGAGGAGCCGCTGCGCCATGTTGGTCTGCACGGCGCCGATGGCCACCAGCAGGCCCTTCGGTCCGCTGACCGACACGGCGAGCCCGCGGGAGGCCAACTGCTTGGCCACGGTGCGCACCTGACCGATGCCGGGCAGGTTGTTGCCGCGGAACGCGGCGGGGTCATCCACGAAGACCTCGACCGTGGTGCCCGCAGCCTTCACGGTGCCGGTGAGGCCGGTCGCCGCCTTGCCGTCGACGGCCGGCTCCTCGAGTGAGAAGCCGATGTCGATGTCGAACCGTACTGATGACGTCATGTTCTCGCTACGACTCAGTTGGCGTGGGGGTCGGAGCCGCCGGAGGCGTTGTCACTCGTGGTGATACGCAGGGTCCCGTCGAACTTCCACGTGGCACGCGGGGCGTCGGGCCCGATGTCGCGGGGCACCTCGACGGTCATCTGCTCGAGCGTGTAGTTGATGGCTGCGCCGCGTCCGGTCAGGTAGGACCACATCTCCTCCGCGAGATCGGTCCAGTCGCGGATGGTGTGCGTCTCGCCTGTGCTTGAGGTGTTTTCAGTCATGTCGATTCCTTTGCCGGTGATCGATGACAGACGTCCTCTAACTCCGTCTGACCTGGATGATGCCACCCTAGCCGAGCCCCGTGCCTTCCGGAACCCGGCCTCCCGGGGCGTCCGTTCAGCGGCGTGGCGCGGGCGTCCGGGTCACCATTTCCCGTGCACGACGGCGCGGAAGTGGCGGTCGTAGATACCTACGACGTCGTCGTTCATCCCTGCACCGAGCGCCACGTGCGCGACCGCTCCGGCGTTCGCCCGCGCCTGCTCGGGGTTGCGGGCTCCGGGGATGACGGTGCTGACGCCGTCCTGCGCGATGATCCACGCGAGGGCGGCCTGCGCCGTCGTGACCCCCTCGGGCACGAGGTCCGCGAACTCGCGGGCGGCCTGCAGGCCGGTCTCGTAGTCGACGCCGGAGAAGGTCTCCCCGACGTCGAAGGCGGCCCCGTGGCGGTTGTAGTTGCGGTGGTCGTTCTCGGGGAAGGAGGTCTCGCTGGTGTACGTGCCCGAGAGCAGCCCCGAGGCGAGGGGGACGCGCGCGATGATGCCGACGCCGGCGGCCTTCGCGGCGGGCAGCACCTCGTCGAGGGGCTTGAGGCGGAAGGCGTTGAGGATGATCTGCACGCTGGCCGTGTTCCCGCGGGCGATGGCCGCGAGGGCCTCGTCGGTGCGCTCCACGCTGACGCCGTAGTTCCTGATCACGCCGTCGGCCACGAGGGTGTCCAGGGCGTCGTACACCTCGTCGGAGCTGTAGACCGCGGTGGGCGGGCAGTGCAGCTGCACGAGGTCGAGGGTGTCGACGCCGAGATTGGTCCGCGAGCGGTCGGTCCATTGCCGGAAGTTCGCGAGAGTGTAGTTCTCGGGCGTCTGGTCCACCCGCCGGCCCATCTTGGTACCCACCAGAACCTCGAGGTCCGGGTTGTCCTTCAGGAAGCCGCCGATGGTCGATTCGCTGCGCCCGTCGCCGTACACGTCCGCGGTGTCGAAGAAGGTCACGCCCGCCTCCACGGCGGCGTCCAGGACGGCGACGGCGTCCTTGTCCTCCACCTCACCCCAGTCGGCCCCGAGCTGCCAGGTGCCGAGCCCGACGACGGAGACGGGACGGCGGGTTCTTCCAAGGGTTCTCTGTTCCATGCTTTCGACTATAGGCCGGGGAGCGTGGCCTCCGCCGGTTCCTTCCCGGCAGCCATCGCCCGCTCCTCGCGGGAGCCGGCCTCCGGCGTCGTGCCGTCCTCGAGGGGTGCCCGGGCCCCGGAGGGCGACCGGACACCGGAGCGCGCGTCCGCCTGCTGCCGCCCCACGGCCGTGGAGCCCTTCCCGGGGATCCAGCGCGCCGCCTCGTGCTGCAGCTCCGTGCGGCGCTCGCCGTCCATGCGGTCGAGCAGCCTCACCACCATGTTCGACCTCGGGTTCCGCGCGAAGATGTCGCGGTGGTCGCCGATGAACTCCCAGTACAGGGCGTCCCAGCTGAAGGACCACGGGCCGTCCTTGAAGTCGCTCATCTTGCGCACGTAGTTGCTGCCGCTCACGTAGGGCTTGGTGGTGATCATGGACCCGGCGGCGTACTGGCTCATGGCGTAGACGTTGGGGACCATCACCCAGTCGTAGGCGTCGATGAACATCTCCATGAACCACTCGTAGACGGCGTCGGGCTTGGCGCGCATGAGGAGCGCGGCGTTCCCGAGGATCATGAGCCGCTCGATGTGGTGGGCGTAGGCCGTGTCGAGGATCCGGGCGATCACCGTGTCCACGGGCTTCAGCCCCGTCTTCCCCGTCCACCAACGCTCGTCGAGATCGGCCGTGAGCTTCAGGGTGTTGCCGATGCGCATCTCACGGCCCCGGAGCACGTAGGACGCCCGGATGTACTCACGCCAGCCGATGACCTGCCGGATGAAGCCCTCCACGCTCGCGATGGCCGTCCCGTGGCGCTCCGCGAAATCGAGCGCAAGATCCACCACCTCCCCCGGGCTCAGCAGTCCCGTGTTCATGCTCGAGCTCAGTGCCGAGTGGAACAGGTACGTCTGACCCTCGGCGATGGCGTCCTCGTAGGGACCGAAGAGCTCGAAGCGCTCGGTGAGGAAGGCCTCGAGGGCGTCGTACGCCTGGCGGTGCGTGACGGGCCAGTTGAAGGATTCCGCATGGCCGGGGTTGTCAGGGAACGCCTCCTGCACCCAGGCGATGGCGTCCTCCACCTCCTGCGGCCGCTCGAACGTCGGCAGGTCCGGGAGCTCGATCTTCTTCGGCAGCTTCTTGCGGTTGTCGGCGTCGAAGCTCCACCGCCCGCCCGTGGGCGAGCCGTCGGGTTCCACCATGATGCCGAGGCGCTTGCGCTGCCACTCGTAGAAGGTCTGCATGCGCCAGGTGTGGGAGGAGAAGTAGGTGCCGAAGACGTCACGGGACGTGAGGAACTGGGGGGTCTCCAGCACGCGTGCCTCGACGCCGGCGGCGGCCAGCGTGCGCGTCAGGCGGCGGTCCAGCCAGTCGTCCACGACGTCGTAGTAGGTCACGGTGGTGGCTCCGCGGTCGGTGAGGACGGCGGCGAGCCGGTCCTGGCTCGGAGCGTCGGCCGACGTCTCGATGTAGTCCAGCTCGTAGCCCGCGGCACGCACTCGCTCGGCGAAGATCATCATCCCCGCGCGGTGCAGCACCAGTTTCTGCTGGTGGAAGCGGAGGCTCCGGAACAGGAGATCGTCCTCGAGGAACACGAAGCGGGTCTCGGGGGACGCCTCGAGGTGCTCCTCGAACAACTGGTGCGGCAGGACGAGTTGGACGTGCACGCTGCGGGCCTTCCGGTGGTGGACGAGCGACATCCGCAACCCTAGCGCCCGCCGCCGACAGCACTCCTTGACTGTCAGCATGCTGAGTGATTGCGTGAGGAGTACCGACAGGCACCGAAGGGACCCCCATGCGATCGCTCTGGCTCGACACCGCTCCTTCCATCCCGACGGACACGCTGCAGCCGGGCTCCTACGACTCGGTAGTGGTGGGGGCCGGGCTGACGGGACTCACCACGGCCCTCCTGCTGGCCCGGGCCGGGCACCGCGTTGCCGTGCTCGAGGCCCGCACCACGGGCGCCGTGACCACGGGCAACACCACCGCG
Source organism: Arthrobacter sp. TJ-266 (assembly GCF_058269115.1). Taxonomy (NCBI): domain Bacteria; kingdom Bacillati; phylum Actinomycetota; class Actinomycetes; order Micrococcales; family Micrococcaceae; genus Arthrobacter; species Arthrobacter sp. TJ-266. The sequence continues at coordinate 25,407 of NZ_JBZCNC010000010.1, forward strand.
AAGGTCTCCCTCCTCCAGGGCACCAGCATCTCCACCGTGCGGAAGCACCACGACGACGAGCTCGCGCGCGCCTATGTCACCGGTAACCGTGAGGGTCAGAGCTGGCTGCTGCGGTTCTGCGACGAGCAGGGCATTGCCTACCAGCGCCGCGACGCGGTGGACTACGCCACCACGGACACCGGCGCCCGCGCGCTGGTCGCCGAGCACGAGGCCTGCACGGCGGCCGGGCTCGAGACCGAGCTCGGCGCGGCGGCATCGCTCCCCTTCCCCGTGCGGAAGACTCTGCGCCTGAGGGACCAGGCACATTTCCATCCCCTCGAGGTGCTCGCGGGGATGGCCGCCGAGCTCCACCGGCACGGCGGCTCGCTGGTCGAAGGCGTGCGCGTGAAGGGGGTGTCGAGGACCGGGGACGACGGCGTCGAACTCGCCACGAGCGCAGGGACCGTGACGGCGAAGAACGTGGTGCTCGCCACGGGCATCCCGATCCTCGATCGCGGCGGCTACTTCGCCGTGCTCCAGCCCATGCGCTCGTACTGCGTGGCCCTCACGGTGGTCGACGACGTCCCCGAGGAGATGTACCTCAGCGCCGACTCGCCCACGCGCTCGCTCCGCACCGCGACAGTCAATGGCACGAAGTACCTGATCGTGGGCGGCAACGGCCACAAGACGGGACGCAGCTCCACCACCCAGGCGCGCGTGGACGACCTCACGCGCTGGGCGCAGGAGTATTTCCCCACCGCGAAGCCCGCCTACGCCTGGTCCGCGCAGGACTACACGCCGTCGAGCGGCGTGCCGTACGTGGGCAAGGTCCCGGCGGGCGGCGGACACATCTATGCCGCCACCGGGTACAACAAGTGGGGCATGACCAACGCCGTCGCCGCCTCCCTCGCGCTGTCCGCGGAGATCCTCGGGGGCAACATGCCGTGGGCACGGACGCTGTACCGCACGAAGGTCAGCGCGACCGACGCCCTCGAGACCGTACAGAAGAACGCCGTCGTGGGCCTGGAACTGGTGTCCGGCTGGCTCGGGGGCCTCGCGAAGGCCGGCACCTCCGCTCCTGCGGAGGGCGAGGGACGGGTGGTCCGCGAGGGCGCCCGGCCCATCGGGATCTGCACGGTCGACGGCGTGCAGCACCGCGTCTCCGCCTTGTGCCCGCACCTGAAGGGGATCCTGAGCTGGAACGACGCCGAGCGGTCCTGGGACTGCCCGCTGCACGGGTCGCGTTTCACGGCGGACGGCACGCTGCTCGAGGGTCCGTCGACGTCGGACCTCTCGGACACGCGCCGCTGATCCGGGCGGGACCGGGCGATCAGGCCCGGCGGGTTCGGCCGGTCAGCCCTACGAGGAGTCGGCCGAGCGGTGGCACCCGGCGGCTGACGAGGATGACGAGCGCTCCGAACGCCGCGAAAGTCAGGGCGATCCCCACCACGTAGAGGAGCACCGAGCCGTACCCCGAGGCCGGGTCCAGGAACGGGTACGGCACCCACCCGTCCGTGGCCCCGCGAACCAGGACGACGACGGCCCACAGGAGCGGGTACACGAGGATCAGGCGGATGACGCGGTAGGACAGCGGCCGGCGGTCCCTGGTGCACACCCAGTCCAGGACCGCGTAGACCGGGAACGCCACGTGCAGCACCCAGTTGGCCCACGCGAGCTCCACACCGCCTGCCAGCCCGGCGAGCAACAGGTTGTAGACCACGCCCACGACGACCATGTAGGTGGTGACCGCGGCACGGGCCGGTGCGAACCAGTGCGGATCACGGACTCCGCGCAGCTGGAGGACGGCCGTCAGCAGCAGGACCGCCGCCCCATGATGTTGCTCTGCATCGTGAAGAAACCGAAGAAGTTGAAGGGGTTGATGGTGGCCCTGGATGCGGTGTCGAGATACGTGGAGACGACCGCGAGGGCCACCAGCGCCGCGACGCCGATCCGGACGATCGCGCGGACGGGGACCGTTCCGGCCGCGGGAGCGGCCGTCCTCTCCGCGCCGGCGCTCATGGCCGAGCGTCCCTCGTCGACATCTCACGAAGGATGTCGCGCATCTCGGTGAGCAGCACGATGTCCACGGGGGTCGGGGTCTCGGCGGGCTCCTCGGGAGCCGCGAGGGTGCGTAGCCGCGCGTTGGCGCGGTTCATCGGGACCACGAACACGAAGTAGACCACGGCTGCGGTGATGAGGAACGTCACCACGGCCGTGAGCACGGCGCCGATGTCGACGAACGTGGCGTCATTGCCGCGGCGGATCGGGAAGCCGAACCCCTCGGCGTCGATGCCCCCGGCCGAGGCGATCACCGGGTTGATGATGTTGGCCGTGAACGCGCTGACCAGCGCGGTGAAGGCACTGCCGATCACGACGGCGATGGCCAGTTCGATCACGTTGCCCCGCAGGATGAAGTCCCTGAAACCCTTGATCATGTGATGCGTCCCCTTGTGGCGAGATGCCTGCGAGAAGTACCTGTGAGGCATGAGTGCTGTCCGTGCAGGATCAACTGTAGTGAGCTTCCCCCTCCTCGGGCAGGCACGCGGACCGAAGGACCGGGGAAGGTTCATTGTGCGGATGGGGCGAGCACAACGAGTGTGAGAACACGAGCGGAGTGCTCAGTCTTGGCGTCCCGTTCACTGCGTGTGCTTCCGTTCTCCTCCCTGTCCATTCTCGACCGTGCCCAATTACACCTTGGTCAGTCCGCCGCGGGTGCGCTGCGGAGCGTCGTACAACGAGCACAGCGGGCCGAGACGTCGGGTTACCAGCGGTTCTGGTGGCGGAACACCACGGGGTACCGGGGATTGCTGGTTCTGTTCCCGCCGTCCTCGCTGCGGCCGTCATCGCGGCAACCTCGACGATCCGCGTGGGTACGGGGGGCATCATGCTGCCCAATCATCAGCCGCTGGTGGTCGCCGAACAGGCTGCCACCCTGGCACTGCTCTTTGATGGTCGGTTCGATCTGGGTGTGGGCCGCTCACTCGGGTTCACACCGGCAGTGCCGTCTGCATTTCGAGCAGAGACGAAGGAGGCCGGCCGCTTCGGGAACGACGTCGAGGAACTTCTCGAGTTCCTCGACGGGTCGCCGTCGATCACCGCGCAACCGCCGGTGGCTGGGCGTCTACCTGTGTTCGTCCTCGCCACGGGGCACAGCATGGAGATCGCGGCCCGTGCCGGGCTCGCCGTCGTGGTGGTCCCACCCGTACGTGTCGGCGACCCTCACCATTGCCGTCAGTGACACGACGTCCGCAACCCGCGACTTACTGTTGCCGGAGGCCCACGCACTGGCCACTTCGCGTACCAAGGGCTACTTCCCACCGCTTGATCCCGCCCTGGATGACAGTTCGACTACCCGCGAACGAACGCTCGTCGAAAAATGCCCTACCAGCGCCGTCCACGGGACGCCGCAGGACGTGGTGCAGCAGCTTGTCGCGCTGCAAACACGGACCGGAGCCGACGAACTACTGGTCAGTGGCGGAATGGCTGATCCGGGAGGTCAAACAAGGTCCGACGAACTGCTCGCCGAGCTCACCGCGGCCTGACAGGCCTCTGGTGAAGGGCTCAGCAGGTAGGCTGGCGGGGGCTAGTCCACATCACTTGGGTTTGGTGCCTCGACCAGTTCCGGAGGCGAACTCTCCACGCGTTCCGGCGAAGGAATCTCAGCCAATCCGGGTGTACACGTATGAAAGCTTGCCGGGTGCGGAGTAACGGGCACTGCCAGTTGCCGACGACCTCACGGCCGCCTTTGCTCAGATCAGCTCGAACGGCAGCGAATAGGGCGCGCGTCAACATTAGTCGACATAAGATGGATTATCGACGATTCGTCGAAGGTAAGACCAGGCGCCGGGTGACACCCGTTGGCCTTCTCTGAGGGCCGCCCATGAAGAAGGGCGGGTGATCTCAGATCACCCGCCCTTCTCACTTATCTACCGTTCGAGAGATCCGTTCTGGTCTCTGATCTGGTTACCCGAGCAAGCTGCCTGACACAGCTCCGACAGCGCAAGTAGCCGCAACATCACCCAAGCTCGTATCTTCGCCGTCGATGTAGTTACTTGAGCCTTCTCCGACAGTTCCACCGAGGCATCCACCGATGGCAGCACCGGATACCACAAGCCCTGCTCCACCGCCGAGAACGCCAGCACTCGCGACAAGGAGCCAAGTTACGGCGAAACCTGCGACGTCTCCGAAGAATTCACCTGGCGAGTAGAGCCCAGGAGGACCTTCGCCCTCGTGCGCAACAGTCGCGGGTCCTCCCTACCTTGCAACCGACCAGACTCCCACCTCGTCACTCGGCAGGGCCACCCGAACCGATCCACCACGAGCGATACGGCGCACCCACGGGCTCATCGCGGCCTCCCAGTGAGATCCTCGTGTCCCCACTCCCACATCGCGA
>NZ_JBZCNC010000011.1:0-5994 GCF_058269115.1 Arthrobacter sp. TJ-266
CGGTTGCTCCTGTTGTTTGAGAACTCAATAGTGTGCCAAGTTTGTTGATACCGATTGTTTTTTGATTGGTTGAATTTGCTGGTTGCCGCACCTGGTGTGGTGGCTGGTTTTTTTGGCTGGTTTCGAATTTTGTGCAGCAGTGTTGCTCGTTTTCCCGGGTTTCGTTGTTGTGTCTGTGAATCATTTACGGAGAGTTTGATCCTGGCTCAGGATGAACGCTGGCGGCGTGCTTAACACATGCAAGTCGAACGATGAACCTCACTTGTGGGGGGATTAGTGGCGAACGGGTGAGTAACACGTGAGTAACCTGCCCTTGACTCTGGGATAAGCCTGGGAAACCGGGTCTAATACTGGATACGACCTTCCCGCGCATGCGGTGTTGGTGGAAAGCTTTTGCGGTTTTGGATGGACTCGCGGCCTATCAGCTTGTTGGTGGGGTAATGGCCTACCAAGGCGACGACGGGTAGCCGGCCTGAGAGGGTGACCGGCCACACTGGGACTGAGACACGGCCCAGACTCCTACGGGAGGCAGCAGTGGGGAATATTGCACAATGGGCGCAAGCCTGATGCAGCGACGCCGCGTGAGGGATGAAGGCCTTCGGGTTGTAAACCTCTTTCAGTAGGGAAGAAGCCGGTCTTTCGGGGTTGGTGACGGTACCTGCAGAAGAAGCGCCGGCTAACTACGTGCCAGCAGCCGCGGTAATACGTAGGGCGCAAGCGTTATCCGGAATTATTGGGCGTAAAGAGCTCGTAGGCGGTTTGTCGCGTCTGCCGTGAAAGTCCGGGGCTTAACTCCGGATCTGCGGTGGGTACGGGCAGACTAGAGTGCAGTAGGGGAGACTGGAATTCCTGGTGTAGCGGTGAAATGCGCAGATATCAGGAGGAACACCGATGGCGAAGGCAGGTCTCTGGGCTGTAACTGACGCTGAGGAGCGAAAGCATGGGGAGCGAACAGGATTAGATACCCTGGTAGTCCATGCCGTAAACGTTGGGCACTAGGTGTGGGGGACATTCCACGTTTTCCGCGCCGTAGCTAACGCATTAAGTGCCCCGCCTGGGGAGTACGGCCGCAAGGCTAAAACTCAAAGGAATTGACGGGGGCCCGCACAAGCGGCGGAGCATGCGGATTAATTCGATGCAACGCGAAGAACCTTACCAAGGCTTGACATGAACCGGAATGATGCAGAGATGTGTCAGCCACTTGTGGCCGGTTTACAGGTGGTGCATGGTTGTCGTCAGCTCGTGTCGTGAGATGTTGGGTTAAGTCCCGCAACGAGCGCAACCCTCGTTCCATGTTGCCAGCGGGTTATGCCGGGGACTCATGGGAGACTGCCGGGGTCAACTCGGAGGAAGGTGGGGACGACGTCAAATCATCATGCCCCTTATGTCTTGGGCTTCACGCATGCTACAATGGCCGGTACAAAGGGTTGCGATACTGTGAGGTGGAGCTAATCCCAAAAAGCCGGTCTCAGTTCGGATTGAGGTCTGCAACTCGACCTCATGAAGTTGGAGTCGCTAGTAATCGCAGATCAGCAACGCTGCGGTGAATACGTTCCCGGGCCTTGTACACACCGCCCGTCAAGTCACGAAAGTTGGTAACACCCGAAGCCGGTGGCCTAACCCCTTGTGGGAGGGAGCCGTCGAAGGTGGGACCGGCGATTGGGACTAAGTCGTAACAAGGTAGCCGTACCGGAAGGTGCGGCTGGATCACCTCCTTTCTAAGGAGCGCCTCGTCGTCATGTGCCTGTCCTCAGTGGTGGGTGTGTGGGACGCAGGAGTCAGCCCATAGCGCGGGCGTTTGTTCCGCGGTGGGTGCTCATGGGTGGAATATCAATGAATAGGTGTCGCTTGCTGGTGTTGGCCGGCTCGAGTACGTCTGGTTGTCCTGGGCTCGTGTGTCCTGTCCCTTTCGGGGGTCGGGGTGTGTGGGTGTGGGGTGAGTGGGTTGGAAAGAGCGGGTTGGGCTGGTGGTGGTTATCGTTTGGCACACTGTTGGGTCCTGAGATAACAGGGCCCTGTTCTTCGTGGTGCGTGGTGACGTGTTCTTCGTGGTTGTCGGTTTGGTGGTGGTGTCCCTTGGTTGGGGTGCTGGTCGCTGTCGGTGATTGTGGGGGGTGGGTTGGTGCGTGGCTGTGGGGGGTGGGGTTCGTTGTTTCTGGTTTTCCTGCGCATGCTGTGGTCGTCCCTTGTGGGGTGGCTTGCGGGTGTGTCGGGGTTGTTGGTTGAGAACTGCATAGTGGACGCGAGCATCTTAAAAAGAAGCAATTTCTAAGATAAATCTGGTTTCGAGTGGATGCGTGGTCCTAGCCTTTCGGGGTGGGGAGTGCGTGTGTGTTCGTGCCTGGTTTTCTCGATATGTTTTTGATCTTAGTGGTCAAGTTTTTAAGGGCACACGGTGGATGCCTTGGCATCAGGAGCCGAAGAAGGACGTGGGAATCTGCGATAAGCCTGGGGGAGTTGATAACCGAACTTTGATCCCAGGATGTCCGAATGGGGAAACCCCGCCCGGCGCGCGAGTGACCGGGTGACCCGTATCTGAACACATAGGGTACGTGGAGGGAACGTGGGGAAGTGAAACATCTCAGTACCCACAGGAAGAGAAAACAATAGTGATTCCGTTAGTAGTGGCGAGCGAACGCGGAACAGGCTAAACCAGTGGTGTGTGATAGCCGGCGGGCGTTGCATCACTGGGGTTGTGGGACTTTCCGTTCCAGTTCTGCCGGACTGGTGAAATGAGTGCGTGCGTATAGGTGAACGGGTTTGAAAGCCCGACCGGAGAGGGTGTAAGTCCCGTAACCGTAATGCGTGACGCCGTTTGGAGAGGATCCCAAGTAGCACGGGGCCCGAGAAATCCCGTGCGAATCTGCCAGGACCACCTGGTAAGCCTAAATACTCCCTGATGACCGATAGCGGACCAGTACCGTGAGGGAAAGGTGAAAAGTACCCCGGGAGGGGAGTGAAATAGTACCTGAAACCGTGTGCCTACAAACCGTCGGAGCAGACTTGTTTCTGTGACGGCGTGCCTTTTGAAGAATGAGCCTGCGAGTTAGTGTTACGTCGCGAGGTTAACCCGTGTGGGGAAGCCGTAGCGAAAGCGAGTCTGAATAGGGCGACCAGAGTGGCGTGATCTAGACCCGAAGCGAAGTGATCTACCCATGGCCAGGTTGAAGCGACGGTAAGACGTCGTGGAGGACCGAACCCACTTCAGTTGAAAATGGAGGGGATGAGCTGTGGGTAGGGGTGAAAGGCCAATCAAACTTCGTGATAGCTGGTTCTCCCCGAAATGCATTTAGGTGCAGCGTTGCGTGTTTCTTATCGGAGGTAGAGCTACTGGATGGCTAATGGGCCCTACAAGGTTACTGACGTCAGCCAAACTCCGAATGCCGGTAAGTGAGAGCGCAGCAGTGAGACTGTGGGGGATAAGCTTCATAGTCGAGAGGGAAACAGCCCAGACCACCAACTAAGGCCCCTAAGCGTGTGCTAAGTGGGAAAGGATGTGGAGTTGCCCAGACAACCAGGAGGTTGGCTTAGAAGCAGCCACCCTTGAAAGAGTGCGTAATAGCTCACTGGTCAAGTGATTCCGCGCCGACAATGTAGCGGGGCTCAAGTACACCGCCGAAGTTGTGGCATTCACATATATCCCAAGCCGGAGAGTTGTTCTCTTGGTTCAAGGGTGTGGATGGGTAGGGGAGCGTCGTGTGGGCAGTGAAGTCGCGGTGTGAACCAGCGGTGGAGCCTACACGAGTGAGAATGCAGGCATGAGTAGCGAAAGACGGGTGAGAAACCCGTCCGCCGAATGATCAAGGGTTCCAGGGTCAAGCTAATCTGCCCTGGGTAAGTCGGGACCTAAGGCGAGGCCGACAGGCGTAGTCGATGGACAACGGGTTGATATTCCCGTACCGGCGAAGAACCGCCAATACTGATCGAGGGATACTAACCGCCAGAAGCATGACCGCCCACCCTTGTGGTGACGTGGTTTTTTGTGGATCGCGGGACCTGATCTCGGGAGGTAAGCGTATTAACAGGTGTGACGCAGGAAGGTAGCCGAGCCGGGCGATGGTAGTCCCGGTCTAAGGATGTAGGGCGAACCATAGGCAAATCCGTGGTTCTGGTTTAGATACCGTGCTTGAGATCTGATGGGACCCCCGTATGGGGGAATTCGGTGATCCTATGCTGCCTAGAAAAGCATCGGCGCGAGGTTCTAGCTGCCCGTACCCCAAACCGACACAGGTGATCAGGTAGAGAATACTAAGGCGATCGAGAGAATTATGGTTAAGGAACTCGGCAAAATGCCCCCGTAACTTCGGGAGAAGGGGGGCCCCAACTGTGATGGCGACTTGCTCGCCGGAGCGGATCAGGGCCGCAGAGACCAGGGGGAAGCGACTGTTTACTAAAAACACAGGTCCGTGCGAAGTCGCAAGACGATGTATACGGACTGACTCCTGCCCGGTGCTGGAAGGTTAAGAGGACCGGTTAGTTTCACGCTTGCGTGGGACGAAGCTGGGAATTTAAGCCCCAGTAAACGGCGGTGGTAACTATAACCATCCTAAGGTAGCGAAATTCCTTGTCGGGTAAGTTCCGACCTGCACGAATGGAGTAACGACTTCCCCGCTGTCTCAACCATAAACTCGGCGAAATTGCAGTACGAGTAAAGATGCTCGTTACGCGCAGCAGGACGGAAAGACCCCGAGACCTTCACTATAGTTTGGTATTGGTGTTCGGTGTGGCTTGTGTAGGATAGGTGGGAGACTGTGAAGCGTGGACGCTAGTTCATGTGGAGTCATCGTTGAAATACCACTCTGGTCACTCTGGATATCTAACTTCGGCCCGTAATCCGGGTCAGGGACAGTGCCTGATGGGTAGTTTAACTGGGGCGGTTGCCTCCTAAAAAGTAACGGAGGCGCCCAAAGGTTCCCTCAGCCTGGTTGGCAATCAGGTGGCGAGTGTAAGTGCACAAGGGAGCTTGACTGCGAGAGAGACATCTCAAGCAGGGACGAAAGTCGGGACTAGTGATCCGGCGGCACATTGTGGAATGGCCGTCGCTCAACGGATAAAAGGTACCTCGGGGATAACAGGCTGATCTTGCCCAAGAGTCCATATCGACGGCATGGTTTGGCACCTCGATGTCGGCTCGTCGCATCCTGGGGCTGGAGTAGGTCCCAAGGGTTGGGCTGTTCGCCCATTAAAGCGGTACGCGAGCTGGGTTTAGAACGTCGTGAGACAGTTCGGTCCCTATCCGCTGCGCGCGCAGGAAATTTGAGAAGGGCTGTCCTTAGTACGAGAGGACCGGGACGGACGAACCTCTGGTGTGTCAGTTGTACTGCCAAGTGCACCGCTGATTAGCTACGTTCGGATGGGATAACCGCTGAAAGCATCTAAGCGGGAAGCCTGCTTCAAGATGAGATTTCCATACACCTAGAGTGTGAGAGGCCCCCAGCCAGACCACTGGGTTGATAGGCCGGATGTGGAAGCAGGGACTACAGACCTGCGAAGCTGACCGGTACTAATAAGCCGATAACTTACACCACACACCCACCCACGGAACCCCATTACGGGGCTCCTACCAGGGGAGGGTGAAGATCGAATATGCTACGCGTCCACTATGCGGTTCCCAACCAACAACAGGAACCACCACACAACTCAATATAAGAAGTTGTAACCAGATCCCACGCCACACCCCTCACACCCGAGGTGTGTCGGTCACGGGTCACACAAGATTTACCGCCACCACACCCACCACCCACACGCGGGCACCCCTATCAGGGATGCCACACACGGGACTATGGTCAAGGGTCACTGGTCAGGCCGGTACACAAGGTTACGGCGGTCATAGCGTGGGGGAAACGCCCGGTCCCATTCCGAACCCGGAAGCTAAGACCCACAGCGCCGATGGTACTGCACCCGAGAGAGTGTGGGAGAGTAGGACACCGCCGGACAACACTCAAGGCTGAGGCCCCACACCACCAGGTGCGGGGCCTCACCCCATTAACCCCC
>NZ_JBZCNC010000012.1:0-3681 GCF_058269115.1 Arthrobacter sp. TJ-266
CACACCACCAGGTGCGGGGCCTCACCCCATTAACCCCCATTAACCCCCATTACCCCCCCCCCAACACCCCCTCAACGCGGACCCGCAACGGGCGGCCGCAGCCGCAGCCGCAGCATCGGCAAACCGAGCGGCACGTTGTCAACGGTCAGCGGCAAACCAAGCGGCAGACCAAGCGGCAAACCGTCGACGGTAAGCGGCAGATCCGCCGAGAACCTGACCCAGGGCCGAGCCGTGTCCACCGGCCCCCCGGTAGTAACCGCCCGCAACAGCACAATCAGCAAGCAACCTAGGGCAGGAACAGCCAGCGAGCGACTCACGGCGGGAAAGTCGGCAAGCGACCGAGAGCAGGCCGGCGTCGCACCGTCTTCCGGGTCGCATCAGATCGCATCAGACCAGCGCGAGGGTCGCCCGCAGCAGCACTGGTAGTGACACCACAGCCAGCAAGCTCGAGGCAGGAACTGGCAGCAAGCGAAGTGACGCCGGCGCCGGATCAGGATCAGATTGCACACGTCAGCCGGTAGCACCTCCCGCTAGGGTCTGTGTTCAGCGTCAGTCATGTTCACTTTCGTTGGCCGGCACGTCCTGGACCAGAGGTGGTCTGAACCCGATAGCGGATCTTCGCCCGCACGGTCAGTATTCGTAGGTACGCCGGAGAGCGGCTCGTGGACATCCCTCTCCTGAGGTGCCAACTGATGGGTTGACGGCACGGGCCTGATTGCCATCATCGCCCGAGGTACAGCTAGGGGCGGACCATCTCGTAGAGGTGACTCGTACGGAGGCTCCCGCGGGGCGTAGGCACATCGATGCGCCGGCCTTCGCTGTGACGACCTGCTAGGAACAGCTCCCGCACTGTGCGTCCGATGTCTCGGCGTATCCGTTCACGTCCGCTCCTTTCGCGGACAACTCTCGGACCGCACCTGCTCATCCCGTCACCGCGGGAGCCTCCAACTTCTTGCATTACTTCGCGCTGGTGACCTGGTCTTTCGAATTCAGCCGCACGAGCTTGCCGCACAACACTGGCAGTCTCCCCACATCGGAATTGTGGTTCACCTCCGGCGTCGGCCCACACGAGCTCACCGCGCCGTACTTGCCGATCGTGCCAAGCCTGTACCGGCCCATCGAGCCAAGACGATTGTCGGGTGGCTCCCAATTCCTTTGGTCGGCTCCGCTCATCATGGCGGGAGCTTGGCGTCCGGCCGCGCCCCCTCCTCTGAGCGGTGCTCGGAGCCGAGATCTCACAGAAGGTAGTCAGGCGCGGCGTCGCATCCGAACCACGTGTCGAGCACCGCCAACAAGCATCTCCACCAGGCCGCCACTGACATTGGCGCGATACGCTGCCGTCAATCACATCTCGTCGCTGCAGGTCGACAATGCTCCACCGATGGTGCGTGGCAATTCGATGGGGCCAATGACGTGAATTGAGCGAATGGCCAATCGGTAGCCAGCTCACGTTGAATATTGGTCGGGCCACGTCGTTGGCCTGCGCACTATTCACAGAGGGACCGTCTGTTCGGTCAGGCGGACAAATATATCGGTACTCCGATCGTCAGATGTGGGCATCGGCAATTCCTACATCGGCTGTGCCTGGTTCCGGGAGCCGGTCTCTCCGCAAGGGGCTCATCAGTGGTCCCAGGATCATTGCGTCTGCTTCGGTCGGAGCGCCGGTGGTTGGTCTCCGTCCCAGCAATGCGTTCACGGTTTGATCCCGTCTCTCGTTCCCACCGGATCACAATGCTCCGTCCACTCTTTGCTTTCAGCGACGGTGAATCACGTGCTCGAAGTACATGGTCTCGGCTATTCGGTCGACGGACCGACCTCTGAAGTGAGAGCTCATGGGCGGACGCGAACGGATCGGCTTCGCGGTGAGCTGTACAAGGCATAATCCTCTCGATGTGTAAGGCCGATCAGCTCGACAAGCGCACACGGCCAAGGACGGCCTGTGCCTGCTACAGCGTCATCAGTCGAGAAGCATCTGTGTCCATCGACGCTGGTGCAGCATCCTTGCGCGGTATCCGACGGTGCAGCGTTCCCGCGCGGCACATGTGGACGTGGATGGGCAACGACCGCTGAGCGCTGGTCTCGCTCTTCGAGGAGTCCTCGGAACTTCGGCTAGCGAGCGTTCCTCTGGCTCGGCGTCGGATACGTGGTGTCGGAGCTGAAGGATGTCCCCAGTCGATGCACCCGATTCTTCTCGATCTGACTCTGCGCCTGAGTGTTCCTCGTGGTGAGGCCGGAGGCAGGCTCGGCGAGACGCTGGATTTCCGTGCTCGTCGCGAGGTGATCTTCCGACATGGGTGAAGGTGCCTCCATGGCGGGAGGTGGAAGCGGTCATCACATGTAGGTCGACCTCTATTGACCTTCACGACAGCGTCGCGATGAGTCGCAGATGCACGTGGAGTGCCGATGAGTCGGCGATGCACGGGGAGTGTTTTGGGCGGCGGCAGCATGTTCTTCGACAGCATCTGGGTCAGCCCGTCTCGCGGAACGCCGCGTAAAGGGCCGGACCAACAAGCTCTGGAACCGTCAGCGCCGGCGCCACCAGCGCTTGCTCCCACCAGGGGGAGTGGGGAGGCATCCTCGGGTATTGCCTCCGAAGGCGAACGGAGCCATGACGACGACCCGCTGCGCCGGTTGGAGGCTCCTCCGGACTTTCTTCGGGCCAGGATGTGCCCCACAGAGGAGGCGGTTGGACGACGACGAGGCTATAGGTCAGCTCGAGGTGACCGGAGGCGCCGAGGTTCTCGCCGATAGAAGTCCGCTACGTCGGAGCCACTCGCGGGATTGAGAATGAAGCACAGATGGAGACTCCCCAACGGGCTCATCAGTACGACGTGCCCTGGGAACCAAGGTCCGAGCTTCTTCGCGTCGGGCGGGAGGGTTGGCGGAATGGTGTTCCTCAGGCGCGAAGCCCTCAGCGACGAGGTAGTCCGCCGCCCGGCGTATCGGCTGTCCGCCGTGTGCGCCGCCGGTCGTCCCATTGGCCGGCCCCTTCTGGTGGCCGTGGCACCCTATGTTCTGACATCGCTGACTGCATACCTAAAGTGACTCAACCCGTCCGTGTGACCGGAGGTGTGCCAGTCACTTGTACTGAGCCTGAGCCTGAGCCTGAGCCTGAGCCTGAGCCTGAGCCTGAGCCTGAGCCTGAGCCTGAGCCTGAGCCNAGCCTGAGCCTGAGCCTGAGCCTGAGCCTGAGCCTGAGCCTGAGCCTGAGCCTGAGCCTGAGCCTGAGCCTGAGCCCGAGCCCGAGCCCGGGCCCCCGCCTACCGTGCCTTGGAGGAGCTGTCGGACAACCTTGAGTAGGGCGATATCAGCAGTCCACGCGGCCGTTATGCGCCGCCACGAGGACGTGATGCAGGCGACGTCGGGCTGGTTTGCCGGTTGGCCATCGTGGGTGTAATGTTTCATGAGTTGCCCCGATGAGGGCAACCAACCCCTTCACATTGATCGGCCGGTTCGTGCGCTCTAAAGCGAAAACGAATTAGGTCCTTAATTGTCATGGGTTCGTTTGTTGAATTGTTGATTGTGAGCTGTAAGCCACAACCGAGGATTTGACAAGGGAAAAGAAGATGAAATAAGCTGTAAATGTAGCAGCGAGGGAAAGCAAGCCGCTGAAGACGTGAAAGCGTCGGGCTTGTGAGTAATCGGTTGCTCCTGTTGTTTGAGAACTCAATAGTGTGCCAA
>NZ_JBZCNC010000013.1:0-1211 GCF_058269115.1 Arthrobacter sp. TJ-266
ACCGGCACCACCATCCGCTACACCTGACCCCTCACACCCACCAGCACGTCACCGGAACAACAGCACCACCCGAGCCTTTGGAGATCTTCGTGTCACTCGTGAAAGCCAGGACGGCCGCAGCATTCATCGCCTTGAGCGCAGCCTTGGTCATCAACCCCGGCGTAGCAGCGGCGCAGGACCAGCCCGCTCCCGCTCCCACTTCCGCACCCGCATCGCAGAACTTCGAGGTAGCTCCGTCGGTGCCACCTGTCACGGTTCCGGGGGCGACGAGTTCTTCGGTGGTGCCGCCGGTGGTGCCGTCGTCGCCCGAGGCCGTGGGACCGACCTTGACGCCGGAGCGGATGCTCTCCAACGCGAAGGCGCTGGCGACCGAGATGGATACCGACGGAGCATCCCTCGGGCAGGGTGTCCTCAGGATGGCAGCGACCGGTGACGCCCAAGTGCCGGTTCCGGGAGAGGCTGACCGCACCACGGCCGGCGCCGAGCAGGAGGGTCTCGCGGCGGTCAACTACTGGCAGCCGGGCGGCGTCCTCGGCGTGGACGTCAGCAGCCACCAGGCCACCGTGGACTGGAGGGCCGCCTGGAACCAGGGCTCTCGGTACGCGTACACGAAGGCGACGGAAGCGACGAACTACCGCAACCCGTTCTTCTCCGCGCAGTACAACGGGTCCACCAACGCGGGCATGCTCCGGGGGGCCTACCACTTCGCGATCCCGAGTGTCAGCTCCGGCGCCCAGCAGGCGAACTTCTTCGTTGACAACGGAGGTGGCTGGACGGGTGACGGCAAGACTCTTCCACCACTTCTCGATGTTGAGTACAACCCTTACGCCTCACTTGGTAACTCCTGTTACAACATGTCGCCCTCGCAAATGGTCAATTGGATCAGGGACTTCTCGAACACGATGGTGAACCGCACCGGTCGCGCGCCGATGATCTATACGACCGCTGATTGGTGGAACACCTGCACCGCCCGCTCCACGGCATTCGGTAACCACCCGCTTCATCTAGCCAGTTACAGCAACGTAGGACCCGGGGTGATGCCCGCGGGCTGGAGCGGTTACCAGCTGTGGCAGTACACGAGCCAAGGACCGGTCGTAGGTGACTGGAACCAGTGGCCCGGTACCCTCAGCTCGCTGCAGACCTTTGCACGAAATGGTCAGCCCTCCGCCAGCGCGGCTGGGGCGGCGATCGCGGCGGTCGCGGCCCGCACC
>NZ_JBZCNC010000014.1:0-609 GCF_058269115.1 Arthrobacter sp. TJ-266
GGTGTTCGTGAAACCGTCCCGGACAGCGGCGACGAGTCTGCGCATTCCTTCGATGGCCGAGTGTTCCCCCGGCGCTGCGTTGTGGTCGATGAGATCGACGCTGAAGAACTTGTCGACTGCGTCGACGTCCCCTGCGTCGAAGGTCTCGAAGTAGGCGTTGCTTGCGATGTCGCGGGCGGTGAGTTGCGTTGTCATGGTGGTCTCCTGGTTGCGGATTGGTAGACCTACGATGCACTATGGGAAGTAGTTTCCCGCAAGATACTAATGGAGTCGACATGAGTAACGTTTGGACAACGCTGCCGCATGACACCGACGAGTGTCCGGTCGATCGCACGGTGCAGGTTGTTGAGGGCCGTTGGGCGACGTTGATCGTTCGCGAGCTTCTCTCGGGGACGAAGCGTTTCGGCGAGCTGCGTGCGGCGTTGCCGGGTATCAGTCCCAAGACGCTCACCGATCGGCTCCGGCACCTCGAGGCGCAGGACGTCGTGATTCGGGAGGCTTTCTCGGAGATTCCTCCCCGGGTCGAGTATCGGCTGACCGAACGGGGGTTCCGTCTGGAGCCGATCCTGGTCGCGATGTGGGAGTGGGGACACGAGGATCTCACTGGGA